>JAVEVD010000080.1:6670-13434 GCA_034005205.1 Steroidobacteraceae bacterium | reverse complement strand
ATGCAGCAGTACCTGCGCCTCAAAGCGCAGCACCCGGACGTACTGCTCTTCTACCGCATGGGCGATTTCTACGAGCTGTTCTTCGAGGATGCGAAGCGTGCGGCGCGGCTGCTGGGCATTACGTTGACAGCGCGCGGCCAGTCGGCCGGGCAGCCGATCCCGATGGCGGGAGTGCCGTATCACAGCGCGGAGAATTACATCGCCAAACTCGTGCGAAGCGGCGAATCCGTCGCCATTTGCGAACAGATCGGCGATCCGGCGAAATCGAAGGGGCCGGTCGAGCGCCAGGTGGTGCGAGTAGTCACGCCCGGCACGGTGACCGACGACGCTTTCTTGGAAGAGCGGCGCGACGCTCTGCTCGCCGCCCTGTACCGCGAAAACGATCGGTTCGGCCTGGCCTGGCTCGAACTCTCGAGCGGCCGCTTCTGCGTACTAGAAGCCGAAGGCGAAGAAGCGTTGTCGGGCGAACTGGAGCGTCTGCGTCCGGCCGAAGTGCTCACGCCCGAACAGACGATGCGTCCGGCGCTCCCGACATTCGTACGCGAGCGCCCCATCTGGCATTTCGACCTGGAAAGCGCAACGCGCACGCTCTGCGAGCAGTTCGCGACGCGCGACTTGAGTGGATTCGGGTGCGCCGAGCGCCGGCTCGCCGTTCGCGCCGCCGGCTGTCTCATCCATTACGTGCGCGAGACGCAAAAAGCTGCGCTGCCGCACTTGCGCAGCCTGCGCACTGAAGAGCGCACCGAAGCTGTGCTGCTCGATGCGGCGACGAGACGAAATCTGGAGCTCGACGTCAGTCTCGCAGATCGCCCCGAGTGCACGGTGGCCGCAGTGCTCGATCAGACGGCGACCGCGATGGGCGGACGCGAGCTGCGCCGTTGGCTGCATCGGCCGCTGCGCGATCGGCGCACGATCGAGCTTCGCCTGCAGGCCGTGGGCGCACTGATCGAAAGCGGCGCGTACGTACACGTCCACGAGGTGCTGAGCCACGTGGGCGATATCGAGCGCGGCTTGGCGCGTGTAGCTCTCAAGACGGCGCGGCCGCGCGATCTTGTTCAATTGCGCGAGGCGCTTGGGCGACTGCCGCATCTCCACCAGGTGCTGTCGCAGATCGATTCGCCGTTGATACAGCGGCTCGCGTTGCAGGCGGGCACGCATCCGGAAAGCCATGACCTGCTGCTGCGCGCACTCGTGGAATCGCCGCCGCCGATCCTGCGCGAAGGCGGGGTCATCGCCGCAGGTTATGACGCCGATCTTGATGAGCTGAAACGGATCAGTGAGCATTCCGATCAGTACCTGCTCGACCTGGAGATGCGCGAGCGCGAACGCACCGGCATCGCGAACCTCCGACTCGGCTACAACCGCGTGCAGGGCTACTACATCGAGATCAATCGCAGCCTGGCGGACAAGGTTCCGCCGGACTATCACCGTCGCCAGACGGTGAAGAACGCCGAGCGCTACATCACGCCCGAACTGAAGGAGTTCGAGGACAAGGTGCTGAGCGCCCGCGACCGTGCGCTGGCGCGCGAGAAGCAGCTCTACGATGAGGTGCTGGATCAACTCATAGAGCGGCTTGATCGTCTGCAAGAGACCGCCGCGGCGCTCGCCTCGCTCGATGTGCTGGCGAATCTGGCCGAGCGTGCGGTCACGCTGCGGTATGCGCCTCCCGAGCTGACGGACGAACCGGTGATAGAGATCCTCGAGGGCCGGCATCCGGTGGTGGAGCGCTTCATCGATCAGCCGTTCGTGCCCAACGATCTGGCGCTGAACGATCAGCGCCGCATGCTGATCATCACCGGGCCCAACATGGGCGGCAAATCGACGTTCATGCGACAGACGGCGCTCATCGTGATCCTTGCGCGCATGGGCTGCTACGTGCCCGCCAGGGCGGCGCGCGTCGGGCCGGTGGATCGCGTGTTCACGCGGATCGGCGCCTCCGACGATCTCGCCGGCGGCCGCTCCACTTTCATGCTGGAGATGACCGAGGCGGCCAACATCCTGAACAATGCGACGGATCAGAGCCTGGTGCTCATGGATGAGATCGGCCGCGGCACGAGCACCTACGACGGTCTTTCGCTCGCCTGGGCTTGCGCAAATCACACGGCGCGACACATACGTGCGTTCACGCTGTTCGCGACGCACTATTTCGAGCTGACTTCACTGGCGAGTGAGCTCGAGAACTGCGCGAACGTGCACCTCGACGCCACGGAGCACGGCGACAAGCTCATCTTTCTGCATACGGTGAAGGAAGGCCCGGCGAATCAGAGCTACGGCCTGCAGGTCGCGGCCCTGGCCGGCGTGCCGCCGAGGGTGATCTCTTCGGCGCGCAAGTACCTGCGGGAGCTCGAACGCCGCTCAGCGGCCGCACACGCGCCGAAGCCGCAGCAGGAACTGGCGCTCGCTTTCGCGGAAGAGCCCGCGACCCATCCGGTCATCGAGAAACTGCAGAGCCTCGATCCGGATGCGTTATCGCCTCGGGATGCGCTCGCGACGTTGTACGAGCTGCGAAAACTGCTCTGAGCGGCCCAGGGAAGCTCTGATGCCTGCTACCTTGATGATGCAAGTCGAAGAAATACCCGTAATGCAAGGGCTAGTGCATCGATATCATGGAAGCAAGAGTGGATTAGAAGCTCCCTAGAGTGGAAGAGGCGGACTTACGTCCGCGCTCTTCGGATTACGGGCGAATCTCAGAGTCTGAAGAACACGCCCAGCGAGATCATGTCGATGTCCGTCTCGCCGGTCTTGTCCTCATCGCCCACGTCCTTGAACATCTGATAATCCAGGCGCAGCGACCAGCGCTCATTGATGTTCCAGTTGGCGCCCACTCCGTATAGCAGATCCTGCGAGCTGCCCGACGCCCCAACGCTGAGGGAATCCACTCCGTCGGAGACAGTCATCTTGAGATCTGTGTCGCCGAAGTACACGCCGAGTCGGGCGTACAGATCAAATGCATCGCTGACCGGCCACAGGCCGAGCGCCGACAGCGCCGGCCCTTTGGACTCGGCGGTTATGCGCGCATCGAGATCGTACTGGTCCACGCCATCCGTGACCGTCACGCCCGCCTTGTAGCTCGCTTCACCCAGATGCAGGTAAGCGACTTCGAGCGCGAGGTACGGAGAGAACTTGTAGCCGACGGTGAGGCCGAGCGCCGTATCGCTGTCGTCGAGCTTGGAACCGCCGTCAAGTATGTCCAGCCCTAAATCGTCCTCCAGCACGTAGCCCAGTTCGTCGTCCAAGTCGCCCTTGCTGATATCCATCGTGGATTGACCCACGCCGCCGCTGAAGTAGAAACCCTGCCCCTCCGCCTGGGCCAGACCGGCGTGCAGGAAAACTGCAGAACCCAGCAGCAGCGCCGGCGCGCCGAACTTCTTCGTGATCATCATGAACTCCCAACCTTGTTGTTTATTGATCCATGCAGCCACTACAGCAGCAGGCGGCGCAAGCGTAATGGTTGTGCAACCGCGACAGCCATGAATGGCGTCACGTTACCGGTCCCGAGCGTCACACGGCGAGACCGCCTCAACACGACACTAGCGACATGATCGATGACCGTCGCGCGCGCGCAGCAAGGACGATGATGGCTTGGTCAGGTTTCCGGGCGCTTGAATGCGCCGTGCTTCAGAAAGTGCGCCGCCTGCTCGGCGACTTCGGCGGAGAACAGCATCCCCGTGTGGGTCACGGCGAGGACGATATGATCTTTGGCGCCCGGCAGCAGGGTTTCAGAGACCATGACGGTGCCGTCGTGCTCGGTTTCCAGGTGGGCGAACAGGCGACCGAGCCCTAGCTTCATCGAGCCGGCGATCACGCCGACGTCGCGGCGACCAGACCAGCGGCGCGGGGGGCAGTCGATGCATTCTTCATTGACCGCCGAGCCGAGGATCGCTTTGCCGAACGGCAGCATACGAGCCACGCTCTGAGCGGCCCTCGAGCCTTGCAAGGGCGTACCGAGCAGCACCGCGCGGCCGGAGGGAAGATCGTCCGTCGACTCGAGCGCACGCAGGATCACGAGTCCGCCCAGGCTATGCCCGATGAAATGAACCTGCTCGGCCTGCTGTGCGCGCGCGAACTCGATGAGGCTCGCGACGTGATCCGCCATCGCGCCGCTGAGCGAAGGATAAGAGAACGCAGCGACACGAAAGGAGTGCGACTCCATTCTATGCCGCAGCACGTTCAGCTCGAAGCCCGACATCCACAGGCCGTGCACGAGGATAATAGTGGGCTCGGCCATGCGCAGCTGCGAGCGGGTATCGTCAGTCCGCCTTGACCGGCAGCTTCAAGCGAATGTGCAGTTCGTTCAGTTGTTGCTCGTCCACGGGCGTCGGCGCATTGGTCATCAGGTCCGCCGCGGTCTGCGTCTTCGGGAACGCAATGACGTCGCGGATGCTGTCCGTGCCGGCCATGAACATCACGATGCGGTCCAGCCCGAACGCGATGCCGCCGTGCGGCGGCGCGCCGTACTTGAGCGCCTCGAGCAGGAAGCCGAACTTCGCCTGTGCTTCCTCGGGACCGATCCCGAGCAGGTCGAACACCGTCGATTGCACGTCGTGCCGGTGGATACGTACGGAGCCGCCGCCGATCTCCGACCCGTTCAACACCATGTCGTAGGCCTTGGACAGCGCGTTCGCCGGATCGGCGACCAGTGCAGACGCGTCGTCGACGCGCGGCGCCGTGAACGGATGGTGCAGCGCTATCCAGCGCTTGGCCTGCGGATCCCACTCGAACATGGGAAAGTCCACCACCCAGAGCGGACGCCAGCCGATCTGCGTCATGCCGAGATCATGGCCGATCTTGACGCGCAGTGCGCCTAGCGAATCGTTGACCACCTTCGCCTTGTCGGCGCCGAAGAAGATCAGGTCGCCGTCTGCAGCGGACGTGCGCTCGAGAATGCCCTGTATGGCGGCGTCGCTCAGGAACTTCAGGATCGGCGACTGCAGGCCGTCACGGCCCTTCGCTTTCTCGTTCACCTTGATGTACGCGAGCCCCTTGGCGCCATAGCGCCCGACGAACGCGGTGCAGTCGTCAATCTCCTTGCGGGTCATCCTCTGCCCGCCTTCGGGCACGCGCAGCGCGGCGACGCGCCCCGCCAGATCCGCGGCGGGGCCGGCGAACACTTTGAACTCGCAGTCGCGCACCAGATCCGCGACGTCGACCATTTCGAGCGGGATGCGCATGTCGGGCTTGTCGGAGCCGAAGCGGCGCATCGCTTCCGCGTACGTGATCCGCGGGAATGGATTCGGCAGCTCATCGCCGAGCGCCGTCCTGAAGACGTGGCGCATCAACTCCTCCATGAGCTGCATGATCTGCTCTTCGGCGAGGAACGAGGTCTCGATGTCGAGCTGCGTGAACTCTGGCTGGCGCTCGGCGCGCAAATCCTCGTCGCGGAAACAGCGCACGATCTGATAATAGCGATCGAAACCGCTCACCATCAGCAGCTGCTTGAACAGCTGCGGCGACTGCGGCAGTGCGAAGAACTGACCGGGATGCGTACGGCTCGGCACGAGGTAGTCGCGAGCGCCTTCGGGCGTCGCCTTGGTGAGCATCGGAGTTTCGATGTCGATGAAGCCGTGCTCATCGAGCCAACCGCGCATCGCACGGGTGACCTGGTGGCGCAACCGCAGGCGCTTCTGCATCACGTCGCGGCGTAGATCCAGGTAGCGGTACTTGAGGCGCAGCTCTTCGTTGGCCGCCTCGTCGTGATGGAAAGGCGGCGTCTCGCTGCGGCTCAGGATCTCGAGCTCCCGGGCCAGCAGCTCCACCTGTCCGGAAGCGAGGTGCTCGTTCGCCGTGCCCGGGGGACGTGAGCGCACCGAGCCTCGGATGCGCACGCAGAACTCGCTGCGCAGACGCTCGGCGGCGACGAAAACGTCTTTCGCTTCCGGATCGAAGACGATCTGCAGCAGCCCCTCGCGGTCGCGGAGATCGACGAAGATCACCCCGCCGTGGTCGCGGCGGCGGTGCACCCAACCGGCGACGCTGACCTCCTGGCCGATGAGGGACTCGTTGACCTGACCGCAATAATGAGAACGCATGGGGAAACGGCTCGGCGAAACACGGGATAAGGCCGCGCCCTAGCCGCCGCGCGGCCCGGTGCGGGACGCGCGATGTTACGGAGCACCCGGAGGAGGCGCAAGGAAGGAGGGGCTTGCGGGGTCAGGTTTGCAAGTTTGGGCGCCGAGCGCCGCCGTTGACGCCGCCCGCCCGGAGCCGAGCCATGCGGCCGCGGAAAACCGGCCGGCCCGCCTCTCTCAGTCCTACCTCTTAACCTTCTTCTTGGCCGCCGGCTTCGACTTCGTCTTCGCTTTCGCTTGCGGCCGGGGCTTCGCCACGGGCTTCGCCTTCGCCTTCGTCTTCACCTCCGGCGTGCTCTTGTCCGCGGTCCTGCTTCCGCCAGCCTTTTCCGTGGACTTGGCCGATTCGGTCGGAGCGTCCGTCTTGCCCTCATCCTTCTTGCCCTCCGAGGGCTCCTCACGGTCGGCCAGGTTACGCTTGTCCTCCTTGTCGGATTTGAAATCGGTTTCGTACCAGCCGCCGCCCTTCAGCCGGAACACCGGCGCGGACACCAGCTTCTTCAGGGCCGACTTGTTGCAGCTCGGACATTTCCGCAACGGCGGATCAGATATCTTCTGCAAAGCTTCGACATAGAACTTGCAAGCTGAACACTCGTACTCGTAAAAAGGCATCTGATTGTTCTCGTGGCGCGAAACGGCGAGCCGGATCATAGGGCCGACCGCGCGATCTTCAAGCCGGAGAGAAGCGGTGGGCGG
>JAVEVD010000080.1:0-6570 GCA_034005205.1 Steroidobacteraceae bacterium | reverse complement strand
TGGATCGCCCGCTTGAGGGGGCGCGCGCCGTAGACTGGATCGAAGCCCGCCTCGCCCAGCAAGTCCTTGCTTGCGTCGTCGAGCGCCAGCTCGATATCGCGGTCGGCCAGTCGCTTGCGCAGGTAGCCGAGCTGAATGTCCACGATCGCACGCAACTGCTCGCGGCCCAGAGGGTGGAACACCACGATGTCGTCCACGCGGTTGATGAACTCCGGGCGGAAGTGCTGCTGCACGATCTCCATCACGGCCGATTTCATCTTCTCGTAGTTCGCCTCGCCCGCCAGCTCCTGGATGACGTGCGAGCCGAGATTCGAAGTCATGATGATCACGGTGTTGCGGAAATCGACCGTGCGCCCCTGGCCGTCGGTCAGCCGACCGTCATCGAGCACCTGCAAGAGCACGTTGAACACGTCCGGGTGCGCCTTCTCGACCTCATCGAGCAGCAGCACGGAGTAAGGCCGGCGGCGCACTGCTTCGGTGAGATAACCGCCTTCCTCGTATCCTACGTAGCCCGGAGGCGCGCCGATCAGCCGCGCGACCGAGTGCTTCTCCATGAACTCGGACATGTCGATGCGCACCATCGCCTCCTCCGTGTCGAAGAGGAACTCCGCGAGCGCCTTACAGAGCTCGGTCTTGCCGACGCCCGTCGGCCCAAGAAACAGGAAAGAACCGTTCGGCCGATTGGGATCGGACAGCCCGGCGCGCGAGCGGCGGATCGCGTCAGACACCGCACGAACCGCCTCGCTCTGGCCGATGACGCGTTTACCGATCGCCTCCTCCATGCGCAGGAGCTTGTCCTTCTCGCCTTCGAGCATTTTCGAGACGGGGATGCCGGTCCACTTGGAGACGACCTCAGCCACCTCCTCGTCCGTCACCTTGTTGCGCAGCAACTTGGTTTCCTGCTGCTCGGCCTGGGTGGCCTGCGCCAGGCGCCGCTCGAGCTCGGGAATGCGGCCGTACTGCAACTCCGACATGCGTCCGAGATCCTGCGCGCGCCGAGCGGTTTCCAGCTCCAGGCGAGCGCGCTCCAGCTCCTCCTTGATGTGCGCGGAGCTCTGCAGGGAAGCCTTTTCGGCCTTCCAGATCTCCTCGAGATCGGAATATTCGCGCTCGAGTCCGCTGAGCTGCTCATCCAGCGTCGCGAGCCGCCTTCTTGACGCCTCGTCGGTTTCCTTCTTGAGCGCCTCGCGCTCGATCTTGAGCTGAATGATGCGTCGTTCGAGCCGGTCGAGCTCTTCGGGTTTGGAGTCGATCTCCATGCGGATGCGCGAGGCGGCCTCGTCGACGAGGTCGATCGCCTTGTCCGGAAGCTGACGGTCGCTGATGTAACGATGCGAGAGTGTGGCCGCGGCGACGATCGCCGGGTCGGTGATCTCCACGCCGTGGTGGACCTCGTAACGCTCCTTCAGGCCGCGCAGGATCGCGATGGTGTCCTCGACCGAAGGCTCGCCCACCAGCACCTTCTGGAAGCGGCGTTCGAGGGCGGCGTCCTTCTCGACGTACTTGCGGTATTCATCCAATGTGGTGGCGCCCACGCAATGCAGCTCGCCGCGCGCCAGCGCGGGCTTGAGCATGTTGCCGGCGTCCATGGCGCCCTCGGCTTTGCCGGCGCCGACCATGGTGTGCAGCTCGTCGATGAACAGGATGATTTGACCTTCCTGCTTCGCGAGATCGTTGAGCACCGCCTTGAGGCGCTCCTCGAACTCGCCGCGGTATTTCGCGCCCGCGATCAGCGCGCCCATGTCGAGCGCGAGAATGCGCTTGTTGCGCAGCCCCTCCGGCACCTCACCGTTCACGATTCGCTGGGCGAGCCCTTCGACGATCGCAGTCTTGCCGACGCCCGGCTCGCCGATCAGCACCGGATTGTTCTTGGTGCGACGCTGCAGCACCTGCACTGTCCGACGGATCTCGTCGTCGCGGCCGATGACCGGATCGAGCTTGCCCTGCTCGGCGCGCTCAGTCAGATCGATGGTGTATTTCTCGAGCGCCTGGCGGCTCTCTTCGGCGTTCGGATCGGTGATCTTCTCTCCGCCGCGCACATCCTCGATGGCTTTCTCCACCGCGCCTTTGACCACGCCCGCGTTGCGCAGCAGCGCCCCGAGCGAGCCCTTGTCCTCGAGCGCAGCGAGCACGAACAACTCGCTCGAGATGTACTGATCGCCGCGCTTCTGGGCGATCTTGTCCATGACGTTGAAAATGCGGCCGAGCTCATTGGAAATGTGAACCTCGCCCGCCGCGCCCTCGACCCTGGGAAGACGATCCAGCGCTTCGCCCGCCTGCGAGCGCAACAGGTTCACGTTCGCCCCCGCCTTGTCGAGCAGATGGCGCACCGAGCCGCCCTGCTGGTCGAGCAGCGCCGTCAACACGTGCAGCGGCTCGATGTACTGATGATCGCGTCCTACGGCGAGCGACTGGGCGTCCGCCAGGGCGAGCTGAAATTTGCTGGTCAGTTTATCCATGCGCATCGAAGCAACCTCGCGAGGCGGGCGATTTGAGCCGCACGCAGCCAATCCAATCGGGAGTAGGTAAAGTTAGCAGCGATCTGGGGCGCGTCTCTCCGTAATTCAACGGAACGGCCTTCGCCATCGAGGGGTGCATTCGCGAGGCTGGTGATCGGTCGCCCTACTGTCCTCCCGCGAGCATGGATCTTCCGACTGGGACCAGCGCCCACCCGGCGCCTCTCCCGCAAAGGCAGGGATGAATCCTCTGAACTCCGGGCCAGCGCGCCCGCCCTGCATTCCCGGGAGGGACCGACGCAGGAGACCGGCGGCGCTAATGCGCCAGGTGATGGCTGAGGTAGATCAGCGCCACGCCCGCCATTATGAACGCCAGCTGGCCGGCCGCGGATCCCGGATCGACGCGCCGGTGTAGTCCGGGGATGAGATCCGCCACCGCGACGTACAAGAAGCTCGACGCCGCTATGGCGAGGGCGTACGGCAGCATCGCCTCGATCTGCGAGAACGCAAAGTAGGCCGACGCTCCGCCCAGCACCGAGCTCACGCTGGTCAGCAGATTGAGCGTCAGCGCCCGCCGGCGGGACATGCCGCTGTTCAGCAGGATCGCCAGGTCGCCGATTTCCTGCGGAATCTCGTGGGCGATGACGGCCAAGGCGGTCACCACGCCGAGATGCACGTCCGTCATGAACGCGGCCGCGATGAGCACGCCGTCGAGCACGTTGTGGAAGCTGTCGCCGATCAGGATGAGCCGCGCGGAAGCTACGTCCCGGTTGTGGTGGGCGACAGCCTCGGCGCGGCTGTCGTAATGATCGTGCGCGCGCCCATGCGAGGCATGGACATGCGAGGCAGGAACAGGAGCCGCCACGTGAGCTTCACACTCGTCGTGATGACAGTGACGCCATAAGACCAGCTTTTCGAGTACGAAGAAGATCAACAGGCCGGCAAGCAGTGCGAGTCCGACCGCATGAGTGTTTTCCGCGCCGGCGCCCTCGATGGCGTGCGGCAGCAGGCCCAGCAGCGCGGCGCCCAGCAATGCGCCTGTCGCAAAGCTCACCAGGTGCGGCAACAACCGGGCGCGCACGCGTTCCGGCGCCACGAGAAATAGAGAGGCCGCCAGAGCGCTCAGCGCTCCACCGAGCGCAGTGAAAACGAGGATCCAGGCGAGCAGCGGCATGTATTCCGGAACGGCGCGGCTTTCAAACGCCGCGCGTTGGTGTTGTTGGCTGTGAACCGAACCAGCGTAGCACGCTCGTCAAGCGGTCCGAGCGTCGCCCGCCGCGAGGACGAAACCGCCGCAGCGCTTTCGAGCCAAGCGCAGCGGCTCCTGCTCCTCACTCCCGCCAAATCAGCGTCGCCATACGCCCGGTCCGCCCATCGCGGCGGTAGGAAAAAAAACGCTCGTGATCGCCGTGGCAGCGCAGCCCGCCGCCATACACGCGCGTCACTCCGAGCCTGCTCAGCTCCAGGCGGGCCAGACCGTAGATGTCCGCCTGCCAGCGGCCGCGCTGGTTCGCAGTGAACGCCTGTGCGCTGCGCCGATCACGCGCCAGGAAAGCCTCGCGCACGTCGGCGCCGACCTCGAACGCTTCGGGCTCGATAGCCGGCCCGAGCCAGGCGATGAGATTCTCCGGTCCGACGCCCAGCGCCTGGACAGTGCTTGCGAGCACGCCGCAGGCCAATCCGCGCCAGCCCGCGTGCGCTGCGCCTACGCGTTCGCCGGCGCGATCGCAAAACAGGACGGGCAGGCAATCCGCAGTAAGCACGGCGCAAACGCGTCCGGGCGCAAGTGCAACGCAAGCGTCCGCCGTGGGTGGAGCGTCGTACTCGCCCGCTGCGACGACTGTAGCGCCGTGCACCTGATCGAGCCACACAGGTTCCGATGGCAGCTCCAGAGCGGCGGTGAGGCGGCGGCGATTCTCCGCCACCGCCGTGGGATCGTCGCCCACATGCGCGCCCAGATTGAGGCTGGCGTAGGGCCCTGAACTGACGCCGCCGAAACGCAGCGTGGCCGCGGCGCGCACCCCCGGCGGAGCCGGCCACTGCGGCTCCAGCCAGCTCACGGCCCGCGGCGTCCTGGGATCGTTCATCGCCGCCTCTCGCAGGAAATGGCCCGGCCGGACTCAGTTCTGTCGCGCAGCCTTCTCATCGCGCTCCAGCGCCCCGAGCAGCAACTGCATGTCCGCCGGCAGCGCAGCGACGCACTCGACGAGCTCTCCCGTACGCGGATGCTCGAACGCCAGCCGCGCCGCGTGCAGAGCTTGGCGGCGAAAAGCGCGCAAGACTTCGACCAGTTCAGGAGTAGCTCCCTTGGGCAGCAGCAGCCGCCCGCCGTAGACCCTGTCGCCCACCAGCGGGTGCTTGATATACGCCATGTGGACGCGGATCTGATGGGTGCGACCCGTCTCGAGCTTCAGTCTCGTATACGTGTGTCCGCGGAAGCGTTTGATCACCCGATAGTGCGTGACCGCTGCGCGTCCGTCCTGCCGCACGGCCATGCGGACGCGATCCACTGGGTGGCGCCCGATCGGCGCATCGACGGTCCCGCCGCCGGTCATGACGCCGACGCAGACCGCTTCGTATTCGCGCTCGACCTCGCGAGCTTCGATGGCTCGCACCAGCGCCGTGTGCGCCTCCAGGTTGCGCGCCACGACCATCAAGCCGCTGGTCTCCTTGTCCAATCGGTGCACGATCCCCGCGCGCGGCGCTTGCGCCAGCCGCGGATCGAAGTGCAGCAGCGCGTTCTGCAGGGTTCCGGCGGGGTTGCCCGCTCCAGGATGCACGACCAGTCCCGGCGGCTTGTTGATCACCAGGACGTCGCGATCCTGGTGCACCAGCTCGAGGCGGATCGGCTCGGGCGCGACGTCGAGCGCTTCGGGCGCCTCGGCGTTCACCTCCACGCTCTCCCCGCCGAGCACCTTGTCCCGCGGCCGTAGCTTCATGCCGTTCACCAACACCTGCCCCGCCTCGATCCACTCCTTGATGCGGGTGCGGGAGTACTCCCGGAGCTGCTCGGCCAACGCCTGATCCAGGCGCTGGCCGGCGCTCTCGTGGGGAATAATCAGTGAATGGCGGATCTGATCGACCATGAACAGACAACTGCTCCGCTCGGCGGGAACTTAGGGATCGCGACCGCCGACCAATCTGGTGGTGAGTCGGCTGATCCGACAACCCTGGCGCAACCGGCCGCGGCGCGCCCGCCGGCGGCCGAACGGGTGAGCGCCGCCCCGCGGCCAGATGCGACGCAGGCTCGCGTGCGGACGGCAGACGATATACTCCCCGCCTTTTATCGGGACCGCCGCTGCGGACCCGCCTGTAGCGGACTTACGATGACGCCGAAGAATTCTCGCACGCGCATCCTCGTTCTGACCACGCTGGCGCTGCTCGTCGGGCTCGGCGGCTGCGGCAACCGCAGTCGCGAGCAGATCAGCGCTCCCGAGCGGCTCTACGAGCTGGCCAAGCGCGCCTCGGACTCAGGCAACTATCGCGACGCGATCGCCTACTACGAGCAGCTCGAGGCGCGGTTTCCGTTCAGCAATCAGGCGCGCCAAGGTCAGCTCGACCTGATGTACGCCTACTACAAGAATCGCGAGCCGGAGGCGGCGATCGATCAGGCCGACCAGTTCATCCGTGAAAACCCGGCGCATCCGCGCGTGGACTACGCCTACTACATCAAGGGGCTGGTGCAGTTCGAGCGCAATCCGAACTTCCTGGAGCGCTGGTTCAACGCCGACCTGACACAGCGCCCGCCGATCGATGCGCGCAGCTCGTTCCAGTCGTTCCAGACGCTCGTGCAGCGCTTTCCGAACAGCGAATACGCGCAAGACGCCCGACAGCGGATGATCTTCCTCCGCAACCGCCTCGCGAACTACGAGGTGCACGTTGCAGAGTACTACCTGAAGCGCGGCGCCTACGTGGGCGCCATCAACCGCGCGAAGTACGCCATCGAGAACTACGACGGAGCCCCGCAGGTACGACGCGCACTCGAGATCATGGCGGAAAGCTACCAAAGACTCGGCCTCACGGAACTCGCCAGCAAGACCGAGCGCGTACTGGCGGAGAACTACGCAAAGGCGGACGAAGTAGGCGAGGCTGTAGAGCGCGATCCGTGGTGGAA
>JAVEVD010000079.1:0-13534 GCA_034005205.1 Steroidobacteraceae bacterium | reverse complement strand
CTTTCGAGTACGACAAAATCGAATGTGCGGCCGGTGGAGAACTCCACTACTGCGCTCGTCTCGAGCTCGTTGCGCACGGTGAGCACGAGCTGGACCGGTTCGCCGACCTCGAAGGTGTCGGTCGCCTCGCCGTTGATGTCCTGGAGCGACAATGCAACGGCGAACTGCAGCCCGTCGCGATTCTCGATGTTGTCCATGATGAGTCGGCACGACTTGGACGTGGCGCCCAGGCAGACCGCGAGGATGCCGAGCACGGCCGTCAGGCGGGGAGCGGCGCGACGCAGGATTCGGCTCAGGTGCGGATGCGCCGTATGCATCGTGCGTCTACCGCCGATGGAGGCTCGACCGGAGCGCCGTTGACGACTCAGTGCGTCTGGCCGCCGGTAGGACGGCGCGCACAAGCCGCGGGCCGCGGTGCACACACCTTGTTGGAGTTGCACGGTCAACTTGTGAGGGGAACTTTGAGCCCGCGCGCCGCTTGTACACGCGAACCTCAATCGGCTCGAGGAGCGGAGTCATGCGCATGACGGCCATTCTGGCGTTCGGTGTATCCATTCTTGCGTCCTCGGGGGCGTTTGCACAGGCGTCGCCGCTGGGAGCGGAGCGACCCGGACTGCCTGCGCTGGAGTTTACGCTCAGCGACGAAACGCTGCAGGCGGAATATCTGAGAGACGCTCGGCCGGTGAACATCGAGCGCGGCGAGTTGTCCGCGGGGGTGTTCCTGAGCGAGGAGCGCGACATCGTCGGCATGATCGGGCTGCTCGCGCCCGCCGATCTCGATCTTGGTCGGCTGAGCCTGAGCTTCGGGCCGCGGGCTTATGCGGCGCTGCTCGAGAACGAGGACGACGACGTGCTCGCCCTGTCGCTTGGCGTCGAAGCGCGTTTCGACGTGGCGCGCGCCCGTTCGGTGGCGCTTGCCGGGCACGCATATTATGCGCCCGATATTCTCACCTTCGGCTCGGCGGACAATGTCACCGACCTGATGGCGAGGGCGGAGTTACGCGCCACCGAGCGCATCATCGCTTTCATCGGCATGCGCTGGTTCGAGATGGACCTCGTGGCCGGCGGCTCGCGCGAGCTGCAGGAAGAGCTCATCGTCGGGGTCCACTGGCGCCTCGATTGATCTCCAGGTCTCCCAGCGCGCGCCTGCAGCGCGCGCTCCATGCGCTGGGTTAGCATTGCGGGATTGGTCGTGCGAGCCTGGTCCCGTCCTTGTATTCACGTTGCTGCAGTTCCTTGTTTGGCCCGGTCCGCAGTCTGCTTGGCGGCGCGGCGCTGCTGATTGCGCTTTGCGCGATTGCGGGCTGCGGCCGCGCGCCGCAGGAGTGGGTGCGCTCGGGTCTCACGATGGGCTCGACGTATACGGTGAAGATCGCGCAGGCGCTCAGCGCCGAGCAGGAGGCGCAGGCGCAAGAGGCGATCGATTCCGTGCTCGAGGTCGTGGACCGCACGATGTCCGGTTATCGCTCGGACTCGGAGATCGTGCGGTTCAATGAGAGCCGCAGCACGGAGTGGTTCGCTGTTTCCGAGGAGCTCGCGCAGGTCGTGCGCATCGCGCTGACCGTCAGCGAACAGTCGCACGGCGCCTTCGACGTTACGCTCGCGCCGCTGGTCGAGGCCTGGGGATTCGGGCCAGAACAGTCGCGCTCGACGCCGCCCGACCAATCGACGCTCTCGTCGCTGCGCGACCGTGCGGGCTGGAGAAAGCTGCACGCCCGCAGTACGCCGTCAGCGCTGCGCAAGGACGATCCCGAGCTCGAAGTCGATCTCAACGGCGTTGCGCCGGGATACGCAGTCGACCTGATCGCCGAGCGACTGCAGGCGCTCGGAGTCGCGAACTTCATGATCGATGTAGGCGGCGAGATTCGCGTGGGCGGCCGCAATGCGCACGGCGAAGCCTGGCGGATCGCCGTGGAGAGGCCGCTTGAGGGCTCGGGTTTGTACGCCACGCTGCGACTGACCGACGTCGCCGTCGCGACGTCCGGAGACTATCGTCGCTACTACGAGCACGAGGGGCGGCGTTACTCGCATACCATCGATCCCGGCACTCTGCGGCCCGTGGAGCACGCCTTGGCGTCGGTCGTCGTAGTGAGTCCGAGCGCCGCTCTGAGCGACGCCTGGGCGACGGCATACAACGTGCTCGGCGCACAGGAGGGGCGCCGTCTGGCGGACGATTTGACCATGCCGGTCATGTTCATCGAGCGCGCCGGCGCCTCGCTGCGCGCCCAGATGAGTGGGGGATTCGATCGGTATGTGGAGGGCGCTGCGGTGAAAGAAGCGGATAGCGGATAGGCAGACAGGCGCGGCTGCGGATGAGGACGGCGCGTCGCGCCACGCCGTGCGACTATGATTCGCTATCCTTGCGCCGTCATCGGACGAAACCCGAGGTCCATTGCAATGAAACTCCGCACCCTCATCGCTGCGCTTTGCTGCCTGGCGCCGTTCGCTGGCTACGCCCAGCTATCCCCGGAGCAGATCGAGAAGGCGGTTCGCGCCGTGGACGACGACGTGATCGCCTGGCGGCGCGACATTCACCAGCACCCCGAGTTGAGCAATCGCGAGTTTCGTACTTCGAAGCTGGTGGCCGATCATCTGCGCAAGCTCGGCTTGCCGGTGAAGACCGGCGTCGCGCACACCGGCGTGACAGCCGTGCTCGAGGGCGGGCGGCCCGGCCCGACGATTGCGCTGCGCGCCGACATGGATGCGCTTCCGGTGACCGAACAGGTCGACGTGCCGTTCAAGTCCACCGTCACGACCGAGTATCTCGGCAAGAAGGTGGGCGTCATGCACGCCTGCGGCCACGATGCTCACGTGGCGATACTCATGGGGGTGGCGCAGGCGCTTACCTCGGTCAGAAAGGACTTGCCCGGCAAGGTGCTGTTCATTTTTCAGCCGGCGGAGGAGGGCGCGCCGGAAGGTGAGGATGGCGGCGCCTCGATGATGCTGCGCGAAGGTCTGTTCGAGAATCCCAGACCCGAGGCCGTATTCGGGCTGCACGTGGCCGCCGCGCTGCCGAGCGGCGCGATCGGCTACCGCTCCGGTCCGTTCATGGCGGGCTCGGATGCGTTCCGTATAGAAGTCATCGGCCGCCAGTCGCACGGCTCACGACCATGGTCGGGCGTTGATCCGATCGTCGCCGGTGCGCAGATCGTCATGGGTCTGCAGACCATCGTCAGCCGCCAGATGGACATCACCGAGCTTCCGGTCGTGGTGACCGTCGGCAAGATCGACGGCGGCGTGCGCAGCAACATCATCCCCGACCGCCTGGAGATGCTCGGCACGATCCGCACGTTCGACCCGGGCGTGCGCAACGACGCCATCGGGCGGTTGCAGCGCACGGCGGGCGCCATCGCGGCCGCAAGCGGTGCGGAGGCGATCGTCACCATGAGCAAAGGTTCGAATCCGGTCGTGAAGAACGATCCGCAGCTCACCGAGCGCATGCTGCCGACTCTGCGGCGCGTGGCCGGAGCGGAACGCGTGCAGGTGATTGCGCCGCAAACCGGCGCCGAGGACTTCGCGTACTACGCCCAGGAGGCGCCGAGCCTGTTCTTCTTCCTGGGCGTTACGCCGCCGGGCGCCGATCTGGCGAGCACGCCCTCCAACCATTCGCCGCTCTTCTACATCCACGAACCCGCGCTTGCCGTGGGGAGCCGCGCCATGATGTCCTTGGCCGTGGACTATCTCGGCGGGAAGCGGATAGCGGATGGCGAATAGGGACTCGGGGATAGAAGCGGATAGCTGATGGCGGATAGTCAGAAAGCGGGCGCAGTTTCTGAACTATCCGCTTCCATCCCCCAAGGCTGCGCTGAGCGTCTTTCCGATGCTGGCGTGAATCACCAGGTCGGCGAGTCCGTCGAACTGCGTCGGTTCGCGATTGATGATCGCCAGCACAGCGCCGTTGCGTTTGGCATGGACCGGGAAATCCGCCGCCGGGAACACCGACAGGGACGAGCCGAGCACGATGAACAGGTCGCACTGCATGGTGGCTTCGAGCGCACGCCGCATCGGCGCCTCCGGCATACGTTGACCGAAGGAGATGGTGGCCGATTTGATGACCCCGCCGCAGCGGCGGCATGGCGCAACGGAACCCGTGGCCCTGAATTCGCGCTCGATATCGCTCAGCTCGATGCGCACCTCGCAGTCCAGGCATTTGGCGTAGCTGGCGTTGCCGTGCAGCTCGATCACGCGGTCCTCCGGCACGCCCGAGGCCTGGTGGAGGTTGTCCACGTTCTGCGTGATGACGGCGCTGGCGCGCCCTTCGCGCACCAGGCGGGCGACGACGAGATGACCGCGGTTTGGCTGCGCGCCCACCCAGCCGTCGCGATTGTCGAAGCGACGCCGCCACGCTTCGCGGCGCACCGCCTCGGAGGCGACGAAATCCTGGAAGTAGATGGGCTGCATCTTGCTCCACAACCCGCCGGGGCTGCGGAAGTCAGGAATGCCGGATTCGGTGCTGACGCCTGCACCAGTGAAGAACACGGCTCGCCGGCAGCCTTCGATCATTCGCCGCAGCGCGGCGATGTGTTCGGGCGGCGGCGAAACCAGCGACTCCATGGCGGAAGTCTAATGGCGGTTGGCGGTTAGAGAGAAGCGGATAGCGGATAGTCAGATCGCAACGTTTTTTCGGTGTCAGAGCTGCGAAGCCGCTAATGAATGGCGCGGGCTCTCTGAACTATCCGCTATCCGCTATCCGCTTCTTTCCCCGGCTAACCGCTAACCGCTAACCGCTTCTCTTCTTCTTCCCTCAATTCGCTTTCGCGTCGGCCTGTTCCCCGTTTGCGGGCGTCGTCATCTCGGCGCGCAGCGTGGACTCCAGCCAGTCGTTCATGCTGATCATCGCATTGGGCCGCTGTCCCGCTCCGGTGTGTACGCCGATGATGATCCCGGTCCGCTCGTCGATGACGGGCGCACCGGCCGCGAGATCGCCCGAGTCGATGTCATGGGGGTAGCCGACGTCGCGATCGGCGCGCGCGTAGACGCGGCCGCGGACTTTGCGCTTCACCGTGTCGGAAGCGACGTCCTCGCCGAACCCGACGATCACCGCGGGCGCCGGGTTGCCCGAGAATCGGCCGAGCGGCATCGTGCGCTGCGCGTAGCGTGAGGGCTGCGCCAGTCGTACGACCGCAAAATCCGTCGCGGCTTGTCCGCGCGCGGTGTCGGAGGCCCACTGCGAGCGCACGTAGGCGACTGGAATGCGCTCGCGGATCTGGCCTTGCGAATCCATGCTGTTGTAGGAGCACTCGGGCTCGACGCCCTGGCCGAACTCGAAGGTATGAGCGACGGTCACGCCGAGATCGAACTGGCCGACCAGGAAGGCGGTCGACGTCTTGGTCGCCTCGCCCGCCGAGCACACCACCAGGCCAACGCCGCTGAACGCGGAGTAATCTTGCTCCGACAGCGTCTGGCGGCGTACGTCGCGGTCTGCGCCCAGGCGGTGCAGGCCGGTCGAATACCGCCAGTTTCGATGAGCCTGCATGGCTTGCGGCGCGTCGGTCGCGCAGCCCGCCGCAGGGCAGGCGGAGGCGTTCGCCTCGGCGCGCGGGATCATCGCGGCTCCGAGAGCCAGCGCGCCTGCGCCGAACAGAGTTCTGAGCCGCACGCGACGGCGCGCAGGACGCTGAACGGAAACGCTGAGAGTCGTGAGGATCATTCTCTGCATGAGTCTTGGTGAAGCCGCGCCGGTCATCCGGACTTTGCATGGCCGCGCTGCGTCTCGCCCTAAGGCGAAGCCCTAAAGCTCGGCTCGCTGGCGCCTGATACTGCGACCTCGGCCGACGGCCGGCGGCATCGACTGGTTCAGCGCACGGCGAACCAGGGTGGCGCGCGCAGAGCGGGTAAACTGCCTGCATGACGCCTACAACGATCGACAAGCATCCGCTCATCGAAGCTGCTCGGGCGCGGCTGCAGGCCGCCCGGGACAGCGAGCCGGCCGTGTGGGCGCGAGCGCTCGCCGACCAGCGGGTCGACGCATCGATCGCCCGCGTGTGGGCGTGCAGCGAGTTCGTGGCCTCGAGCTGCCTGCGCGATCCCGCCATGCTCATCGACCTCGCCAGCGGTCCTCTGTTCCAGTCCGTGCGCGAAGCTGCGCTCGCGACGGAGCTGGAAGCGTTAGCGGGCGGCGCCGACGAAGCCCAGTGGATGCAGGCGCTGCGCCGATTCCGCCGCAAGCACGCCGTGCGCATCGCCTGGCGGGACATCGCAGGCTGGGCGGATCTCGATGAAACGCTGAGGGACCTCACCGCGGTCGCGGATGTATGCGTGCAGCTCGCGTGCCGCAAGAGTCATGATGCGCTGGCGGCGCGCTATGGGACGCCGCGCAGTGAGCAGGACGGCGCTGCGCAGAGCCTCATGATTCTAGGCATGGGCAAGCTCGGCGGCGGCGAGCTCAATTTCTCCTCCGACATCGATCTCATTCTCCTGTATCCCGAGGCCGGCGAAACCGACGGCGCGCGTCCGATCGACAACGCCGAATTCTTCATGCGCCTCGGACAGAAGATCGTACAGCTTCTGGCGAACCCGACAGTCGAAGGATTCGTGTATCGCGTAGATCTGCGCCTGCGGCCGTTCGGAGACAGCGGGCGCGTAGCGGTGAGCTTCGGCGCGTTGGAGGACTACCTGCAGAAGCATGGACGCGAGTGGGAGCGCTATGCATACGTGAAAGCGCGGGCGCTGACCGCGTGCGAACAGTATCAGGCGCTGTACGACGAGGTGCTGCGTCCATTCGTATACCGACGCTACTTGGATTTCAGCGTCTTCGAGTCGCTGCGCGAGATGAAATCCATGATCGCCCGTGAGGTCGAGCGGCGTGAGCTGCGGGACGACATCAAGCTCGGGCCGGGCGGCATTCGCGAGATCGAGTTCATCGTGCAGGCTTTTCAGTTGATTCGCGGCGGCGGCGATCCACGCCTGCAGTCGCGCGAGCTGCGCGCCGTGCTGCCTCTGCTGGTCGGGCATCGGCTTCTGAAGAGGGAGGCCGTGCAACAGTTGGACGCGGCGTATCGCTTCCTGCGCGTGGTGGAGAACCGGCTTCAGGAGTGGAATGACGAGCAGACGCACCGGCTTCCCGACGACGCGACCGGGCGCGCGCGACTGGCGCTGTCGATGGATTGCGCCGACTGGAGCGTCCTCGAGGCGCACTTGCGCGAGCACCGCGGGTGCGTCGCGCGGCATTTCGAGGAAACGTTGTTCGGCCCGAAGGCGCAGGGCGCGGAGCAGGCGGACGCCGGACCGCAGTTGTTCGACATCGAGGCGTCCGCGGACGAGCTGACCGGCGCGCTCCGGCAAATGGGGTTCGCCGAGCCGGACGCGCTCGTCGAGCTGCTCGAGCAGATGCGCTCGAGCGCCTACTACCGTCGCCTCGACGAAACCGGGCGACGGCGTCTGCGCGAGCTGCTGCCGCGATTGCTGCCGGCCGTCGCGCGCAGCAACTCTCCCGCTTCGGTCATGGCGCGCATCATCCGCATTCTCGAGCGCATCGGGGGGCGAACGGTGTATGTCGCGCTGCTGAACGAAAACGGCGCGGCCCGCCGCCGGCTGGTGCAGCTTTGCGCCCAAAGCCAGTTCCTGGCCGACCAGATCGCCGCGCATCCGCTGCTGCTCGATGAGCTCATCGACGAGCGGCTCATCGAAGAGACGCCGAGCCGCGCACAGTTCGCGGAGGATCTCGCCGTGCGGCGCGCGGCGATGCAGGGCGAAGATCCCGAGCGGCAGGTGGAGATCCTGAGAGAATTCCAGAGCGCCGCGACGTTCCGAGTGGCGGTGGCCGACCTCGTCTGCGGCCTCCCCTTGATGAAGGTGAGCGACCGGCTCACCGACATCGCCGAGCTGATCGTGGAGCAGGCGCTGCAACTCGCGTGGTCCCAGATGAGCGAGCGTTACGGCGTTCCGCAGCGCGCCGCCGGTCGGGGCGCCGCGCAAATGATCGTGGTGGCCTATGGCAAGCTCGGCGGGCTGGAGCTCGGCTACGGATCCGACCTCGATCTGGTGTTCCTGCATGACGCCGACGAAGGGTCGGGCGCGGATGGCGGCCATACGGACGGGTTGCAGCAGATCGACAATACCGTGTTCTTTCAGAGGCTCGGCCAGCGCCTCGTGCACCTGCTCACGGTGCACACTTCATCCGGACGGCTTTACGAGGTGGATACGCGCCTGCGTCCGGGCGGCGCCCGCGGCATCCTCGTGCAGTCGCTCGCTGCGTTCCGCCGCTATGAGTTCGCGGAGGCGTGGACCTGGGAGCACCAGTCGCTGTTGCGCGCCCGCGCCATCGCCGGCCCGCAAGCGCTGCGCGAGCAGTTCGAGTCGGCGCGTGTGGAAGTCCTGCGCAACGCAGTGCGTCGCGAAGGGTTGCGCAAGGAGGTTCGCAAGATGCGCGAGCGCATGCGCAGCAGCCTTTCAAAGGCCGGGCCCGGGCAATTCGATTTGAAGCAGGATCCGGGCGGAGTGGCCGATCTCGAGTTCCTGGTGCAGTTCTGGATGCTCAAGTGGGCCGACCGTTATCCGCAGATCGTCACCTTCTCGGACAACATCCGCCAGCTCGAGAGTCTCGCTTCGGGCGGACTTGTGCCGCAGTCGCGCGTGGATTTTCTGGTGGACACCTATCGCAAGTACCGCCAGCGGCTGCACCGATTGTCGCTGGACGGCTCGAAAAACGTCGTGGGGGCGGATGAGTTCGTCGCCGAGCGGCGCGGCGTCATCGCGATATGGGAGGAAGTGATGGCCGAGGAGGACGGGCAGGAATGAAGCGCCGTTCCCGGCGCGCGCCGCCGTGCGATAATCCGGCCGCGCTCCCTGGCTCCCCCGGGAAAAGCATCTGATCCGAGGCGTCCGACATGTCGAATCCGCAAACCGCAGCGAAGCTCATTCAACCGAACGCGCAGAGCCAGTACACGGTGACTGTGAACGACCTGCCGCTCTCCTGTCCGATGCCCAGCATGCACCTGTGGAACTCCCACCCGCGGGTATTCCTGCCCATCGAGAAAACCGGCTGGTCGAAGTGTCCTTACTGCAGCGCTGAATATACGTTGAGTCGCTAAGGGAGCGACTAGTGACGAGCCGCTAGTCGCAAGTCGCTGGCTCCATCGCCGACCATGCAAACCCTGGCGACCACACCCGCCGCCGACGGCTTTCTCATGCCCGGCGAATTCGAGCCGCATAGCGGCTGCTGGATGATCTGGCCCGAACGGACCAGCAACTGGCGACTCGGCGCCAAGCCGGCGCAAGCCGCGTTCGCCGCCGTGGCCGCCGCCATCGCCACGGGCGAGCCCGTGACGGTCGGCGCGTCCCGCGAGCAGTTCATGCAGGCGCGCGCCATGCTGCCCGACGCGGTGCGCGTGGTCGAGCTGTCGAGCAATGACGCATGGATGCGCGATGTCGGACCGACGTTCGTGGTCGACCGCCGCGGGGATGTTCGCGGCGTGGACTGGATCTTCAACGCCTGGGGCGGGCTGCGCAGCGCCGAGTCCTCCGGCGGGCTTTATTTCCCGTGGGACCAGGACGATCTGGTGGCGCGCAAGGTGCTCGAGGTGGAGAAATGCGCCCGCTACCAGGCGCCCTTCGTGCTCGAGGGCGGCGCCATACATGTGGATGGTCAGGGCACGCTCATCACCACCGAGGAGTGTCTGCTCAATCCCAACCGCAACCCGCAGCTGGACCGCGGGCAGCTCGAGATCCTGCTGCACGAGTACCTGGGCGTCACGAGCGTGATCTGGTTGGGCGCCGGCGTCGTGGACGATGAAACCAGCGGGCATGTAGACAACTTGTGCTGCTTCGCTCGACCAGGCGAAGTCGTGCTGACGTGGACCAACGACAAGCGCGATCCGCAGCACCGCATCTCCCAGGATGCATACGAGCGCCTCATGGATGCGCGTGATGCGCGCGGCAGGCGTTTGAAAGTGCACAAGCTGTTGCAGCCGGGGCCGCTGTATCGCACGCGCGAGGAGTCGCAGCACATCGACGCCTCGCATGCAGATGCGCCGCGGCGCGCCGGCGAGCGGCTGGCGGCGTCGTACGTGAACTTCTACATCGCCAATTCCACGATCGTCATGCCGCTGCTGGACAGGAAGCGGGATCGAGCGGCGGCGCGCGAGCTGCAGAAGATCTTCCCCGAGCGGCGCATCATCGGAGTGCAAGCTCGGGAGATCCTGCTCGGCGGCGGCAATATCCATTGCATAACGCAACAGGTTCCTGCAGCCGTCGCGAAGACCGGCGCCGCGGCGTTGGGTCGCAAGCGGAAGCGGGCGCCGAGGATGGAGACCGGGCGCGCATCGCAGTGAGGCGACCGCCGAGTCAGCGCACTGATCCGCGGCGCAGCCCGAGGATGAAAACAACGTCTGGCGCCGTCTCCACCGCGATGTCCTCCGTCACGCCGATGTCCACTCGCCAGCCGGAGCGCAAGTGCAGCGCGCCGCCGATGGTGACGGCGACGGAGTCGCCCAGGAAGTCGAGCCTGCTGTCGAACGCGGCGCTGTGCGCATCGACTTGAGCCTTGAGCTCGATGAGCGGCGTGGCTCGCCAGCCGACGCCGACGAGCGCGCTCCACACGACGTTGCGCTGCAGGTCGGGGAAGATGTCGCCGTCTCCGAGCCAGCTTACGCCCGCCTGGGCGAACGCCGTCCAGCGCTGCGCGAGTCGGGCGTCGCCCGCCAGCGCCAAGGATGCGTCCACGGCGCCCGAGCCGTTGAACTTGTCGGCGTCGCCGGTCGGCAGCTCGAGCGTGAGCCATGCGGCGAGCGCAGCGGGCTCGGTGGACAGCACTTGATGACCGACGCCGATCGACACGTCGCCCAACCCGTGGCCGGCGTACCGTGAATCGAGTCTGGTCGTCTGGTCGCGGGCGTACGCGATGCGCAACCGGTCTCGCGGGAGTGCGGGTCGTGCGCCTTCCGGCAGATCGAACCACTGGTGCCAGTCGTCGATGAAGCTGTCGAGCGAACCGCCGCCGGTGTAGCGCCAAGGCGCTGCGATGCGCAGCGCCGTTTGCGGCGAGAGCGAGCGCTGCACTGCGATGCGCAGCTCACGACTCTCCGCATCGACGATGAGCGTCTCGCGCGCGGACGTCTGCACGAGCGCCGTACTCGCCCAGTTCAGATCGGCGGCGATCGACCAGCGGGCCGAGTCGCTCTCGCGCGGTTCGATGCGCGCAGGCAGAGGGGAGGGCAGGCCGAAACCGGCGAGCAGCGGATTCTGGTCCCGCGTGGCGAACGGTTCGGCCGAGATTGTGCTCGCGCCCAGCAAGAGAACGGCCGCGGCGCCTCCGGCTTTCATCCTGCCGGCGTCGTCGCTTCAGAACCAGATGGATACGAACGCCTGGATGACGTTCGCGCCAAAGCTGTACAGCGGCTCTGCGCCGGCGGGACGAAAGCGTGGATCGTCCGAGGGGAGCAGCGAGTAGCGCGCGTCCCGGTAATCCTCGTAGTCGAACTCGATACGGTCGTAGAACAGGCTGAAGGAGCTCTTTTTCACGAAACGCCAGTCGCCAGCCGCGAACTGGTACGTGGCGCCCACTCGGAACGTGTGGCTGTTGAACGTGGACAACTCCTTGTCGCGCGCCATGAAGTTCTGCTGGTCGCGCCGCGCGAACAGGTCGCTGTAGAACTCCGCGCGATCCTGCGTGTAGTAGCGATACTTGGCTTCGAGCACCCAGTTCTGTCCGAGCGGATGCGTGTAGCCCAGCTCGAACGTGTCTGCACGGATGTCCCAGGTGTCCGTGTAGAAGCGATAGCCGCCGTGCAGCGCGGCGCGCCACGGCATGAACCAGCGAGCGTTGAGCGCCGCCGCGTTGCTGGTGCGAGTGCGTGGATAAACCTCGGTTTCGAGCGCGAACAGCCGGTCGTCTGCAGGATTCACGTAGCGGAACGAGCGATACGGGTTGTTGAGGTACCCCTCGTCGGTGATCACCTCCAACTCGAGCGTCGCGATCAGCGTCTTCGTGAGGATCTGAGAAACGCCGACGCGATAGTTCCACCGCTCGACGTCCTCCTCGAACGCAGGATCGACGATGCGCGCCAGGGTCGTCGGATCGCGCATCGTACGGCGCACCGTATCCTCTCCCTTGGAGAACCCCATGCTGATCGTGGTGAGATCGCCGAACAGGTCCTGGCTGAGGCCGAAGGTCACGGTCCCAGCTTCGTAATCGTTCTCTTCGCTGTGCGTGTAGCCGAGGTTGTATGTCGTCCTGCCGCGCAGATACTCAAAGCCGAGGCTGTACTGATCGCGCTCTTCCTTGTACTCGCTCGCGCCGCTCACCTCGACGTCGATCGACGCGCTGGTCACCATGTCCACATAGTAATTGGCGCTGACCGCATACTTTTCCGCCATCTTCTTGCGCACCAGCACGGAAGGTCCGTGGATGGTCACGCCGCCGCCTTCGTAGCGGTGATAAAGAACGTCGGCGCGATCCTCGGGCAACACGGCGGCGCGCAGCGCGAGCGGATGCGCCATCGCCAGCAACGCCAGAGCGGCGATCAGTGCGCGCGGGCTCGCCACGTCAGTTGCACCCGCAGCCGCCGCCAGCGCCGCCGCGCGCACCGCGCGCGCCTTCGCGCGCTTCGAACACGTGATGCGTGTAGGCGCTCGATACAGGATGGGGGTCGAGCGCCATGATCGGATCGGCAAGCGCCTGCCGCTCGTATGGTTTGACCCACGGTTCGGCGTTGGCGCATCCGCCGAGCGCCAGCAGCGTCAGCATCGCCGCCGCCGCGCGCCATGCGCCAGTCGTCAGTTCCGAGTCACGAGTCACTTACGCTCACTCTTTCAGCAGCGCGCGAATCTGATCGAGATACTCGCCTTCGTCGCCCGGCCGGTAGCCGCGATGCAGGTAGCGAACATCCCCGTTGCGATCGATGAACACCGTACTCGGCATGGCGCTTACGTCGTAAAGCTTGCTGACCTTGCTGTCGCGGTCGAACAGGATGGGAAAGGACACCGGCGTATCGCCAAGCCAGCGCTCCGCATCTTGGGTGTTCGCCTCGACGTTCACGCCGAGCAGCGTGAATCCGAGTGCACTGTAACGCTTGTACATCTGATCTAGAAGCGGCATTTCCTGCCGGCACGGCCCGCACCAGCTCGCCCAGAAGTTCAGCATGACGACCTGGCCTTTCAGATCGGCGAGCGAGATCATGTCGCCGTTACGCGACGGCAACGCGAACGAGGGCGCCGCCGTAGAGCCGGCGCCCGTCGACGACGGCGCCGAGAGCGCTACGCAGATCGCGAGCAGCAGCGTGCAGCCTCGTGAGGATCTTGGCGACGATTTCGTAAACATGGCTGGACCTTTGGAGGCGTTAGCGGTTGACGATTAGTTAAGAGCGGCATCTTTCGTCATTGCGCGCGCAGGCTGGCTGATTTCCCCAGTGCGCTCCGCAGGATCGCGAAGGATCGAAGAACCTCATTCCGAACTAACCGCTAACCGCCAACCGCTAACCGCTTCTTCCTCTTCCCATCCTCGCTCAGAAGAAAATCGACAATCCGAGATGCGCTTCTAGATTATTGACGATCTTCTTTTCGCCCAGCAGGTCGGTGTCATAGACGTGATCGCGTA
>JAVEVD010000135.1:0-2950 GCA_034005205.1 Steroidobacteraceae bacterium | reverse complement strand
TCACCTGGCAGCACGCTCGGCGGCCGGTACCGATTGAATACCCGCTCGCCCTTGTACTCGGTCCAACCTCCGGTATCGATCACCCGGTCCTCGATCACTTGCGCCTCATCGGGCGCCCAGGTCAACTGATGGATGGGCCGCATCTTCTGCAGCCACTTGGACGGCGCCATCTTTCTCCCGGGCTTCCTCGGATCGTCGGGCCAGTCCTTCACGGCGCTGTTCACACTCTCTCCAGGCCACAGATCGCGCGTCGGCACGTACAGGAACTTTGCCGTGGGCATGTGGCAGTGGAAGTCATCGAGCCGGCGGGCGGTTGCCTCGCGCTGCGCGTCGTCTGAATCCACGCGGCAAGGCCGGGCCTCCCTCACCTTGAGCAACTCGCTCTCGATCAGCGCAATCAGATGCTCATGCTGCATGGTCGAGCTCTCCGAGCAGATGAATGATTCGGCCCGCGGCCATCCCAGCCCGCCCGCGCGCGTGCCCGTCGAGCGGGCGGTTGGCGGCTACATCTGCCAGCAGGACGAACGCCACTGTCAGTTCGAAGCGGAGTGCATGCACGACGTCGCGCACCGAGTACGGCTTCTTCACTCGTGGCGCATGATCCACCGCGCCCTCGGGGAACAAATCGGAGAAACCCAGGCCGACAGCAGAGAGCACCGACTCGACGTCGCAGCCGCCGAAGCAATGCACAAGGGTTCGACCGTCACCGAGTTCTCGGATCGAGAGGGACGGCCGGCGATCTTCGTGTGCGGGGCAGCGGGCGAGCCAGCGGTCGCGACCGGTCTTCTTCGAGCGCTCGAGACGGGAAAGCAGGGCGTCAGCACTCATCGAACCACCCTCCCCAGCCGCCGCAGCCATTCCGCGTGGAAGTCTTGCATCGACTCCTTCTCGACGGCCTCTACATCGAGTGCGCGCTGCCAAGCGTCCAAGTCCATGTACCTCTCGATCTCGACGCGCACCCGCTCGCGCAGGTCGTTCGGATCCATCGCGTCGAGTTCCCAGGACTTGCTCGGGTCGGCGGTCGTGTTCTTCAAGTACCAGGGGGGCCGCGCGTCCTCCTTCTTGGTCGAAGTGTCGAAGTGCGGGAGTCCGTCGAGATCATCGCGGACGAGCGCGATCCGCCTGAAGGACCATCGCGAGCCGTACCGCGCCAGCCGGGCAGGCAGATCCACCTCGCTCATGTACAGGCCAGACGGGTCCCAGTCGCCGATGTACAGCGCAACCGCATCGCGGTCGCTGGTCAAATCGATCGAGTCCTCCGCCGCCTGTCTGACCGCGGTGAATGAGCCAAAGCCCTTCATGAACCGCCCCGGATTTTGAGGAGGCTCCAACCTTTGAGAGGATGGAGCCATGAGGAAGTCAACGAAGTTCTCCCCGGAGGTCCGGGAGCGTGCCGTACGGATGGTGTTCGAGCATCGCGCCGAGTACGAGTCGCAGTGGGCGGCGATCGTGTCGATCGCCGGCAAGATCGGCTGTAACGCGGAGACCTTGCGGAACTGGGTTCGCCAGCATGAGCGTGACGCCGGTCTGCGCGAAGGGCCCACCACCGCCGAGCAACAGCGGGTCAAGGAGCTCGAGCGCGAGGTGCGTGAGCTGCGCAAGGCCAACGAGATCCTGAAGCTGGCGAGCGCGTTTTTCGCCCAGGCGGAGCTCGACCGCCGACTGAAGTGATGATGGACTTCATCGACCGGCATCGTGATGTGCAAGGGGTCGAGCCGATCTGCAAGGTGCTGCAGATCGCCCCTTCGGGATATTGGCGCCATGCAGCCCGACAACGTCGCCCGGAGTTGCGCTGCTCGCGCGCGCGGCGTGACGAGATTCTGCTGGCGCGCATCGAGCAGGTCTGGCGTGCCAACCTGCGGGTCTATGGCGCCGACAAGGTCTGGCGCCAACTGGGCCGCGAGGGGGTGCCTGTGGCCCGCTGCACGGTGGAGCGCCTGATGCGCCGGCACGGCATGCGCGGAGTGGTCCGCGGCAAGGTGATTCGTACGACGATCAGCGACGCGGCAACGCCGTGCCCGTTGGACCGCGTGAACCGGCAGTTCAAGGCCCAGCGGCCCAACCAACTCTGGGTGTCCGATTTCACTTACGTCTCGACCTGGCAGGGCTGGCTGTACGTGGCCTTCGTCGTCGATGTGTTCGCCCGGCGGATCGTCGGCTGGCGGGTGAGCAGTTCGATGCACACCGACTTCGTGCTCGACGCGCTGGAGCAGGCGTTGTACGACCGGCGCCCCGAACGGGACAACTCCCTGGTCCATCACTCCGACAGGGGGTCGCAATACGTCTCTATCCGCTACAGCGAGCGACTGGCTGAGGCCGGCATCGAACCGTCGGTGGGCAGCAAGGGCGATAGCTACGACAACGCGCTGGCCGAGACCATCAACGGGCTGTACAAGGCCGAGCTGATCCACCGCCGCGCGCCCTGGAAGACCAAGGAAGCCGTGGAACTGGCGACGCTCGAATGGGTGTCTTGGTTCAATCATCACAGGCTGCTGGAGCCGATCGGATACATCCCGCCGGCAGAGGCCGAGGCAAACTACTACCGTCAATTGACCGAGCAGGCCGTCCCGGCCTGACTCAAGCCAACGGGCCTCCACGAAACCCGGGGCGGTTCATCATCACCCTGAACGTGACGCCGAGTTCGTCGAGCACAGGCCCGAGCACACCGCCGACGGTGGACTTCTCGCTCCAGACCTCCACGCGCACCGGCTGGTCTTGCCAGTTGTCCCGGCGGTATTGCCCGATCGCCGCGCGGATGATCGCTGCCGGGTCCTTCCACTGGTTGATTGCCTGGACTGATCGGCTCCCATCCACGATGCGCGTCCAGAGGAGCGCGTCGGTCTCGCGCATCTCCGTCATGATCCGGCTGATCTTGCCGGTGGAGTTCGTGCTCATATCAGGCAGTGTCCCGCGCGTGAACAGCGCGTAGCAGACGCCGCGCACGGTGATC
>JAVEVD010000018.1:14161-59797 GCA_034005205.1 Steroidobacteraceae bacterium | reverse complement strand
CGGAGTGGACGTATCTCTGGTGTTCCGGTTGTCACGCCAGTGGCACTGCCGGGTAGCTATATACGGACGGGATAACCGCTGAAAGCATCTAAGCGGGAAGCCCCCCCCAAGATTAGGTTTCCCTGGGGACTCGATCCCCCTGAAGGGCCGTCGCAGACTACGACGTTGATAGGCTGGGTGTGTACGTGCAGTAATGCATTGAGCTAACCAGTACTAATTGCCCGTGAGGCTTGACCATATAACACCCAATGCGCTTGTGCGTACGGTGTGTCTGATCGATCAGTCTCGCTCCGAGATCGATAGATCAGAAACTCGATTACTCAATGCGACAGTGCGTCGAAACAACTCCGAATTCTGCGGCGAGCGCTTATTCGATTTGCAATGCGAACCGAGACGGCGCTCGCGACGCGAGCCAGTTTGCCTGGCGGCAATAGCAAGCGGGAACCACCCGATCCCATCTCGAACTCGGAAGTGAAAACGCTGTGCGCCGATGGTAGTGTGCCCTTCGGGCATGCAAGAGTAGGTCACTGCCAGGCTTCTAAATAAGCATCAAGCCCCGTCGGTTCGCCGACGGGGCTTTTTGCATAGGTCCTGCTGCCGGAGGCGCGCATGAATACCATCCAGCGACGTCAGCTCGTCAAAGGCCGCATTGTCGACGCCCACGTTGCAAAAACACAGGTCAGCCGCTCGCGTCGCGAACGAGCGGACGCTGGTCGCGCACTGCGCAAGGCGCTTGCCGCGAGTCGCACTGAGCTCGCAGCTCGCGACACGATTTCCTACCCCCGCTGATACACGTACGACGCGCGCGTGCGCGCGCTCAATGGAAGTCTCTGGAGTTGCGGGGCAGCTCCAGTATCCAGTGAGAATAATTTTCGACGGAGCGAGCCACGACATGCACAACGCCGTCCGAAAGCTGCAACTCGCCCGTCACGATCATTAAGTTCGCCTGCAGAATCGTCTGCCGATGCGTATCGAAGACCGTCGGCCAGAGAATCACGTTGTTCACTCCGGTTTCGTCCTCGATCGAAGCGAACACGACGCCCGAAGCCGTGCCTGGCCGTTGCAGATGAGTCACCAGCCCGCCGACCCGCACGGTCGCGCCGTTGCGCATCGATTCGATCTGTCGACGAGTTACGACGCCCATGCGCTGCAAGTGGGGACGCAGGTGCTCCAGCAGATGCCTCCCGGTGCTGAATCCAAGCTGCCGGTAATCGGCCAGCATTTCCTCCGCTTCACTGGGGCGAGGCAACTGCAGTTGCTGCTCATGCGCTGCGGCCTGCGCGAGCATTCCAGGAAGCGATTCGACTCCTAGGGCCTTCCACACGGCCGAATGTCGATGGCTGCTGAGATTGCGCAAAGCGCCCGCCATGGCAAGGGAGGTCATGGCGCGTCTGGACAATCCCGTGCGGCGTACGAACTCCTGCAGGTCTTGCACGACGACGCATTCACGGCGCACGGCGTCGATCCGGGCAGCGCCCTCCTGCGGAAATCCATGCACCAGCCGCAGGCCGAGTCGTATCGCATGTGCGCCGGACCGGTCGACCTCGAGCGTGCAATCCCAATCGCTGGCGAGCACATCGACCGGCAGGATCTTGACGTTCTGCCGCTTCGCTTCTTCGATGAGCTGCGCGGGCTTATAGAAACCCATCGGCTGGCTATTGATCAGGCCGGCTATGAAAGCGGCCGGCCAGTGGTGCTTGAGATAGCTGGACAGATAAGTGAGCAGCGCGAATGACGCGGAGTGCGATTCAGGGAAGCCGTACTCGCCGAATCCCTGGATTTGACGATAGATGCTCTCGGCGAACTCCCGGTCATAACCCCTGGCGCACATGCCTTCCAGCAGCTTTGCGCGAAATTTCTCCAGGGTTCCGCTGCGATTCCACGCCGCCATCGACCGGCGCAGCAGGTCGGCTTCGCCAGCGGAGAATCCCGCGGCGGTGATGGCGATCTGCATGACCTGTTCCTGGAAGATCGGCACTCCCAGCGTCTTCTGCAGAATCGCCTGGAGTTCCTCGTTAGGATATTCGATGTCCTCGGCGCGCATGCGCCGGCGCTCGAGGTAAGGATGAACCATGCCGCCCTGGATGGGCCCGGGGCGCACGATGGCCACTTGGATCACCAGGTCGTAGTACTTGCGCGGACGCAGGCGCGGCAGCATCGTCATTTGCGCGCGCGATTCGATCTGGAATACTCCCGTGGTCTCGGCGCGGCAGATCATTGCGTATGTCGCGGGATCCTCGCGCGGAATTTCGTGCATGCCGCTTGGCCCGCAGCCGGTCTTCTTCAGCAGGTCGAAGGTCTTGCGCATCGCCGTGAGCATACCGAGCGCCAGCACGTCGACCTTCAGCAGACCGAGCGATTCCAGATCGTCCTTGTCCCACTGGATGATCGTGCGGTCCGTCATGGCCGCGTTCTCGATGGGGACAAGCTCGCAAACCGGCTCCTCGGAAATCACGAACCCGCCGACGTGCTGTGATAGATGCCGCGGAAAACCCAGCAATTCCTGCACGAAAGCGTCCAGCTGCTGCATGACGTCGGCGTCGCAGCGTAATCCCTCGGCGGCGATGCTGTTGCGGAACGCCTCTCGGTCGTCCCAGTAGGTCTGAGATTTCGCGATCCGGTCGATCACGTCGGAACTCAGGCCGAGAGCCTTGCCGACGTCGCGGATCGCGCTCTTCGGGCGATAGCAGATGACGGTGGCCGCAATCGCGGCGCGCTCGCGGCCGTATTTTCGGAACACATGCTGGATGACTTCCTCGCGACGTTCGTGTTCGAAATCGACGTCGATGTCCGGCGGCTCGTTACGCTCCCTGCTTATGAAGCGCTCGAAGAGCACGTCGATCAGCTCCGGGTTGACCTCGGTGATTCCGAGCGCGTAGCAGACCACTGAGTTCGCGGCTGAGCCCCGTCCCTGGCAAAGGATCGGCGGCGTCCGGCTGCGCGCCCAATGGACAAGCTCATGTACGGTCAGGAAGAAATGCTCATAGCCGAGCTCCTCGATCAGCTGCAGCTCACGTTCCATCGACGCCACGATCTTCGCAGGCGCGCCGCCCGGCCAGCGCCTGCGCAATCCTTGTTGCGCCAGATCCCGCAGCCGCTCGGCGGCCGTTTGTCCCGCGGGAACCAGCTCGCGTGGATATTGATAACGCAGCTCGCCTAAGGAGAACTCGCAGCGCTGCGCAATGCGCAGCGTCTCTTGCAGAAGATCCGGCGGATACAGCGCCTGCAGATCCTCATGACGGCGCAAATGCCGTTCGGCGTTTGGAAACAGGCGCGATCCTGCCTGTGCGACAGTGCATTTGCAGCGGATGGCGGTGAGCACGTCCTGCAGCGGTCGGCGCTCCCGCACGTGCATATGAACGTCGCCCGCAGCGACCAGCGGCACGTCCAGCGACCGGCTCAGCTCGCGTAGTTGAGCGAGCCGCTGCACATCGTCCGCACTGCGATGCAACTCCACCGCGATCCAGCAGCGCCCGGAGAACGATTGCTTCAGCCAGGCGCCGATCGCGAGCCTGGGCTCGCGAGGCGGGATCCACAACGCCAGACACTCGTCGAGTCCCGAGTCGAAATTGGTGCGTGACAGGTTATACGCGCCCTTTGCTGCTTTACGTCTGCCGGTCGTGATGAGGCGGCAGATCTGTGCATAAGCCCGTTGTGTGGGGGCGAGCAGCACCAGGTGCAGATCGTCCTGGGTGCGGAATTCCGCACCGACGATGAGCTTCAGGCCGAGCCGTCTGGCTTCTTCGTGGGCGCGCACCACGCCCGCCATGGAGCACTCGTCCGTGATCGCCAGAGCCTGGTAGCCGAGACTGTGCGCTTGCGCCGCCAGCTCCTGCGGGTGAGAGGCGCCGCGCAGAAAGGTGAAGTTGGTGATGCAGTGCAGCTCCGCGTAGCCGCTCATGACCAGAATCCATGCAGGTACCAGCGTCGATCGCTCAGATCCTGATAGATCCACAAATCGGCGCCGCTGCTGGTGCGCACGACGAAGTAGTCGCGCTGTGCATCCCCGCCGTCCCACCAGCCGCTTTCGATGCGCTCGGGTCCAGCGGCGTTCGTCGGCATCGCCGCAAGTTGCAGCACTTGCGGTTGTGACAGCAGCCACAAAGGCCGGTCGGGGAAATGCACCGAGGGACGCGTCTCTTCGATGGCCGCACTCGCCCAGCTGGCTTCAGGTCGATGATCGGCGACGCACTTCAGCGCATGCACCTGCTCCTCGCCCAGTCGCGATGCAAGACGATCGAGCGTGTGAGAGAGATCATCGTTCTGCCGCGTCCGATTGAACAAGTCGTCCTGCAAAGCGCCGGGCGCCGTGAACCGATCGGCCGAAATGCTCATGGCGATGCTGGCGCACGACGGCCGAGCTCGTTCGAGCTGCTCGCGCGCCAGTTCGAGGAACTTGTCTGCGCTGCGACCGGGAGCGCGGAGCCCGATGCGCAGATGCGTCGCTGCTTCTGCGCGATGCTGCAGAGTGATGGTGAATTCCTGTACGCCTACGTCCCGGGCGCGCAGGTAGCCCGCGAACTCGTGCAGCATGCGGCGTAGCGGAAACAGCAGCGCCGCTACGCCTGCAACCTCGAATCCGAATTCGAAGCTCGCGCGGTAGACCGGCGGCGGCTGGAACGCTGGCCGTGCATCCGGCGCGGCTGCGATCAGCCGGTCCAGGAAGGCGCTGAGCTGCGGCCCGAATCGCCTCGCGAGCGCATCGCGCGGCAGGTCGAGAAGCAGGCCGATGGTGCGCACGCCGGCCTGGTGCAGCGATCGCACGATGGCGGGATCGAGTTCCAGGCTGGAGATCGGCAGGTTGCGAATGCGCTGATGAAGCGCCTGGCGAGTGGTGATGGCGTGGCGGATCGCGCAGCGTGCGAGCAAAGCGGCGCCTTCCAGCGTAGGCGCGACGCCCAGCTGGTATGTATAACCCAGCTCGTGCAGCTCGCCTTCGATTCGCTCGATGAGCGCGCGAAAGCCGCCGAACAATTTCAGGCTGGCGCCGATTTCCAGCCACAGGCTGGCGCTGCGCGCCCTACGCGGCTCCGCCGCAATCTCGCCGAGCACGACGCTCGCGCTGAACTGATAGGCCCATGCGGCCATCCGTTGCAGTGCAGCCAGTTCTGCCTGCGGCTTGCGCTCGAGAACCGCGGCTTCCGGCAAGGCGGCGAGCGCCGTCGCATAATTCGTCGGTGCGCTCAGACCGGCGCGCTGTGCAGCGCGGCTGCAGCAGATCGCCCAGCGAGCCGCACCCTCGGATGCGGCGACGATCACAGGTTGCGCGTCGTCGTTCGCGCACAGGGCTTCCAGGGGAAGCTGGGGCAGGGTAATGCACAACCAGAGCATGGTTGCGATCCTCAGTCGCGCGCCACCCAAGTCTTGCCGTCGCTGACCAAGACTTGCATTTGAGATGGCCTTGCGAGCATCACGTGTTTCAAGCTCAGGGCAGTCGACTCCCGTCGCGGTTTATAGTCTCAGGACGAGGCGGCGCTCGCGGTCTTTGCGATCGAGCTGCTTGCGACCGATGATCGCTCGACCGTGATCGTCAAGCCGCTGCGCCCACCACGGCATTTGAGAATCTCGATGTTCAGACGTCCGTCTGGTTGCGCGCGCAACACCAAGCGCACGGCTGCGGGCGAGGCTGCGCGTGCAGCGGCGGCCGGACGATAGAGGAATCCGACTGCGCCGCCGGCTTCTGCAGCCAGTTGCAGCCTTCTGACGTCCCGATCGTGCAGTGTCTCGGGCCAGCCGAGCACGGCGCCGAAGGATCTACAGCGCAGCGTCTGTTCGAGCGACCAGAGGACGTCGCGACGCCGCTGCGCGCGTACGATCAGCAGCCGTTCGAGCCGCACTCCCTGCTGTATCAGCGCCGGCGCAAACGGAACGAAAGGCGGCGAGACGAAGGCCACGTAACGATCAGCGCGCGTAAGTTGTGCGAGCGCCGGCGTCACCAGCCGCATTTCGCCAATCCCGGTTTGCGTAGTCATCACCTCCACAAGGCCGCCCGAACGCCAGCCGCCGCCGGGCAGCGCCGCATCCAACGCCTGCACGCCGCTCGGCCAGATAGCCGACGGGTCGTCGAGAGCGTCCCCGCGGCACAGCCAGGCGAGCTGCTGGAGTGTTGCGGCGCGGTCCATGGTAAGTGTGAGGACGGTGAGAAGTGGGAGGCGGGAAGATGGGAGGCTTGAGACGCCTTACGCCATCTCGTTTTCACATCCTGCATCGAATCACGCCCACCACCAGCCCTTCGATGGCGAAGAACTGCTCGCGCAGATCGACCACAATTGGCTCGTACGCAGGATTCGCCGGTTCCAGGCGCACCAGGCTCCCTTCCTTGCGGTAGTACTTCACTGTGGCCTCCTCATCGATGCGCGCCACCACGATCTGACCGTTGTGCGCCTGTGCGCTTTGGTGCACGACCAGCAGATCGCGATCGCGAATGTCCGCGTCCTTCATGCTGTCCCCGTGCACGCGCAGCAGGAAATCACCGCGTGGGCGAAACAGCGCAGCATCCACATTCACGTAATCTTCGATGTTCTCGGCCGCCAGAATCGGCGCGCCGGCGGCCACTCGCCCGAGCAGCGGCAGACCGTGGGCGTGCGCAGCGCCCGCGGACCGCTCGACGTCCCGCAGCCGTACGCCCCGTGAGACGCCCGGAATCAGCTCGATGGCCCCCTTGCTTGCCAGCGCCCGCAGGTGCTGCTCGACGCCCTGGCGATTCTTCAGGCCCAGGCCCTGCGCGATTTCCCCGCGAGTCGGCGGCATGGCGCGCGTATCGACAAAACGACGAATGAAAGCAAGGACTTCCAGTTGCCGGGAGGTGAGATCGGGCATGGCTCATACCAGACGGATGTCTGGTATGAGTCTAGGAGGCTTGGCGGCGGAAAGGAAGTCGGGAGAAGGAGGGAGGGCCGGAAGGGGGAGGGATCTGTCGTCCGTGCGCCTCCCGTCCTCACGCCTCGTCCTCACGCCTTCCCACCCTACCTCACACCGGCGCGCCGGACAGCGGCGAGGCCCCCACCGGATGAATCGGTCTGCGGGAGCGGCTCGCCACGTTCTCCGGCGGGTTGCTGCTGCGGGCGTAGCTGTTCAGCTTGTTGTAGAGCGTCTTCAGACTGCACCCCAGCACTGCCGCGGCGCGGCGTTTGTCGCCTTCGCAATAATCGAGCGTCACCTCGATCAACGAGCGCTCCGCCTCGTCCAGGCGTGAGCCGAGCGGCACGTGAAGCCCCGCCGGGCGCGGCTCTTCGACCGGCTGCTCTGGCGCCGACATCGACAGCGACAGATCGATATCGAGCACGTCGTCCGCGAGGATGAAGCTGCGCTCCACGGAATTCTTCAGCTCGCGAACGTTCCCCGGCCAGCGGTGCGTGCGCAACGCATCGGTAAATGCAGCGGAGAAAGTCTTCGCCGTTGCGTTGGCGCGATTAAGCGCACGCAGGAAGTGCTCCGCGAGCAACGGCGCATCTCCTACACGCTCACGCAACGGAGGGACGTGCAGCGGAAACACCGCCAGCCGATACATGAGGTCTTCGCGCAGTTGGCGGTTGGCGACTGCCTCGAGCACGTTGCGGTTGGTTGCGGCCGCCACGCGGATATCGGTCTTGATCTCCTGCGTACCGCCGACACGATAGAAGCGTCCCGTCTCCAGCACACGCAACAGCCGCGTCTGCATGTCCATCGGCATTTCGGTCACTTCGTCGAGCAACAGCGTCCCACCCGTAGCGCGTTCGAAGACGCCGGCGTGCGAGCGCGAAGCGCCAGTGAAACTGCCCTTCTCGTAGCCGAACAGCTCCGCTTCGATGAGCGAGGCGGGAATGGAGCCGCAGTTGATCGCCACCAGCGGACCCTGCGAACGGTGGCTCAGCAGGTGGATGCACTCGGCGACCAACTCTTTGCCGACGCCGCTTTCCCCCGTGATCATCACGGTCGCCTCGGTCGGCGCAACACGCTGGATCAGCGTGAACACCCGCTTCATCACGGGCGAGCGTCCCAGAAGATTGCCCAGACCGTTCTCGTGCAGAGCGATGGTCGCATTCACTTGAATTCTTCTCCGGAACAACTCAGACGTGTGGTGCAAATTCTTCAACAGCAGCGTCGGTTCCGTTGTAATAAGTTTTTTTGGCGGATTGTCGTGCGATGCAGTCAGGTTTGCACGGCGCTGATGCGAAGCGGCGACAGCAGTGCTCAGGTGCGTTGCGTCGCGCCATCATGCACGCGTGAACCCGCGCATGCGCCGCGCGCAACGTACACCCCGTGTAGATTTTCCCGTGCGGCACAGAAATTGCCCCTGCATACGGCAGCCGCACTCGATGCGGCGGGAGCACATGCGGGGTAGCCATGTCATTGCCGGTCGATGCGATGGGGGCGGATGGCGCGCACGCGCGCCGCTGGATGCACGAAGGCGCAGCGCAGGCGCATGTCGAGGGACAGAGTGCGCTTCACTTCGAAGCGGGCGCGCCGCGCAATATCAGCATCTTCGGTCTCGGGTACGTCGGCGCGGTGTCGCTCGCCTGCCTGGCGCGTGATGGGCATCGCGTCACGGGCGTGGATATCGATCAGGGCAAGCTCGAGTTGCTGCGCAACGGCCAGGCGCCCATCGTGGAGAGCGGAATTCAGGAGCTGACGCGTACGGTGACGCGCAATGGCGCCGTGACCGTGACGGATTCAGTCCGCGACGCGATTCTCGCCACCGATCTGTCGTTCGTATGCGTCGGCACGCCCGCTCAGGGCAATGGCGATCAGGATCTCACAGCGATTCTGCGCATCGCCGAGCAGATCGGCGCCGTGCTGCCGCAGAAGCAGTCGCAGCACGTCATCGTCGTTCGCTCTACGGTCAAGCCGGGCACGGTGGAAGGCATGATCGCGCCGGCGATCGAGTCGGCCTCGGGCCTGCAAGCCGGACAGGATTTCAGCTTGTGCTTTCAGCCGGAGTTCCTGCGAGAAGGGACCTCCATTCACGACTACGACCATCCTCCCATGACCGTGGTGGGCGCCGGCGACGACTACGGCGCGGAGTTGCTGCGCGCGGTGTTCGGCCACCTGCCGTGCGAGTTCGTACGAACCACGATCCGCACGGCGGAGATGCTGAAGTACGCGTGCAACGCGTTTCACGCGACCAAGGTGACGTTCGCCAACGAAATCGGACGTGTCTCGCAAGCGGTGGGCGTCGATCCGCACGAGGTGATGCGCCTGCTGTGCCTGGATCGCCAACTCAACATTTCGCCTGCCTACCTGCGCCCGGGATTCGCCTTCGGCGGCTCCTGCCTGCCGAAGGACCTCAAGGCGCTGCTGTACTTGGCGAAGCGGCAGGATGTCGAGCTGCCCATGCTCGGCGCCATCCTGCCGAGCAATGCGGCGCATATCGAACAGGCGATCGAGCGCGTGCTCGCTTCGGGTCGCCGCTCGGTGGGGATGGTCGGCCTCAGCTTCAAGGCGGGCACCGACGATCTGCGCGAGAGCCCGATGGTCGTCATGGCCGAGCGCTTCATAGGCAAGGGCCTGAATCTGCGCATCTACGATCCCGCCGTGAACATCGCGCGTCTGATCGGCGCGAACCGGCGTTTCATCGAAGAGAGCATCCCGCATATAGCTTCGTTGATGACCGACGATCTGCGGTCGCTGGTGAGGGACGCCGAAGTGCTGGTCGTCGGCATGAAGAGCCCGGAGACGCTGCTGGCGCTCGCCGAACACACCCGGCCCTCACAACTCCTGCTCGATGTGGCGGGGCTGGCCGATCGCGGCGCGCATCGCGCCCAGTACCAGGGCGTATGCTGGTGACGGAGCAGTCGTGCAGAGCGACGAACAAGTCGTGAGGAGCATGGCGCGCGAGCGCGCGCGGCGGCGGGTCCTCATCATCGTGGAGAACCTGCCATGCCCGTTCGATAGGCGCGTCTGGCAGGAAGCGCGCACGCTCGCGGCGGCCGGCTATCGGGTCTCCATCATCTGCCCGAAAGGCAAAGGCTGCGAGAAGAGTTTCGAGGAAATCGAGGGCGTCGCCATCTACCGTCATCCGCAGCCGTTCGAGGCGAGCGGCCCGTTAGGCTACGCGCTCGAGTATACCTGGGCGCTCGCGGCGGAGTTCGCGCTGTCGCTGCGAGTGCTCTACGAGCAGGGCTTCGACGCGATCCACGCCTGCAACCCGCCGGATATGATTTTTCTCATCGGCGCGTTCTACAAGCTGTTCGGCAAGAAGTTCCTGTTCGATCATCACGACATCAATCCGGAGCTGTACGAGGCGAAGTTCCAGCGCCGCGACGCTTTCTACCGGCTCATGGTGCTGCTCGAGCGGCTCACTTTCCGCACGGCCAACATCTGCCTCGCCACCAACGAGTCGTACCGCCGCATCGCCATCGAGCGCGGCGGGCGGGCGCCGGAGAAGGTCTTCGTCGTGCGCAGCGGCCCGGACCTCAGACGTCTGAAGATCATGCCGCCCGATCCGGCGCTCAAGCGCGGCCGGCGCTACCTGGTCGGCTATGTCGGCGTGATGGGCCGCCAGGAGGGCATCGATGGGTTGTTGCAGTCGGTGCGTCACATCGTGCGCGTCATGGGACGCAGCGACGTGCATTTCGGCCTGGTCGGCGGCGGCGCGGAGCTGCGCGCGATGCAAAAGCTCGCGCACCAGCTCGGGGTCGCCGATTACGTGACCTTCACCGGCCGCGCGCCGGATGAGGAACTGCTCGCCATGCTCAACACCGCGGACGTGTGCGTGAATCCGGACGTCGCCAACGAGATGAACGACAAGTCGACGATGAACAAGATCATGGAGTACATGGCGCTCGGCAAGCCGATCGTGCAGTACGACCTCACCGAAGGCCGCGTGTCGGCGCAGGAAGCTTCGCTGTACGCCAGGCGCAACGATCCAGTGGACTTCGCGGAGAAGATCGTCGCTCTGCTGGAGAATGAGCCGTTGCGCAGGCGCATGGGAGAGATCGGTCGTGAGCGCGTGCGCAGCACGCTCGCCTGGGAACACGAGGCGCCGCGTCTGCTCGCGGCATACGACGCTCTGTTCGTCTGAGGAACGCAGCCGCTCAACCCGCGCGGGGCCGAGAACCGATTCCGGAACGTCACATGCGATACGTCGCTCTAGCCGCCGGATACGACGGGACGCTGGCCCGTGAGGGGCGATGCGATCCCCGCTGCGTCACGGCGTTGAGCGCATTATCGGCCAGCGGCCGCAAGCTCATCCTGGTCACCGGCCGCCAGCTGCGCCAGCTTCTGGAGATTTTTCCCGAGTCGCGCGTGTTCGACTACGTCGTGGCTGAGAACGGCGCCGTGATGTATCGGCCGGCTTCGCGCCAGTCCGCGATCCTGGCGCAGGCGCCGCCGGAGATCCTGTTGCAGGAGCTGCAGCGCCGCAACGTCGCGCCGCTGTCGGTGGGCAGCTCGAGCATCACGACGCTGCAATCGAACCGGCAGCGCGTACGCCAGGCGCTGCGCAAGCTGGAGCTCGATTTCCGGCTCGTCTCGAATGAGGGCGTGCTCAGCATCCTGCCGCCCGGCGTGGACAAGGCGTACGGTGTGCGCATTGCGTTGCGAGAGCTCGGCGTCTCGCCGCATAACCTCGCCGCGATCGGAGACAACGACAACGATCTGGCGTTGTTTGCGCTGGCCGAACACGCGGCCGCAGTGCGCAATGCGCCGGCTTCGACCAGGCGCGCGGCGGACCGCACGCTTCGCAAAGGTCGGTGCGACGGCTTCCTGGAATTCGCAGATGAGCTGCTCGCGCGCGACTTGGTCGGCGCGCAGCCGCGCACACGCATCATCATCGGTCACAGCGAGGAGGTCGGGCAGATCGACTTCGCGCCTTCGTGCGACTCGGTCCTGATCTGCGGCCCGGAAGGCGGCGGTCAGGCCGCCGTCTGCGATGCGCTGCTCGAACAACTCCTTGCCTGCGACTACCAGTGCTGCATGATCGGCGCGCGCTTCGACGGCTTCGGCGGCCGGTCCTGCATGGCGGGTTTTGGGGCCGCGCACGAGATTCCGCGGCTCACGGACGTGCTGAGCGCGCTCGAGCAGCCGCAGTTGAGCGCGTACGTCGATCTTGCGGCGCTGCCCCTGGAAGGCCGCCCCGCGTTCACCGAGGCGCTGCTGCTGCAGTTGCTGGCGCTGCACGATCGCGTCGGCAGGCCGCATTGCGTCCTCATCGATCAAGCCGAGAGCTTGGTGCGCGCGCCCGCCGCGGCGCTCACGACTCGCTTATCGGAGGCCACGCTGATCTACTCGACGGCGCAGCCCGAGTTGTTATCGGCGCCAGTCGTGGATCGCGTGCGCCTGATCGTCTCGCTCGCGGACGCCGGCCGTGCGCCTGACGAATGGCGCGGTCGCCGAGCGCTGCAGGCTCAGGCCACCACGGCGGGCGGGGTGGTGCGGCGCATCTCGGTGCTGCGTCCGGCGTCCACCGGGGAGCTGACGTGTGCTGCGTCCTCTTCCGCCTCGGACGCGGCTTCCGCCGCCGGCGCCTTATCGGGGTATTGAATCACCTCTTCGACCCGATAGTCCTTCATCCCGCGCGCGTGCGTGAAGATGATGAGCTCGCCGAGCAAACCGAGCGCAAAGATCTGCATGCCGAGCACCACGAGCAGCACCGCGAGCAGCAGCGCGGGTCGATCGGCCAGGCTGTGTCCGAAGACCAGCCGGTCCACGCTCAGCGCCGCGATCAGTATTGCGCCAATGCTGAACGTGGCGGCGCCGAACATCCCGAAGAAGCGCAGCGGCTTCTTCGTGAAGCGCACCAGGAAGAAAATGCTTACTACGTCGAGCGCGTGACGGGCGTATTCGCGCGGCCGGTACACGCGGGCGAAGCGGTCGAGCGGCGACTGGCGAACGTCGATCTCGGCGACGCGAAACCCGAGACGCATCGCCAGGATGGCGAGGAAGCGATGCTGATCTCCGTACAGATCGATCTCCTCCAGCACCTGACGCCGCAGCGCGCGCGCGCCGCAGCCGAGATCGCGAAACCGCGAGCCGGTCACGAAGTTGACGAGGCGATGGAAAGCCAAACGGCGCGTGCGGTCGAACCAGGAACCGCGGCGCGGCCAGCGCCGGCCGATGGCTACATCGCAGGAAGCGAGTGCGGCGGTGAGCTTGCGGACGTCTTGCGGCTCGACCTGGTGATAGGCGGGGAGGGTCAGGATGGCGTCACCCGAGCAGCGCTCGAAGCCGGCGTTGATTGCGGCCGAGGCGCCGAAGCTGCGAGTCAGCGTCACGACCGTGATCGGCTCGCCGGCGCGCATCAGCTCATCGAGGCTGCGGCTCGCGTCAGGCAGCGGGCCGTCCAAGACGAAAATGAACTCGTACGGAAGATCGATCGCCTCGACGCCCGCCTTGTACTGCCGGTACAGCTCCTGCAGCTCGCTGCGTCGGGCGCCAACCGGAATGATGATCGACAGAAGCTTGTACTGCTGCGTCTTCATGCCCTTCATGCCTGTGAGCGCCCAAGCTGCGTCTGTCGGGCGACATCCGCGCCGTCCGCCGACGACACGGTTTCCTTCACCTCGTCCACCAAGTCCGCTGAGCGGCGCGCGAGCACGCGCTGCGTCAGCCGGATGAACTCCCGCTCACGCACGTCGCCGCGTGCGTAGATGAGCTCGGCGAGCACTCCGCTGCACAGCAGGATGATCGCCGATGCGAGACAGACCACTCCGGTTCCCGCAAGCGGCAGCGAAATCCCCGAAACGCCGGTCGCCAGGCCGAAGACGGTGTGGCCCAGCGTAACGAGCCCAGCGGCCAACAGCGGCGCCGACAGCCATGCGAACCAGCGCAGCGGGCGCGAGGCGAAGGTCGCGATCGTCTTGACGACCATCAGGTCGAGCAGCACCTTGTAGACGCGCGACAGTCCGTACTTCGACTGTCCGTAGCGGCGCGCATGGTGGCGCACCTTGATCTGCGCGACGCGCGGCCCGGCGATCGAGGCCATCGCGGGGATGAAGCGGTGCATCTCCGAGTAGAGCGGAATGCGCTTGATCAGCTCGGCGCGAAAGGCCTTGAGCGAGCAGCCGTTGTCGCGGATCGGCACGCCGGTGACCTTGCCGATCAGCCAGTTGGCGATGCGTGAAGGAATCTTCCGGCTGATGAGCTTGTCCTGCCGGTTGTATCGCCAACCGACTACGATGTCGTAGCCGGCTTCGATCTGCTCGAGCAGCAGCGGCGCATCGGCCGGATCGTTCTGCAGGTCGCCGTCCATCGTGATCAGGATTTCGCCGTTTGCATGATCGATGCCGGCCGCCATGGCCGCCGTCTGGCCGTAATTGCGGCGGAACTTCACGATCCTGAGGCGCGAGTCGATGCGCGCGAGCTGAGTCGCGATCTCGACGGTTGCGTCTTGGCTGCCGTCGTCCACGAATACGATTTCGAAGGCCGCGCCGAATTGCCCGAGCGCCTGCACTATGGCGGCGTACAGCGGGCGCACGCTCTCCTGCTCGTTGTACAACGGCACGATGACCGAGATCCTCGGGCGCTCCGTATCCGACGCAGCACAGCCCGCCGGGGCGGCTGCGTGACGCCCGGCTTGCGCTTCGGTTGTAACTTTTGCCTCCGTCATCCTGAGTTTTCCCGACGTTCTTACAACCGCCCGTATCCGCCGCCGCGTCGCGCGCTGGCGGTGCGCCCTCCGACGCGCGCCAGCGCCGCTCACAGGCGTCCTGGTTGCACTGACGGCGCGCAGCGACGTTGTCGGACGTTGCACAGATCGTTGGCACATGACGTGCAAAGGACGAGCCAACACAGCATGACGAGCGCTGTGAAGGAGCATTGCGGATGACGATACGTGGCATGTGGCCGGTGCTGATCTGCCTGCTGACGCTCGATCCCGCGCTGGCTCAGCAGGCCGGGCGGCAGCCTGCGCAGCAAAGCGTGCAGCAGGCCGGACAGCAGGTCGGCTATCACGTGCTGCCGGGCGACCTGCTCGAGATCTCAGTGTGGAAGGAGCCGGATCTGCAGCGCCAGGTGCTGGTGCGTCCCGACGGCGCCTTCTCGTTCCCGCTGGTCGGCCAGGTCGATGCGCGCGGCAAGACGGTCGCCGACCTCAACAAGATCGTGAGCGAGCGTCTGTCGCGCTACATCGCCGACGCCGTCGTAACGATCTCCGTGCAGGAAGTGCGCGGCAACAAGATCTACGTGCTGGGGCAGGTCAATCAGCCTGGCGAATTCATCGTCAATCCGAGCGTCAACATCATGCAGGCGCTGAGCATGGCCGGCGGCATGACGCCGTTCGCATCGACCAACGACATCATCGTGCTGCGTGGTCAGGGCAAGCAGCAGACCGCCATGGCGTTTCGCTACAACGACGTCGTGCGCGGCCGCAATCTCGACACCAACATTCAACTGCTGAGCGGAGACGTCGTTGTCGTGCCATGAACTTCATCTGCGCCGCCGCCGGCGCATGTCGTGCGGGGCGCCCGCTGCGGCCGCCGTCGCCGTCGCACTGTGCGCCCCGGCCTGGCCCGCGAATTGGGAGATTGCTCCGCGCGTGGAGGCGGGCTACCGCTACAACGACAATCACCGACTCGACCAGCCGGGCGAGGAGGTCGAAGTCTCGGGCGCAGAAGTGGATGCGAGGGCGACCTTCCGCACGATCGACCCGCGCACCACGTTCGAGATCACCCCGCGTGTGCGCGCCACTCACTTCCCCGACGAGAGGGATGAGGATTACACCGATTACCTGCTGAGCGGACTTTTCCAGGACGTCACGCCGCGTCGGCGCGTAGGCGTGCGGGCCGAGGCGACGCGCGAGACTGTGGTGCGCAGCGAGCTGCCGGATCCGGAACTGGACGGCGAGCTTGGCGTTCCCGACGATCCGGACTCCGGCCGCGTCCGCGAGCGGGCCGACCGCGACCTGCTGCGGGTTGCGCCGTTTTTCTCGTATGCGCTCAGCGAGCGCTACCTCGTGCAGTTCGATGCGAGTCTGCTCGATGCGAGCTATAGCGGCGCCTCGCGCGGCGCGTACCAGGATTTCAACGAGTACAACCTCGGCGCCGGCGTCGGTGTGCAGACGTCCGAACGCTCTTCGGTCCTGCTGAGAGCCTTCGGCTCTCGCTACGAGACCACGTTCGATTCCGAGGGGTACGGCGCGGAGCTGCGCTGGACGACCGATTTCTCGCCGACCTCGCGCGCCTACGTGAGCCTCGGTGGCCAGCAGACCGAGCGAGACGGCGGCGAGAGCCAAAGCGGCCTCGTGGGCGGCCTCGGGGGGCGCTGGACGAGTCAGCGCAACGAGTTCTTCATCGACTTGATGCGCAGCGTCAGGGCGATCGGCGCTGGAACCATTGTGGAGCGTCACCAGTTGCGTCTGGGAATCGACCACGCCGTTTCGCCGCGCCTCGGGCTGCAGCTGGCGGTGCGGGCCAACCGTGACGAGGAGTTGGAGGACGTCGGGACGTATCCCACTCGCGAGTATGCGAGCGCCCAGGCGGGGCTCGAATGGCGCTGGACGCGGTTCGTGTCGCTCAGGGCGACCTACAACTACTACTGGCAGGAGTATGAGGACGAGCCGTCCGACGCGAGCGCCAATTCGTTCCTGATCGGGCTGGTGTATGAACCCAAACGGCGCGACTGAAGCCGCCCCGAGCGCAACGATCCGGAGCTGAACGCCAAGCCCATGCAGCCGCAATCCCCCAACGCCTTCGAGGCCGACGACGCTCCGGGATTCGGTGAGTACTTCGGCATCGTGCGCAAGCGCCGACGCTGGTTCTACATCATCGGGCTGCCCATCGTCGCGCTCGCCGCGGCGCTCGCCGTGCTGCTGCCCGACGTGTACCGATCCTCGGCGCTGATCGAGATCGAGGACAGGGAGCAGACGCTCAACGAGGTGGTGCGGGGTGAGGAGTCGCGGTACGCCGATCAGTACGTACAGAGCCTGAGCACGGCGGTGCTGAGCGACAAGAGCTTGAGAGGGATGCTCGAGCAGCAGCAGCTTTACGACGACCAGATCGAGGGCGCGATCGATTCGGCGCTGATCAAGCGCGCCCGCAGCGACATCGACGTCGAAATCGTCACAGTGCCGATTCTCGATCCGAACACCGGACGTGAGCGCGAGATCGTCACCGCGTTCACGGTCGCCTACGAGAATCCCGATCCGCGCCGCGCGCATCTCGGCGCGCAGTGGCTGGTGGAAGCTTTCCTGCGGCAGAACCGCGCCGATCGGCAGCGTTACGCGGCGAACGCGGCGCAGTTCTTCGGCGCCGAAGCCGAGCGTATGCGCGGGGAAGTCGCCGCCATGGAGTCCAAGCTCGCCCAATTCAAGGAGAAGAACTTCGGCCGGCTGCCTGAGGTGACCGAGGCCAACCGCAATGCGCTCGATCGCACGGAGAACGAGCTGCGCAACGTGGAGAACCAGATGCAGGCGTTGCGCCGCGAGCGTGTGTTTCTCTCTTCGCAGCTGCAGCAGGCGCGTCAGGCCGCTCCCGAAACGGCGAGCCTGCGTCAGCTCGAGGAGGAGTACCGCCGCATGAGCATCACGTACGACGAGGCTCATCCGGACATGATTTCCATGCGTCGGCAGATCGACTTGCTGCGCTCGGGCGGCTCAGTGGCGGGCATGACGCTGCGCCAGCAGTTGCAGCACCAGCGCTCGGTGCTGCACGAGACGCGACAGCGCTATAGCGAGGACCATCCGGATGTAAGGCGTCTCGTGCGCAACATCGAGTCGCTGCAATCGCGCATCGCTTCGGGTGAAGACGCCGACCGGACGCTGTCCTCCGACTCGCCGGTTGCGATTCAGCTTCAGACCCAGCTCAACGCGACCGATACGCAACTCGCCGCACTGCAGGCGCGCGCCACGGATTTGCGCCTGAAGCTCGGCGATTTGGAAGCGCGCATGAACACCGCTCCGGAAGTCGAGCGCGAATACCAGATGGTCACGCGCGATCTGGCGAGCGCCCGGGCGAAGTACGAAGAACTGCTCAAGCGCCAGTTGGATTCCGAGGTGAGCAAGGCGGCGATCGCCGGCGGCGCCGCCGACAAGTTCCGCGTCGCTTCTTCTCCCAGGCTCCCGGAGGGTCCGGCGAAGCCGCAGCGCATCGCCATCGTAGTCATCGGCCTGGTCCTGGGCTTCATCGCCGCTGCGACCGCCATCATCATGGCGCAATTTTTCGATCAGACCGTGCGCGGCGTGCGCGACGTACGCGACATCCTGGACGTGACGCCCCTGTCCGCCGTGCCGGTCATTGAACGGCCGCGCGCTGGCAGGCTCGGCGCTCGCGGCGGCGGCTTGCGGCGCTTCGCCGCGCGCACAACGGCGCTGGCCGCCTGGGCGCTCGCTGCGCAGCCGAGCGGCAATGGCTGGGACGATGGCTGGGGCGATGGATGGCGCGATGCGGTCGAGCGCAGCGCCGTTTCGATCGAGGGTCCACTCGGCGCCGAGAGCAACACATGAGCATCATCGAAGAAGCAGTGCGCAAGACGGCGCAACGCCACCATGGACGAGCGCCCGGCGCGCAGCCGATCGCGCCGCGCGCGCGCAGCCGCAAGACTGCGACGCCGCCGGTGAATGCGAGCGCCGCGCGCAGCTTTCAGCGAGCGCCGCTCGACGAGGAGGCGCTGGCGCGCAATCTCGTGCTCCCGCAGGTCAGGGACGCGGGCGCTCTGAGAGCCTACAAAATTCTGCGAACCCGCATGCTGCGGCGACTGGAAGTCAGCCAGGCGCGCTCGTTCGTGGTGTCTGGCGTGACCGAGGGCGACGGCAAGACGCTCACCGCCCTGAACCTCGCGATTGCGCTGGCGCAGGACGTGAACACCTGGGTGTTCCTCGTGGATCTGGACCTGCACCGCTCCCGGATCGCCAGCTATCTCGGAATCGGCGGCGACAAAGGGCTGAGCGATTATCTCGTGGGAGAGGCGACGCTCGATGAAGTGGTCTATGCCCCGGACATCCCGCGGTTTGCGGTCGTGCCTAATTTCAGGGCGGCGCCGCAAGCCTCGGAGCTGCTCAGCTCGCCGCGCATGTCCGAATTTCTCGCGGCGCTCGAATCCGAGCAGCCTCGCCGCATCATTGTGTTCGACATGCCGCCGCTCTTGGCTGCGGACGACGTACTCGCATTTGCGCCGCAAACGGACGGACTACTGCTCGTAGTGAGCGAAGGCGGCACGGGTCGCGACGCTCTCAAGAGCGCGAAGGAAATACTGTCGGAGATGAACTTGCTCGGCGTGGTTCTCAACCGCTCGGCCGAGCGCAACGACAGCGCCTACTATTCATACGCCTATCAGCAGACGTGAGTTGGCGACGGGCGTCGTCGACGTCCACGCTTGGGTCATGCCGGCCGGCTGCGCTGCGCTGGGGCGAGCGCAGCCGGCCGTGCGTGCACACGTAGTCGTCTCACATGCGCGTTTCCGCACCAGGTCGCGGCTGTGTTCCAGTGCGCGGCCTTGCGTGGCTCCCTTCTTCGATCTCCTCGATGATCTTGTCGACGAACGCATCCAGATCGCCCGGATGTCGGCTCGTCACGACGCCGCCGTCGGCCACCACCGCACGATCCACCCACTGGCCGCCCGCATTGATCACGTCCGTGCGAATCGACTTGTAGGAGGTGACCTGCCGGCCGCGAACTGCGTCGAGCTCGACCAGCAGCCAGGGGGCATGGCAGATGGCCGCCACAACCTTGCCGCTGTCGAGAAACGAGCGAATCATCCGCAGCGCTTGGTCGTTGATGCGCAGCAGGTCGGGATTGATCTGGCCGCCCGGCAGCACGATTGCGTCGTAGTCTTCGGCGTCGGCCTCGTCGAGCGACTTGTCGACTTTGACGCTCGCTCCCCAGTCCTTGTCCTTCCAGCCGCGAATCTGCCCGCGTTGTGGCGACACGACGTCCACTTGCGCGCCGGCTTCCCGCAGTCTTCGCTGCGGGACCTCGAGCTCCGACTGCTCGAATCCGTGCGTCGCGAGAATCATCACTCTAGCGTTGCTGATTTCAGGCATGGCTCGTCTCCGCTGAGGGGGAGTGCAGGTAAGGGATGTGTGCGGCGTGGAGTTCCGCAGGGGATGGAGGAAAGGGGGAAGGGGGAGGGGGAAGATGCAGACGAGCGCGCGGTCGCCTGCCGCCATTTCCCCCATTTCACGCCTCCCGCCCTTCCCTCACCTCCCGCTCCCCGCCACAATTGCGAGCTGGCTTACTTCGAAGACCTGCATGAACATACTCGACGACCTGCGCGCGCGCGGGCTGCTGGCCGATTGCACCGATGCGGAGGCGCTCGCGCAGCGCCTGGCCCAAGGACCAATCACGCTGTACTGCGGATTCGATCCGACCGCCGATTCGCTGCACGTCGGCAATCTGGTGCCGCTGTTCGCCTTGCGCCGCTTCCAACTCGCCGGCTGTCTGCCGATCGTGCTGGCGGGCGGCGCCACGGGTATGGTCGGCGATCCTTCCGGCAAGTCGAGCGAGCGCAACCTGCAGACCCCCGAGCAGGTGGCGCACAACATCGAATGCATCAAGGGGCAGCTCGCGCAGTTCCTGGACTTCGAGACCAAGGTCAACCCAGCGCGCTTGGTGAACAATGCTGACTGGTTCGCGCAGATCCGCTTTCTCGATTTCCTGCGCGATGTGGGCAAGCATTTCACCGTCAACTGGATGATCGCGAAGGAGTCGGTGCGCGCCCGCATGACGGATCGGGACAGCGGCATCAGCTACACCGAATTCAGCTACATGCTGCTGCAAGCCTATGACTTCTACCACTTGTACCGTACGTTCGGCTGCGAACTGCAGGTAGGCGCGAGCGACCAGTGGGGGAACATCACCGCGGGGGTCGAGCTGTGCCGGCGTAAGCTCGGGCAGACAGTGTGGGGCCTCACGTTCCCACTGCTCACCAGGTCGGATGGGGCGAAGTACGGCAAGTCCGCGAGCGGCGCCGTGTACCTCGATCCCCGGCGAACCAGCGTCTATCGCTTCTATCAGTTTTTCATGCAGGCCGAGGACGCCGACGTCCTGAAGCTCCTGCGTGTGCTTACGTTCCTGCCGCACGAGCAGATAGCAGCGCTCGCCCGTGAAGTGGAAACCAATCCGGCCGGGCGCGCCGCGCAGAAGGCGCTGGCGCGCGAGGTGACCACGCTGGTCCACGGCGAGCAGGCGTGTGCGGACGCGATGCGCGCCAGTGAAATCATGTTCGGCGGCGCTCTGGACGGCGTCCGTGAAGAGTTGTTCATGGACGTCGTGGGCGAAGCGCCCACGCAGCGAGTGTCGAAGTCGCGCCTGGAAGGCGCGGGTCTTCCGATCATCGAGGCGTTCGTGGAAGCCGGTCTGTCCGCCTCCAGAAGCCAGGCGCGCAAGGACATCGAAGGCGGCGGGGCCTACGTCAACAACGTGCGCGTCGCCGGCTCCGGACAGTCGTTGACGTCCAAAGATCTGCTGTTCGGCCGCTACGTACTGCTGCGCAAGGGCAAGCGCAACTATGCGGTGATCGTGGCGGAATGAGCTTGACGGAAGCGGATACCGGATAGTCAGAAGGGCGTTACGGTCGTCGAACTAAGCTATCCGCTTCTGGATTGGCCCCGGCGGACGGATCTCACCGGTGCGCGCCACCAGCATGAGCCACCACGGCAGCCACACCAGGATCTGCAGTGCACGGGCCGCGAGCGATATGGCCAGCGAATCCTCGGGGGGCACGCCGCCGAGCGCCATCACGGCCATGAAGATGCCTTCGTAGACGCCCAGGCCATCGATCGAGACCGGCAGGCGCGAGATCAGGATCGCGAGCGGCACGGCGGCCAACAGGAACAACGCGTTGAACTCCACTCCGAGCGCCACGGCGATCAGGCCGTAGCACGCGACCATCAGCGCCTGCTCCCCGAGCGTCAGCACCGAGAACAGCGTAATGCGCCGGCGATCTACCGCGAGCGAGCGGTAGGCTTCGTGCAGTCGCTGCAGCAATGCGCCCGCCTTGCTCCGCGCCAGCTTTCCGGGCAGCAGCTGCAGCACCGACGCGATCGCGGCGCTGCTGAAAGAGAAGATCAGGACGCCGATCGCTGCGCCGAGCGCGATCACCCCGCCGACGAGCAGGGCGTCGTAGGCGCCCTCGTTGGGCAGCGCCGATCGCAGGATGATCAGACCGGCGATCGCCATCAGCAGCGCCGACACGAACCCGACGCCGCGCTCCACAAGAATGGTCGCGAGCGCATCGTCGACGCACACCCCGAAGCGCCGCACCAGAATGACGCGAATGCCATCGGCGCCTAGTGTGCTTGGCAGCGCAAGGCCCCACATCATGGCGCTGCAATAGACCATGAGGCATTGCTGCAGCGTGACGCGGTAATCGCGTATCGCGAGGAGCAACGCCCACTTGTAGCTCATGAGCACCCGGTCGGCGGTGAGCGCTGCGAGTGCGGCGAGCGCCCACCAAGGATCGCAGCGCAACAGCGTCTCGATAACCAGCCGGACGTCGACGAAGAAAATCAGCAGCAGCGCGCACAGCACGAGGGTGCTTGAGATGCGCATCCAGGTTTTCAAGGTCGTCAACCTGTGCGACGCCGAGCCGCATCGGCCTGCGCGAGTTCAGCGCGCAGGTCTTCGCGCGACTGCCCAAGAATCATCAGCCGGTACCACACCTCTGCGTTGATGAGCAGCCACAGCCGGGCGCCGTGGTCCGCACGGCGGCTCATGTGCTCCTCGACCAGCCGCTTGATGTACGCCGCGTCGAGAATGCGATCGCGCGACAGTTGAGAATCGGCGAGGCAGGCTGCGTACAAGCGCGCGTACTGAGCCTGCAGCAGATAGGGTAGTGCGGACGAGAAGCCCTGCTTGGGCCGGTTCAGGATGTGCGGCGGCAGATAGCGGGCCGCAAGCTTTCGCTGGATGTAGCGCAGCGAGCCGCCGCGGATCTTCAGCGCGCCGGGCAGTCGCGCGGCGAACATCGCAAGCTCATGGTCCATGAACGGGCTGCGTACCTCGAGGCCGTGCGCCATGCAGATCCGGTCGGTGATCATCACCGGATGATTGGGCAGACGGACCTTGCTGTCGGCGTACAGCATGCGGTCCAGCGCGTCGCCAGGTGAGCGCTGGTAGGACTCGCGAATCGACGCCTCCGCATCGAGCGCCGCTCTGGCGCCCTGCATCTCGGGCGCGAACAGCTCATCACGCCGTTCTCGGTCGAAATAGAAGTAGCTCAGGCTGGCTGCGTAGCGTGCGCCGCCGCTGTGGAACGAAAGGTGATGCAGCCAGCGCAGCTGGTGGCCCACGCTCTTGTACCAGCCGGATTCCGGAATGAGCGACACCGCCGGCGCCAGCACGCGCCTGCGCAGCGCTTCCGGCACGCGACCGTAGCGCGAAGCGTACAGGTTGCCGTAATAGCGGTCGTAGCCGCCGAACAGCTCATCACCTCCGTCGCCGCCGATCGCGACTTTCACGTGGCTGCGCGTGAACTGCGCGAGCAGCCACGTGCAAGCCGAGAGCGGATCAGAGGGTTCATCCAAAGCCCAGACGAGATCTGGCAAGAGCGAGGCCACCTCGGGAGTGACGCGGGTCTCGTGATGCTCCGTACCGAAGAGCTGCGCCACGGCCCGTGCGGCCGGAGCTTCATCGTACTTCTGGTAGCTCAAGCCCGCGGTGAACGTCGGCAAACGCCGCACCCCGAGCCGACGCGCGAGCATCGCGACGAGCAGACTGGAGTCCATGCCGCCGCTGAGGAATGCGCCGACCGGAACGTCGCTCACCATGTGCAGCCGCAGAGCCTCCTCGAGCCGCGCCTCGAGCTCATCGACGAGCTGCTCCTCGGAGCCGTGCAGCTTTGGCAGCTGCTGCAGGTCCCAGTAGGGACGCACCTGCGGCGCGGAGTCCGGCTCGAGCGTCAGCAGACAGCCGGGCGGCAACTTGTGTATGCCGGTGAACATCGAGGCTGGCGCGTCGATCAGCCTGAGGGCGAGATACTGATCGAGCGCCGCCAGATTCATCTGCGGACGATGCGCGGCGGCGGCCAGCAGCGCCTTGATCTCCGAGGCGAACGCGAATCCGTGCTCGCCGTGACTGTAGTAGAACGGCTTCTGCCCGAGGTGATCGCGTGCGGCCAGGAGCTTGCGTCGCGGCGCATCCCACAGTGCGAATGCGAACATGCCGCGCAGCCGATCGAGCAATCGCTCGCCATCACGCTCATAGAGCGCGATGATGACCTCGCAGTCGCTATGCGTCAGGAACCGCCGGCCTTCGCGTTCGAGCTCGCGGCGCAGCTCGCGGTAATTGTAGATTTCGCCGTTACAGACCAGCTGGATGGCGCCGTCGGCGCTGTGCAGCGGCTGCCGTCCGCCGTCCAGATCGATGATAGACAGCCGACGGTGTCCCAATGCAGCGGCCGCGTCGCGATATACACCTTCGCCGTCCGGGCCGCGATGGCGCAGCGCTTTGAGCATGCGTGCGAGCGCCGCATCGCGCAAGGGATCGGAGTTTATGAGTCCGGCGATGCCGCACATGTGTCAATCGCTTACTACCCGCTCATGGCGAAAGCTTCTCAGTCGAGATGGTCTTGCGGGCGTCGAGTGCTTCAAGTTCAGGGTAGTCGGCTTGTTCGATTGCGGTTCATCGTATTGGGCGGCGGCGCCGTTCTCGCTTTCACGTTGGAGCGAGCGGCGCACGCGGCTTCGAACACCTGCTCGTAGCGCGCAGCGCACGTGTCGATGAAGTAGTTCTCGACGAGCTGCAGGTTGCGCCGGCCGATGCGCGCGCGCAATGGTGCGTCCGCGTGCAGCGCCGCGACCGCCGCCGCGAACGCCTGGGCGTCGTTGAGCCGCAGGATCGCGCCAGTTTCCCCGGTCGCCAGGAAATCCGTCTGACCCCCGCGGTCGTAGCAGACGATGGGCAGTCCGAACGCCATTGCCTCGAGGAAGACCAGGCCGAAGCCCTCGTGCTGGCTCGCCGAGACGAACAGGTCGCTGACGGCGAGCGCCGCCAGCTTGTCCGCTTCGCTGATCTGTCCGGGCAAATGGACGCGCTGCGCTACGCCGCGTTCGGCCGCGCGACGCCGGATCGTCGCGGCGTCCGGGCCGTCGCCGACGATCAGCAGATGCGCGTTCGCGATTTTACTGGCCGCCAGAACGTCGACGAGTTGCGCAGTCGCCTTGCGCGCCACGAGGCGTCCTATGGTGATCATCACGAACGCGTCCTCCGGCAGACCAAACACCGCGCGCGAGGCGTGCGCCGGCGCCTCGGGTCGCTCTATCCCGAGCGGAATCAGCTCCACCGGCCGGTGTACATGATAGATCTCAGCAACGCGCTGCACCGTATCTCTGGACTGGCCGACCACGGCGTCCGCGCGTGAAACCATCGAACGCACTACGCTGCGCAGCCATGCATGACGGTGCGGCGAGCTGCGCTTGCTCGGATCGTAGAGATCGCCGCCGTGCACGGACAGCACATTCGGAATACGTCGCCACGCTGCGAGCGCAGCGCCAAGCGGGCCGCTCGGCACTACGAAATGCGTGTTCACCACGTCGAAGCCGTCTCCCAGGCCCAGGCCGCGCACCAAGCCGCTCGGCAGGTACGCGAACATCGAAGGGAAGTTGGCCGTTTCGAGCCGCCTTCGGAAGAACACCGGCGCCCGGATCACCCGCACACCATGATCCTCGCTGTACGCCGGCAGACCGACCGCGCGGGAGGTGAGCGCGGTGACTTCGTGACGTCGTGCGAGGCGCCGCGCCAGCGCGGCCATCACGATCCCGCCGCCGCCGCCGAGAGGCGGATACTCGTAGTTGCAGAATAGAATGCGCACGCGGGTAAGTGAGCAAGTTTTGTGCCGACAAGAAGGAGGCGGATAGCGGATAGCGAATAGCGAATAGTTCAGAAGCGAGGCGCTAGGCTTCAAGCGCCGCCATCTCTGACTGTGGGCTATGCGCTTCGGAACACACAGCGGCTCTGCCGTATTTACATGGGCTGTCGCATCGCACCCCGGAGCCGCCCATGAACGTGCAGCCTCTCAAACCCGAGCAGACGCCGTCACGCCGCAAGCTCGCCGCCCGTCTCGAGCCCTTTGACTCGTATTGGCAGGCGCCGGACGATGTCGAGAGCGGCTACGCGTCATTCGCCGCCTACTACCGCGCCAACTACCTGCAGCATCTGCCTGGCGATCGCGGCGCCCGCATACTGGTCATCAGTTGCGGCCCTGGATACTTGGTGAACGTGCTGGCGCAAGCGGGCTACACATCGGTCGTCGGCATTGATTCCGATCCCGCCAAGGTCGAGTACGCGCGGCGCCGTGGCTTGCCGTGCGAGGTCGCCGAGGCGTTCGAGTATCTCGAAAACCGCCGCGGCGAGTTCGACGCGATCGTTCCCGAGCAGGAGCTCAATCACCTCACTCACGAGGAGACTATCGAGTTCCTGCGGCTGTGCCATGCCGCGCTTCGGCCTGGCGGCCGCATCGTGGTGTACGCGATGAACGGCGCCAATCCGCTGGTCGGCGCTGAAAATCTTGCGCACAACATCGACCATTTCTACATCGTCACCGAATACAGCCTGCGCCAGCTGCTCGAACTCGGCGGCTTTACGGACGTGCGGCCGTTTGCACTGAAGTTGTACGTCTTCTGGAAGAATCCCTTGAACTATGTCGGGCTCGTCGTGACGACGATGCTCGAATTCACGATGCGCATCATCTTCATGCTGTACGGCAAGAAGGTGCGGGTGCTGAGCAAGAAGGTGGCGGCGACGGCGATCAAGGGAAGCGGTTAAGGAAGCTCTGATTAACCTACTGCCCTAACGGTTCAGCCCAAGAAATGCCCGCAATGCAACGCGTTTCACAGAAACAGAGTAGATCAGAGATTCCTTAGCTCGAAGAAGCGGATAGCGGATAGCGGATAGTTCAGAGCTGTAACCGCTCTGACTATCCGCTATCCGCTTCTCCCTTCAGAATCCGAGCTGCGGCGCTCGCGAGCGAGCCGATCCGCGCATTGCGCGGCGAATGCAGTTCGATCCTGAACGTTTCGGTGCTTTCCTGCAGCAGATCATTGTGCAGCGGCACGTAGATGGCGCGCTGCGCCTGTCCATCGGCGAACTCTACCGTCCCGGCGGCGTTCGGCTCGACGTCATCGCCGGCCTGCGCCGATCCGCTGATCGTGCGCCATTGTGCGGCGGCGCGTCCGGAAAGCGGCGGCGAGCGCTTCACCAGGAACACAGCGGCGATCGAGCGACCGCTGGTGACGATCTCCGAGGTTTCGAAGGAAATCTCACTGAGCGCCGACGCCGGTTGTCGGGTCGGCGGCGCTGGCGGCGGCGGTGCGGTCGAATCGGCTGAAATGTCTGGAACGCTGGCTGCGGCGAGCGACGTGGCTCGGGGCGCGGCGCGCGATGCAGCAGGAGTGAACGAGGAGGGCGGCATGCGCCCTAGAGGCGCCTGTGAAAGCGGCTCGCCCGCATTCATGACGGCCGATGGCGGCGTCGTCGCAAGCTGCGCCTCGCGTTCCGTTTGCCGCTGCCCGGCGAGCCAGGTTACTGCGACGGCGCACGCAATGAACACGAAGAAACCCCAGCTGCGCGGCTGTGGCGTCAACTCCTCCGGCAATTGTGGATCGTGGCGGGCCTGTTCGATTGCAGCGGCCGGACGCGCGGCCTCGAGTGCGAGCCCCGTCATGAACGCCTCGATGCTGGCTGGACGCTGCTCCCGCTTCCATGAGAGCGCCGCCAGCAGCGTCAGCCACTGCGAGTCTGACAGGCTCCGGGCTCGAGGCGGCGAAATGTTTTCCTCGCGCGCCTGCAGCGATGAGCGGCGAGCGAACGGGTGCTCTGCAGTGAGCAGCTCGTATGCGACGCACGCCAAGCTGAAGACGTCGTCCCGCACTTCCGGCGTCTCGCCGCTCAACACCTCGGGGCTCGCATACGTCGGCGTGCCGGCCGCGATGCGCGATTGCGCGCCGCGGGGCGTAGCTGCCGCGCCGAAGTCTATGACCTTGACGACGTCCTCGCGTGTGATGAAGACGTTGCCCGGTTTGAAATCACCGTGCACCACGTTGCGCGAGTGGGCGTGCGTCAATGCGCGCGCGCAGCCGTGCAGGATTCGGTGGGCGAATGATGCACAGACGGTCTTCCCTTCGTGCATCAGCTCCGTGAGAAGCTTGCCTTGCAGCAACTCCATCGTCATGAAGCACGGTTCGTCGACCGTGTTCAGCTCCAGCACTCTCACGATGTTGGGGTGCGACAGCGCCTTCGTATGCTCGTACTCGTGCGTCAGGCGGCGCCGTGCGCGCGTGTAGTCGTGCGACTCTGGTCTGGGAGTCTTCAGTGCGACGTGAGCTGCGGCGCCGCCCGACGCCGCCGCACGCATGTCGCGAGCCCGATAAACGAGTGCGACGCCGCCCGCGCCGATCAGCTCCTCGACGAGATATCGTTCCTTTAATAAAACGCCGGGCGAAACCTCTGACGCTCGCGCTGGATCGAGCGTCCCGCACGACGCCGCGTGCGGCGGCTCGGGCGCCGGCTCGCCGGGCGTATCCTGCACTTCGTGCGTGTCGACGCGGCTGTGCTCGAGGTCCATCGTCCGACCGCCGACCATCGCCGATCGCCGATCGCCGGGTGAGTCATCCGGCGACTCACCGAGATCCAGTGTGGGCGGCGGCTGAGGCGCGTTCAGATCGCTGGTGTTCTCCTCGTTGAAATCTGCGGTCGGATCCAGGTCCTGCGTGTCGCCCGGCCAGCCGCCGCGGCGCTGCGCCGAGAATGGCGGTGATCTGAAGAACGTGACTGACATATTCAGGTGGACTGAGCGCGCGCCACGCCGTCGGCTGGCTGCGGCGCAAGGCGGCCATGAGAGCGACACCAGCGAAGCGTGTCCGCGAGGCCGCTGCGGAAGTCGATTTCTGCCTTGAAGCCCAGCATTGTCTGCGCTTTCGCCGTGTCGAACACGAACGAGGTGCGAAAGAAATCGAGGCGCCGACCGTGCAGAGGCGGGCTGATGTGCAACGGCGGCAGCGCCGTCTCGCAAACGCGGGCGGCGAGCGCGAAAGGCCACATCGGCGCACGCAAGCGCGGCGCGGGACGACCAAGCGCGGCGGCGATCTCGCGCACCATGTCGTTGGTGCTCATCACCTCGCCGCCGGCGAACACGAACGTTTCGCCGGCTGCGCAGGGCCGGGTCGCCGCTAGCAGCAGACCGCGCGCCAGATCGGTCACGTGCAGGCACTGCCTGCGATTCTCCCCGTCGCCGATCATCACGAAGCGGCCCCGATCGATTGCTCGGAACAGCTTGGTCAGGCGTTCATCGCCCGGGCCGTAGGTTTCCGGGATGCGCACGATCACGGTTTCGAGCCGCTGTGCGTACGAACGCACCAGCGATTCCGCCTCGAGCTTGGTGCGCGTGTAGATGTTCAACGGGTTGGGCGGCGTGCGCTCGTCATAAGGTCCGCTCTGACCGAGGCCGCCATACACCCCGATCGTTCCCCCGTATACGAACCGCCGCACGCGGAGTTGTGCGCATTTGTCGAGCAGCAGCCGCACTGCATCGACGTTGATCGAACGGAAGTAGGCGTCTGCAACGCCCGATTCGTGCTGTGCCGCCGCCAAATGGATTACGGCGTCGCAACCGTCGAGCACGCGCTCGACCAGCCCTTCGTCCTGCAGCACGCCCTCATGCACCGCAACGCCCGCGGCCTGCAGCTCGGACCAACGCTCTCTCTCGATCGGGGTGAATGCGCGACCGGTGGCCCGCAGGTCGAGTCCGAGCCGATGTGCGTATAGGCAAAGCCGGGAGCCGATGAAGCCGGTCGCGCCGGTGACCAGCAACCGTAGCGGCGTCTCTGAGTCTGTTGTGTGCATCGATGAGCCCGCAGTTGGTCGTGCCCTCAGGATGACATGGTCTGCAGCTCGGCGGCGCGGGGCGCCTGCCCGGCGGCGACGGCCGTCGAACGTGATCGTGCGCGTGCAACGCCGTGCTCGCGAGCGAGGTGGCGCTCCAGTGTGCGTTGCGCGCTCGCCGTCTCCTCTGCGATTCGCTGCGCGGACCACGCGAGACGTTCACCCATCAACGCCGCGCAGTGCGCCAGCACGTCGCGCCCGGGATGACGGCCGGCGGCGATGTCCGTGCGACGCATGATCACGTCCTCGAGCCGCACCGCCATCTCGCGATCCACTGCGTGCCACAACTCGGCGCGCAAAGCGGTGGTTCCGGCGATGAGCTCGCCGCGGGCGCCGTCGGCGTGATCGAGAACCTGCCAGTATTCCGCGCCGTGGTTGCGCAACAGCGCATCCAGCGCGCGGCGATCGACATCTGGCTCGGCGCGATGGGCGCGCGCCCGAAACGCGTCGAAGTCCTCGATGTCGCCGCCTGGCAACGGCAGCTTGTCGGTGGGTGGGCGTGCAGTGCGCATCGGATGCTGCTCGAGCAGGCGGTCCAAAGCGCGGGCCGCATCGACGCGTGCAGTCGTGAAGCGGATGCCGATCAGGCTGACCAGTCCGCTCACGCCATGGAGTTGGCGATGATCGAGAATGCGTGATTCCTTGCCGAAGCTGAGTTCGGTTTCGCTGGCCGTCTCGCCGAACGGCACCAGCCCGCAGTTGGCGAACGTGACCTCGTCCGCCGACAGGCCGAGCCGCGGATGCACCGTGTTGAGCTCTTCGATCCAGCGATCGATCTCTTGCGGCGCTACGTGCGCCTCATCCGGGTGGTCTGGGAAGTGGCGATGCCACACGCCAATGAGCGTGCAGTCGCGCCATGGCGCGACGAACAGGTGCCGTGTGGCGCGCCCGAGCAACGCATCCTTGTCGCGACTCAACCCTTGTACGGCCACGCCATACTCGCAGCTCGGCGGCCGATCGACGATGAAGTAGGCGTCTCGTGAAAACGGCGCGCGCTGCTGCACCCCGAACCGTTCCGGCTGAGCCAGCAGGTATTCCGCCCATGGTCCTGCAGCGTTGAGCGTGAGCCGCGCGCGCACGTCGAATTCCTCGCCGTTCAGCCGGTCCCGCACGCGTGCGCCGCACACCGCGTCGCCGTCCCACAGCAGACGTTCTCCTGCAACGTAGTTGCACACGGTTGCGCCGGCCGCGGCGGCGCCTTTCACGAACGCGAGCACGAGCCGCGCAGGGTTGTACATCTGCCCGTCCTCGAACACGACAGCGCCGCTCAGGGCAGGGTCCTGCAGATGAGGGAAGCGCTCGAGCGTCGCCGTACGCGAGAGAAAGCGGGTGCGTCGGATACGTCTCTGCGGATCTGGTAAGCGCACATTGCGTCGCCACGTGAGCAGGTCATACAGGCAGGCGCCGGCGCCAAGGAACGCTCGTCCGCGACGTCCCCAACCGTAGGTGGGGATCGCAATCGGCAATGGATGCACCAGATGCGGCGCAATGCGCAGCAGCGCCGTGCGCTCATGACATGAGCTGCGCAGACGCTTCACGTCCAGATGTTGCAGGTAGCGGATGCCGCCGTGAACCATCTTGAAGCATTCCGCCGACGCGCCGCCGCCGAAATCGGCGCGCTCGATCAGCGCAGCCCTGAGACCTCGCAACGCTGCGTCGCGTGCGGCGGCGGCGCCGAATGCGCCGCCGCCGATGACGAGTACGTCGAATTGGCCGTCCGTGAGCGCTGAGGTATTGCGTTGCATATACGGTGGCTCGTGAGCGCGCGCCAGCGCGCGATCGTCCAAATCCGGCGCACTAACGCGCACCGGCCGATGCACGTTCAATGCCGCTGACCGGTCTGTCGCCGCTCGCATACAGGAGTATTCACGACGGCCACGAATGTTCCGCTGACAACAGGTCAGCGGCCAGCGGTTAGTTGGTCCTAATCTAGCCGCTGACCGGCGCTCAACTCGGGAAACTTGTTTCCGCCCGGCGATTTGACTACAGAAAGTTGACCCCTGCGTCTCGTTCGTGCGCGCCCCATGCGCGTTCAGGGCTTTTCCGATATGACAGCCGCCGGTGCGCTTGTAACGTTTTCAGCGCACCGCCTTCGGTTGGTCCTTACAAGCCGCCGGAATTGCGCAAGCATCGCGGCTCCTGTCGCATGCAGGTACGCTGCGGCGCTTTCCTGCGGCGTGCGTGAGCGAGCGACGGGCCGTCGGACAGCGGTCGTCGATAAGACGACGCGATCTCTCCATGAATAAGATTGAGGTACGAATGTCATGTCCGGGAGTGCACCTATGAGCATCGCCACGCCTGTCGGCAAGCGGCGCAGTATGCGCAAGATGATCGCGGCCATACTGGCGTGCGCCGCGGCCGCGCCGCTTGCTGCGGACGCCCTGCCGGTCATCCCTGGCGCGGCGGGTTACGGCGTGGACACGCCGGCAGGCCGCGGCGGCCAAGTCCATCGAGTCACCAATCTCAATGCTTCGGGCGCTGGTTCTCTCAAGGCGTGCGTCGATGCGAGCGGGCCGCGCGTGTGCGTATTCGAAGTGTCCGGGACGATTCGCATGGACGCCGATCTGCCGATTCGCAATCCGTACATCACGATCGCAGGACAGACGGCGCCTTCGCCGGGCGTCATGCTGCGCGGCGGGGCGATCTGGGTGCAAGCCTCCGATGTGCTGATCCAGCACCTGCGCGTGCGCGCAGGCGACAGTTCGAAAGGCCCGGCCTACGGCAATCGCGACGCCCTGAAGATCGATGCGCCGAGCGATCGGCCCATAAAGAACATCGTGATCGATCATTGCTCTTTCAGCTGGGCGACCGATGAAACCGCAAGCGTCTGGGGCGGCTGGAACAACGTCACGCTCAGCAACAACATCTTCTCCGAGCCGCTGCAGGACTCCTTCAATCCGCAGGGGCCGCATGGATACGGTGTGATCATCGGCCCATGGAAGGGACGCATCGCCGTGATCGGCAATCTCATGGCGCACCAGGTGGAGCGCAATCCGCTCAGTCGCGCCTCCGAAGCGGTCATCGTGAACAATGTCGTCTACAACCGCGCCAACATGGACGTAGACCTGCAGAGCGAGAAAGGCATCGTCACTAACACGGCCGTGATCGGCAACGTTTTCGTCCGTGGTCCGGATTACACGCGCTCACAGAACAAACCGGTGCTGGTGCGCACAGGCGGGGCGCTGGCGATTCCCTCGGGGAGCAAGATCTACGTGGCTGACAACGCGTCGCTGGAGACGCAGAGCGATCCCTGGTCGGTGGTGAGCACGTCGAGCAATCCGCTGCCGAGCGGCGTCAAGCAGTCGCTGCCGCCGACGTGGCCCGCGGGCCTGACGCGCCTGCCGACCGACAGCGATGTGGTGCTCAACCAGGTGCTCAAGTTCGCGGGCGCGCGCCCGGCCGATCGCGATCCGGTGGACAAGCGCATCGTGCAGAACGTGCGTGACCGTACGGGGCGCATCATCAACTGCGTCTCCGCCGACGGCAGCTCCCGCTGCAGCAAGAACGCCGGCGGCTGGCCGAGCCTGGCCGAGAATCGGCGCACGCTCACGCTGCCGGCCAACCCGAACGAGGTCACGCCCAGCGGCTACACCAACCTCGAACTGTGGCTGCATGAGATGAGTGCGCAGGTCGAAGGGCGTTCTGCAGGCTTGCCGAGGCCGCCGGTGCTCACCAGCAACAATTGAGCCCGACTGACAACAACAGGCTCGACAGCGCGGGTGCGCGCGCGCACCGCATCAGACGGTAACTTCTACACCGTCGCGTTGTAAGAATTGGGCCGACGGCGGCGCGGGCGCCCCGCGCCGCAACCCGCCTCGCCGCCGGCCGCAGCGTGAGCTGCGGCCGGCGGCGTTTTCACGCCCAATCCGATTCGCCGGCGCCGCTGGTACGCAACTTGCTGTATGGCGATCGATCGTCGTACGCGCCAGAGAGGACGGGCCCGCCGAATGTCCGCTGCAAGCCGCGCCGATCGTCTGTCGTCGGCCGTAACGCCTCCGGGCGCGCTGACGGACGCACAGGCGCTCGCCGCGCTATTCCGTATTACGGCTCCCCAGGAGCGCGCGCGAGCCGTGCACTTCTGTGTGCTCGCTGCGCTCATTGCCTGCGGAGCGGCGTTTCGCTTCATCGGCCTCGGCGCCGTTGGATTGCATGGCGACGAGGAGACCATGGCGCTCGCAGTGCGCGGCATCCTCGAGGGCGGCGCACCCTACCTGCCGAGCGGCATGCTGTACCCTCGTGGACTCACGCAGCTCTATCTGATGGCGGCGTCGGTGTCGCTGTTCGGTGAGACTTCCTGGGCGCTGCGTTTGCCGTCCGCCCTGTGCGGCGTCACGCTGATTCCACTTGCCTGGCTGGTCGGCCGGCGCTTCCTGCGGCCGAACTGGAACTTGGCGTTCGCGGCGGCGATCGCCTTCATTCCGGAGGTGCTGATCTACTCTCAGACGGCGCGCATGTACGTGTTCATGCTCGCATGCATCGCCGCGAGCATGGCGTGCCTGTTCGCATGGGAGCGCAGCGGACGCAGCCGCTGGCTGGTCGGGGCTGTCGCGGCCTTGATCGTCGGTCTGGACATGCACGAGCTCACGATCGCCGTGGCGCCGCTGCTGTTGCTGCCGGGACTGCTGCGCGGCGACCTGCGGCGCATGGCCGCGGGAAGCGTTGCGCTGCTGGTCACGACCGTCGCCTACATCGGCGTCGAGCGCTGGGTGGGGGCGCAATATCCTTCGCTGGGCGCCGAGTTCGCCGCGACGTTCGGTCCGGAGCAGCCCATCGGCTCTACCGTACGGCGCGATTTCGCTTCGATGTTCGATCTGGCCTTGTGGGGCGCCGGCGTCGTGCTCGCACTCCTGGCGCTGAACGTGGCCCGCGCCGTGCGGGGCTGGGCGGCCGCCATGGCGAGCGGCGTGCTGCTGCTCGCCGGCCTCGCCCTGCAGTTGGCGCTCTACTATCACCTCGCCGCGCTTGCGTACCTAGCCGGCGCCGTGCTGGCGCTGCGGCGCGGCGCTTCGCCCGTCGGCAATCGACTCGTCGTGCTGATCGCCGGGCTGGCTGCGCTCGCCGCTGCGCATGCGATGCTGCTTGCGCCGCTCGCGGGGACTTTCATCCGCACCGTGGGCGCAATGGTCGGCCAGCCCAGCGTCTGGCCATACGTGCGCGTCATTCAGCTCAGCCCCGCGGCGGGCGTGGCCATGCTCGCGGCGGTGGCGTGGGGATTGTGGCTGTTCACGCGACGGCGTCCGCTGCCGGATTATTGGCTGCTCGCCGTGATGGGCGTATGGGCGCCGATTTTCGCCCTCGGTGCGTTCGCCTGGAACGTGCCGTCGCGTTATACGTCGATGTCGCTGATTCCGATGCTGTTGTGCGCGTTCGCTTTCGCTCAGCAGATCATCGACGCGCTGCTGGAGCGTCTGCACGCGCAGCGCGCCGCCATCGCTGCGGTTGCAGCCGCGCTGACTGCGCTGCTCGTAGTCAATCCGGTGCGCGCAGCCGCGGTCTGGAATGCCGGTTACGGCTTTCATCCAGACCACGCAGGCGCGGCCGATTTCATGCGTTCGCAAGGGATCGTGGATGAGGACATCGTGCTCGCCGAAGACGTGCTGCAGCAGACGTACTACCTGGGCGGCGTCGACTACTGGCTCATCGGTCCAGATGTCGCACGACGTTTCACAATGCGCCGCGGCGGACAGGTGGTCGATTTCTACACGGGTACGCCCGTGATCGCGACTCCGGCCATGCTTGATGACCTGCTGCAGAACAACCCGCAGCGCCGCATCTTCGTGATCGGCAGCGCCGAGGATCGGCGCGACCACCGGCTCTCGGTGCGCGGCCCGGATCTCCATGAGGCAATCGAGTCCGATCGCTTCGAAACGATCTTCGTCGCGCGCGACGGACGCACACGCGTGATGCGCGCCACTCAGCGCCGCGCGCCCCCCTCGATCCTCATGCGCATAGAGTCGCAGCAGGACGCCGAAGAACTCGCCCGCGGCGCTGCGTCGGAGGCGACTTCCGGGCGCGAACCCGAGCCGCACCGGGCGCACACGCCGGCGCCGCAGGAGTAGATCTATTCGCGGCATAGGCGGCCGCGCCGCCATCATCTCCATCTCCCGGCTGATGAACCATGGATTGGTGCTGATCAGTCCGATGGTTCTCGTGCGCCTGTTGTCCGTGGAGGATTTCGGCCGCTACCGGGAATTCCTGATCTACACGACGATCCTGGCGAGCGTTGCGGCCTTCGGCGTCAATAGCAGCCTGTTGCGCTTTGTGCCGCATCGTCCCGAGCAGCGCTGGCGCTTCGTCAACCAGGCGCTGGTGATCACCGCAACGAGCAGCATAGTCGTGCTCGGCGTCACCGCGCTGCTGAACGCCGTGTTCGATGGCGCGCTCGTCGGTGAGTACATGCCGCCGCTCGCGCTGTACGTCGGCTTCTTCGTGAACTTCGACTATTGGGAGCAGCTGTGGCTCGCCGAAAGGCGCGCCGCCGCTGTGTTCGGCTACACGTCCGGACGGCTGCTGGCGAGGCTCACGGTCGTGATCGCCGCCGCGGCGCTCACGGGCGATCTCGGCGTGATCATCTGGTCTCTGGTGGCGCTCGAGGCGGTGCGGCTGGCCGCGTCGATCCTCGCCTGGAGCCGCCTGCGCCAGCCTGTGCAGGGACCGCTTCCGGGGTCTTGGAGCGAGCAGCTCCGTTTCTGTCTTCCCGTGGGCGGCGCGTCGGTGCTCATGACGTTCAACAAGTCGCTCGGCAGTCTGTTCGTCGCCAAGATGATGGGGCCGGTTGGCCTGGCGCACTACGCCATCGGCACGTACGTGCAGCCGGTCATCACCGTGTTGCGCGATTCGATGTCTGATGCGCTCCTGCCGGAGATGGCCGCACGACAACCCGGCGAGCGTTCCGATCCGCTGCATATGTGGCGGCGCATGACGATCGCGGCCGCCATTGCTTTGATTGGCGCGGCCGTCGTGCTCATGCGATTCGCCGAGCTGATCGTGGTGACTCTGTTCTCCGAGGAGTACCGTCCGGCGGTCATCGTCTTCCAGATCTACCTGCTGGTGCTCGTTCGGGAGATCATGGATTTCGCCGTGCCGCTGCGCGCCATCAGCCGCACGGCCCCGATCATGCGCGGAAATCTACTTTCCCTGTGCGTAAACACTGTGCTGCTGCTGTTGTTGCTGCCGAGAGTCGGGGTGGCCGGCGCGGCGGCCGCGTTCGTCGCCGCGCGCAGCGCCGAGGCGTTGTACCTGGGATTGCAGACGGCGCGAGCGTACGGCATCAGGCCCCGCGCGCTCGCCGATTGGCGCGGACTGGGTAAAGTGGGGCTGGCCGCCGGATTGGCCTCGGTCACGCTTTACGGGTCGTTCTGGACGGACGCGCTCGGTCTGCTCGGCGTGATGGCGGGCGGCGCGTGCTTTCTGCTCGCGTACCTGGCGCTGCTCGTGTGGTTGCGAGTGCCTGAGGCGCAGGCGCTACTTGGCCGTCTGCAGCAGCTTGGCCGCAGTTTTCACGCCAGCGCCTGAGGCCGACGCCGTCACGGCGGATGACGCCGGCTGCTTCTCGATGAGGAACGTGAGATTGTTGTGGCGCCAGTCGAGGCGCCCAAGCGACAGCGCCGCAATCGATCTGACGAGCACGCGGCTGAAGGCGCCGATCAGCGGCGTGCTGGGCAGGTAGCCGGCGAAGCCTGCTTCGTGCCGAATGGTGCAATCGTGCTTGCGGCAGTAGGCGTGCACGCCGCGCCGCGACACGACCGCGTCATAGTGGGTTGGATAGGGATCGTAGCCTGGCTTGCCGGCGTTCTTCATGCCTTGCACGTGCTTCTTGTAGGCGACGTGCAGCCGAAAAGGCGTCACACGAGCAAGGAACCCGTACACCGAATCGCGGTCAGGGATGCGCAGCACCAGCAGTCCCCCGGGCGTCAGCCAACGACGGAAGTTGTCCAGCACGCATTCGGCGCCCGCGACGTGCTCGAGCACGAAAGAGTTGTAGATCACATCGAAGCTCGATGCGGCGAACAGCCCAGCATCGCGCAGGTCGCCGACCATGATCTCGTCGACCTCGCGCAACGTAGTTTTGCGCATCTCGAGCGCCGCCAGATCGACGTCCAGCGCAGTCAAGATGTACTCGGTTCCACGCAGATCCAGCGGCCATTTGGCGCCGCAACCCGCTTCTAGAATGCGCAGCGCGCCGCGCTCCTCGCTCATGCGGCGAATGCGCTGCTCGATGAGCGGTACGCTTTGACGATAGTTCGTCGAGAGCTGCAGCGGCGGCAACGAAGCGCTCGTGCGCGTGGAGTCGAAGCCGGGAGCCGCGGTCATAGGCGTTCGTCCTCTGCAAGCCGCCGCGTGGGAGAAGAATGTACACCTGCGCAGCGCAAAGATTACAAGCCGCTCCCGCCGAAGGCGTCCGCTCAGCGCGCCGGGGCCGCGCAAGGCGTGCGCCGGCGCGCTGAGCCGTCGGCTGAGTAGCGGCCGTTCGCCATCAGTGTTGCAACCGCCGTGCCTGCAAGGTCGCGAGCCACGCTGCGTTGCAGGCAGCGTGGTATGCATCTTGCTGCTACACCTGCAGCAACACGGCGGCGACAGCCGCTGACGCCGGTGTACGACGCCTGGGCGGAAGGTAAACGCGCTTCACGAGAACGACCGACGCAAAGCAATGGCCAAGACGGCGATCGATATACGAGGGATCCGAAGGATCTGCATCGTCGGACTCGAGGACTACGCAATGCTCACCGGGAACCATGCGTACGGCTACGTCAACGGCGAGTCGTTGCAACACGTGCTGCTTGCGCGGGCGTGGCGCGATCTCGGGCTGGATGTGTCGATCGTAGTCTATGACCACGGCCAGCCGACGGACGTCACGGTCGACGGAGTGCGGGCGATCGCGGCGTACCGGCCGCAGGCCGGCGTGCGCGTGCTGCGCTTCGTGCATCCCAGAGTCAGCGGCGTGATCCGGGCGATGCGCGAAGCGCGCGCCGACGTGTACTACCAGTCGCCGGCCGGAGCCTGGTCGGGCGTGGCCGCATGGTTCGCGCGCCGTGTGAGGGCGCGCTTCATCCTGCGCATCGCCTCGGATTTGGACTGCATGAAGGGCCGGCAGCCCATGCGTCACATGCGCGACAGAAGGCTTTTCGACTACGGAGTCCGCAATGCCTCGCTGCTGGCCGCTCAAACCGAGCAACAGCGACTGCTCTTGCAGCAGCACTATGGAGTGGACAGTCGTGTCGTGAACATTGCAGCAGAGATTCCAGAAGAGATCGACGCACAGCGCGACGTCGACGTGCTCTGGGTGGGAAACCTGCGACGCATCAAGCGCGCCGATCGGGTCATCGAGCTTGCGCGCCGATTGCCGCACCGGTCGTTCGTCATCGTCGGCGGAAGCTTGCCCGGCCACGAACAGTATTACCGAGAGATTGCGACGGCGGCGCGCGCCCTGCCGAACGTGGTCATGACCGGCGCAGCGCCCTACGAGAGGGTCGGTGAATGGTTCGGACGAGCGCGATTGCACCTGAACACGTCCGACGTCGAGGGTTTCCCGAACACCTTCCTGCAGGCCTGGGGGCGCCGCGTTCCGGTGGTCTCGCTGTTCGATCCGGACGGAGTGATCGAGCAGCGCCGCCTCGGTCGAGCCTGCGCTGGCGTCGATCAGATGGCGCGGGTCCTGGAGGAACTTCTGACCGACCCGGCTGAGTGCGATCGCGTCGGCGCGCGCGCGCGCGCGTACGTCGCCGAGGAGTTCGACGCGCGGCGGGTGGCGGCGCGCTACCTCGAGCTGTTGCAGGCGGAGCAGGGCGTCGAGGACGCCGCGCGCCTTCGCCGCGCGGGTGCGATCGACGCGATACGCACATGACGATGCGCACATGAACAGCGTCGCGCAGCAAACCTGGACGCGTGCGCCGGCGCGCACTGCGCCGGGCGAATGGGGCATGCGCGCCATGCTGACGGCGCTCATCATGCTCCTGGCGGCGGGCGACATCTTCGATCTGCAGGTGAGCCTGGGGCCCGGCCTGAGCTCGAAGAACTTCTTTCTGTACCTGCTCGCAGTCGCATTGCTGTTCAAGTACGCGGTGCGAGGCGGCTTCGTCCTGGAGCTGCGCGCGGTGCTGGCGTGCTTCGCCATCTTGATCGGCTACGCAACCCTGACGACTTTTGCGGCTGCGCTGGTGATCGACTATCCCCGTTACAGCCTCATCAAGAGCGGCATGACGCTCAAGAGTCGCCTGGTCGATCAGGCTGTGTTCTTCGTGGTGTTCTTCTATGCGTTGCACGAGAGCAGGAACGCACTGTCGATGCTCCGTGTGGTGGTGCTGGCCGCCGCCCTCGCCAACGTGGTCGGCGTGCTCAATGCGTTCGGCGTGGTGCAGATCGGCGAGCTCGACGAGCGTATGGGCGGGCGCATGCACGGCGCCATTGGCGAGCCGAATCAGTACGGCGCGTTCATCATTCTGTTTCTTCCGATTCTCATCGTCGCCGCGCTCACCTGGCGGGGGAAACTTCGTCCGTTGTGGATCGTCGGGCTGCTGATCTCGGCGGCGGCGTTGCTGATGACCGCTTCGCGAGGCGCGTTCCTGGCGCTGGCGCTGGCCGGCCTGTGCTCGGCGTTCATGTACCGGCGGCTCGTTTCTTGGGGCGCGATCGTGCGCATGGGCGCGCTCGCGTGCGTGCTGATCGGCGCGGCGCTGATCGCCCTCAGCGCGAGATACGGCGAGCTGCTGTATCGGCGCGTAATCCGCGATTCGGTGAGCGGCGATCTGGTGAGCGCCTCTTCCGGACGCACGGAAGTGTGGATGACGGCGATCGAGCGCATGATGCAGGCGCCGGTCACGCTGCTGTCGGGTTTCGGCTGGGACGTGTACTGGATCATGCCGTTCCGCTTTGCGCCGCATAACCACTACCTGGGATTGTGGTTCAACCTCGGCATGATCGGACTGATCTGCGGAGTCGCGCTGCTCGCGCTCGCCATTGTCACGGCGCATCGCGCGGCCGCACAGGCCGAGCCGACCGAGCGGCGCGTGTTGATCTCCTTCGCGATTGGCGCGTTGGCGCTCGCCATCGCGGCATTCTTCGTCGATTTGTACACGCCCTGGATCTGGTTCTGGGCGTACGCCGGGCTGGTGCTGCGCATCGCAGTGAACAACGCCAAGCAGGTCAAATGGGTCGACGCTGCTGCCGATGCGCGCGCCGCGCGCGGCGCTGCGAACGAGAGCCGTCGCGACCCATTCGGATGGCGAGGCTCGGTGCAGCGAGGCCCGCGGCGGGCGCGGCCGCGGCGGGGCGGAGCTGCGCACGGGAGACCGGCGTGAACGAGCAAGATGCAGACCGCTCGAGGAGTACGTCTTCGGCTTCGCCTTTTGACGAGCCATCCCGGCGGTGCGCCACGGCGGCGCGGCGCGGACGGGCGATCGAAGTGCTGATGCTCGGGCCCGATCTGGCGGTGCGCGGCGGCGTCGCGAGCGTCGAGCGCCTCATGCTGCGCGCGGCGCCAGCCGACCTGCACCTCATGCACGTGCCGACCATGGTTGAGGGCGGCCCTGTGAGAAAGACGTGTGTGTTCGTCAACGCGTTATGTCGATCCGTGAACGCGTTGCGACGACGCCCGGATCTCGTTCATCTGCATTTCGCGAGCCGCGCCAGCAGTGTGCGCAAAGAGATCCTCGCGAGAATCGCGCTTGCGCGCGGCGTCAAAGTGGTGATGCACGCTCATGGCGCGGAGTACCGGATGTACTGGGAAGAAATGAGCCCGGCGGCGCGCAGTCGGACGCTTGCGGTGCTGCGGCGGGTCAGCGCGCTGATCGTGCTCGGCGATTCCTGGCGCGAGTTCTTCATTGGCATCGGCGTCCCGGCTGGGTGCATCGCGGTCATGCCGAATCCGGTGCGGCTGCCGGTGAATGCGCCGGCGAGACTCAGCGCGCGACTCGTCACCTGCGTCTATCTCGGCGTCATTTCCAACCGCAAAGGCGCCTTCGACCTTATCGACGCGCTGCGGCTGCTGCCGACGCATTGCCGTGAGCGTCTGCGGCTGGTGGTCGCAGGCAATGGCAAGGGCGAGCAGTTGCGGGCGCGCGTGTCGCAACACGGGCTCGCACACATCGTACAGGTCCATGACTGGCTGGCGCCGGAGCAACGCGACGCGTTGCTGGCCTCGGCGCACGTGTTCGCGCTGCCTTCCTACAACGAGGGCTTGCCGATGGCGCTGCTCGAAGCGATGGCTTTCGGCGTGGCGCCGATCGTCACGCCTGTCGGCAGCATCGCCGAGGTGGTCAAGGACGGCCTGAACGGGTTGCTGGTGCAGCCGGGAGACCCGCGTGCGCTGGCCACGGCTCTGCAGCGCATGCTGGAACATCCCGACGAGCGGGCCCGAATGGCGGCTCGCGCTCGTCAGACTGTCGAGCCCCTCGGGCTGGAGACCTACATGCAGCGGCTCACGTCGCTTTATCGCACTGTCTGCGACGGCGGCTTGCCGGCGGAGCGCGGGTAATGCAGCGCCTGGTGAACGCACTCAAGTTGCGGAAGATCGGCGACGTCGCCGTGCGCCGCAACCCCTGGTATTACTCGCAAGCGCGGGGAGTGCTCGAGGACTTGCGGGCCGCCGATCTCGCGGCGCGCCGAGAATGGACGCAGGAGCGCCTCGAGAAAGTGTTGTGGTTCGCGCGGCGCACGCCTTACGGCGCACGCGTACGAGGCTGCACCGATCTGGCGAGCTGGCCGCTGCTGCGCAAACCCCAGGTGCAGGCCGCTCCTGCAGCGTTCCGCGCCGGCTCGCATCTACTGAGCGTACAGGCCAGTACGGGCGGCACCTCAGGCGCCCCGCTGAGATTGTCGCGGTCGCTGCGCTCCATTGCGTTCGAGCAGGCCAGCATCGACTTGATGATGCGCGAACTGGGCGTGGAGCCTTCCACCGCTCGTTGCGCCGTGCTGCGCACGGACGCGATCAAGGATCCTAACGACTTTCGCCCGCCGTACTGGATCGAGGCAAGCGGCGGGCGCCGCCTGATCTTTTCCTCGAGCCACTTGAACGCCGCGACCGTCAACTCCTATGCAGATGCGCTCGAGCAATTCGCACCGGACGTCCTGCTCGGATATCCCACATCACTCGAAGCGCTTTGCGTTCTACTCGAACGCGTCGGACGCGCGTTGCACATACCGCGCATCCTGTCTTCATCGGAGATGCTGAGCCCGCAAGTCTGGCGCGCAGCGCAGCGTCGGCTTGGTTGCGCGCTTCTCGACTATTACGGGCAGGCGGAGCGGGTCGCGTTCGCGTTCGCCATGCAGCCGGGCGAGTATCGATTCCTGCCGGGCTACGCGCATGTCGAATTCGAGTTCGTAGGGCTGGAGGAGGAGCAGCATGTCTATGAGATCGTGGGCACGTCTCTGTGGAACAGCGCCATGCCGCTGGTGCGGTACTGCACGGGCGATCTGATCCGCGCGCCTCGCAACTGGGGGGCCGCGGAGCTCGAGGAGCTGGCGCTGGGCGAGCGCACCTTCTCTGGCGTGCTCGGCCGCAGCGGCGACATTCTGCTCACGCCGGACGGCGTGTGCGTCACCGGCGTGAGCCATTTTCAACGCGATGTACCGCACGTAATGCGCATCCAGGTGATTCAGGAGACGGTGCGCGAGGTCGTGATTCTGGTGCTCGCAGATGCAGGCTACAGCGAACGCGATGCGCAACGGCTGCTGCAGAATGTCCGGAGCAAGCTCCCAGCCAGTATGCGCGTCGAGATCACGCGCGCCGAGGCGCTCGAGCGCACCGCGCGCGGCAAGACGCCATTCGTGATTCATCGTCCCGCAGTGCGGGCGCTGCTCGAGCAGGGACGCGCCCAGGGAGGTTCGGCATGAATCTCTCGTGGGCCCTGCAGCGCCTATCCACGATGAGCGGCCCCGAAATCGGCTATCGCGTACGCCAGCGCGTGCGCGCCGGACTCGAGCAGCTCGGGCTGTTCGACGGGCCGGCGCCGCAGCCGCAGAGCCGCCGCAGCGGCCGCGCCTGGGTCGACCCGCTGCCGGTGCATTTCGAGACGGAGCGATACCGCCGGGCGGCCGACGAAGTCCTGGCCGGCCGCTGGCGCATATTCGCGATGCGGCCGGCGCGGCTCGGCTTCCCGCCGCAATGGAATCGCGATCCGAAGACTGGCAAGGTCGCGCCGCTCAGCTTCGGCACATCGATCGACTACCGCGACGACTCGCTGGTCGGCGACATCAAGTATTTGTGGGAGCCGAGCCGCCACGCACAGCTCGTGACTCTGGCCCAGGCCTGGCGCCTCTCGGGGGAGGTCCGCTACGCAGAGGGTTGCCGCACGCTGCTCGATTCCTGGTTCGAGCAATGTCCGTACCCGCTGGGCGTGCACTGGACCAGCAGCCTGGAGCACGCCGTGCGGCTGATCAACTGGTCGTTCGCTTGGCGCCTGCTCGGCGCCGAGCAATCGCCGCTGTTCGCGGGCGAGGACGGTCAGGCGTTCCGCACGCGCTGGCTCGAAGGCGTCTACCGCCACTGCCACTTCATCGCCACGCACTTTTCCCGCTTCTCATCGGCCAACAACCATCTGCTCGGAGAGCTCACGGGGCTGTTGGTCGCCTCGCTGACTTGGCCGCTGTGGGATCGCAGCGAGCGCTGGCGCACCAGCGCGCAACGCGAGCTCGAGCGCGAAGCGCTCAGGCAGAACGCGCCGGACGGCGTGAATCGCGAACAAGCCAACTGGTACCACCACGAAGTCGCAGACATGATGCTGCTCGCCGGGTTGACGGCGCGCGCCAGCGGTTGCGATTTCTCGTCGGAGTTTTGGCGGCGCTTGCGCGGCATGCTCGACTACATCGCCAGCATCATGGATGCGGGCGGCGCCGTGCCGAGCTTCGGCGACGCCGACGACGCCGTGATCGCGCGGCTCGATCCGTCGGAGGATTTCGATCCTTACCGATCGCTGCTTGCAAGCGGCGCAGTGCTGTTCGCCTCGCCGCAGTTCAAGCTGAAGGCCGGCGTGCTCGACGACAAGACGCGCTGGCTGCTCGGTGATCAGGCCGAGCAGCGCTTCGCGGCTCTCACAGGCGGCGCCGCAGGTTTGCCGATCAAGCGCGCGTTCGAGGACGCCGGGTATTACATCCTCGGTCGAGGTTTCGAAACCCGCGACGAGCTGCGTATCGTCGCCGACGCCGGCCCGCTCGGCTATCTGTCGATTGCAGCGCACGGTCACGCCGATGCGCTTTCGTTCACGCTGAGCGCGGGCGGCTCGGAGCTGCTGATCGATCCGGGCACATTCGCTTACCACACGCAGAGGAAGTGGCGCGATTACTTCCGCGGCACGTCCGCGCACAACACGGTGCGCATCGACCGTCAGGATCAATCGGTGAGCGGCGGCGCTTTCTTGTGGCGTACGCACGCGGGCGCCAAGGTTCTCGAGTTCCACTGCCAGGGCGACGAGCAACGACTGATCGCCGAGCACGACGGCTACATGCGTCTGAGCGACCCCGTGCTGCACCGCCGGGAGCTCGAGCTTGGGTCCGGGCGCCCGCAGCTGCGCGTAACCGATCACCTGCAGTGCCGCGGCGTGCACGAACTCGAGATGTTCTGGCATTTCGCCGAGGACTGCCGCGTGGAGGCGAGCAACCACGTCATCACGGCGCGGCGCGGGCGGGTGAAGTTGCAGATGACGCTGCCGGAGACGACCAAGGTCGAGCTCGTTCGCGGTCGGGAAGAGCCGCCGCTCGGCTGGATTTCGAGATCGTTCGACGCGCGTACGCCGTGCTGCACAGTGCGAGCCTCTCGGCTCATCAGAGGGAGCGTGCATCTGGTGACGCTCATCGAGGTCGAGTTCGATCAGTCCTTGGCGGCGGAGTCCTGGTTAGTTGGTTGAGCTGGTCTTGCGGGCGTCGGATGCTTGAAGGGCGGGGTAGTCGATGTCTTCAACCGCAGTTCATCGTC
>JAVEVD010000018.1:0-14061 GCA_034005205.1 Steroidobacteraceae bacterium | reverse complement strand
TTGAGCTGGTCTTGCGGGCGTCGGATGCTTGAAGGGCGGGGTAGTCGATGTCTTCAACCGCAGTTCATCGTCTTAGGTAGTTCTGAATGTGCGGACTGGCCGGATTTCTAAGCACCCGGACGCTGAGGCAGGAAGAGATTGCCGCCGTATTGCCGCAGATGGCGGCGTCCCTGGCGCACCGAGGTCCTGACGACCAGGGATTCTGGAGCGATGCGCACGCCGGGATCGCGCTGTGTCATCGCCGACTGTCGATCATCGATCTGTCGGCGCACGGACATCAGCCGATGACGTCGCCGAGTCGCCGGTACACGATCGTCTACAACGGCGAGATCTACAACTTCCCGGAGTTGCGGCGCGAGCTCCTGAGGCGCGGTTTCCAGTTCAGCGGCGGCTCCGACACCGAGGTGCTGCTGGCCGCCGTCGACTGCTGGGGCGTGGACGGGGCTATCGAGCGCTCGAGTGGAATGTTCGCTTTCGCGCTGTGGGACCGGCAGGAACGCATCCTCTACCTGGCGCGCGATCGTTTCGGCGAGAAGCCGCTGTACTTCGGGGTGTGCGGGGACACGCTGCTGTTCGGGTCCGAGCTCAAGGCGCTGCGGCGTCATCCATCCTGGCCGGATGAGATCGATCGCGACGCACTCGCGCTGCTCATGCGCCGCGATTTCATACCAACGCCGTACAGCATCTTCAAGGGCGTTCGCAAGGCGCCGCCCGGATGTTTCATCGCAGTGCGCGCCGTCGCCGGCGCGTTTCGGATCGAGGAGCGCCGCTACTGGCGCCTCGAGCGGCTGTTCGACGAAGCGGCGCTGTGCGAGCCGCAGCTCGCGCCGCAGGAGTGCGTGGAGCTCGTCGACGCGGCTCTGACGCGCGCGGTGGAGCGGCAGATGCTGGCCCACGTGCCCGTGGGCGCCTTTCTCTCGGGAGGCACGGACTCCTCGCTGGTCGTGGCGATGATGCGCAAGGCGACTTCCCAACGCGTCAAGACATTCTCGGTGGGATTCACGGAGGCGCAGTTCGACGAATCGCGGTTTGCGCGGGCCGTGGCGCAGCGCCTGGGAACCGACCACACGGAACTATTGGTGACTGCGCGCGAGTGCCTCGAGGTCATGGCGAAACTGCCGCAGATCTACGACGAGCCGTTCGCGGATCCATCGCAGATCCCGACCTATCTCGTCTGCAACCTGGCGCGCTCTGCCGTGACCGTGGCGCTCTCGGGAGATGGGGGCGATGAGCTGTTCGGCGGATATCGCCGTTACGCGCTGACGATCCGAACCTGGCGGGCTCTGAATCGCGCGCCGCGCGGGCTGCGCGCCAGCGCGGCTGCGGTGGTGGAGCGCATGCCGCTTGCAGTGCTCGAGACGGCCATGCGGCCGGCCGCGATGCTGCTCGGGCGCTCCAATGCGCTCGAACTCGCCGGGCGCCTGTACGACCAGTCTTCGCGATGGAAGGCGCGGAGCATCCGCGAGTTCTATCGCCATGCGCTGCGGCGCTGGCGAACGCCAGATCAGCCGGTGCTCGGCGCTTCACCGGCGCTGCGCACGCACGTCGATGCAGTGCGTCCGCTGCTGCGCGACGATCTGAAACAGATGATGCATCTGGATACGTGCGAATACCTGCCGGACGACATCCTCGTGAAAATCGACCGCGCGGCCATGGCGGTGTCGCTCGAAACGCGTGTGCCGTTCCTTGATCCGGAAGCGGCGCGCGCGGCGTGGCGGGCGCCGTCGGAAGTGCTGATGCATGACGGGCGCGGCAAGTGGGTGCTGCGCGAGTTGCTGCGTCGTCATCTCCCGGACGAGCTGGTCGATCGCCCCAAGGCGGGATTCGCGGTCCCTATCGCCGACTGGTTGCGGACAGACCTGCGGGCGTGGGCCGCCGAGTTGCTAGCTCCCGCGCGGCTGCGCGCCGAGGGATATCTGGACGCCGGGATGGTGACGCGCCGCTGGCGTCAGCATCAGAGCGGCGAGGCGAACTGGGCGCCGCACCTGTGGAATGTGCTCGTGTTCCAGGCCTGGCTGGAGGATTGGCGGCGCAATCGGACGCCAACGAACGCCCATGCCGCCCGGCCGGATCTGAGCAGCCCGGTCGCATGAGTTCGCGGTTGCTGAGAAACGTGAGCGAGGCGGCGCCCGCCGGCGCAGCGCCGGCGGCCGGCGACGCCGCCAAGCGCCGGGCTTTGCGCGACCCAGTCCTGTTCGTGGTCAGCACTCTGGGGATCGGCGGATCGGAGCGTAAGATCGTCCGGCTGGCGAACGCGTTGAGCGCCAGAGGGCGGCGGGTCGCGCTCGCCTATCTGAACGAGCCCGATGCGCTGGCTGCGGAGCTCGACTCTGCAGTACCGGCCGACAATCTGCGTCGCAAGGGCAAGTTCTCCATCGCGGCGCTGCACCGACTGCACACCTTGATCGAGCTCCACGGCGCCCGCGCGGTGATCTCCGTGAACCTGTACCCGACGCTCTACACCGGGTTGCTGGCGCGGCTCTCCAGACGCTCGCAACACGTGCGGTTCATCGCGTCGTTGAATACGACGGACCTGGGCGAACGCACACAGAAGCAGATGCTGCTGTACCGACCGGCGCTGCGGGCGATGGACGAGCTGATCTTCGGCGCGGAGCACCAGCGGCGCTTGTGGAGCGCTCGCCAGCTCCAGGGACGTTCGCCCCCCAGTCGAGTGCTGTACAACGGCGTCGACACCGAATACTTCGACCGCACAACCGTTCCTGCCTGGCGTCCGCCCGACTGGCCGCGCAATCGCCGCGTCATCGGCGCCGTAGGCATGTTGCGCGCGGAGAAGTCGCACGATCATCTGCTGCGCGCAGTGCAGGCGCTGCATCGCAGCGGCCTCGACGTCGGCGTGGTGCTCGTGGGCGAGGGCGGGCAGCGCGCCGCGCTGCACCGCCTGGCCGACGAGCTGGACTTGTCGGGTCGCGTTCACATGGCCGGAGCGGTGCGCGACGTACGACCGTACCTGGCGGGTTTCGACCTGTTCGTGCTCACATCCACGGCGGTGGAGACCTTCTCGAACGCTGCACTCGAGGCGCTCGCCATGGGCGTCCCCGTCCTTTCCAGCCGAATCGGCGGAATGCCAGAAATGCTGAGCGAAGGCGGCGGGTCGACCTATGAGTCTGGCGAGATCGGGGCGCTCGTTGCGAAGCTCCAGGAGGCGCTCGACCCAGGCGGGGACCTGCTCAGCAGATGGAGTCGACGGGCGCGGGAGGTCGCGCAGACGCGCTTCAGCATGCAGAGGATGGTCGTTCAGTTCGAAGAGGCGATCGACGCGGCGGATTCCAGTACCATCTAGGCGCCTTCTGATTTACTCTGTTTCTACGATCTCGAGGCGCTCGAAGCAGCTTGCATTGCGAGCATTTCCTTGGGCTGAACCGTCAGGGCAGGCGTGCGAGTTCAATCCTCATCCCACGTATTCACCATCCGGCCGGCGCGTTTCGGCGCCAATGTCCAGACACAGGCGTCGAACGCGTTTCAGGTTCGTGGCGCACGGATCGATCAGCAGGCCGCGCAGCGGGCCGCGCTCGCAGAGTTCGAGGCGCTGTGCTCGGCGCTGCGCGCGGCTGGCGTAGTCGTGCACGTCTTCGACGATACGCCTGAGCCGCACACGCCCGACTCGATCTTTCCCAACAACTGGGTGAGCACGCACGAAGACGGCGCCGTGGCGCTCTACCCGATGCTGGCGGAGAACCGACGCCTGGAGCGGCGCGAGGACATTCTGCAGGCCCTGAGCGCACAGTGCGGGTTCCGGGTCGCGCGCGTCATCGATCTCACGCCGCACGAGCAGTCTGCGAAGTTTCTCGAGGGCACCGGAAGCCTGGTGCTGGATCGCGTACACCGCATTGCATATGCATGCTTGTCGCCGCGCACGGACTTGGACGTGTTGGGTGATTTCGCGCAACAGCTCAATTACGAGGTAGTCGCGTTCGAGGCTCACGATCGCAACGGCGCGGCGATCTACCATACGAACGTGCTGATGGCGGTCGGCTCGCGGTTCGCCGCAATCTGCGCCGAAGCAGTCCGCGAGGACGAACGCGCAGCCGTGTTGGATGCGCTGCGGGCCACCGGCCATGACATCGTGGAGCTCACGTTCGAGCAGATGCACAACTTCGCCGGCAACATGCTGGAGCTTGCGACCACGAGCGGTGGACGAGTCGTGGGCATGTCGAGCCGCGCGCGCGTATGCCTGAAGGAGGCGCAGCGCGAACTCATAGAAGATCGCGCCGGTCCGATCATCGCGAGCTCCATTCCCACCATCGAAATGCTGGCCGGCGGAAGCGTCCGCTGCATGCTTGCGGAGATTTTCCTGCCGGCTAAGTAAGTGCGGCTACAGCCGCACGCGTGCGGGGCCGGGTTTCAAGGCCGCGAAGCCGATTGTTCGCGGCGCTGTGCGCGAGCATGTACGTTTCGTTTCGTCTCGAGAATGTCGGCGGAGATCTCGTCCTCTTCGATCGGGATCTGCTCGAGCAGCTCGAGATAGCGCTTGGCCGTCTCCTGCGCCGAGAAGTGCGATTGCACGTACCTGCGTCCATTCTCCCCCAGCGTGTCGCGCGCTGCGCGGTTGCGTAGAAGCTCAGCAAGCGCGTCTGCGGCTTGCTCGATGCTCGATACGGTGCGGCCGAGCGCGCGGCGGCGGATCACGGCGTCAGGATCGAAGAATGATACGACCGGCACGCCGTGCGCCCACGCCTGCAGGAACGTGTTGGGGAAACCTTCGGCGCTCGAGGTGTTCAGATGAACATTGGCCCGGTCGAATAATGCACCGACCTGCGGATACGGCGTCGGTCCGAGCATGACGACGTTGGGCAGTTCGCGCGCAGCATCCAGGATGCGCCGATAGTATGAGTCCTGCCGCGGCAGCGGTCCGCCGGCGAACACGAATTTGTAGGCGGGCAGTCGCCGGGCGAGTTCGAATGCAAGCTGCGGGCGCTTGACCGGTCTCAGGTTCCCCACCCACAGCACATCGATGTCCCGCGGGCGCTCGATGCGGCGCTCCGGGAGCTCCACGAGCATGTTCACCACTTCACTGCGCCGTCCATAGTGTTCGCGCAGCAGAGCACGCTGCTGCTCCGTTTGCGCGGCCACCAGAGAAGCGTTGCGAAGACCGTATTCGTACAGCTTGCGATCGCGCTGATACTGCAGCCGTTGCTGACCAGGGATGCAGGCCAGATCCGACGCGATGCGGGCGATGCTGAGCTTTCCGTGGCGGCGCGCGAACCACGCGGCGAGCCCAGTGTAGGGACTGGCGGGAGATTGGTAGTAGACGTCGGCGTCGATCTCCTTCATCGCGCGAATCACATTGTGAAGACGCGTGAAGAACCTTACTCCCCGTAGTCCGGAGTCCTCACGAAACGCGCTGACGGCCTTTATACCGGCGACATCCACCAGGTGCGGTTGCCCGCAATCATATACCACGATGGAAACTTCGATGCCGAGGTCGCGCCATGCTTGTGCGAGCAGGACATGCTGTACGGATTCGCCTCCTATGTAGCCGTGCGCGCCGCCAAGAAGCATGGGATAGTCTTCGAGGCCGATGATGCAGATCTTGCGAAGCATGTCTCACGAGCGTCGATCGAATGTCGTCGGCGGTCGTAAACATGCTCATCGCTGCTCTCGTTCCGTGAATCCATCTGCGCGTGCCGAAAAAAATCGAAGTGGATCGGGTGATGGCGCAGCGGCGTGCGAACACGCCGCCAACTCCCCAGAGCTGTCCTACTCGAATTCCGAGATGCTCGTCGATTCGCAAGTGCGCGTGGCCGGCTAATTACGGCTGGTCAGCGCCGGCGCCGACGGTCGTGCGGTGGAGCGGCCTTCGACGGCGGCGCTCATCTCGTGCAGCCATAGTTCCAGATTGGTATAGCCGCTCGGCGTCGTCTCATGCGGATTGGCCGGCGGCTGCAGCGTTCTGTGGTTCTCCGCGATCTCTGGCCAGCCGCCCGCATTACGCTTACAGCGTGCACTGCCGTCGTCGGACACGCAGTTCACTATCTGGCCCGATCCCTCGCGGACCTGGCGCACGATGCGCTCATCGACCGGGTCGCGATCGGCGGGGCGCGCCCCAGCGAAGCGCAGCGTGTTCTGCAGAACGACATCGCCGCTCGCCGGCAAGCGCGTCAATCCTTTGGGCCACGCTGGCGGCTCGTTCGCCTTGACTGAGCTCGGCAGCGAACCGCCGAGCGTATCGACCACGGACCACTCGTCGTTCTCGGTGCGCTCGGCCGCTATATTGTCCGCGACGTACAGCTTGCTCCCGTCAGGGAGCTTAAGGCCGCCATTCATGCGAACCAGCACCGGCTTGTGCGAGCGGGTGTAGTCGGCGCCGCGCAGAAACACGTTGCCGATCACGGTGGTCTGCGTGGCGATTCCTTTCTCGCCCTGCACGTCGACGTCCATGTTCATGCGGTTGTAGATCACGTTGTTGACGATCACGGCGCGCTGTGCGCGGGTCAGCGGGTTGCGCTCGACTTGATGCGCCATGAGATTGCCGACCACGGAGATGCGGCCCTTCCACGGACCGACGATGATCCCGTAGCCGTGCGGGCCCTTCGAGTGATGCGACTGGTGCAGCGGCTCGGCGAAGATGTTGTTGCTGAGCGTGACTTCGTCCCACCCGGCCCAGACGCTCGCCGTCTCGTCGATCGCCCAGCTGAAGGAGCAGTGGTCGATCACGACGTTGCGAATCGAACCGCTCGGCGAGTCGATCTTCAAGGCGTCGCGATTGTCCATGGCTGGCCCTTCGGGCGCATCGCCGACGCGCACGCGTATGTGTTGCACCAGGACATCCGAGGTTTGGATCGACAGTCCGGCTCCTCTCAGCAGCACGCCGGGCGAGGGCGCCGTCTGGCCGGCGATCGTGATGTTGGGGTTGCGGATCACCAAGTCCCTGTTCATGGAAATCGCGCCGGATACTTCGAACACGCAAACGCGTGGGCCGTCGGCGTCCACGCAGGCGCGCAGCGATCCGGCGCCGGAGTCGTTGAGATTGGTGACCTTGTGGATGGCGCCGCCGCGGCCGGCCGCGGTTTCGAGGCCGTAACCGGCGCCTTGCGGCAGCACGGGCAGTGCGCTCGCGGTCTGCAAGAACAAGGCGCCGGCGCAGGCCAGGGCTGCGCTCACTGCGGTGCGCAGCGCGCTGCGCGACCGTCGTTGGCGATTCACAGTGGGGCGGGGGACAGTCGGGAAGGCGGTAGTCGTAGCGGATCGATCGGGCATCGGTCGTGGTTCCTCGTCAGTTGCGCGGCGACGGACTGATGCGCCCCGAGGGGAGTTCAACGTCTTCCCCGATACGGTCGTCGGTGAAACGACGCGGCGCGGCGTCCGCGATCAGCGGAAAGCGCGGCCGAAAGCGGCTGCTTTCACTAGGGGCAAGTTACAAGCCTACCCAGGGGTGCAACATCGGAGATGCCCTGAACAGGACGCGGCGGAACCTGCGCCGCCGTCGGCGTTTCGCCGGCGGCTGTCCTTCCAACAGGCCCGCGCCCAGGGTAGTCGACGTTGTCGCTTGTGGTTCATCGGCTCGAATCGTCGACCGCTGCTGGACGCTGCTGACAAGCAGCCTTCCTTGAAGATGGTCTTGCGGGCGCCGGGCGCTTTGCGCCCAGGGTAGTCGACATGTTCGATTGTGGTTCATCGGCTCGAATCGCCAGCCGCTGCGGGACGCTGCTGACAAGGCGGCTCCCTTGAAGATGGTCTTGCGGGCGCCGGACGCTTTGGGCTCAGGGTAGTCGACATGTTCGATTGTGGTTCATCGGCTTAGGTATCATTGCTTTATGTTCGAGCTCGCCGTGAAATCCCTGCTCGCCTACCTGCTCGGTTCGGCTATCGGGAGCCTCCTTATCGGCCGCCTGCGGGGCGGGGTGGACATTCGCACTCTGGGCAGCGGCAATGCGGGCGGTACGAACGCGCTGCGCACGCAGGGGCTGAGTTTCGCCGCCTGGGTGATGGTCATCGACGTGGGCAAGGGCTGGATCGCTGCGGCGTGGTTGCCGCATGCGGCGCTGCCGGGCGTAGGCCTTGATCCTGCCGCTTCGCGCGAATGGCTTACGGTCGCTTGCGCGTGCGCCGTGGTGGTGGGCCACGTCTACCCGGTGTGGTATGGCTTCCGGGGCGGTAAGGGGGCGGCCACCCTGCTCGGAGTGGTCGCGGGCGTGCAGCCGCTCGCGCTTGCGCCGGTGATGCTCGTATGGCTCGTCGCGGTGATGTTGGTCGGGTATGTCGGGCTCGCAACCATGTTGGCGGTGGCCTCCTTTCCCGTGTACGTCGCGCTTGCGAGCGCGGAGCCCGATCCGGCGCTCTTCACATTCGGCTGCGTCATGACGGCGTTCGTCGCCTACACGCACCGCGAAAACATCGCTCGCATGCGCGCCGGCGTCGAGAGCCGGGCGCAACGGTTGTGGCTGCTCAAGCCTCGCGGCCGCTGAGGCGGGAGCCGCTGATGGCGTTCACGACCAGCGCACGATCCGAAGCCCGGCGGCGCCGTCTGCTCGCGCTCATGTCGGACGGCGAGTTCCACTCCGGCGAGCTGCTGGCAAAACGCCTGCGCATATCGCGCGCCGCCGTATGGAAGCTGATGGGCGTGCTGCGCTCCATGGGCGTGGAGGTCGAGTCCGTCGCGCGACAGGGCTATCGTCTGCCCCGGGCCGTGGATCTGCTGGACAAGGAAGAGATTCTGGAAGGGCTGTCGCCTGCAGCGCGCGAACGCCTGGATCGTCTGGATGTGCTGCTCAGCGTCGACTCGACCAATCGCTACGTGGGCGACCTCGAGCCTGCGCCCGCCGGCCGCGCGCAGTTGTGTGTGACGGAGTTGCAGAACGCCGGGCGAGGGCGACGCGGACGAAGCTGGGTTGCGCCGTTCGGCAGCGGCGTGTGCCTGTCGCTCGGCTGGCAGTTCGCGGATGCGCCGCCGAACTTCCCGGCGCTCGGGCTGGCGGTTGCGGTGGCGGTGGTTCGCGCCTTAGGTCGTTGCGGCGCGCACGAGGTCGGCTTGAAATGGCCCAACGATCTCATTTGGCGCCAGCGCAAGCTCGGCGGGATTCTCATTGAGATGCGCGGTGAATCCGCAGGCCCAGCGCATGTGGTGATAGGCGTGGGCCTCAACATGCACATGCCGGCGGCGACGCGCCTGGAGCTCGCGGAGCATCAGGCGGCGTTGATCGCCGACCTGCACGAAGTGCTGCAGGAGCGCACGCCGAGCCGCAACCGTGTGATTGCGGCGCTCGCGGACGAAATGATCTCGGTGCTCGAAACGTTCGCGGTTCGCGGCTTCGAAGCCTTTATCGACGAATGGCGCGCCCTAGATACGCTGGCCGATGCGCCTGTGAAGGTCATAAACGGCGCACAGACGCTGTACGGTGTGGCGCGAGGCGTCGAGGCGGACGGCGCGTTGCTCGTCGAAGTCGACGGGCAGCTGCAGAAGTTCGTCTCGGGCGAGGTCAGCTTGAGGAAGCAGATAGCGGATAGCGGATAGTCCAGAAGGCGCTGTGGCGCCGACCATCCGCCATCCGCTATCCGCTATCCGCTTCCACCCATGCTTCTCCTCATCGACATCGGCAACACACGTATCAAGTGGGCGTATTTGCGCGACGGCCGACTCGGCGAGCATGCGGCGGCGGCGCGCGAGGGGCTCACTGACGAAGCGCTGCGCGTCGCGCTGGTGCGCACGCCTGAGCCGCCCTCGCGCGTGCTCGTGTCGAATGTCGCCGGTGCGCAGGCGGGCGAACTCGTGTCGAGCTGCATCAAGCGCGCCTGGAATCGCGACGCTGAGTTCGTCCACTCCGCTGCGCAGGCCTGCGGCGTGCGCAGCGCCTATCGCGATCCGGGTAAGCTGGGCGTCGATCGTTGGCTCGCGATCATCGCTGCGCACGCCGCACATAACCGACCCGCCTGCATCGTGAGCGTGGGCACGGCGATGACCATTGACGGCGTCGACCGCCGCGGGCTGCACCTCGGCGGCGTGATCACGCCAGGGCCGGACCTCATGGCGAGCAGTCTGTTCAGCAACACCAGCGACATAGCGCAGCGCGCGCAGCAGGGGGCCAGCACGGACGCGCTGTTCGCCGACAACACCCTCGGCGCGGTGGAGCAGGGCGCGACGCATGCGCTCGCCGCGCTGGTGGAGCGCGCGGTCGATGTGATGCAGGCCCAACTCGGTGAAGCCCCGGTGTTGATTTTCACTGGCGGCGCCAGCTCGCGTGTCCAGCCCGCGGTGCGCAGGCCGGGCGTCGTGGTTCCGGATCTGGTCCTGAGGGGACTCGCGGTATTTTCCGGGGAGCCGTTTTTCGCCGCCGGCGAGGTCATGGGAAGCTCTGACTAGCCCGCCGCAACGTCGGTCCACGCCAAAGGACATGCCTGAATACATGGAGTTTCGAGTCTGGAGATCACACGAGCACGGTGAATGAGAGCTCGCTTGGCTTCTCTGGGGCCCACGCTCCCAGAGGACGGCCAAAGCGGAGCTTTCCCGAAGCGGCGCGCCCGCGGAGGCTCGGCAGGCATCGTGTATCCTCCGCCAACCGAATAACCGCAGTCGCGACGCCCGCTCCCAAGTCACGGACCGCCAACACGACCCGCCCATGCGCACGTTCTGCCTGCTGCTGATTCTCGCCAACGCGCTCTTCTTTATATGGTCGCAGCTCATCGACGTGCAGGTGAGCCCGCTCGACCGGGCGCCCGCAGCGAGCCCGGCGCCGCGGATCGTATTGGCGCGCGAAGTGGGCGCCGGGTCCGCAAGATCAGGATTGCAGGCTGACGAGAGTCGCGCCGCGGACGGGGAGCAGCGTTCCGGCGCCGTTGCGAGCGGCGCAGAGGGTCAGCAGCAAGTGCTGCTTGCGGCGCGCGACGCGTCGTCCTGCACCAGCGTCGGACCGTTCGCCGAATTGCCGCAAGCCGCCGATGCGCAGGCCGCGCTTGCGTCCGCTGGATATCAGTCGCGGCAACGCATGGAAAGCGGCGAGCTATGGTTCGGTCACTGGGTGAGCGTGCAGAATTTCGCCACTCGCGAGGAAGCGGAGGCGGCGGTGCAGACTTTGGTGCAGCATGGGGTCACGGACGTGTACCTCATGCCGGCCGAGGAGCCCGGGCGCATCGTCTCTCTCGGCGTGTTCTCCGACTATCAGCGCGCACAGCGGCGCGCCGCCAAGGTGCGCGCCCTCGGCTTCGAACCGCGCGTCCAGGACCGCAAGCGTCCTGGGTCGGTGTACTGGATCGACGTCGATCTCCCGGCGCCCGGGCATGCGCTCGATCTCAGTCTGTTCCAGACGGACCTCGGGCGGATCACGCGTCTGGAGATGCGCGCTTGCCCGCAGACGCCCGCGGGTTGAGACGGGCGTCTCGTCACAGGGTCGATTCGGGCGCAGCCAGCGATTACAATCGCGCAGTGTGCGGCAGCCGCCCTGCCGCGCAGCGTGGCGCCGCCGCCAGCGGCCCGCGTCGATGCATCAGGTCGCCGCTTTAGCTCAGTTGGTAGAGCAACCGCCTTGTAAGCGGTAGGTCCACAGTTCGAGTCTGTGAAGCGGCACCACTTTGTCGGACCACTTTTTCGAGCGGCAGGTCTGCAGTTCTAATCTGTGAAGCGGCGCCGCTTTTTCGAGCGGCAGGTCCACAGTTCGAGTCTATGAAGCGGCCTGCTTTGCAGCGGTCTCAGCACTCGATGACGTTCACCGCCAGGCCGCCGCGGCTCGTCTCCTTGTACTTGTCCTGCATATCGCGGCCTGTCTCGCGCATGGTCTTGATGACCTTGTCGAGGCTGACCTTGTGCCGGCCATCGCCGCGCAGCGCCATGCGCGCAGCGTTGATCGCCTTCACCGCGCCCATGGCGTTGCGCTCGATGCACGGAATCTGCACGAGTCCGCCGATGGGATCGCAGGTGAGGCCCAAGTTGTGCTCCATGCCGATCTCGGCGGCGTTCTCGATCTGACCAGGCGCGCCGCCGAGCGCGGCCGTGAGGCCGGCTGCCGCCATTGAACAAGCGACGCCGACTTCGCCCTGGCAGCCGACTTCAGCGCCGGAGATCGATGCGTTCTCCTTGTAGAGGATGCCGATCGCAGCGGCGGTCAGCAGGAACGCGAAGATCCCTTGCTCGCTCGCGTTTGGCGTGCAGCGATGGAAATAGTGCAGTACGGCGGGAATGATCCCGGCCGCCCCGTTGGTCGGAGCCGTGACGACCCGGCCGCCAGCGGCGTTCTCCTCGTTCACCGCGAGGGCGTACAGATTGACCCAGTCGAGCGTGGTGAGCGGATCGCGCATGGCCGCTTCGGGCTTGCTCGACAGTTCGCGGTACAGCGCCGGCGCACGGCGCGGCACGTGCAGCCCTCCAGGCAAGGTTCCCTCGTTGCGCATTCCACGCGCTACGCACGCCTGCATCGCATTCCAGATGTCGCGCAGCCCGTCTTTGATCTCCTGTTCGCTGCGCCATGCCTGTTCGTTCTCGAGCATCAGCTGAGCGATGCTCGAGCCGCTCTCCTGCACGCGGGCCAGCAGTTCCTCGGCGCTGCGGAACGGGTGGGGCAGCGTCGTCGCGTCCGCCACGATACGATCCTCGGACGCCTGGTCCTGGTTGACGACGAAGCCGCCGCCCACAGAGTAGTACTCGCGCGTCGCGATCACGCCGCCGGCCGCGTCGAACGCGGTGAAGCGCATGCCGTTGGTGTGATGCGGCAGCTTGTCGCGCTTGTTCATCACCAGGTCGGCGGCTTCGTCGAAGGCGATCGGGTGGGCGCCGTTCAGCCGGATTTGCTTGGCGGCGCGAATGCGCTGCAGCGCGCCCGGGATCATGTCCGGATCGATACGGTCTGGATATTGGCCTTCCAGTCCCATCAGCAGCGCCTTGTCAGCGCCGTGCCCGCGACCAGTCAGCGCCAGCGAGCCGAACAACTCGGCGCGCACCCGGACCGTGTCCTCGAGGCGGCCAGGCTCGACAAGCCAGCGGTCGACGAAGCGGGCGGCGGCGCGCATCGGCCCGACCGTGTGCGATGAGCTAGGTCCGATCCCGATCTTGAAAAGGTCGAAAGTGCTGACCGGCATTCGAGGCTACGCTGGCGTTGAGTGGACGTGAACTCGACCGTCCAGGCGGCGCCGCACAGGCCAGTCGATGCGCAGGGCGATCAGAGATGTGGGTGCAGTCGCGATGTTGAAAGGCGAGCCATTCTATAGTGAAAGGCCTCCCGTACGGCAAGCGCGCGCGTCGCAACCGACTCGTGCGCTCAACTCGACATTGTCGCGTCAGGCGCTCAGTCGCACTCGCGTCCGATAACGGTTCAGCAGCATCTCCCGGCGGAGCGATGCGGCCGCGATGCTGCGCTCTTTCACGTGGCCGTAGCCGCGGATCTGCTCGGGGATGCGCGCCAGCGTCACTGCCGCGTCGCGGTTGTCTGCAGACAGCGTTTCGCAAAACTCTTCCAGCATCTCGAAGTACTCCTCGATGAGCCGTCGCTCCATGCGACGTTCCGCCGTGCGGCCGAACGGATCCAGCCTGCCGCCGCGCAGCTTCTTGAGTCCCGCGAGCAATCGCAACGCCGGCTGCATCCAGCGACCATACGATGATTTCACCAGGCGGCCCTGCGCGTCGCGCCGCGAGAATAGCGGCGGCGCGAGGTGAAACCGCAGCCGGTAGTCTTTGCCCGGCTCCCCTACGAATGTCGCGCGCAGCTTCTGCAGGAACGCGGGGTCGCTGTGCAGCCGGGCGACCTCGTACTCGTCCTTGTACGCCATGAGTTTCGCCAGATTGTGGGCCACCGCCGAGCTCAGCGGCGTCGCGGCGCCGGCGCCGAGTGCGGCTTCGACGCGGCGCACCCTCTCGACGGCGCGTTCGTAGCGCGCGGCGTACGCTGCGTCTTGATACTTGGTCAGCAGATCTACGCGATCGCGAATGATCTCGTCCAACGTGGGCGGATCTTGTCGGTGCGGGTTTGATTGCTCCGCAGCCGGCGCGCCGTGCACGGCGATGCGGCGTCCATACTCGAACGCGCGGCGATTCTTGTCCACGGCCACGTCGTTCAGCTCGATTGCGCGCAGCAATGCGGCGCGGGAGACCGGCGCCCAGCCCTTCTGCCATGCATAGCC
>JAVEVD010000078.1:0-13905 GCA_034005205.1 Steroidobacteraceae bacterium | reverse complement strand
GCCGCACCGTGAAAGAGGAGCGTCAATACTTCGAGGACTACATCTGCGACGACGGCGCCGGCATGGGGCCGTACAAGATCGCCTGTGCGATGTGGCGCGAAGGCGATAAGTGCATCTTCGACTTTGCAGGCACGGATCCGCAGTCGATCTCTTCGATCAATTTCCTGTTGAACGAAGAGATGTTCAAGATGTTCGCGGGCGTCTACATGATCATGGTGTTCGACCCGCAGATCCTGTTCAACGACGGCTTTTACGAGCTCATGGAAGTGCGCATTCCGCCCGGAACGCTGCTCAAGCCGCTCAAGCCCGCCGCGCTCTCCTGCCGCACGCACGCCCTCGGCCGCATCTTCGACATTCTCGGCGGTCTGCTCGGGCAGGGCAGTCCCGACTTCATGTGCGCCGCCGGCTTTTCCGACAGCCCGCATTTCATGTACTCGGGCTACGACCGCCGGGGCGAGTGGTTCCAGCTTTATCAGATCGGCTTCGGCGGCGTTCCGGGCCGACCGTTCGGGGACGGGCCGGACGGGCACTCGCTCTGGCCTTCGTTCACCAACGTGCCCAACGAGTTTCTGGAAAGCTACTTTCCGCTGCGCATCGAGACCTACGAAACGCTGCCCGACAGCGGCGGCGCCGGACGCAACCGCGGCGGCAACGCCTTGCGCATCGCTTATCGCTTCCTCGAGCCGGGCGAAATCTCCATCCACGACGATCGCTGGCTGACGTATCCGTGGGGCGTCAACGGCGGCGAGCCTGGCCGGCGCGGGCGCAAGATACTCATCCGCAAGGACGGCTCGCAGGAAACGCTGCCTTCCAAGTGCGACCACATCAAAGTGGAAGCCGGCGACCTGCTGCATTTCGACACATGGGGCGGCGGCGGCTGCAGCGACCCGTTGGAACGTGAGCCGGCGCGCGTGCAGTTTGACGTCGACGCCGGGCTGGTCACGCGCGATGGGGCGCGACGCTATGGCGTGGTCATCACGGATGACGGCGCAGTCGATGAGGCTGCGACTGCGGCGCTGCGCGGCGAGATGGCCGCCAGGCGCGGCGCCAAGCCGCTGTTCAACCGCGGCTTTGAATCCATCGAGGAGCTGAAGGCGCGGTGCAAGGCCGAGACCGGGCTCGAGCCGCCGCAGCGGCCTCGCTTCTTACCGTGGGCGAACCGCGGCGAGAAGTCGGCGCACGAGGGAGGCCCAGCATGAGCAGCGCAGCGTTCGAGCACGGCCCGCTGGCCAACCTGCGCGTGATCGAGGCCGGCACGCTGCTCGCCGGACCGTTCTGCGGTCAGTTGCTCGGCGACATGGGCGCCGAGGTCATAAAGATCGAGGCGCCCGGGCAGGGCGACCCGATGCGGCAATGGGGCCGCGAGAAGGCGCATGGCAAGTCGCTCTGGTGGCCGGTGGTCGCGCGCAACAAGAAATCGATCACCCTGGATCTCAGGCGGCCGGAAGGCCAGGAGTTGCTGCGCGATCTCACTGCGCGCGCGGACTTTCTGCTCGAGAACTTCCGTCCCGGCACAATGGAGAAGTGGGGTTGCGGCTATGAGCAGCTCGCGCAACGCAATCCGGGTCTCATCATGATCCGCGTCTCGGGATTCGGCCAGACCGGGCCGTATGCGCGCCAGGCGGGTTTCGGCGCCATTGGTGAGGCGATGGGGGGATTGCGTTACGTCGTCGGCGACCCGGGCGCGCCGCCCTCGCGCATGGGCATCAGCATCGGAGATTCGCTGGCGGCGATCTTCGCATGTCTCGGCGGGTTGGCTGCGCTGAATTACCGCCACGTCACCGGCCAAGGACAAGTCGTCGACTCGGCCATCTACGAGGCGGTGCTCGGCATGATGGAGTCGCTCATCACCGAGTATGACAAGGCCGGCTACATCCGCGAGCGCACAGGCGCCATCCTGCCCAACGTGGCCCCGTCGAACGTCTATCCGACTCGCGACGGTTCGATGGTGCTGATTGCGGCGAATCAGGACACGGTGTTCCAGCGGCTCGCACAGGCTATGGGTCAGTCGGAGCTCGCATCCAAGCCCGAATACGCCACGCACGCCGCACGCGGCGCACATCAGTCCGAGCTGGACGCTCTGATCGCCGACTGGACGCGAACAAAGGACCGCAGGGACGTGCTGAGCCTGATGGAGCAGGCGGGCGTCCCCGCAGGGCTGATCTATCGCGCGCCGGAGATGCTCGAGGATCCGCACTTCAAGGCGCGCGAGGCGATCGTGTCCACGCCGCATCCTGATTTCGGCGAGCTGAAGATGCAGAACGTCGCGCCGAAGCTGTCTCGGACCCCAGGACGCGTGCGCTCTCCCAGTCCACAGCTCGGGGAGCACAACGAGGAGGTCTACCGAGGCCTGCTGGGCATGAGCGCGCAAGAGTACGAAGCGTTGAAAGCGAGCAAGGTGATCTGACCGCGGCGATGCAACGATGGATTCGCATCCGCAATTCAGGATCGACTCTGCGGCGTTCGGCGCCACGCTGGAGCCGGGTGTGCGTCCGGCGCTGCTCATAGTCGATTTCGTCAAAGCCTATGTGGTTCCCGAGTCGCCCTTGTATGCGGGCGCCGAGGACGCCGCACGAGCCTGCGCCGAATTGCTAAGCGGGTGCCGCGCAGCGGGCATTCCGATCCTGCATACGAACGTCGCCTACCACGACGGCGGACGCGACGGTGGAGTGTTCTTCCGCAAGATTCCCGGGCTGAAATGCTTCGAGCGCGGAGCGCGTTCGGAGCTTGCCGAGTTTGCAGCCGGCCTGGAGCCGGCGTCCGGAGAAATCGTCATCACCAAGCAGTACGCCAGCGCGTTCTTCGGCACGCCGCTGGCTTCGATCCTGACGGCGCTGCGCGTCGACACGCTGATCATTGCCGGAATGTCGACCAGCGGCTGCATTCGAGCCACAGCTGTCGATTGCTGCCAGCACGGATTCATACCGCTCGTGGTGCGCGATGCGGTCGGCGACCGGGCGCCGGCGCCGCACGAAGCGAATTTGTTCGATCTGCAGGCGAAATACGCCGAGGTGCTCACTCTCGAGCGCGTGCGCGCCTGGTTGTCCGGGCTCGGCGCGAGTCCGTCTGGCTGAGGCTGTGGGCGCGCGCCGCGCCTGCGCACCGGTATACGCATGAAATGAGGGATCAACGATGAAGCGCCGAACACTGCTGACGTTGTCCTTGGCGACACTGAGCGCGAGCCCCGTCTACGCCCAGGAGTCAGGCCGGGTGCTCGAAGAAATCCTGGTCACCGCCCGCCAGCGCGCCGAAAGCATTACGGACGTGCCCGCCACGATCCAGGCCTTCACGGCGCGTGACATACAAGCGGCGGGCATCGAACGGCCGACGGATTTCATTGCGCTGACGCCGGGGCTGGCGCAGGTGCAGACCGCCGAGGTCGGCGATCTGCAATTGAGCATCCGCGGCCTGAACACCGGGCGCGATATCGAAACGAACTTCGCGCTGGTCATCGACGGGGTGTTGCAGACCAACCCCACCGCTTTCAACCAGGAACTCGCCAACGTAGAGCAGATCGAGGTCGTCAAGGGCCCGCAGGGCGCGATCTACGGGCGCAACGCCGTGGCGGGCGCGGTGATCGTCACGACCCGCAAGCCCGAGCGCGGATTCGATGCGTCCGCGACGATCGGATACGGCAACAACGACACCAGGAAGGCGCATGTCTACGTGGGCGGCGGGAGCGAACAGGTGCAGGCGGGCGTCGGCGCGTTCTACCGCGAGACGGACGGCTTTTTCGAGAACTCGTTCGTCGGTTGCGACGACTGCGTCGATTACTACGAGGAGTACGGCGTCGCGCCGCGGCTTGTTTTCTCCATGGGAGAAGACGCCGAGATCGACGTAAAGGCGAAGTACTCGAAGCTCAAGGGCGGCGCCATCAACTTCAACGGCACATTTGCGCTGCCGTTCTTCGCTGCGTTCACCGGCAATCCCGATTTCTTCCAGGACGTGAACGACCACGAGTTCGTCTACATCAATAATGTGCTGCCGCGCAACGAACAGGAGAATGAGCAGATCTCAGTGAAGGGCGAGTGGCGCTTGGACGTCGGCACGCTGACTGCGTGGGTTGGCTACAACGATCAGACGAACTTTTTCCTGACCGATGGAACGAGCGCGGCCTTCGGCTTGTACGCGCGCACGCCGGAATGCCAGGCCGACATCGCTGCGCAAGTCGGCGCGCCGCTTCCTTCGCCGACGTTTTACGCCGGCGCGAACTCGGTTCTGCCGCCGTACAGTCCCGCACGCTGCGACGGCTATCAGTATCAGCAGCGCGATCAGGAGGATATTTCCGCAGAGATCCGCCTCGCGTCCCCGCCCGATCAGCCGTTGCGCTGGCTTGCGGGCCTTTACTATGCGGATATCGATCGCACCGTGGTGGTGGCCCAGGGAAGCGACAGAGGACTGGGATTCCGTGAGCAGGCGTTCGTGCCGACTTCCGGGCCCAACCCCACCGATCTGCTGTACGACGATGACTTCAACAGCAAGGTGACGGCGGTCTTCGGACAGCTGGCCTACGACATCCTGCCGGACCTGGAGCTCGCGCTGGCGTTGCGCTACGACGAGGAGGAGCGTTCCGTGCGCAACAATGTGCCTACCGGCGCCCAGGCGTTCGCGCAGACTCCGCTGTTCGGACCCGGCCCGAATGCGTCGTTTATCAATCCCGCGTATACGGCGAATCCCGCGCTCGCCACGAGCGGCATTCCGGACCGCGAGCGAACTTTCAGCGAGCTTCAGCCGAAGGTTTCGCTGAACTGGAACATCAGCGACCAATGGACGGTGTTCGCATCCTACGGCCACGGGTTCCGCAGCGGCGGCTTCAACTCGACCGGCAGCAACGCGACCATCCAGCAGTTCCTCGGCGCGCTGCGTTATGTGCAGCCGGATGGGACGGTCACTGACATCCCCTCGCTGACGACCGAAGGCATCAACTACGACGACTACAAGAAAGAAGTCGCCAAGGCGGCGGAGGTCGGTTTCAAGGCCCAGCTGCTCGATCGCAGGCTGGCGTTGAACGTGTCCGCCTATCACACCTCCGTGGAGAACATGCAGATCTTCAACTTCCTCGCGGGACCTTTCGGCTTGCTGCGCGTGGTGACGAACATCGATGACGCCACGCTGCAGGGTGTGGAGGCCGACCTGCGCTGGCGCGTGCACCCGTACCTCTCGCTGTTCGCCGGGTTCGGCTGGCTCGACAGCGAGATCGACGAGTACACGGGCCGTTCTTACACGGCGGGCAATAAGGTCCCCTACGCCCCCGAGTACACGGCCAACGCAGGGGTGGATCTGAGATACCCGCTCAGTGAGTCGGGTCTGTCGCTCGTCGCGCGCTTGGATGGGAGCGCCACCGGCGAGACGTGGTTCAGCGCCGTGCAAAAGGAGTCCGTACAGACGCAGTTCGGCGTTCCCGGCGACTACTCGCGGACCAGCCGTGATTCATTCACGGTGCTCAACGCACGCCTGGGGCTTTCCGCAAACAACTGGGCGGTCACGGCCTGGGTGCGCAATCTCACGGACGAGGACTACCTGGCGGAGGTCATTCCGGCGCCCGAGTTCGGCGGCACGTTCTCGCATGACGCGCCGGGGCGCGCCTACGGCCTGGATCTGAGGTACGCGTTCGGGCGGTGAGGACGGCGGGCGACGTGCAAACCCGGCGCGCTTCCTTCAATATCGCCGTCTCAGCGCCGAGCAGATCCGCACCGTGATCGGCCAGCAGCCGCGACGGGCCCCACGCGGGCCGCTCGCGGCCTTGATGATCCGGGCGACGACCCCGATTCCCTGGTGAGACCGGGCGGGGTGAGATCGCGGCGGCCGGCGGCCTGCAGCGGGAGATTCTCCGACCGTTCGCGCCCGCTGCCCGCAGTCGGACGCTGGACCGCCTTATCCGAGGATTTCTGACCGTTTATGACGACCGCCAAGCGCATGTCGAGCGCCGAGCTTCGCGCGCTGTTCCTGCAATTCTTCCGCGAGCGCGGCCACTACATCGCGCCCTCGAGCTCGCTCGTGCCGGCGAACGATCCCACGCTGCTGTTCACGAACGCCGGCATGGTGCAGTTCAAGGACGTGTTCCTCGGGAAAGACAAGCGCAGCTACACGCGAGCGGCCAGCTCGCAGCGCTGCGTGCGCGCAGGCGGCAAGCACAATGACCTCGAGAACGTCGGCTATACGGCCCGTCACCACACGTTCTTCGAGATGCTGGGCAACTTCAGCTTCGGCGACTATTTCAAGAAGGATGCGATTCGCTACGCCTGGGATTTCGTCACCGGCAAGGATTTCCTCGGCATCGATCCGGCCCGGCTGATGGTCACGGTCTATCATACCGATGACGAGGCCTACGAAATCTGGCGCAAGGACATTGGCCTGAGCGCCGACCGCGTCGTTCGCATCGGCGACCATCCGGGAGGAGGTTCGGACAACTTCTGGCAGATGGGCGATACCGGCCCGTGCGGTCCGTGCAGCGAGATCTTCTACGACCACGGGCCGGACATTCCGGGCGGACCGCCCGGCTCCCCGGATGCGGACGGAGACCGCTGGATCGAGATCTGGAACCTGGTGTTCATGCAGTTCGATCGCTCGGCCGACGGCGTGCTCACGCCGCTGCCGCGACCGTCGGTCGACACCGGCATGGGTCTCGAGCGCACCGCCGCCGTGATGCAGGGTGTGCACTCGAATTATGAGATCGATCTGTTCGTCAATCTCATCAAGGCCGCTGCTCGAGCGACCAACGCCGGCGATCTGAGCTCCAGCTCGTTGCGCGTGATCGCCGATCACATTCGCGCATGCTCGTTCCTCATTGCTGACGGCGTGCTGCCGTCCAACGAAGGCCGCGGCTATGTGCTGCGTCGGATCATTCGTCGCGCCATCCGGCACGGCTATAAGCTCGGCCAGACGCAGCCGTTCTTCCATACGCTGGTCGCAGCGCTCGAGAAGGAGATGGGCGAGGCCTATCCCGAGCTGTCTGCGCAGCGCACGCATGTCGAGCGAGTGCTGCTCCAGGAAGAAGAGCGCTTTGCGGAAACCCTGTCGCAAGGCATGGCGCTGCTGGAGCACGCGATCGGTCAGCTGAGCTCGAAGGTGATTCCCGGCGAAACCGTCTTCCGGCTCTACGACACGTACGGCTTTCCGGTGGATCTCACGGCCGACATCGCGCGCGAGCGCGGCCTCGCCATCGATCAAGCCGGTTTCGACGCGGCCATGGAGGCGCAGCGCGAACGCGCCCGAGCCGCCAGCAAGTTCGGCGTCGATCTGCGCGGCAGCGTCGCCATCGAGGACAAGACTCGGTTCGAAGGTTACGAGCATTTACGCAGCGAAGGCCGCATCGTGGCCGTGCTCTGCGGCAAGGAGCGCGTCGAGGCGCTGCGCGCGGGCGACGAAGGACAGATCGTGCTCGACCAGACGCCTTTCTATGCGGAAAGCGGCGGTCAAGTCGGCGACGCCGGCGTGCTCGTTTGCGGCGACGCACAGTTCGAAGTCGTGGACACGCAGAAGCTCGGCGCCGCCCATGCGCATATCGGCCGCATGAAGTCCGGTGAGCTGAAGCTCGGCCAGCGCGTGGTTGCGCACGTGGATGAGCAGCGACGCCGGGCGACGATGCTCAATCACTCGGCCACGCACTTGTTGCACGCTGCGTTGCGCAAGGTCCTGGGCGCCCACGTAACGCAGAAGGGTTCGCTCGTTGCGCCCGATCGCTTGCGGTTCGACTTTTCGCACTATGCGGCGTTGACGCCGCAGGAACTGCAGGATGTAGAGCGGCTCGTGAACGAGCAGATTCGAAACAACGCGCTTGCCGAGACACGGCTGATGTCGTACGAGGATGCGGTGGCGTCCGGGGCCATGGCCTTGTTCGGCGAGAAGTACGACGATGAAGTTCGCGTGCTGCGTCTGGGGGACTTTTCCACCGAGCTGTGCGGCGGCACGCATGTGAGCCGCGCGGGCGACATCGGGCTATTCAAGATCGTGAGCGAAGGCGGCGTGGCCGCCGGCGTGCGCCGCATCGAGGCCGTGACGGGCCAGGGTGCGCTGGATTGGGTGGCGCAGACGGAGCAGTCGCTGCGCGAGGTGGCGGGGCTCGTTCGTGCGAGCCGCGACGATGTGGAAGACAAGGTGCGCCAGCTCATCGAGCGGTCCCGCAAGCTCGAAAAAGAGGTAGCCGGTCTGAAATCCAGGCTGGCGAGCGGTCAGGGCGGCGATCTGAGCAGCGCGGCGGTCGATGTGAACGGCGTGAAGGTGCTCGCGCGCCGACTGGACGGCGCAGACGCTCCGGCGCTGCGCGAGGCCGTGGATCAACTCAAGAACAAGCTGCGCTCCGCCGCCATCGTTCTCGCCTCGGTGGCAGCGCCCGACAAAGTCGTGCTGATCGCCGGGGTCACGTCCGATCTCACGGCCACGCTGAAAGCGGGCGACCTGGTGAATTTCGTGGCCCAGAAGATCGGCGGCCGCGGCGGCGGGCGGGCCGATATGGCCCAGGCCGGCGGCAACGATCCGTCCAAGCTGGACGAGGCGCTGGCGCAGACGCCGGCGTGGGTGGAATCACGACTGACGGCCCGCGCGGCGCAGGCCTAAGGAAGCTCTGACTAACCTACTGCCCTGACGGCTCAGCCCAAAGAAATGCCCGCAATGCAAGGCGTATCGAGCGGCTCGAGATCACAGAAACAGAGCAAATCAGAGATTCCCTAGAGTAAACGCTGCACAACAGCAGCCTGAGCCTGGGGACTCGAGCAGCGCTTCGTCAGCATCGTTCGCCGCTCGCGCGAGCGGCCCGGGCTGCTACGTACCCATATACGCTGTGCGCGTAGGCCGAGAATTCATCGACGGACGCATGGTCCAACATAATGTGTTCATGCATGCGAAGTGCTTGCGGGGCGCCCCCAAAAGGGTTCCGATTATCAGGGAAATCCTGATCCCCAAGCGAAATCACGTAACCTACTGTTGATTTTGAATGACCGGTGCGAAGAGCTGTAGGAGGGCGGTGATTCCACCGCCGGCGACGCGCACGTGGATCATTCGGCCACAGGCAAGGAGCAAACCATGTTGATTCTGACAAGGCGCGTCGGTGAAACGGTGATGATCGGCAACGACGTCACGGTGACCGTCCTCGGCGTCAAGGGAAACCAGGTGCGGGTGGGGGTGAATGCACCGAAAGAAGTCGCAGTCCACCGCGAAGAAATCTACGAGCGAATCAAGCGAGAAGAGCAAGCCGCAGGCGGCGCGGCGAAACGTCCGCTGACGGGCGCCGGGACTTAGGGCCAGGCCCAGAACGACCTCGGCGAAGGAGCAGGCCGCGGAGTGGCCCAGTAACCCACTCCGCGGTTTCGCTTTTTCAGGCGGCGCCGGCGTCGCCGCTCTTTACGTCAGCAGCGGCCCTCAGTATCCTTGCCGCCCTTCGCGAGAGGGCATTGGCGGCTCGGACGAACGGCCGCGAATCCGCTGATCGATTTCGACCGCGGAGAGGTGGCCGAGTGGTCGAAGGCGCACCCCTGCTAAGGGTGTATGGGTCAAAAGCCCATCGAGGGTTCGAATCCCTCCCTCTCCGCCATTTACTCGTTGCACGTCGGCTCAAGCAGTCTTAGAGACGCTGAAAATGCCCTGAAACCTTGGGTTTTTGGGTATCACAGCGTCTCCTAGGCTCTCGGTATGTCTCAACGCGGCGCAGGTACTTTTCGAGGTACCCACGCCGCCGGTTCGGGAGATACCCACAATGCTGACGGACATCCAGGTTCGCAATGCGAAGCCCTCGGCCCGGCCGAGGAAGCTGTTCGACACGCGGGGGTTGTACCTCCACGTCATGCCCAGCGGGGGTCGGTACTGGCGCCTGAACTATCGGTTCAGGGGCCGGGAGAAGACCCTGGCGCTGGGGGTTTACCCGGACGTGTCCCTCGCCAAGGCCCGGACGCGTCACCACGAGGCCCGGCAGCAGCTCGCGGACGGTATCGACCCTTCGGTCGTCAAACGGGCCGCCGGGCGCAAATTCGAGTCTGTGGCCCGCGAGTGGTACGCGCATTGGAAGGTCGGGCGGAACGGCCGCTATGCCGAGTCCGTTCTCGAGCGGCTCGAGGCCGACATATTCCCCGAAATCGGCTCGCGGCCGGCGCAGGGGTTGCTGGCCTCCGATTTCCGCGATGCTGTTCGGAAGATCGAGCGCCGCGGCGCCCTCGACGTTGCCCGACGGGTTCTGCAGAACTGCGGCCAGATCATGCGCTACGCGGTGGCCAACGATCTGGCGCGGCATAATCCGGTGGCCGAGGTCAAACCCGCCGACATCCTGAAAGCGCGCAAGCGCCGCAACTACCCCCGGGTTACGGAGAGAGAGCTGCCCGCCTTGCTGCGGGCGATGGACGGCTACGTCGGCGCCGAACACACGCGCCTGGCGCTGAAACCAATGGCATTGACCTTCGTCCGCACGTCCGAGCTGATCGGTGCCCGCTGGCCCGAGTTCGACCTCAAGCAGGCGCGTTGGGAGATCCCGGCCGAGCGGATGAAGATGAAGACGCCCCATATCGTTGCGCTCAGCACGCAGGCGCTGGCCGTGCTGGAGAGGTTGCGTGAGATCTCCTTCGACAGGGAACTGGTATTCCCGGGGGATGTGGACCCGGCCAAGGCGATGAGCAACAACACGCTGCTGTACGCGCTGTACCGCATGGGCTACCGCAGCCGTATGACGGGGCACGGATTCCGCGGCGTGGCCTCCACGATCCTTCACGAGCAGGGATGGCCGCACGAGCACATCGAACTGCAACTGGCGCACCAGGAGCGCGACGACACCAGCGCGGCTTACAACCATGCGCTGTACCTGATTCCGCGCGCCCGGATGATGCAGGCTTGGGCCGATCACCTGGATGAGTTGCGCCACCAGTCGGTCGAGAGCGAGCAGAAGCTGGCGGCCTGACCGTGTCCGCTTTGCTGAACTCGCTAGTTCGCGTACTTGCGGGGGCGGCCGCGGTGTCGCGACCGGTTGGCGGCCCTCTCGGGCGCATCCGTGGCGCGGTACCCCTCGGGATCGGCGGTCCACGCCTGCAGGGCGGCGCTGGGCCAACCGCAGGCCCGTCCGCCGAGGTGAACGGGTGGCGGGAAGCGGCCCATGGCGATGCGGCGGTACAAGGTGGGACGGCTCAACCCCGTGATCCGCAGGACGTCGCGGATACGGAAGAACGCCGGTGAGGGCAGTTCGCGACGGGCTGCGTGAGCGTCGCAGGTCGGGAGTGACGTCGGGGGTTGATCCATGATCAAGCACTCAGCGGCAATCGTCATGCGAGGCTCGGCTCGGCGGCAGGCAGCGCTGTATCGGCCTGCGCCGCCGCCGCCGGTGCCGGCGTTGTACGGAGCGTGCGGGCTCGAACTCGAGGTCCCGTGCCAGCCACCCCAACACCTCCGAACGGCGCCAACCCAAGGTGCGCCCGCGGAAATTTGCCTTGCGCGGGAAACGTCCGACGAGGCTCAGGGCGAACAGCCACCAGGACGGCCGACGCATCAGGCGCGCCACGTCGTGGGCGCTCAGGATCTCGGCCCACGGCGGGCAGCGATGGTTGATCCAGCGCGACACCAGGAGAGGTGGTGCCGGTTTCGTTTTGGGATTTGAACGATTGAAGAACAGGGGTTCTGTCGGCACGGGGCGCCCTCCAATAAACGATGTTTGCTCGGGAAGAGCGTCGCGCAGGACCAGCCGCAACACAGCCGGCGGAGACAGGGAAGATCGGTGGCAAACGTACTCCACCGACCGTGGTCCGCAGAGGTTTCGGGTCCGGGGTGGCCGTTAGTCATCGCTCAATCCGGTTGAGTCGCGACCGGGACAGGCATAGAGTCGGGAAGCAATGATTGCGACCAGCATTCATCCGGCCGTGAGCACGACGCTGCGCGTGACGGCGAAGATTCTGCTGGCGCCGATTGGCTTCGTATTCGTGCTGCTCGAACCGATCCTCCGGTATCTCGCCGTGTTGATGGTGTTCGTCGGTGTGATTACGGCAACGATCTGGGAGATGTCTGCGGTTGGTCCAACGTTTCCGTTCCTGAAGTTCGTTGCCGCGTCGTTCGTCGGCGTTGCCGTCTACGTCCTGTACTCCTGGCTGCTTTCGCTCATCATCGCGGACTAGTCGAGCGGCCGGCGGCGGCATCCGCTGCATACGTCCTGGCGCCGCGCCAGCTTGTCGATCAGCATTGGTCGATCACAACTCGTGCAATGCACCAGTTCGATGTCCTTGCGCTCGGCAACGCCGCGCGCCAACAGCACGGCTTGGTCAAACTCCATGTCCGCATCGGCCACCCATTGCCGGAACAGCTCATAGGCTTCACACAGTCGCTCGGCGTTTTCGAGGCTCGGGCGCAGCTCCCCGTGTGAACCACTGGACGCGGTGGCGTGAAACATCTTCCGGCAAATACAGGCGAAGAGCGTTGCATTCTCGTTGCGCAGGGTAGAGCGGAAGAAGGGTTGATACGAGGTCGGCGCCGGTCCGCGAAAGCCTTCGCCGGCCTCGGGCAACCAGCGCCGTTTGAGCGTCACCAGCCGATCCGGCGTCAGTTCGCTCCATTCGCTCGCCGTCTGAGCGCGAGCGCCGTGCGAAAGCAGCCGCAGGCCCAACTGGATGCGTCGGTAATGTCGGTCGAACCGACTGTCCCCCACCTTGATTTCCATAAGCCCCCGCTCGGTCGAGTTACTGCCATAAGTTCCCGGAAACCCCCAGGCATCGTGCTTGGTGCGCCTTCGGACAATCCCGACCTTGTGTCGAGGTCTGGCGGCGGCGCGCATGAACGAGTTCGAGATCGAGGAGAGAACGGCGGACGGATGGTCCTCGCCGCCAACTTGGCGGGGAGCTGGGTCGATCCATCTGGCCTTGCAGTTGAACGCCCAGTGCATCGATCTGATCTGCGAACTCGCGCTCGAACGTTCCGCTGAGTGTCACTGGCCGGTCGTCACGATGAACCGGGATCTCTGGTGTCGCCTCGATGCCGAGGCGCGCGATCGGCTCTCGCTGTTTCCGTTCTCGCTGGTTGACATCCGTTTCCATGACCAGGCGTGGTGGTGTACGCCGGACCGGCGCGGCACGGCTGGTCGAATTCTGCAAGCAGCGAGTGCCATGCCCGCCTCGCGCATCGAATGCCTCGCGCTGGAAACGTTGATGTTTGCCTGGCAGGTAGCTCGCGATGATTGCCTGGTTGCCGAAATGCTGTTTGCGATGTCGCGGCCCGTGGCGCAGTGCATCGCCACTTTGACGATGCAACAGGTTCGCACCGCAGCGATCGATGGTGCGCACTTCCTGCGTGTGCGCTGGGACACGGACTCGCGCTTCTGGCGTGGACTGTTGATTGCGGCTTGGGAAGCCGATCGAGCGTCTCTCGAGAGGTGCAAGCGTCACGCACTTATGCTCTTCGGTCGCGAACTGACGCGGGATTTCATGCCGTAGGGCGCCATATGAATCGGTGCAGTCCGTCGTGTGCACCGGCTCATCCTCGATTCGATCCGAAACGAGCCTCGTCTTCCCCGCGCAATTATCTTGCAGTTGGACCTGGCCCGGCTGCGCCTACCAATCGATAGGTGTGTGGGTGGAATGCCATTAGACACACTCCATCGCGTCCGCGATGGGAGTCCTGCGCCATCCTGGTCGCTGACCACCACGTACTCGAAGCCGGGAGCCGGAAATGGATCCACTCAGCCATCTCATGCAGCGCTACTGCTTCGGCTACACGGCCACACATGACTTCGGTGTGGCGGACCAGATCATGGCGGACGACTACACGTTCTACATGGGCGAGGCCGTCTTCAGCGGGCGCGAGGCAGCATACAAGCCAGCGGCCGAAAGGCAGTTCAAGGCCTATCCGGGGCTCGGGTTCACGGTGCACGAGTTCTTTTCGAATGGCGACCGCTGTGCGATGTACTTCTGCGAGCACGGTCACTCCGCGAAATTCGGCGGCGATACGGCC
>JAVEVD010000077.1:10106-14017 GCA_034005205.1 Steroidobacteraceae bacterium | reverse complement strand
GAACCCGCTGCCTTAGCGCGGTCAGCGGATCTCGGCAGCTTTGGTGGATTTTGCCGCAGAATCTCTCAATCAATCCGGTCCAGTTTTGCCGGGGCCCGTCAGATGGTCGGGGTGACAGGATTTGAACCTGCGACCTATACGTCCCGAACGTAGCGCTCTACCAGGCTGAGCTACACCCCGAATCCGGACGCGGCGAAGTACTGCTGGGATCAGTAGGTGCGTTCGACCGCGAAATCCGCAAGTTCGCGCAAGGCCTGCTTGTACGCCGAGTCGGGAAGTTCGGCGAGCGCCTCGATGGCGAGAGCGGCCTCCCGCCGCGCGAGGCGCGAAGTGTACGCAAGCCCCCCGGTCGATTCAATTGCGGCGGTTATGGACCGGAGCTCGGCGGCGCCGCCCTGTTCGATGCCGGCCCGGATTACTGCGCGTTGCTCGGGGCGGCAATGCCGCAGTGTATATATGAGAGGCAGGGTCGGCTTGCCTTCGGCCAGATCGTCGCCCAGGTTCTTGCCGATTCGGTCGCTGTCCGAGCGGTAATCGAGCACGTCGTCGATGAGTTGGAAGGCCGTCCCGAGGTGCTTGCCGTAGCGCGCCATCCCGTCCTCGACCGCCGGGCTGGTCTTGCACAGGATTGCGGCGATCTGCGCCCCGGCTTCGAAGAGCTTGGCGGTCTTGCGGTAGATGACGTCGAAATACTGCTCCTCGGTCGTGTCCGGGTCGTGGGCGTTCATGAGCTGCAGGACTTCGCCTTCGGCGATGCGGTTGGTCGCCGTAGCCATCACGTCCATCACCCGCATGCTGTCCAGGGCGACCATCATTTCGAAGGCTCGCGAGTAGACGTAATCGCCCACCAACACGCTGGCCTCGGCCCCGAACACCTCGTTCGCCGTGTTCCGGCCGCGCCGCAGTGTGGAGCCGTCGACCACGTCGTCGTGCAGCAGGGTGGCCGTATGGATGAACTCGATGATCGCCGCCGCCTCGGCGTGCCGCATGTCGCTGGCGCCGCAGGCGCGGGCGGCGACTACGACGACCAGCGGCCGCAGCCGCTTGCCCCCCGAGCCCACGATGTACTCGGCGATCTGGTTTACCAGGACAACATCGCTGGACAAACGCGAGCGAATGACGCAATCGACCTGTCGGAGGTCATCGCCGACCAGCGCTTTGACGGACTCGAAGCTCATGCGCGAGGAGGAGAAACAAGGACGCGGAATGGTAGCCGATACGGCCGCCGCGCTGGGCCTCTCCTCGGCGCGACGTTGCGCCGAAGCTTCAGCATTGATGAAGCGGCGGGCGCAGTTCCGATCCGGAATCTGGGACCTGTGGGTCCGCAGCCGTCGGGGGCTTGCCGACCGCCCCGCAGGGTTCTCCGCACTTTCCGCCGCGACCAAAGCTGTTGGAGACGGCCCGGGCGAAAGGCAGGCTGGCCGTTCCGCGGACCGGCCGGTTGCCAGCAGCGGCTTCGCTCCGTACACTTCACGCCCTTTTCCGCCGGGGTTCGCCCGGTTTGTGGAGCTCCGGAAGATCATGTACGCCGTCATTTCTACGGGTGGTAAGCAGTATCGGGTCAGCGAGGGGTCGGTCCTCCGCATCGAAAAACTCGAGGCCGACGCCGGAGCCAGCATCGAGTTCGACAAGCTGCTGCTGGTCGGGCAGGGCGAGCAGGTCAAGGTCGGCTCTCCGTTCCTCGAGGGCGGCAAGGTCGTCGCCACGGTGCAGGGGCACGGCAAGGGCGAGAAGAAGACGATAGTCAAGTTCCGCCGCCGCAAGCACTACCTGCGTCAGGGCACGCACCGCCAGCCCTACACGGAAATCAAGGTCACCAGCATCGTTGGCGGTTGATCTCGGCGACCGCCGCACGGCAGATCCGGAGACCGCTTCGGAACCTGCCTGCGGATATGCAGTCACGAGTCACCAGTCACTAGTCATTTGAGGATTACGTCATGGCCCACAAAAAGGCAGGCGGCAGCACCAAGAACGGCCGCGAATCGGAGTCGAAACGGCTCGGCGTCAAGAAGTTCGGCGGTGAGCGCGTGCTGGCCGGCAACATCATCGTGCGCCAGCGTGGCACCCGCTATCGCGCCGGCGACAATGTCGGCGTCGGCACGGACCACACCTTGTTCGCGAAGTCTGCAGGCCGGGTTCAGTTCCGTAAGAAGGGTGTCGACCAGCGCACTTTCGTAAGCGTCGTCGCGGCGGACTGAGCGGCGCGCAGCCAGCCAGACTCGAGAAGCCCCGGCTTGACCGGGGCTTCTTTTTGGGGCGGGCGTCAGGTTGCAAGATGCATGTCTGCGCGTCGTCACGTTCGGCGCCGCCGTTCGCCGCCGCGTTGCAAATTTGCCGACCTGACACTCACAAGTTAGCCGCTTCTTCCCATGCGTTTCGTAGACGAAGCAGTCATCAGGGTTCAAGCCGGTCACGGCGGACGCGGCGCCGTGAGCTTTCGCCGTGAGAAATTCATTCCTTTCGGCGGGCCGGACGGCGGCGACGGGGGCAAGGGAGGCGACATCTACCTGGTGGGGGCGCCCGGCGTGAATACGCTGGCTGACTTCCGCTTCCATCGTGCGTTCAAGGCGCCTAACGGTCAGCCTGGGTCGGGTCAGGATCGCACGGGCGCGGGTGGGGCGGACCTCGAGGTTCAAGTTCCGGTCGGCACTGTCGTGGTCGACGTCGAAACCGAGGAGCAACTGGGCGACGTGACGGAGGTCGGCCAGCGCCTGCTGGTCGCGAAGGGAGGCAAGGGCGGCTGGGGCAATACGCGCTTCAAGAGCAGCACCAACCGCACGCCGCGCAAGGCCATGCCGGGCCTGCCCGGTGAGAAGCGGGAGCTGCGCCTGGAGCTCAGGGTCATGGCGGACGTCGGGTTGCTCGGACTGCCAAACGCCGGCAAGTCCACGCTGATCCGCGCCGTTTCGGCGGCGAAGCCGAAGGTCGCCGACTATCCCTTTACGACTCTGCACCCCAATCTGGGGGTGGTCTCCGTCGGCGTGCACCGTAGTTTCGTCATGGCGGACATTCCCGGGCTCATCGAAGGGGCCGCCGAGGGTGCGGGGCTGGGCATCCGTTTCCTCAAGCACTTGCAGCGCACCCGTCTGCTGCTGCATCTCGTCGACATCCAACCGCCCGATCCCGAGTCCGATCCAGTCAAGGACGCAAGGGCGATCGCCGCTGAGCTCAAGAAGTTCAGCCCGGAGCTCGCTTCACGCGAGCGCTGGCTGGTGCTCAACAAGCTCGATCTGCTGCCTGCGGACGAGGCGGAGCAGCGCTGCAAGGACATCGTGCGCCGGCTGCGCTGGAAGGGTCCGGTGTTCCGCATCTCCGGTCTGACGCGTCAGGGTCTGGACACGCTGTGCCAAGCCATCATGACGCGGCTCGAGGAGCTGGATCGGCAGACGGCGCAGGCCTAGCTGGATCTGGCGCGACAAAAAAGCCGGGCTTTGCCCGGCTTTTTGTATTCGACGCGCTCAAAGACGCGTCCGGCCGTGTACGAACCGATCAGCCCGCTTCGGCGGCGCCCATCTCCTTCACACGCGCGTTCAGGTGGCTCTTGTGGCGAGCCGCCTTGTTGCGGTGGATCAGGCCCTTGGTCACGGCCGAATCGATCACCGGGACGGCGGCCTTCAGCTTGGCGGCGGCCTCGGCCTTGTCGCCCGCCTCGACCGCGTGGGCCACGCTCTTGATCGCCGTGCGCAGCCTCGAGCGCGCCGCCATATTGCGGGCGCGGCGCTTGACTGTTTGACGGGCGCGCTTTTCAGCGGACTTGATGTTGGCCACGGACGTCAGGCTCCAGAAAAAGAGCCGCGAATTCTGCCGGGCGAGCGCTGGGAAGGCAAGGGGAGGAAACGATCGGCGCTCAGCGGTCGGCGACGCCCGCGCACCTCTGCGCTAACCGCTGACGAATCTCTGATTACGCTGTT
>JAVEVD010000077.1:0-10006 GCA_034005205.1 Steroidobacteraceae bacterium | reverse complement strand
TGCGCTGGACGTTCCCTTATCTGCTGTTCGTATCGCTGACCGCGCTCGCCGCGGGCGTCCTGAACAGCTACCAGCAGTTCGCTCTGCCGGCGTTCACGTCCGTCATCCTGAATGTGGTGATGATCATCTTTGCGGCGTGGTTGTCGCCGTATTTCGATCAGCCTGTAGTGGCGCTGGCGGTGGGCGTGTTCGTGGGCGGCGTGCTCCAGGTGCTGATCTTGCTGCCGTCGCTGCTGCAGCTCGGCGTGCTTCGTCTGCCGCGCTGGAATCTTCAGCATGAAGCCGTGCGGCGCATCGCACGCCTGATGGGGCCGGCCATCATCGGCTCCTCGATGGGGCAGCTCAGCGTGATGCTCAGCACTGCGATCGCTTCGCTGCTGGCCGACGGCAGCATGAGCTGGCTGTATTTCGCCGATCGCCTCGTCGAGTTCCCGCTCGGCGTATTCAGCATCGCGCTCGCCACGGTGATTCTGCCGAGCCTTTCGGCCCACCACGCCTCGCAGGCGCCCGAGGAGTTCTCGGCGACCCTGTCCTGGGCGGTGCGGCTCGTGTGTCTGATCGTCATTCCCGCCTCGGTCGCGCTGTTCACGCTGGCCGGGCCGCTGACCGTGGCCATCTATCACTACGGTGAGTTCCGCGCCGAGGACGTCGAGATGACCCGGCTCGCCCTGATGGCGTTCTCCCTCGCGCTGCTTGGCTGGAGCCTGGTCAAGGTGCTGGCGCCCGGGTACTACGCGCGGCAGGACACGAAGAGCCCGGTGAAAGTGGCGATGCGCGCGCTGGGACTGACGATGGGGTTGAACGTAGTCGTGGTCGCGGTCATGGCCATGACGGGGTCGCTGCAGACCCCGGGCGCGCATGCGCTGCTTGCGCTTACCAACGGCGCGGGCGCGGTCGCCAACGCCACGATGCTCTATCTGGGCTTGCGGCGCGCGAAGGTGCTGCGCTCCGACGGCCAACTGCGCTCGCTGCTGACGCGGATCGCCGCGTCGGCCGCCGCCATGGGCGCGGCGCTGTGGTGGTTCGGAGGAGACGTCGCCGCCTGGATCGAGGCGCCGCTCGCCGAGCGCCTGGCGTGGCTTGCCGCCCTGGTCGGCGGTGGCGCGCTCGGCTATTTCGGGGTGCTGGCCGCCCTGGGCGTGCGGGTCTCGCATTTCCGGGTGCTGGCGGCGCGGACCGCCTGACGCCGGCAACCGAGTTCGAACCCGCGAGCGCCGTGCGGCCCCTATAATGCCCGCCCTTTGGTGTTGACATCGGGAGCGCGCGGCCGCGATGGAGCTCGTTCGGGGCCTGCACAATCTGCGGGCGCGGCATCGGGGTTGCGTACTCACGATCGGCGCCTTCGACGGGATCCATCGCGGACATCAGGAGATGATCCGGCTCACGCGACTGGCCGCCGAATCCCGCAAACTGCCCGCCGCGGTGCTGTCGTTCGAACCTACGCCGCGCGAGTACTTCGCGCGCGGCGCTGCGCCCGGACGACTCACGCGCTTTCGCGAGAAGCACCAGGCGCTCGCTTGCTATGGGGTGGACCGCTTCGTGTGCCTGCGCTTCGATCAGCGCATGCGTTCGATGTCGGCGCGGGCCTTCATCGACGACATTCTGGTGGACGCTCTCGGCGCGCAGCACATCGTGGTGGGGCGCGGCTTCCGCTTCGCGCATAACATGGAGGGCAGCGTCGCCTTGCTGCGCGAATACGGCGCGGGCGGGCGGTTCGAGGTGACCGAGGCGCCGCCGTTCGAGATCGACGGCGAACGCGTCAGCAGTTCCCTCATACGCGCGGCGCTCGACGCCGGCGACATGGCGCGCGCTGCGCGCCTGCTCGGGCGGCCGTACCGCATGACGGGCAAGGTCGTGCAGGGCGCCAAACTCGGCCGCAAGCTGGGCTTTCCGACCGCGAACCTGCGTCCGCGGCGTCGAGCGACGCCGCTTGCCGGAGTGTTCGCGATCCGCGTTTCGGGCGCAGGTCTGAAAGATGCGCCGGGCGTAGCGAGTCTCGGCACGCGACCGGCGGTCGGCGGCAGCGAGCTGCTGCTCGAAGCGCACGTGTTCGACTACACCGGAAATCTCTACCGGCAGTATCTGCACGTGGATTTCATCCAGCGACTGCGCGATGAGCGCTGGTTTCCCGACATGGATGCATTGACGGCGCAGATACGTGAGGATGCGCGCCAGGCGAGAGAAATCTTGAAGCGGATAGCGGATAGCGGATAGCGGATAGTCTGAGATGGTTATTGTGCTTGGATTGCGCGGCTGTGCTGCGTTCACTTTGCGGCGCTCGTTGCGCCTGCGCCGTATGTTCTGACTGTTCGCTATTCGCTATCCGCTATCCGCTATCCGCTTCCCTGAGCCATGGACTACAAACAAACCATCAACCTCCCCAAGACCAGCTTTCCCATGAAGGCGGATCTCGCGCGACGCGAGCCCGCGATGCTGAAGTGGTGGGAGGAACAGCGCATCTATTCGAAGCTGCGCGAGCTGGCGAGCGGGCGTCCGACATTCATCCTCGCGGACGGCCCGCCGTACGCCAACGGCGTCATCCACCTCGGGCATGCGATCAACAAGACGCTCAAGGACATCGTGGTCAAGTCGCGCACGCTGGATGGTTACGACGCGCCCTACATTCCCGGATGGGATTGTCACGGCCTGCCGATCGAGCACCAGATCGAGAAAAAGCGCGGTAAGGAAGTGAAGACGCTCGAGCCGCGCGCCTTTCGCCAGGCCTGTCGCGAGTACGCGCTCAGCCAGGTGAATGCGCAGCGCGAGGACTTCAAGCGTCTTGGCGTGATGGGCGATTGGGACCGCCCGTACCTGACCATGCAGCGCGAGTACGAGGCCGAGCAGTTGCGCGCCTTCGCGCAGATTCTGCGCAACGGTCACGTGTACAAGGGTCTGAAGCCCGTGCACTGGTGTCTCGACTGTCGCTCGGCGCTGGCCGAAGCCGAGGTCGAATACGAAGAGAGGACGTCGCCCGCCATCGACGTGCGCTTCGCGGTGCGCGATCTGGCGGATCTAGCACGTCGCTTCGGATTGCAGGAGTCGCTGCGCAGCCAAGCGAGCATCGTGATCTGGACGACGACGCCCTGGACCTTGCCGGCCAACCAGGCCGTGGCGCTGGGCGAGAAGCTGCGCTACGCCCTGATCGACACCGGCGCCGAGCTGCTGATCACGGCCAGCGAGCTGGCCGACGCCGTGCTCGGACGCGCCGGCCTGGCGACGGCTGAGCGCGTCGCCGAGGCGGACGGCGCCGCTCTCGAAGGCCTGGCGCTCGATCATCCCTTCTATGAGCGAGTCGTGCCCGTCGTTCTCGGCGAGCATGTGACGCTGGAGGCTGGCACGGGCGCCGTGCACACCGCGCCCGGTCATGGTCAGGAAGACTATGTCGTGGGGCGGCGATACAAGCTGCCGATCGACAACCCTGTCGGCAGCGACGGCCGTTTCGTCGAAGGCACGCCGCTGTTCGCGGGCGAGCGCGTATTCGAAGCCAACAAGCACGTCATCGCCGTGCTCGAGGAGCGCGGCAGGCTGCTCAAGCAAGAGTCGTTGCGGCATAGCTACCCGCACTGCTGGCGGCACAAGACGCCGCTCATCTTTCGCGCGACCGCGCAGTGGTTCATCAGCATGGAGCAGGCCGGCCTGCGCCAAGCCGCGCTGCGGGAGATCGGCAAGGTGCAATGGACGCCCGCGTGGGGCGAAAGTCGTATCGGCGCCATGATCGCCGACCGGCCGGACTGGTGCATCTCGCGGCAACGCGCCTGGGGCGTGCCGATCGCCCTGTTCACGCATCGCGCGACGGGAGAACTGCATCCGCGTTCCGCCGAACTGCTCGAGGCGGCGGCCGATCTGGTGCAGGAAGGCGGCATCGACGCATGGTTCGATCTGGATCCGGCGATGCTGCTCGGCGCCGAAGCGCTGAACTACGAGAAGGTCACCGACATCATGGACGTGTGGTTCGACTCCGGCGTGATGCATCACTGCGTCGCCAGGATCCGGCCCGAAATCACCGCGCCGGCCGATCTTTACCTCGAGGGTTCGGACCAGCATCGCGGCTGGTTCCACAGCTCGCTGCTCACCTCGGTTGCGATGCACGATCGCGCGCCGTACCGCGGCGTGCTCACGCATGGATTCACGATCGACGACAAGGGCAGGAAGATGTCCAAGTCGCTCGGCAATGTGATCGCTCCGCAGAAGATCGTGGATACGCTCGGCGCGGACGTGCTGCGTTTGTGGGTCGCGGCCACCGACTACGCCAACGAGATGAGCCTCTCGGACGAGATCCTCAAGCGCGTCGCGGAGTCGTACCGGCGCATCCGCAACACGGCGCGCTTCCTGCTCGGGAACCTGGACGGCTTCGATCCCGCGACAGACGAAACGGCGCTCGACGATCTGGTGGCGATCGATCGCTGGGCGCTGTGGCGCACGCAGCAGTTGCAGGATGAGGTGATCGCCGCATACCGCAGCTATCAGTTCCACCTGATCTACCAGAAGGTGCACAACTTCTGCAGCGTCGACCTCGGCGGGTTCTATCTGGACGTCCTGAAGGATCGGCTGTACACCACGCCGGCCAAGAGCCATGCGCGCCGTTCGGCGCAAACCGCGATGTTCTGGATCATCGAGGCGATGGTGCGCTGGCTGGCGCCGATCCTGTCGTTCACGGCGGAGGAGATCTGGCGCTGCATGCCGGGGCGCCGCGCGGAGTCGGTGTTCTTCAATACGTGGGTCGCGCTGCCGCAGGGCGCCGGCGAGCGACCGCCCCTGGACTGGGGCGCGGTGCTGAACGTGCGCAGCGCCGTGATGCGCGAGCTCGAGAAGCTGCGCAACGAGGATGCGATCGGCGCGCCGCTCGACGCCGAGGTCGATCTGTACTGCGAGCCGGGCTTACTGCGCACGCTGCAGACCTTCGGCGAGGAGCTGCGGTTCGTGTTCATCACATCGGAGGCGCGTGCGCATCCGGCCGGCGAGCGCCCGGCGGACGCCGCTGCGGCGCAGGATGACGATCGCAACACGGCCTGGATCGTGGTGCGCCCGGCGTCGGCCGCCAAGTGCGTGAGGTGCTGGCACAAGCGCCCGGAGGTGGGTTCGCATCCCGAGCACCCGCAGCTCTGCGGACGCTGTATCGGCAATGTGACCGGCCCGGGCGAGCAGCGGCGCTTCTCCTGAGGACAAGAGGACGCAATGAGCAACGCGCTGTCGAAGGTCTGGTTCACGCCCACGCGCGGCGCCAGCAACTGGTTGTGGCTGTCGTTCTTCGTCGTGATCGTCGATCAGGCGACCAAGGCGCTGGTCATCGCCTCGGTGAAGATGAGCGATCCGATCGAGCTGCTGCCCATCCTCGACATCGTGTACCTGGAGAACACCGGCGCGGCCTTCAGCATTCTGGCGCAGGCTGCGGGCTGGCAGCGCTGGTTCTTCATTCTGCTCGCGATCGGCGTGAGCATCGTGCTCATGATCTGGCTGCGCAGGATCCGCTCGGATCAGACGCTGCTCGCGCTGGGGCTGTCGCTGATCCTGGGCGGCGCGCTGGGCAACGTCTTCGATCGCGTGATGCACGGCCACGTGGTCGATTTCATCTACTTCAACTGGCGCACCTGGTACTTCCCGGCGTTCAATATCGCCGACACCGCGATTTCCATAGGCGCGGGCTGCCTGCTGCTCGATGCGTTCCGGGAGAGCGGGCATGAGAAGGACAAGAAGCGGATAGCTGACGGCGGGTAGCGGATAATCAGAAACGCCGCGACGTCTGGTTCTAGACTATCCACTATCCGTCGTCCGCCATACGCGTCTGTCATGAAGATTCTCCTCGCCAATCCTCGAGGCTTCTGCGCCGGGGTCGATCGGGCCATCGATATCGTGGAGCGTGCGCTCGAGTCGTTCGGCGCGCCGATCTACGTGCGTCACGAAGTGGTGCACAACCGCTACGTCGTGGAGCGCCTGCGCAAGCTGGGGGCCGTGTTCGTCGAGGAGCTGCACGAAGTGCCGGACAACGCGACCGTCATTTTCAGTGCGCACGGCGTGTCCCGGGCGGTGCAGGAGGAAGCGCGTAGGCGAGCGTTGAAAGTGTTCGATGCGACCTGTCCGCTGGTCACGAAGGTGCACATGGAGGTTGCGCGTTATGCACGCGAGGGCCGCGTGGTGATCTTGATCGGCCATGCAGGGCATCCGGAAGTGGAGGGCACCATGGGCCAGTTCGATCCTTCGTTCGGCGGGCGCATCGTGCTGGTGGAGACGCCGCAGGACGTGGAGCGGCTCGATGTGCGCGATTCGGAGCGACTCGCATTCGTCACGCAGACGACGCTCTCCGTGGACGATACGCAGCGCGTCGTCGCTGCGCTGCGCAAGCGCTTCCCCACCCTGGCGAGCCCGCGCAAGGAAGATATCTGCTACGCGACTCAGAATCGGCAGGACGCGGTCAAGCGGCTGGCTGCGCAATGCGACCTCATCCTGGTCGTCGGCTCGCCCACCAGCTCCAATTCCAACCGGCTGCGCGAGATTGCGGAAAAGGCGGGGATTCCGGGCTATCTCGTGGATGGGCCGGAAGATCTGCATCGAGAATGGTTCGAAGGCAAGCGCAGCGTAGGCGTCACGGCCGGCGCGTCCGCGCCGGAGGTGCTGGTCGAGCGCGTGGTGGCGCGCATCCGGGAGTGGGGCGGCGAGGCGCCGGTCGACCTGGTCGGCGAGCAGGAGACGATCGTCTTCAGCCTGCCGCGTGAGCTGCGCACGGCGTTGGGGTCGCGCGGCGCTCAGTCGACACGGACGACGTAGGACGCGGCCCCGCCCGTGGGCGCCGACCAGCTCACGGCCACGATGTAGGTCACCGGTGTGGTCGTCACGTCGCGCGTGATCGACCCCGCGCCGCTCGGCAGCGCGCGCTCGATTTCGTCTTGCCAGCAGGCTGCTTCCATGGACGCCAGCTCTTGCGGGCTCCTGGGCTGTCGCTTGGAATGACACAGCACGCCTATGGTGTGCGCGTAGCCGACGCGACCTTCGGCGTTCTTGCGCATGCGCTCCGCGATCTTTTCCGCCAGCCGGGCGGCCTGCTCGTGCAGCCGCTGTTCGGGGTGCGCGCGCGCAGCGTCGAGGTGAATGGCCGCCACGCCGACAGCCGCTACGCCGATCACCAGCAGCGCCGCCAGAGTCTCCACGACGGTGGATCCGAGCTGGCGTAGCCGGTCGGCGCCGGCGCGTCGATCGGCGTCGAACTGCACGGGCTGCGATGCATCGGGTGAACTGCGGGACAAACAGGCTCCTCGGGTCCTTCGGCGGGCGTTAGCTTACTTTCGGCCGGCCGGGCCTTCATCCCTCGGCGCACGGTAGGGCGCGCCCTGAACTGTCCGTGCGTGAGACTCGCGGACGGCCCGTATGGCTGATGATCACGGCCCGCGAATGCTCCGGCCCGCGGGCGTCGCAGAACAGCACGGTTCCGTTCACCGTCCCTTGGGTCTGCGCCCGGAAGGAGTAGGCGAGCCTGTTGGAGGTTATCCGACCCGCCGGCCAGCCGGCGTAATGCGCGAGCAGCGTCTCGCCTTCGTCCCGCTCCGGCGGCTCGTCGCGGTCCGAGTTGACGAACACCATCCAGCCCTCCGACCAGTCCCCGTGATTCAGACAACGGGCGCCGTCCGGCGACTTGCAGATCGAGACCACGGCGCCGCGCTTGATGGCTTCGCTGCGAGCCACGTAGACCGCATGAAAGAAGTCGTTGACGGCCGCCGTGCGCTGCGCGCTCCGCGTGAGGCCGCCCAGGCTCGGAACGGCGATCGAGATCAGCACGGCGACCGCCAGCAGAGTGCAGAGCAGCTCGATGAGCGTGATTCCCCGAGAGTTGCGCATCCTGCGCTCCTGGTCCTTGCGAGCGCTGTCAGTCTATCCAGGACGCCGGTGCGGAACCGCGCCCATCACCCGGATTTCGGCCCGAAACTCGCTCGCCGCCCGCCAGTCGCGGTATGCTGGTTCGCGTAGGTCGCTTTGCAGATAGCCGAGAACCTGGTCGTGACGCCCGACGCACCCGATCGCCACCTGACCCGCGAGCAGATCGCGGTCGAGCTGCAGGCGCACGGCCTGAAGCCGACCACGCAACGAGTGCGCATCGCCGAGATGCTGCTGAGCGCGCCCGTCCATATGACGGCCGATCAGATCCTGGCGGCGCTGCGCCGGAGCGGGGAGCGCATCTCGAAGGCGACCGTGTACAACACGTTGAAGTCGCTGGCCCAGCATCGCCTGGTGCGCCAGATCCACCTGGATCCGCAGCGCTGCGTCTACGACTCCACCCGCGCCCCTCACCATCACTTTCATGACACGGAGACCGGCGAGCTGATGGATATTGCTCCCGGCGATATCGAGTTCAGCCGCTTTCCGCGCCTGCCTGAGGGTATGGAGGCCGAAGCCGTGGATGTGGTGATACGGCTGCGCCGAAGGAGGGAGGCGAATAGCGGGGATTAGAAGTGGATAGCGGGATTTAGAAGCGGATGGCGGATAGTCAGAGGCGCAGCAGTTTCGCCTGACGATGGCGGCTCCCCTCTGACCTATCCGCCATCCGCTTCCACCCAGCTCCGCTTCCCATCCGGTCCCTCCCTTTCCTATACTTCGCCCCCCTCGCCGGAGTAGCTCAGCTGGTAGAGCAGCGCATTCGTAATGCGCGGGTCGGGAGTTCGAATCTCTTCTCCGGCACCAGCTCCTTGAAGGCAAACGCCGCGCTCCATGCGCGGCGTTTGCATTTTGGATGTACGTGAGACGCACGAATGTCGCGCAATGCTTCGCGGCCGCCGAGGTCGCATCGCAGTAGGTCGCAGCGCCGGCTGACGCCGGCGCGCATGTTGGCCTACCGCATGGCGGTGCTGTTGGCTGCTGCGATCATCGAAGTGCTCTGGCGCACGGGGCGCATTCGCATCATCGGCGGCGAACGCCTCGAAGCGCTGCTGCGCGAGCACGGCGCCGTAACGCCTGTCTTCTGGCACCAGCATCTGCTCATTTGCTCGCGGTTCATGGTGGCCGGACGGATCGCGGGCATGAAGCCCGGATTCATGATTTCACCTTCGGTGGACGGTCAGGCGCCCACCATGCTCGCACTGCTCTATGGGGCGCATGTGGTGCGCGGCTCGGGTTCGTACACGGGAGTGCGGGCGGTGCGCGGCGTTCATCAGGCGATCGTCAAGGAAGGAATTTCCCCGGCGATCACGCCCGATGGACCACGCGGTCCGCGCTTCGTTCTCAAGCCAGGCGCCATTTTCGTCGCGCAGATCACCGGCAAGCCGGTGGTCCCGATCGCCTACGCTGCATCGCCGGCGCGCAAACTGAAAACCTGGGACAAGTTCATCATCCCGGCGCCGTTCGCCAAGATCTGCATCGCCATCGGCGAGCCCTATTTCCCGCCGCCGCAACTCGACGAGGAACAGATGGAGTCGGCGCAACGGGAGCTAGAGCGGCGGCTGCTGGAGACGTATCGGATGGCGCGCAGGGAGCTGCAAAAGAGAAGCGGATAGCGGATAGCGTAGAAGCGGATAGCGGATAGCGTAGAAGCGGTTAGCGGTTAGCGGGGGAAAGAAGCGGTTAGCGGTTAGCGGTTAGCGGGGGAAAGAAGCGGTTAGCGGTTAGCGGTTAGCGGTTAGTTCGGTTCAGTCCAGGTACATCATTTACAAAGCGGTCCAGGTACATCGTTTACAGAACAGTCCAGGTACATCGTTTACACCGGATGATGTCACGGTAAGCGAGCCGAGGAGGCTCGCGAAGCCCCGGAAGAAGGAGACAAGCCGGAGGAACGAGACAAGCTGGATGGACGAACGCTGCAGATTTAACGGTGCAGGCTGTAGTGGCCTGACCTGCTGGCCTTCTTCGGTCCACCAGTTACTTCGGAGATACGGCTTCTGAAGAGCCCGGCGCCCCTCTTAACTAACCGCTAACCGCTAACCGCTAACCGCTTCTTTCCCCACACTCCTCGTCTACGCATTCGGCTTCCACCTGGATGGTCGCATGCGTGATGCCGAAGCGCTCGGCCAGCAGCGCTTTGGCCTGC
>JAVEVD010000076.1:0-14153 GCA_034005205.1 Steroidobacteraceae bacterium | reverse complement strand
CGCGCCGAGCATGCCCCTCGACAACAGCAGTTCGCGCTGAAACGCGAAGCTCCCGAGCAGAAAAAAGTGCAGCAGGTCACGCTCGCGCTTTCCGAATGGCCGACCGGCGCGCTCTCGGTCCAAAAAGAAATGCGATTCGCAGTCCCCGGTGAGCGCATGCGCGCCAGCGAGTCGGTCGCCGATACGCTCCTCCGCCAGCGCTTCACGGATCATCCAGCAGTTGCGCCACACATCGTCGCGCACGAGCTCCCGACGCAGATGGCTCCGGGTCCGCCCTGCGGCGAGCGTGATCGCGGCGGCATAGGGATCGCCCTGACCGGAGTCGATCCGGCGCACGAATTCCCGCGCCGCTGGCAGACGCCGCTCCTGATGATGCAGATGCACGACATCCCGCACGCGCCAGCCGAGCATCGGATCATGGGAAACCGGTGCGAGTGAGCGCCTGGCGCCTACCCAGGTGGCGTTACAGGCGCCTACGAGAACACTGAGTCGCGCCAGGCAATGGCGCAGAGCGGCGTCGCATTCGGCGGCGGGCGCGTCCGCCAGTTCGCGCCACAGCGCGGCGACCCGGCGCAGATCCGCATTCCTAAGATTGTTCACGCTCGGCCTCATGCCTGGCTCTCCTCGATTGCTCCGACCGGAGCGTCCATCGCTTCCGCTGATCAGCGGATGGTAACGTGGTGCACCAAACACGACCATCCGCCCACGGCGAGCGACGGCGCGCCCATCGATCACCTCGGCTACAGCGTCGCGAGCTCGAGCAATCGTGGCGGCGGGGGCAGCTTCGATCCGATGCTACTGCTCCTGGGCGCAGCATGAGCGGTGATCAGGCGGCGACGCCAGATGTGAGATCGACCACCGGGACGCCAGTTGATGGCGGCTCAACCCTTTTCGGTCGTGGCGGCTCTGAGCGCCGCCAAGCAGAACGCAACGACGGTTTCCCGCAACTGCGCTGAGGTCGGCCGCTGCGTCGCGGATATCGCGAGCCTGCGGCCCTGCACCGTCAATGTCGCCAGACCATGCGTGGCCGCCCAGATCGCGAACGCCAGGTTCTCTTCGCTGAGGTCATGCGTCCGGGCGCCCGCCATGAACGGAGCGACTGCGCTGCGCAGAACCTGAAACGACGCGGCGCTCGCCTCCAGCAACTCGGGATACTCGTTGCGGCGTTCGATCTGCGGACCGAACATCAAATGGAAACGCGCCGGGTTGGCTTGAGCGAAGTCGACGTAAGCGAATATGACGGCGCGCAGGCGTGCGGAGGGATCCCCGGCGCTTGCGCTTTCAGACCGCTTGAGCCGCGACTCCAGGTCGCGGAAACCTTGCGCGGCGATCGCCGCGAGCAGGCCGTTCCTGTCCTTGAAGTGGTGGGCCGGCGCCGCCTGTGACACGCCCGCCAGTTTGGCCGCGGCTCGCATGCTCATGCCGTCCAGTCCTTCCGTATCGAGCAGATGAGTGCCCCATGCGATCAGCGAGGCGCGCAAGTCCCCGTGACGCCATTGACCCTTGGGCTTCACGCTTGCTTTCGCAGGGGGACTTTTCCCATTAGCGGAGCGGCTCCCATTAGCGGAGCGGCTCACGACTTTCGGCCGTCTGGTCATGTCCCTGCAATAACGTGCGTGCGTTGTTGATCGATGCTGACGCCCCCTTGTGGTCCAGGTCGCGCGGCAGCCGGGCGAATCTATCGCGGATCCCCTCTCGAGGGGAGAGTGTGGTTCATGCAGGGACCTCCGACGCTGCGTACGACGGCTTGCAGGAGGCGGCCGGCGCCTTTCCCCCCGCCGTGCGTTCATACAAGTCTTCACGAGCCTCGCGATATTCGCGGGCGAAACGATCGATCAGCTCGCCGGCGCTCGGAATGTCCTTGAGCACGCCGATGCCCTGACCACAGCCCCAGATATCCCTCCACGCTTTGGCCTTCGAGGGGCCGGAGCCGAAGTTCATCTTCGATGGATCGCTCGTCGGAAGGTTGTCGGGGTCCAACCCTGCAGCGACGATCGACGGTTTCAGATAGTTGCCATGCACGCCCGTGATCAGATTGGTGTAGATGACGTCGCGCGCCGAACACGCTGCGATCATCTGCTTGTAACCTTCCACGGCGTTTGCTTCCCGGGTCGCAATGAAGGCCGAACCGATGTAGGCCATGTCGGCGCCCATGGCCAGCGCAGCCAGAATGGAACGCCCCGATGCAATGGCGCCGGACAGCAGCAGCGGACCGTCGAACCATTCGCGGATTTCCTGGATCAACGCAAACGGCGACTGGACGCCGGCATGGCCGCCGGCGCCGGCCGCAACGGCGATCAGGCCATCCGCGCCTTTCTCGATCGCCTTGTGCGCGAACATGTCGTCGATGACGTCGTGCAGCACGATGCCGCCGTAGCTGTGAACGGCGTCGTTGATCTCGGGCCGCGCGCCGAGCGAGGTGATAACGATCGGCGCTTTGTAGCGAGTGCAAACCTCCATGTCATGTTCGAGGCGGTCATTGGAGCGGTGAACGATCTGATTGACCGCGAATGGCGCTGCAGGCCGGTGCGGATTCTTGGCGTTGTAGTCGCGCAATTCGCTGGTGATGCGTTCGAGCCACTCTTCGAGCACGGACGCCGGCCGGGCGTTCAGCGCAGGGAAGGAGCCGATGACGCCCGCCTTGCATTGCGCGATCACGAGGTCGGGGTTCGAAATGATGAACAGCGGCGAAGCCATCACCGGAAGTCGGAGGTGCTGCGAAAGAATAGTCGGCAATGTCATGAGAAGGTCCGATGGTTTTGTGTGATAAGGAGGCTGGCCGCAGGCGGCGCTCAAATCTTGCGTTGCTGTCCGCGCCAGTGCGGCTCGCGCAGTACACGCTTGAAAATCTTTCCTGTGTCCTCGCGGGGCAGCGACTCATGGATTTCCACGACGCGCGGGACCTTGTAGTTCGCTATCCGTTCGCGCAGGAACTGTTGAATGTCGCTGGCCTGGACGGGCGACCCCGGGCGAAGCTGAACTGCCGCGGCGACGCTTTCACCGAACTCGGCATCCGGGACGCCGAAGACCGCGCAGTCGACCACGTCCGGCATGGTCTGCAGCACGCCTTCGATTTCGGCGGGGTAGATGTTGACGCCGCCTGAGATCACCATGTCCGCCTTGCGATCGCAGATGAACAGGAAGCCGTCTGCGTCGAGATAGCCCATGTCGCCGAGCGTGACGCAACCGTCGCGCTCCATGTTCTGCCGCGCTTGCGGCTGATTGATGTACGTGAAGTCGGGCAAGGCTTCCTGACGCACGTAGATGAGGCCGATTTCCCCTGGAGGCAGTTGCACGCCCTGCTCGTCGAGGATGCGAATCTTGGCGTTCGCCATCGCCTGGCCCGCAGATCCGGGATGCTTCAGCCAGTCGTTTGAATCGATGAAGGTCGTGTAGCCCGCTTCACTCGACCCGTAGGCTTCGGTGATCACGGGTCCGAACCAGTCGATCATCGCTTTCTTCAGCTCGACGGGGCAGGGCGAGCCCGTCGACGCGACATGCGTTAATGAGCTGACGTCGTAGCGCGCCCGCACGTCGGGATCCAGCGCCAGCAAACGCTGGTACATCGTCGGCGCCAGATAGGCGTGCGTCACTCGATGTCGCGCGATCAGTTGCAGCGCGCGCTCTGCATCGAAACGCGGCTCCAGCGCGATCCGGGCCCCGAGCCGACAGCAGTGCGTCAGATACATCATCACCGCGCTGTGATACATGGGAGCGGACAGGTAGGCCGTCATGTTCTGTCCCGCGCCATAGACGGTGTCGAGCAGCTCCAGCATGCGGCGCTCCAATTCCGCAGCCTGACTCTGTTGAGGCGGGATGCGGCGCACGCCCTTGGGTTTGCCGGTCGTGCCGGAGGTGTACGTGATCATGCCGTGCGCAAAGTTCGAGCGGGCGGGCATCGGCGGCAATCCGGCGCCGAAGTCGGCCCACATCTGCAGCGTTGCGGCGGGACGCTGCACGCCGCCCGCGCCGCGTGCGGGGACGGCGATGATCGGCAGGTTCTCGGGCAGGCCCGCGCGAATCTGCTCCACAAGATCGATATCGACGAACAGTGCGCGCGCTTGGCTGTCCACCAGAATGTGGTTGGCTTCCAGCGCCTTGAAGTGCCAGTTGATCGACGCCAGGAAGAGTCCCGCCTGCCGACAGGCCAGCACCAGCGCCACATACTCCGGACTGTTGCGCAGCATGGCGCTGACGGTGTCGCCTTCCTTGACGCCGGCGCCATGCAGTCCTGCAAGGATCCGCCCGACCTCTTCCATCATCCAGGCGTGCGAGTACTCACGGTCGCCGAACAGGATCGTCGGACTCATCATTGCTCTCCAGCGGCTGTGTTTCTCACCAGCCGCAAAGCGGCCCCTGGCGTAACGTGTGGCGTAACTTGGCAGTGCCTAGTTTGGTGCAGTCCGCCGGGTTGCGCAAGCAGCAGCTGTCCGCTGCTTCAGGCGCTGGTCGTCATTTCAGAGGGTGTTTGCCGCCCCATGCGAGCCGGCGGCGTTATCCGCGGCGGGACGCCGCGGCCTCATCGAAGCTTCATCGCAATCCGGTGATCGTGCGCCACCAGCCGCTCAGTTATTCGTAAGTCGTTGATTGTGGGCCCGCGGGCCGGCTGCACTCGACGCGTCCAACCGGATTGAGAGCACGTCAGAGGCTCTCGAGCAGCCCTTGATTGGGTGCGGGGTTATTACTCTTGGGATAACACGTCAGGAGGCCCTGGCTGGACCAGCGACGCGGCAACTGATTGCGCTCAAGATTAGCAAGCTGGGCAAGTCGCTCGGGCTCGTGCTCTCGAAGACGTGATCACTCGCTTTGTCGCCGGTGAGCGCTAGGCGCTATTCCTTGTTGACGCCCCAACGGCGCTTATCGCATTGGGTCCTTCGATCCTGCTTCGTAGCGGATAGCGGATAGTCAGAAGGCCAATAGCCAGGCAATGATGCTCTGACTATCCGCCATCCGCTATCCGCTATCCGCTTCAGGAGAATTCCGAATCCCCTTGGCGCTCAGTCGAGCAGCGCTATTGCTGAGATCTCGACCAGCATATCGGGCATTGCGAGTCGCTCCACGCCCACCAAGGTGGCGGCGTTGGGCGGGAAGGGACGGCCGTCCAGGGCCTGGCTCATGGCGCTGGTGAAGCGCTCGAGCGTCTCGGGCGTGAGCCCGACGACGTACATGGTGGTCGACACGATCTGCTCAGGTCCGGCGCCGAGCGCCTCGAGCGCAGCAACGAGATTGCGGAACGCCTGCATGGCTTGCGCGAAATGATCGCCGCGACCGACCAGCTGGAATTGCGCATCGAAGGCGCCTTGCCCTGCGATGAAAGCCAGACGCTTGCCGGCGCCGACCACGACCTGGCTGAAACCTTCGGCCTTGAACAGCCCCGACGGCTGCACGTGTTCGATCTTCATGCGGCGTCTCCCTGGTCGAGCAAAGTGACGGCGTCGCCCTCGCGCACGCGCCCCGGCCGCAGCACCCGCACGTTCACGCCCAGCTCGCGTTTGACGTGATCGACGATGGCGCGCGTCATGGATTTCTGCTCCTCCAGCCCGAACAGCGGCTGTGCGCGCGAGGGCATGGTGCAGCGGACCGTGCGCGACTCGATGCGCAACACCGCTTCGCCTACGGCCAGGTCGCGGCCAATCCAGCCGAATTCGGTGAGCGCTGCGGTCGGTATGTCCGGGCGCACGAGCAGGTTCGGGCGAAAGCGCCGCACGTCGGCGTCGAGGCCGCTGCGTTCGGCGAGGTGCTGCAGGCTGTCGGTGGTCAGAAGGTGCAGCGGATAGGCGTCGTAGTAGAAGCCGGGCGGCGTGGCGTATTCGCCAAGGAGTGCGAGCAGATCCGCCGGAACGGCTTCGTAGCTGGGCATGGCCTCGCCCGGCTGCAGCGCGATCTCGGCCTTGATGTCCGCCTCGCTGACGGCTCCGGCGCGCCGATAATGTTCGCGATGGGTCGCCGGCTCCCGGGCCAGCAGACGCGCGGGTTTTGCGATCTGGGCGCTCAGCCACTCGTCGATGTGCGGTTCGTCGCTGCGGCAGCGTGAGCCATCTGGCGAGGCGATCTCGACGGGCGCGACTTGCGCGCCGTAATCGTCCGCTGCCGGCTCCCGCAGATAGCGAGCTTTGAGCTTCAGCAGGGCCGGCCACTGCTTGGCCGTGCGGATCTGCCGCTCCTTGACCGCCCAGTGTCGGTCGCCTGCGAGGCCCCCGGCCACGAGCGAGGCTTCGGCGATCCGCTCGCCGCCCAGGCTCTTCACGGGGTAGCGCCATAGCGCTACGAGCTTTCCTAACCGCACAGCCCCCTCCGCGCCTGCTTTTTTTGGCCTCGCGCGTTGCTGCTCTGCACCCTGCCCGCGCTCCTATAAGGTACGATTCCCGGCTGGCATAGACACTTCAGATACGCAGAGAATTCCATGACGAAATCCCCTCCCGCTGCGCCTGCGGCAAACCTCGCGAGCTGGACCAAGGCGGCTGCGAAGTCCGCTCCCGGTGGGGACGTCGACGCTCTTACTTGGAATACCCCTGAGGGCCTGAAGGTCAAGGCGCTCTATACCGCCGAGGATCTTCAGGGCCTGCCTTACGCCAACACGCTGCCCGGATTTCCGCCGTTCGTTCGTGGCCCGCAGGCCACCATGTACGCCGTGCGGCCCTGGACGATTCGGCAATACGCCGGGTTCTCGACCGCCGAAGAGTCTAATGCATTCTATCGCCAGGCGCTTCGGGCGGGCGCCCAGGGCGTGTCGGTCGCCTTCGACCTGGCGACTCATCGTGGCTACGACTCCGATCATCCCCGCGTCGTCGGTGACGTTGGCAAAGCCGGCGTGGCGATCGACACCGTCGAGGATATGAAGATCCTGTTCGACGGCATCCCGCTCGACAAAGTGAGCGTCTCCATGACCATGAACGGCGCGGTGCTGCCTGTTCTGGCCGGATATGTGGTCGCCGCCGAAGAGCAAGGCGTCAAGCAGGAGCAGCTGTCCGGGACCATTCAGAACGACATCCTCAAGGAGTTCATGGTCCGCAACACCTACATCTATCCACCGGCGCCTTCGATGCGAATCGTCGCGGACATCATCGAATACACCGCGCGGCGCATGCCGAAATTCAACTCGATTTCGATCTCCGGCTACCACATGCAGGAAGCCGGCGCCACACAAGCATTGGAGCTCGCCTTCACCCTGGCGGACGGCAAGGAGTACGTGCGCACGGCGGTCGCCCGCGGCATGGACGTGGACGTATTCGCCGGGCGCTTGAGCTTCTTCTTCTGCATCGGCATGAACTTCTACCTCGAAGTCGCCAAGCTGCGCGCCGCTCGCCTGTTGTGGTGGCGGATCATGAGCGAGTTCGGGCCGAAGAACCCGCGTTCCATGATGCTGCGCACTCACTGCCAGACCTCGGGCTGGTCGCTCACCGAGCAGGATCCATACAACAACATCGTGCGCACGACGATCGAGGCGATGGCGGCCGTTTTTGGCGGCAGCCAAAGTTTGCACACCAATTCGTTCGATGAGGCGATCGCCCTTCCCTCGGATTTCTCGGCGCGCATCGCCCGCAACACGCAGCTCATCCTGCAAGAAGAGACGCACATCACCAATGTGATCGATCCCTGGGCCGGCTCCTACATGATGGAGAAGCTGACGCAGGATCTCGCCGACAAAGCCTGGGAGATCATCGAGGAAGTTGAGGCCATGGGCGGCATGACCAAGGCTGTCGAATCGGGCTGGGCGAAACGCAAGATCGAAGCGTGCGCCGCCCAGAAGCAGGCGCGGATCGATCGCGGCGAGGACGTGATCGTCGGCGTGAACAAGTATCGGCTCGAGAAAGAGGCGCCCGTCGATGTGCGCGACATCGACAACACCGCGGTGCGCGAAGCGCAGATCGAGAGGCTCAAACGCATCCGGTCCACGCGCGACCAATCGGCGGTGAACGTTGCGCTCGCCGCACTGACGGAAGCGGCGCGCAGCGGTACGGGCAATCTTCTCGAGCTTTCCATCGAGGCTGTGCGGGTGCGCGCCACCGGCGGCGAGATCTCCGACGCCATCGAGCAGGCAGTCGGCCGCTACCGCGCCGCCACCGACAGTATTTCCGGTGTGTATGGCGCGGCCTTCGGCGACAGCGCCGAGTGGCAGGCGCTCAAGCGCGACATCGAGAAGTTCGCGGCCGAGGAAGGCCGCCGACCGCGCATCATGATCGCCAAACTCGGGCAGGACGGGCATGACCGCGGCGCGAAAGTCGTCGCAACCGCCTTTGCAGACATGGGATTCGATGTGGATATCGCGCCGCTGTTCCAAACGCCGGAAGAGGCGGCGCGCCAAGCCATCGAGAACGACGTTCACGTCATCGGCGTATCGAGCCTTGCGGCCGGCCACAAGACTCTTGTGCCGCAGTTGATTGCGGCGCTGAAGGAACAGGGCGCGGGCGACATCTGCGTATTCGTCGGCGGCGTCGTTCCGGCCGGCGACTACGAGTTCCTGCGGCGCGCCGGGGTGGCCGGTATATTCGGACCTGGTTCCGTGATCTCCCATTCAGCACGCCAGGTGCTGGACGCGCTACGCGCCCGCTACGCGGATGCTTGATGAGGCGCGTACACGCGTGCTCAGCCATTGATGCGGCGGTTGAGCTTTGAAGGTTCAGAAGGTTCAAGGGAGCGCCGCCGCAGTCCGATAGAAGCTGGACGCTACTGTCGCCACGTGACGGACGGCGGCGGCTCAGCCAGCGCAGCAGCGGTCCGTTTGCTGGCGCTGAACGATTCGTGAGTTAAAGAGACGCCAATGCAAGACATCATCAAACAGCTCGAAGAGAAGCGCGCGGCCGCGCGGATGGGAGGCGGTGCGGAGCGAATCAAGGCGCAGCACGCCAAAGGCAAACTCACGGCGCGCGAACGCATCGAGCTATTGCTCGATCCCGGCACATTCGAAGAGTGGGATATGTTCGTGGAGCATCGCTGCGTCGACTTCGGCATGGCCGACGCCAAAGTTCCCGGCGACGGCGTGGTCACTGGCTACGGCACCATCAATGGCCGACTGGTGTTCGTGTTCTCGCAGGATTTCACCGTGTTTGGCGGCGCGCTCTCCGAATCGCACGCAGAGAAGATCTGCAAGATCATGGACCAGGCGATGAAGGTCGGCGCGCCGGTGATCGGCCTGAACGATTCCGGAGGCGCGCGCATCCAGGAGGGCGTGGCTTCGCTCGGCGGCTACGCCGAAGTCTTCCAGCGCAATGTGCTTGCGTCCGGCGTCGTTCCGCAGATCTCCATGATCATGGGGCCGTGCGCCGGCGGCGCGGTGTATTCGCCGGCCATCACCGATTTCATTTTCATGGTGAAGGACAGCTCGTACATGTTCGTGACTGGTCCGGACGTCGTGAAAACGGTGACGCACGAGCGCGTGACTGCAGAAGAGCTCGGCGGCGCGGTGACGCATACGACCCGCTCCGGCGTCGCCGACCTGGCGTTCGAGAACGACGTCGAAGCGCTCACCATGCTGCGGGAGTTCTTCAACTACCTGCCGCTGAACAACCGTGAAAAGCCGCCCGTCATCCAGTGCGACGATCCGGCCGATCGCGAAGAGTACTCGCTGGACACGCTCGTCCCCGACAACCCGAACAAGCCGTACGACATGAAGGAGCTGATCACGAAGATCGTCGATGAGGGCGAGTTTTTCGAGCTGCAGCCCGAGCATGCGAAAAACATCGTCATCGGCTTTGCGCGCATGGCGGGCGGCGCTGTGGGCATCGTCGCCAATCAGCCGCTGGTGCTGGCCGGCTGCCTGGACATCAAGAGCTCGATCAAGGGCGCCCGCTTCGTGCGCTTCTGCGACGCTTTCAATATTCCAGTGATCACGCTGGTCGACGTCCCGGGCTTCCTGCCTGGCACATCGCAGGAATACGGCGGCATCATCACGCACGGCGCCAAGCTGTTGTACGCATATGCGGAGTGTACGGCGCCGAAGATCACGGTCATCACGCGCAAGGCCTACGGCGGCGCCTATGACGTGATGGCGTCCAAGCACTTGCGCGGCGATGTCAATTTCGCCTGGCCGACGGCCGAGATCGCGGTGATGGGGCCGAAAGGCGCGGTGGAGATCATCTTCCGCAAGGACATCGGCGACGAACAGAAGATTGCAGAGCGCGCCGAGCAATACCGCATCAAGTTCGCCAATCCGTTCATTGCAGGGCATCGCGGTTTCATCGATGACGTGATCATGCCGCACGGCACTCGCCGCAGAATCTGCCGCTCGCTGGCTATGCTGAAGGACAAGAAGCTCGAAAACCCCTGGCGCAAGCACGGCAACATCCCTCTTTAAGCAGTACTCTTATGTTCAAGAAGATTCTGATCGCCAATCGCGGCGAGATCGCGTGCCGCGTCATCCATACCGCCCGCAAGTTGGGTATTCGCACCGTCGCGGTATATTCGGAAGCGGATGCTGGTTCACGCCATGTGGAACTCGCCGATGAGGCTGTGCTGATCGGCCCGGCCGCATCCAAGGATTCCTATCTGTCGATAGACAAGATCATCGCCGCCTGCAAGCAGACCGGCGCCGAAGCCGTCCATCCCGGATACGGGTTTCTGGCCGAAAACGAGAGCTTTGCCAGACGCGTAGAGGAAGAGGGCGTCGTCTTCATCGGTCCGAAGCACTATTCCATCGCTTCCATGGGCGACAAGATCGCCTCGAAGCAGCTGGCGGCCAAGGCAAAGGTCAACACGATCCCGGGCGTGAACGAACCGATCGAGAGCGCCGAGAGTGCAGTCGAGATCGCGCGCAACATCGGCTATCCCGTGATGATCAAAGCCAGCGCTGGCGGCGGCGGCAAAGGTCTGCGTGTGGCGTACAACGACCAGGAAGCTCGCGAAGGCTTCACCTCATGCCGCAACGAAGCTCGCAATGCGTTCGGCGATGACCGTGTCTTCATCGAGAAGTTCGTCGAAGAGCCACGCCACATAGAAATCCAGGTGCTCGGCGACGCGCACGGCAATGTCGTGTACTTGTGGGAGCGTGAATGCTCCATCCAGCGCCGCCATCAGAAAGTCATCGAGGAGGCGCCCTCGCCCTTTCTGGATGAAGCCACTCGTAAAGCGATGGGAGAGCAGGCGGTCGCGCTGGCCAAGGCGGTCCGCTACCAGAGCGCGGGCACCGTGGAGTTCGTGGTCGGCAAGGACCGTTCCTTCTACTTCCTCGAGATGAACACTCGACTGCAGGTCGAACACCCGGTGACGGAGATGATCACGGGATTGGACCTGGTCGAGCTGATGATTCGCGTGGCCGCTGGTGAAAAGATTCCGTTCACGCAGAATGAAATCAAGCTCGACGGGTGGGCGATGGAATGCCGCATCAACGCGGAGGACCCCTTCCGGGGCTTCTTGCCCTCGACCGGACGCTTGACCCGCTACCTGCCGCCTCCCGCCAAGGAGGGCGAGATCCGCGTGGACACCGGCGTTTACGAAGGCGGCGAGATCTCGATGCATTACGACTCGATGATCGCCAAGCTCATTACGCACGGCGCCAATCGCGAGCAGGCCATCGAGCGGATGCGCAATGCGCTCGACGCGTTCGTCATCCGCGGCGTCGCGTCCAACATTCCCTTCCAGGCGGCGCTGATGCAGCACCCGCGTTTCGTTTCGGGTAAGTTCAATACCGGATTCATCGCCGAAGAGTTCCCCAAGGGATTCCAAGTAACGGATGTGAAGGTCGAAGACCCACTGTTATTCGTCAGCGTGGCGGCCAGTATTCATGCCCGCCGTCTGGCCCGTGACGCTTCGATCAGCGGCCAGCTCCCCGGCCACGCGCATGTGCCCAGCAACGGTCTGGTCGCGCAGATCGGTGAAGAAAAGTACGCCGTCAGCGTGGTGCAGCGCTCGCCGCAACAGCGGGTGGCTATCGGCAGCCGGACCTACGACGTGCAATCGGATTGGCGTTTCGGCGAGCCTTTGTTCACGGGAACCGTGAATGGCCGTCTCGTCCGGGTGCAAGTGGATCGTCTGGGCCCGGTCTATCGCCTGTTCCATTCGGGCGTGCAGGTCGATGTGCGCATGATGAGCGCGCTCGCCGCCGAGCTCTCGGGGCATATGATCAAGAAACCTGCTCCGGATCTTTCCAAGTTACTGCTTTCGCCGATGCCAGGGCTGCTGACTGAGTTGTCGGTGGAGGCCGGTCAGGAAGTCAAAGCCGGCGACAAGCTCGCAGTCATCGAAGCGATGAAAATGGAGAATGTGTTGAAGGCGAGCCAGGACGCGGTGGTGGAAGAAATCCTGGCCAAACCCGGTGACAGCCTGGCCGTGGACCAGGCAATCATCAGGTTCAAGTAGTACTGCGGAGCCTTGCGGCCGTTGAAGCCGCGTGCACCGTGATGCCAGCGGAGGCGATATTACGATAGGCTATTGCGCACAGCCGCCCCTAGCCATGAGCGCATCATCGTTTCCAATCGCAGCCGTCGTGTCTTCCGAGTCGGATGTCGCCGATAAGCTGCTGGCCGAGTTCGCCTCGCGCATGCGGCGCCAGGGCTGGCGCGTGTGCGGGCTGGTGCAGCAATCCCGCAGAAGCGCCGGGAAAGGCAAGCAGATGACGCTGACCGACCTGAACGATCCCGCTTGCTGCTTCCCGATTTCCCAGGATCTGGGCGCCGGTTCGTCCGCGTGCTCCCTCGATCCAGCCGGGGTGGCGGCGGCCGGGGTGGTGCTGCGGGATGCGCTGCGGCAGAAGCCCGATCTGGCCATCGCCAACCGCTTCGGCGTGCTGGAAGCGTCGGGGCGCGGCCTGATCGACGAGCTGCTCGCCCTGATGGGCGAGCGCACGCCGCTGCTGATCATCGTGGCCGAGCGCTACCTGGACGCCTGGCGCGCCTTCACCGGGGGAGAGGGCGTCGAGCTGCCGCCGCGCATCGAGGCGTTGGAGGCTTGGTTCAAGGAATGTCGGCGGTCCGTGGGTCGTGTCGAGCCGGTCGACCCCCGCAGGCTCGCTCGCGGCGCGCCGGACGGATCTGGAGCGGCGAGATGAGCGCAAGGCGCGATAGCGGCGCTGTCGGAATCGGAGCGATCGACTTCGGGCGCCTCTATCGCGAGCACCTGGCGGCGGCATCCCGTTCGCCCAAGCCGGCCAGCGCCTGGGACGGGCGCGCAAAAGACGTCAGTCGCCGCTCGCTGCAGAGCCGCTATGCGCAGGAGTTCATCAGCCGGATGGACTTGTCCGGCTGCGACACCTTGTTGGACGTCGGCTGCGGTCCGGGCACGATCTGTCTGCCGCTCGCCAGCCGCCTGAAGGCCGTCTACGGCCTCGATTACAGCCAGGGGATGCTCGACGCGCTTGCATCGAACGCCAGCCTTCTGGGCGTGAGCAACGTCACGCCAATACTGCGAGCCTGGGAGGACGACTGGTCGGATATACCGAGCTGCGACATCGTCGTCGCCTCGCGGTCCACCAGCGTCCAGGACCTGGCTGCTGCACTGAAAAAACTCAACGACAAGGCTCTCAGGCGGGTTTACCTGACGCACACGGTCGGCGGCAAATTCGTCAGCCAGGAAATCCTCGAGGTCATCGGCCGTACGCGCGTCGCGGCGCCCGATTACATCTACGTGGTGAACATTCTGCACGCCATGGGCATCCACGCGCGGGTCGATTACATCCGCAATGACGCCCACATAGACGGCGCTGATTTCGACGATCTCGTCAGGCGCGTCAGCTGGTCGCTGGGCAAGCTGAACGAAGATGAAATCGCGCGCCTGCGGCGTTGGAGCGAAGGTAAGGAGGGCGGCGCCAGACTTCGGGCGCCGATGCAATGGGCGTTCATTTCCTGGGAAAAACAGCCGACTGAGTAGACGTGGGACGGGGCTCGTCGGCGGAGAATCAACATGATGAACCTGCGCGCACTGAGTTCGATAGCAGCCCTCGCCGCCATGGCCCTGGCCGGCTGCGGCGATCGGCAGTCCACTACAAGTCAGGTCGACGAGGGCGCCCCTGCTGTGCAGCGGTACAGCGCCGCTGCGTTTTTCAAGACCACCTCGTTCGGACTGGCGCCGGGATACGCCTGGTCGCACGACGACCAGGAGTTGCTGCTGCACTCCGACGAAACCGGCATTTTCAACGCCTACGCACTGGAAGCTTCCGGCGGCGAGAAGCGCGCGCTCACTTCTTCGACGGGCGACTCGACGTTCGCCGTCTCCTGGTTCCC
>JAVEVD010000017.1:40052-61307 GCA_034005205.1 Steroidobacteraceae bacterium | reverse complement strand
CTAACCGCCACCGCTAACCGCCACCGCTAACCGCTACCCGCTTCTTCAACCGCTAACCGCTTTCCAACTCTACGTCGCCTGCCGCTTGGTGAACTTGAGCGTCATGCGGTCGGATTCGCCGATCGCGTCGTACTTCGAGCGATCGAACTCCGGATCGTGAGCGTCTGGTCCTTCGCTGTACGGGCGGGTGCGCCGGTTCGGCGGCAGCGTCCACACGCCGAATGGGTGGTCTCGCGTGTCCGCCGCGTTGGCGTTGATCTCCGAGCGGCCGACCAGCTCGAAGCCGGCCTTTTCCGCGAGCGCGATCACAGTTTCTTCTGTGACGTAGCCGCTCGCAGCATTTGCGTCCTGCTCGCCGGGGGCGGCGCGGTGCTGCTCGAGCGCCAGCACGCCGCCGGGCTTGAGAGCTGCGTACAGATCGGCGAACACCTTGTCCGCGAAGCCCGATCCGATCCAGCCGTGCACCGAGCGCGCGGTCAGGATGAAATCGAACTTGTTTGCGGGGAGCGGAGCGGATCTCGGTCCGAAGTTCACGACCTGCACCTGGCCGTACAGGTCCGGGCGCGCTGCGAAGCGCTCGACGAATGCGGCGCGGGCGCGCTTGGCGCCTTCTGACAGCTCCGGATTGTCCAGGTCGGCGGCGGTCGCGTAGTACTCGCCCCCGGTGGCGTGCGCGTAGGGCGCGAGAATCTCCGTCCACCAGCCGCCGCCCGGCTGCACCTCGAGGATCGTCATGCCGGGCTGGAGGCCCCAGAACTCCAGCGACTCCTTGGGATGGCGATGCACATCGCGCGCCTTGTCCTGTTCGCTACGCCACGGGCCGTCGATGCTGGTCAGCAATGCGTCCTCGGCCGCCGCTGCGGAGGCCGGCCGTTCGCTTTCGTGCGCGGTGTACGCAGTTTGGTCCTGCTTGGCGCATGCGGCGAGCGTGATGAGGAATGCGGCGAGTGTGAATCTGAGCATGAAGCCCCCTTCGTCACGAATGAGTGGAATGCGAGCAGCAGACGGCGGCGAGAGTATTGCACCGATAGTACGTCCGATGCGGCGAATGACAACCAACCGCGACTGTCATGGCCCCTCCAGCGGGGTTACAGTGGAACTGCGGCGGCCCGCGCCGCGCCGCCGCTACGGGAGCTCCGACATGATCGAACTCGTCATTCCTGCTCGTCGTCGCGATCTCGGTGGATTCGAAGTTGGGCGCGTGCTGCCTTGCGCGAAGCGGCGCATGGTGGGTCCGTTCATCTTCTTCGATCACATGGGGCCCGTGGTGCTGCCGGCCGATGTGCCGCGGCGCACGGATGTGCGGCCGCACCCGCACATCGGACTGTCGACGCTCACGTACCTGTTCGCCGGCGAAATCGTGCACCGCGACAGCCTGGGCTGCTATCAGGTGATTCGCCCTGGCGAGGTGAACTGGATGACTGCCGGACGAGGCGTCAGTCACTCAGAGCGCTTCGACACCATGCGCGAGTCCGGCGGCGAGCTGGACGGCGTCCAGGCGTGGATCGCGCTGCCGCAAGAGCAAGAGGAGATCGAGCCGGACTTCGTCCATTTCGACGCACACGAGCTGCCTAAGCGCGAGCTGGATGGCGCGGTGGTGCGACTCATCGCCGGCTCGGCGCTCGGTCTGCGCGGCCCGGTGCGTACGCATTCGCCGCTCTTCTACGTGCACGCCAGCCTGAAGCCCGGCGCTCGCCTGGACATGGACGCCCAGTACGCCGAGCGCGCCGCGTACATCGCCCGAGGCCGCGTGCAGATCGACGGCGAGCTGTACGACGCGAACCAGATGGTCGTGTTCGCCGCCGCGGCGGCGCCTGCGCTCACCGCCGTGGAGCATTCATCAGTGATGTTGCTGGGCGGCGAGCCCATAGGCGCCCGGCACATCTGGTGGAATTTCGTGTCCTCGAGCAGTGCGCGCATCGATCAGGCAAAGGCAGACTGGAAGGACGGCCGCTTCGCGCTGCCGGTGGGAGATGAGGACGAGTTCATTCCGCTGCCGGAAGATCCGCCGCCGCCGCCAGAGCCCATGTCCTGAGTCCCGCGCCTGCGCAAGAAGGCGGCCGACGCCCTCAATCACCGGACAACGTATGCAGATCACTCGCAAGGCCGCGGCGCACGGCGACGATCTCGCGCTGCTGGCCCGGGTTCAGCAGTTCAATCAGGCGCAGGTCGTGAGCAAGCTGCTGCATGATCTGCGCAATCCTGTGCACTCGATGCGCATCGCCATGGAGCTGTTCGGCCGGCTTGTGGAGCCGCAGGCGGAGGTCGCGGCGCTGCTGCAGCGCGCTGCGCGATACGTGCCGCCGGCGCAGGCGGCCGTGGCGACGCTCACGCGCCAGACCGAGCGGCTGGCGTACTGGCTGCAGCCGCCCGGTGAGCCTGCTGCTCGAGCGTTGCCGGTGAACGAGTGGCTGAGAGAGATCGCTCTGTTGCTGCGCGAGTCGCAGCGCGCCGTGCGCTCGAGCGTACGGACGGAGTTGACGGACGAAGTGAAACTCGAAGCCGATCCCGCCAGGTTCGGGCACGCGCTGTTGCGCTGGGCGTTCACGTGCGGCGAGCGAGTGGAGCTATGCGCTGCGCCGGACGGCGCACAGCGCGTGCGGTTGGAGCTTCGCGGCGATGCGACTGCGGCCGACCCCGGAGAAGATGAAACCAGGCGCGAGCTGCGGACGCTCTTCCAATCTGCAGGCGCGGCGGCGCTCGCCGTCCCGGAAGGAAGCGGCGGGGTGCTGCTGGAAGTCAGCTTCGTGCGTGCGCGCGAGGCGACGCGAAGCTCGCAATGCGACGCCCCGGGGGGCGACCGCTAGCCCCGTGCGCAAGCTGTGACGTCGGGTGCGGCCGAGAGGATCGCTTTCACTTCGGTGAGCAGCTTCTTTGGATCGAAAGGCTTCGTCCAGAACTGATGGAAGACTGTTGCGGCGGCGCTGTCTTCGGCTTCGCGGCCGCTCAGTGCGATGAGCGTGGCGTCAGCGGCGTCGGCGCGTTCACGCACGCGCTGCGCCAGCTCGTAGCCGTTCATGCCAGGTAGTCCGATGTCGATGAGCATCAGGCGCGGGCGAATCGTCTCGAGCAGCGAGAGTGCGGCCGGAGCGTCGGCCGCCACGGCGGAGGAGATATTCTCCAGCTCAAGCAGCATCGTCAGACTCATCGCCGCGTCTTCATTGTCATCGACGATCAGGACGCTTACCGATGCGGGGTCGGCGTCTTGGCGTCTCAAGAGCGCGGCTCCATCGTTGGGTAGTGCGGCCGCTATTGTTGCCCTCCCGGGCCTCGCCGGGCAAGGCGTCGGGTCCGTCGTACTTGCGAATGGGCGTCTTGCGGAACTTGCGCCCCGCGAGGGGCCTTCAACCATACCCGGTCGCGGCGCGTCTGACGCGCGCAGTGGATCGAGAGTATCGCGGAGGCGCTCATGCTGCAGAAGACACCGTCCATCGTCGGTCGCGGCCATCGGCGCATCCCGACCGGCGCCGCAGACTTGGTGGTGGTCAACACCGAATTCACGGGCGTCAACGCCTCCATCGAGGTGAGCAGCCCGGCGTTCGACTACGGCGAACGCATCCCGGCCAAGTACACGGCCGACGGCGAAGGGCTGTCACCGCCGATCGAATGGTCGCGGACCCCGCCCAACGCCGAGGCGATCGTGCTGCTGATCGAAGATCCTGACACCTACCCGCAAGCTGCGATGGGAGAAGTCGACGCTGCGGCCGCCCGCCCGCCGCACCCGTTCGTGCACGCCTTGGTGTGGGATCTGCCGGGCAGGGACGCGTCCCTGCCTGAGGGTGCGCTGCCCAGCGCGATGCACGCGGCCTCGGCTCACGCGCTCAGGCGCAGCTCGCGGCTCTCCACGACTTACGTTCCCCCCGATCCGCCGCCGGGAGACGGGCGACACCGCTACGTAATACAGGTGCTCGCGTTGGACATGGCGCCGCGCTTCGAGGCTCCCCCGGGTCGCGAGACGCTGATGCAGAAGATCGCAGGTCACGTGATCGCCAAGGGTCTGCTGATCGGCGTCTATCAGCGGCCCTGATTCTTCCGACCCGCTTCTCACTCCCTGCCCACGAGGGGTCGGATCAGATCGAGCGGCAGCGGGAATACGATCGTTGAGCTCTTCTCGCTCGAGATGTCCGCCAGCGTCTGCAGGTAGCGAAGCTGGATGGCGCGCGGGTCGGCGCCGAGCGCGGTTGCGGCTTCGACCAGCATCGCGGCGGCCTGCCTCTCGCCCTCGGCGTGGATGATTTTGGCGCGCCGCGTGCGCTCGGCCTCCGCCTGCCTCGCCATGGCGCGGATCATGGTCTCATCCAGATCCACGTGCTTGATCTCGACGTTGGTCACCTTGATGCCCCAGGCGTCGGTCGCCTGATCAAGGATGCGCTGGATGTCCAGATTGAGCTTGTCGCGCTGCGAGAGCATCTCGTCCAGCTCGTGCTGACCCAGCACCGAGCGCAGCGTGGTCTGTGCGAGCTGGCTGGTGGCTTCAAAGGGATTGGCGACCTGGATGATGGCGCGGTCCGGATCGACGATGCGGAAATACACCACCGCGTTCACCTTCACCGAAACGTTGTCGCGCGAGATCACGTCCTGCGTGGGCACGTCGAGCACCACCAGCCGCAGATCCACCTTCACCATGCGCTGCACGAGCGGAATCACGATGATGATGCCGGGTCCCTTGGTTCCCGTGTAGCGCCCGAGCGTGAATATCACCCCACGTTCGTACTCATTCAGGATCTTGATCGCAGAGAACAGCAGGATGAGGATGATGAATCCGGCGACGATCAGCGGCATGACGGATGCTCCATGGCGTGCGACGAGCGCGAAAACGGTTGCAGCGTTGCTCTTGGTGGTTTTCGTTCATTCGGCGCGGGCGCTCATGTCGGCTGCGGACGGCTCGACATGGAGCGTGAGACCGTCGACGCGCAGTACCTGCAGCACGTCGCCGCTGCGCACCGGCGCGCGCGTGCGCGCGTTCCAGATCTCGCCCCGGATGCGCACCCGTCCTTCGCGCTCGAAATCCTCGAGCGCCACGGCCGGCTCGCTCAGCAGCTGACTCGGTCCGGTGACCACCGGTTTGCGCCGCGATCTGACGAAATACGATGACATGAGCAGCATGACGAGCGCCCCTGCGAGCGCCACGCCGCCGATCACCGGGCGCGCGATCTGAAAGCCGGGCGCTTCGGTGTCCATCAGAATCACCGATCCTATGACAAACGCCAGCACGCCCCCGAGTCCGAGCACCCCGAAGCTGGGCGCGAACGCCTCGGCGATCATCAGCGCGACGCCCAGCACGATGAGCGCGAAGCCCGCATAGTTCACCGACAGAACCTGAAAGGCGTACAGCGCCAGCAGCAAGGCGATTGCGCCGGCTACTCCCGGCAGGATGGCGCCGGGGTTGTAGCCTTCGAGCAGCAGGCCGTACACGCCGACCAACATCAGCAGGTAGGCGACGTTCGGATTGGTGATGACCGCAAGCAGCTTGGTTCGCCAGTCGGCCTCGACACGCTCGATGATCAGACCTTCGGTGCGCAGCGTTACATCGCCCATGGACGTGCGCGCCACTCGCCCGTTCATTTGGCGAAGCAGATCCGGCATATCCTCCGCGACGATGTCGATGACGTTCTGCTGCAGCGCTGCTGTGGCTGTGAGGCTGGTTGCGCTGCGCACCGCGGATTCGGCCCACTCGGCGTTGCGGCCGCGCAGTTCGGCCAGCCCGCGGATGTACGCAATCGAGTCGTTGATGGCTTTGCGCTCCATGGCCGTGGCGGGCTCGATGTCCTGCTCGGGCTCGGCGTCTTCGTCCTTTTTCCGTGGCTTCTCTGGCGCCCCGGGCTTCTCGTCTGTTTCTTGGTCCGGATCGCGCTGGGGTTCGCGCGGCGGCGAGGGCGCCGGGGTCGGCGCGCCGCCGATCTGCACCGGCGTTGCGGCGCCGAGATTGGTCGCCGGCGCCATGGCCGCCACATGGCTGGCGTACAGCAGATATGTGCCAGCGCTCGCGGCGCGCGCGCCCGATGGAGAGACGTAGATGGCTACCGGAATCGGGGACGCGAGGATCGCCTGGATCATCTCGCGCATGGCGCTGTCGAGCCCGCCCGGAGTGTCCATTTCGAGCACCACCAGGCGCGCGTTGCGCTCGTGCGCATCCTCGAGCGTGCGAAGAAAGAAGCTGCTGGTGGCCGGCCCGATCGCATCGCGAATGCTGAGGACCAGCGCGACGTTCTGCGATGCGGCGTTCTGCGTGGGCTCCTCGCTGGAGGACGCGACGCGCTCCTGAGCTCCCTGTTGCGGCTCGTCCTGCGCGGCGCAGACCAGCCCGACCGCCATGGCCGCGAGCGCCGCCAGCCATGTGAGCCGACGCCGGCTGTTCATCTCACCGCTCCCGTCCTGTATGCCGAGCAGCATGATAAGGCTGCATTGCGCGCTGCGCCATGCGCGGACTCCGCGTAGGACGACGGCGAGCAGCGCATGCTGCGCGCCCTTTGCTCGCGCCTCTTAGGAAATCTCTGATTTACTCTGTTTCTGTGATCTCGAGCCGCTCGAAACGCCTTGCATTGCGGGCATTTCTTTGGGCTGAGCCGTCAGGGTAGTAGGTTAATCAGAGCTTCCCTAGAGCACCTGTTCCTTCGGCGCGTAAGCGCGTGCGTCAACGGCCTCCCAGTGCTCGCCTCGATTGTAGGTGTGCACGCCGTCCATTCCGAACGCTTGCGCAACGAGTTCTGGACCGTGGCGCTCGATGTACTGTGTCTCGCTCAGCACCGTCACTTCATTGAAGCAGATCGAGCAACCATAGCTCTTCGCGCAGTTCTGGCTCGGGCGAAGCAGGCGGCCGCCGTCGCAGATGACCGCGCCGGCGCAGCGCGCCCAGCGCACGTCGGTGCACACGGGGCTGTCGCGATGCAGGCGCCAGGGTCCCCACGGTTCGGGCGCGGTGAACAGCAATGTGATCGGCGCCTGGCTTTGAACCACAGTGGGCGAAACGAACATCCACCAGCGACCCTGGAACTCGAACGGCGTCGGGTCGACGGCGCGAAGATCGAGGAGGCTGCGCTCCAGCACCCATTCGTCCGGAAAACGGCGCGCGCGGAACAGCTGCACGCTGCGTGCTTCCGAGGACTCGGGAATCATCCAGATTTCGCCCGCGTGCCTGAACACGTGCGGATAGGACAGGTGGTAGCGCGCCTCGAGCACCGTGCGAACCTCGTGCAGCGCGCCCTCGCGGATCTTGCCGCAGGCGATCACGCCGCGTTTGGCGCGATAGTCGAAATCTTCGAAGAACAGCCACTCCTCGGCGCCGTCGTGCAGCGGAAAAGGATCGGCCCAGAAGTGGCCGCGCGGGCTGGCGATCCAGGACACTCGGTCTGCGCTCGTTGGCGCTTCGTAGAGCGGCTGCGCGAGCCGGCGCAGCCCTATCCGCCAATGCATGATCTTCCCGCGTCCGCTCAGCTTGCGCGCCGCCGAGCGCGCGAACGTCGGCGCCAGCCAGCGCGCCACCTGCGTGTTGTCCGGCGCCCGGTAGACGGCGTGCTTGCCGAGATAGCGCTCGGGTCTGATCGTGCGCCGCTCGAGGTGCTCCGGCCCGTAGCGCTGCAGCTCCCACAGCTTCTGGATGAGCATGTGCTGCGCCGTCCAGTAGACGTCGTAGCGATTCGCCGAGACCGACGGGCGGGGGCTGCTGGCCAGGTTCACCCGGCTGAGGATCGGCCCGGCGTCCAGAGTCTCTTCGAGCCGCTGCAGCACGGCGCCGCTCAGCTCGCTGCCTTCCATCAGCTCCCACAACAGCGCGGGGCCGCCACGGTAGCGCTCGCTGTCGCCGTGATGAAACGACCAGACGCCGTAACGTGCGATGCTGAGCGCTTCGCCGTGCAGGATGCGAAAGCCGAAGCGCAGAACCACGTCGAGACGCAGTGAGCGAAGCTCCTCGATCGCAGCGGCCGGGAAGCGGTCGATGAACCGGGTGCGCTGCGGAAGCACGTCCACTCGCGATGCGCCCTCCAACAGATCGCTGCAGTCGACGACGGAGCGCGGGTCCGGCGCCTTGCGATATCGTTTGTCCAGCCACCGCAGATACGAGTTGTAGAGCAGCAGCCGGCGTCGCTCTCGATCGAGCAGCATGGCGGCTGCGTGCTGCAGCGCGGGGCGCGGCGCTCGAGGAGCCTGTTCGGGCGTGCAATTGCGGATTACGCAGACGACGCCGGCGAAATCGCAGTCGCGAACGTCTTCCAGCGCCTTGCGCATGAACAGCTCGCCGCGCGAGTCGTTCATCATCACGCCGATGCGCAGCGGCGGTCGCGACGGGTCGCCGGCGTAGTATTGCCTGTTCAACGAAAAATCGAGCGCTTCCGCGGCGAATGGATTCGGGCGGTCACGGTCCTGCGCGTCGTCTATGACGGGTCCGGCGCGCTCACGCGCGTCGGCGAGCGACAGCGACGGGCTCGACTGTGGGAGGGCCATATTCCGTCCTGCTCTTTCAAGAAGGGAAGCGGATAGCGGATGATCAGAGGCGCTGTCACACACCGATCGGCTAGGCGGTGGGCCGCTGAACAATGCGCCAAGCTCTCGCGTTCGCCGCCATCCAGGGAAGGCGTCTCTGACTATCCGCTATCCGCTTCGGTTTGCACGTTCGCCGCTGCGATCCCGATCACTCCACACGCGATCCGTGAGCCGGAATCGCCGGAGGGCTGGCTCTGGTAATCGTCGGGCTTCTCGTGCACGACGATCGCCTTGCCCAGGATGTCGGTGGGCTCGCCGGTATGCAACGTGGCGCCGGCGATCGTAGTCTCTACGTTCGCGACGCCTTGAGCGTCCGATCGCAGGTTCACCATGTCGCCCAGATGGCGGCGGTCGGCTGCGCCGCGCGGGTCGCCGTGCGGCTGATCGGTGGGATTGAAATGGGCGCCGGCGCTGCTCGCATCCGCTGCGCTGCAATCGCCTTTTTCGTGCACGTGAAAGCCGAATTCGCCGTTGGGCCGCAATCCCTGTACGACGCCCATGATGCGCACGCCTTGCGGCGAGCTGGCCAGGGCGAGCGAGCCGTGGGCCTCGTTTCCCTGGGTTGCGGCGAGCTGCGCGGACGCGCCCTCGGGCGGTTCGCCGGGGGCGGGCGCAGGAGCCGGCGTCGGCGCGGGGCTGTCGGCGCGCGTGCGCGCATCGGTGGTCTGCTGGGGCGCGCTCTTGTCACCGCATGCGGATAGCAGGATCGCCAAACAGGAGACCAGGATCCAACGCATGACGCACCTCGATCATAAGGGGTGTGTGGCGCAACTCCCGACGCGCGTGCATCGTTCCGATCCGACAAGGCCGCACGAGACGAGCGACTCTCTGATGAATACACTGCGCGCTCGTCGAGTCTCGGGGAGCCGTCCATGGGTTGGATTCGGGAAACGGACGCGTCGGGTCGGTCGCCGTCGCATGGCCTCAGGCGCTGCGCTGCTGCGGCGGCGGGGATCGCGGCCATGCTGCTGACTGCCGGAGCGGCGCACAGCGACGGTTTCCCGGGCGTGGGTCCGGACCCTCACTCGTACGCCAACACGCAGGATTTCCTGGTCAAACACGCGACGCTCGACTTGACGGCGGACTTTGAGCGTAAGCAACTCGCCGGCCACGTGGACCTCGCTTTTCGGCGCGTCGCTGCGGACGCGCGCGAGATCGTGCTAGACACGCGCGATCTGACGATTGCACGCGTGGAGCTGCTGGGCGCCCGCGCCAGGCCGCTGTCGTTCCGGCTCGGCGCCACGCATCCTGTGCTCGGCGCTCCGTTGCATATCGAGCTGCCGGCCTCCGGCGCGGGCGATGAGTTCACGGTGCGCGTTGCTTACCAGACCTCGCCGCAAGCCAGCGGACTGCAGTGGCTGGAGCCTGCGCAGACCGCCGGCGGCAAGCATCCTTATCTGTACTCGCAATCCCAGGCGATTCACGCTCGCAGCTGGATTCCGCTGCAGGACACGCCGGCCGTGCGTTTGACCTACGATGCGCAAATCCGCACGCCGCCGCAGTTGCTCGCCGTCATGAGCGCGCAGAACGATCCGCAGACGCCGCGCGACGGTGAGTATCGTTTCAGCATGCCGCAGGCGATTCCCTCGTACCTCATGGCGCTCGGCGTCGGCGATCTCGTCTTCCAGCCTCTCGGGGCGCAGACCGGCGTGTACGCCGAGCCCGCCGTCATCGAGGCGGCTGCGCATGAATTCGCTGATGCGCAGGCCATGCTCGAAGCATGCGAGCAGTTGTTCGGCCCTTACCGTTGGGGTCGTTATGACCTGCTCATATTGCCGCCCAGCTACATGTGGGGCGGAATGGAGAATCCGAGGCTCACGTTCCTCACGCCTACGGTCATCGCCGGCGACCGCAGCCTGGTGGCGTTGATCGCTCATGAGCTGGCGCACTCCTGGTCCGGCAATCTGGTGACGAACGCGTCCTGGGACGGCGTGTGGCTCAACGAAGGCTTCACCGTCTATCTGGAGCGGCGCATTCTCGAGGCGCTGTACGGGCGGGAGCGGCGCGCCATGGAAGACGTTCTCGGCTTGCAATCATTGCAGCGCGACATTGCGAAGCTCCAAGAGCAGGGCGATTACGATCTGACGCGGCTCGCGATGGATCTGCGCGGGCGCGATCCTGACGACGGCTTCACGGACGTACCCTACGAGAAGGGGCGTCTGTTCCTCGGGTTCCTCGAGGCGCGACTTGGCCGCGAGCGGCTGGACGCGTTTCTGCGCGAGTACTTCGATGCGTTCGCATTCCAGAGCGTCACTACACAGAAATTCGTCGACTTCTTCGACGAGCGCGTGGTGCGCCGTCCGGGAGCCAAGGTCACGCAAGCTGAAGTGAACGCATGGTTGCATGAGCCCGGCATTCCGGCCTTCGCGGTATTGCCGCAGTCCGATGTGTTCGAACGGGTCGACCTGCAACGCGAGGCGTGGCTGCGCGGCGAGCGCAGCGCACAGCAGCTCGAGACCGCCAAGTGGAGCACGCACGAATGGCTGCACTTCCTCGACAACTTGCCGCAGGACGTCACCGCGGCCCAGCTCGCGCAGCTCGATGCGGCGTTCGACCTGACCGCCGAGAAGAACAACATGATCGTACACAGCTGGCTGAAGAACGCGATTCGCGCGGAGTACGCGCCGGCCTGGCCGCGTCTCGAGCAATTCCTCACGAGCATCGGCCGGCGCATGCTGGTGAAGGATTTGTACGAGGAGTTGATGCATACGCCCGAGGGCGCGCAGCGCGCCAGGAGCATCTACGCCAAGGCGCGTTCTCTCTACCAAGTTCCGCTTGCGCAACAACTCGATGAGTTGATGGCGAAGGATTGAAAACGTTAGGAGGCCCGCCGCGGCCCCACGCCGGAGAAATCGAAAACCTGCAGACGATCCGGCGCGCTGTCGATCGCCGTGATCGGGCCGACTGCAGCTACGCTCGAGGCGCGCTTGGCGTGCTCGTGCTGGCGGCTGGTTCGCACTGCGGGACCGCGACGCCGCTTCCGGCGGGTGACTCGATCTCGCGCAGCGTTGCTGCGACCGCCGGCGCCAGCGACGTTCCCGCCGCGAGTTCGGCGGCGCGTAGCGCATGGCGGCGCGCTTGTGAGCGGCAGCCGCGTGTCAGAAGGATCTGCGCCAGGTTGTTGTGGGCGACCACATTGCCGCCGTCGAGCGCGAGCGCAGCGCGATACCCCTGCTCTGCGGCATGCAGGTCTTGGCGCGCGTATGCAATATTCGCCAACCCAAGCCGCGGCCAAGCCGAGTCGGGCCAGATCTGGCTGGCGCGGGCATAGGCGCTCGCAGCGGCGTCCAGCTTGCCGATCGATTCCATGGCGGCGATCGCCGCAAGGTAGCGATCACGATCGGGATCGGCGGGGGCCTCGTCGGGCGCCAGCGCGACGAACGCCCAGCGCTGCGCGCGATCCCAGGCGCGCACGAATCGACGCGTGCTCATGGTCAGCCGCTGCGTCGTTCCGGAGCGCAGGATCAGCTCGCCCGCATCGAGGTCATAACCGACGACTACCGCGAAATGCCAGAGCGGCGCGATCGTGATCCCCAAGTTCTGCATCACGAGCACGGGCCGGCCCGCCGCGATCTGCTCGAGAATCGCGGTCAGCCTTTCCGGCAGCACATATGGAACGCGCTCGCGCATACGCGCGGCGGCGAGCAGCTCGACCTGCAGTGAGCCGCGGCGGCCCGGCAGGAACACCGAGTCGACCAGTTGCTCGCTGGTGGTCGGCGCGCCGGCGGCGGTGAGCACCGTCGCCAGCGCGGCCGGTCCGCATTGGTGTTCCTGCTGCGGGTAGAACGGGACTTGCGCAAGCTCGACGCGCGCCGGGAGATGAGCGGTTGCGGCCGCATCCAGATCGGGAGGCAGCGCGGCGCAGCCGCCGAGCGCCGCGATCGCCCAGAGCACGAAAGCGGCGCGCGCGAGACGATCATGCATGAGCCTGGCGCGCCAGTCCCGGCGCCTGCGCCTCAGGGAAACTTCTTGAAGATATCGATGACGCCTACGGCTTCGAGGATCAGCAGCACGATGAACACGATGCCGACGACCTCCACCACGCCCGCGCCGGCGGGCAGTTCATCAACGCGTTCGGCCAGCCCGCGCAACTCGCTGTCGGTCAGACCCGCAAGGCGCGCTTCGAGCTGCGTCTCGTCTACGCCGAGCGCGCGCATCTTCTCGCGCGCTTCGTCGCGCGCCAGGACGCTGCTCAGCTTGGCGAGGTCGGAGCTGCGCTGAGCGGATTCCAGCCCCGCTAGCGTGCCGATGATCTCTGCCTGGACAAGCGCCGGCGAGCCGAGGCTCAGCAACGAGGCGATCAGAATGTAGATGACCGGCTTGCGCAAAGCGTGAACCATAAGGACTCCTCGTGAAGGTGGATTCCCGCGCATTCTAGCGCTACGTGGCGGGAAATCGCCGCTCTGGACGTCAGCGTCGCCGTTGGCCAACACATAATGACGCCGCCGCGCCGGGCGGGACGCCCACGGTTCTAGGCGAGCGTCGGGTCGATGGATCCGACGCTGCTCCCTGTCAGTTGGTCTTGAGCAGTGGAGCGGCGCAGTTGCATGTCGGCGTGACGCCAATCGAGCGAGGTGACTCATGGGCGGGCAGAGTGCGGATATTGGCCTCATCGGACTGGCCGTGATGGGCGAGAACCTGGCGCTCAACATGGAGCGACGGGGATTTCACGTCGCCGTTTACAACCGCACCAGCGCGCGCGTCGATGAATTCATCGCCGGACGCGGACGCGGCAGGAAATTCATCGGGGCGCGTACGCTGCGCGAGCTGGTGCAGGCGCTGCGTCGTCCGCGCCTGATCATGATGATGATCAAGGCGGGCGCGCCGGTGGATCAGCAGATCGACCAGTTGCTGCCATTGCTCGAGCGCGGCGACATCCTCATCGACGGCGGCAACAGCCTGTACACCGATACGATGCGCCGCCTCGAGCGGGTCGAGGCTGCGGGGATGCTGTACGTGGGGTGCGGCGTATCGGGGGGCGAGGAGGGCGCCTTGACCGGACCGTCGCTGATGCCCGGCGGCAGCGCGTCGGCCTGGCCGCAGATCAGGCCGCTGCTGCAGGCGATCTGTGCGCGCACGCCGGAAGGCGAGCCATGCGCCGAGTGGATGGGGGCCGGCGGCGCCGGCCACTTCGTCAAGATGGTGCACAACGGCGTCGAGTACGGCGACATGCAGCTCATCGGCGAAACCTACGGTGTGATGAAGCACGTGCTGCAGATGAGCAATGCGCAGATGCGCGACGTGTTCGATGAGTGGAACCGCGGTGAGCTCGACAGCTACCTCATCCAGATCACTCGAGACATCCTCGGCCACGTAAACGAGCGCGGCGAGGCGGTTCTGGATTCCATCCTGGACGCTGCGGGTCAGAAGGGCTCCGGGAAGTGGACCGTGATCGAGGCGCTCGAGCAGGGCGTGCCACTGTCGCTCGTCGGCGAGGCGGTCTTTGCGCGCTCGCTGTCCGCCGCGAAGGAAGAGCGCGTCGCCGTTTCGAAACTGCTGACTCCCGACGTCGCCGCGTTCAGCGGCGAGCCGCAAGGCTTGCTCGACGATCTGCGCCAAGCGCTCTATGCGGCGAAGATCATCAGCTACACGCAGGGCTTCCAGTTGCTGCGAGCCGCCGAGCTGCGCCACGGCTGGGGGCTGGATCACAGCGCTGTGGCCCAGGTCTGGCGCGCAGGGTGCATCATTCGCTCGGCGTTCCTTGCCGATATACGCGCGGCGTTCCAGCGCGATTCTCAGCTGGTCAGCCTGCTGTTCGACGATTTCTTCAGAAACGCGGTCGGCGTTCGGCAGGCGGCGTGGCGCCGGGCGGTCAGCGTCGCGGTCAGCGCAGGCGCGCCCACACCCTGCCTGAGTTCGGCGCTCGCATGGTTCGACAGCTATCGAACGGCGCGGCTGCCGGCCAACCTGCTGCAGGCGCAACGCGACTATTTCGGCGCGCACACCTACGAGCGCATCGACCGGCCGCGCGGTGAGTATTTCCACACGGACTGGACGGGCCGCGGCGGCGCCACGACCTCCGGTTCATACAGCGCATGAAAGCGGCCGCCCGAGCTCGTGCTCGGGCGGCGCTCCGAAGTGGACCTGCCGGAGGGCGTGGCGGCGACGCTGGCCGCCGGGTCAGAACCTGTAGCGCACGCCCACGTCCACGCTGCGTTCCGGACCTACGTAGACCCCCTGGCGCAGGCTCGCGATGTAGCGCTCGTCGGTGAGGTTCTTCACTGCGGCCCCGATGTTCAATTGTTGGCTCACGTCGTAGGACACGCTCAGGTCGAGCAGCGTGTAGCTGTCTATGCGGCCGGTGAAGAAGCCGCTGGTGTTCTCGACGATCGCCCGCGTGTTCATCACGTCCGTGTACTGAGCGCCGGTGTGATGCAGACTCAGCGCGCTGCGCAGGCCGCCGATCGCATATTCGAGGCTGAGATTGGCGACCCATTCCGGCGTGTAGGGAATGCGGGCGCCGTCCGGCGTGGTCAGCACGCCATTGCGGTTGAAGCGCTCGCCGTCGAACTCCGCGTCCGGAATATATGTGGCGTTGGCGCTGAGGCTGAAGCCCGCGCCCAGCACCGCGCCAAGGCCGGCCTCGACGCCTTGATGGAGAGTCTTGCCGCCGTTGGTCACCTGAAACTGGCTGTTGCTGTTGGCGGGGATGATCTGGTTGTCGAAGGCCATGCGGAACACGGCCAGTTCGAAGCTCACGCGCTCGCCGCCGCGCACGCCGGCCTCGATGTTGACCGAGCGCTCGGCGTCGAGCCGCTGATCCTCGAGACCGTTCAGCGCATCGCCGTTGAGCGCGGGTGAGAACGCCTTGTAAACGCTGGCGAACGCTTGCAGGCCGGGCGTGAACTGGTACGTCACGCCGAGACCCGGCAGAAACTCGGTGTTCGATGTCTCGGCCCGATTGCCCTGATCGTCGGCGCGGCGTCGGTCGTGGCGATCCTGCTCATAGCGCTCGGCGCGCAAGCCGGCGGTGATCGCAAATCGATCGGAGAGCAGGAAGCGGTTCTGCGCGTAGAAGGCCAGGCTCTCGGCCGAGTCGACGACGTCCTTGTTGATCGAGCCGGTGCGCGGCGTTGCGCGCGTCGCGCCCACCGTCACGTCGTGCATTTTCTCCGTCATGTAGCGCACGCCTATCTCGGCCTCGCTGGCGACGCCGAAGAAGGGGTGCTCGAGCTGCAGGCGGCTGTCGACGCCGAAGCGCTCGAACTCACGGTTATTGCCGTTGAGGTTGTCGGTGTACACCCAGCGTCCGGCGGCGACAGACGCGGCGTTGTCCGTGGTGTAACGCCAGTAGTCGCGGTGCATCTCACTGCCGTAGACGAGCGTGTTCAAGCGTGCGCTGTCGCTGATATCCCATTCGTGGTTCAGATCGAGCGAGCGCCTGCCGGTGAGAAACCAGTCGTCCGGTGCGGGGTTATAGGTCTTGCCGTCGCGATAGTCCTGCAGGAACAGGCCGCGATAGGAGATGTTGGCGTCGTTGTCGTAATCGGTGTACTTGATGCTCAAGCGTTGGTTGGCGGCGATGTCGAGGCCGGCCTTGAGTACGACGTCGGTCATGTCATAGCCCTTGTCCATGAAGCCGTCGCTTTCGGCGCGGGTCACCAGGGCGCCGAATGTAGCGTCCCCTGACGACGTGCCGCCGCCGACTTCCAGCGTCGCTTCGCGGGCGCCGAAGGAGCCGGCGCGCACCGCCAACTCGACGCCGTCCCGCGGTTGCTTGGTGATGTAGTTGATCACGCCGCCGATCGTGCTCGGGCCGTAACGAAGCGAGGCGGCGCCTTTCAGGATCTCGATCCCTTCCATGCGCTGAATGCGCGGGTTGTAGTAGCGGCCGTTGCCCACGAACAGGCCTGGGGCCACTGGAGCGCCGTCTTCGAGAATGAGCGTCTTGTAATCCGCCGAGCTCAGGCCGCGCATGCCGATGTTGGCGACGATTGCGGTCTCCTCTTCCGGCTTGATCGCCACTCCCGGCACGGCGCGCAGCGCTTCTTCCGTGGAGCGCGGTTGTTTCAACGTGAGCTCTTCCTCCGTCACGATGGCCACGGCGCCGGGTTGCCGTTCGATGTCTCCTTCGGCCTTGCCGATCACTACGATCGTGGCGAGGGTGCGCGCCTCCTCTGCGAAGGTGGGCCCATTCATCAGCGCGGCGGCGCTGGCGAGCACCAGCGCCACCTGCTTTTGCAGGAGGCGCGACGGACGGGTCTGTACGAAGTCGGGAGCCATTTGAGGTTGTCCTGGAGTGGTTCTTATTGCTGGCGGCCTGCTGCAAGCCTGTAGGGGTTCGATCAGAGGCGGGAACTCTAAATGAGAGGGATTCGCATTTGCAATAAGAAAATTTGGGGAGGCTCAAAGCAGGACGCCGCTGGAGCGAGCTGCAATGGGTCGCCTGGATTCGAGACCAGGCAGGCCTCAACGGGACGCCGCCAGCAGCTGCAACTACTGCTCTGGGGCGCTCATCCGCGTCCTAGTGCATCCCGCAGCGCCAGAAGCAGCGTCTTGCCGTCGCCTTGCCAGGCGCTGCCGTGCATGCAGGCCAGGACGGCGGGGTTCTCCTGCGCAAGCCGCTCGAGCGTCGCTGAGGTCTGCGGCGCATGTGCGAAATAGTCCATCGGGCGACGGAACGCTTCGCTCGGCTCGAGGATGTCCGCGCTCGTGAGCGCCCGTTCGCCCTTGCCGCCCTGCGTGAACAGATCCCCGCAGAAGAAGGTTCGCGTCGTCGTTTCCATGAGCAGACCACATTCCCAGGCATGCGGCACATGCGGTGTGTAGAACCAACGGAACGAGCGTCTGCCGGCGGCGAATTCCTCGCCGTCCCGCAACGCGCGCGGCGGTCGCGCCGCGAAGTCGTTCAGCGAGGTCAGGGCGGCTATCTCGCTGCATAGCGCCTCGGCTTGCGGCGCCGCGTCGAGCAACAAGTTGAGCGCGCCGCACTCGTCCGCCTCGAAGTGCGATATCGCCACGCACCTGAGGCGTTCGATGGGCATGACGGCCTCGATCGCCTGCTTCACCCACGGAAACAACAGTCGCTGACCCGTGTGGAACAGCAGCGGCTCCTCGTCCACGACCAGGTACTGGTTGAAACTGAAGTCCACGCCGGGGCCGATCGCCACGGGCGTGTTGATCCTGTAGATGTCCGGGCCGATTTCCACGACGTTCGTGCCCGATGCGTTGTTCGTGATCATGGCGGCTCCTTCGATGGCTCGTGCGCAGCCAATGCACAGAGCGTGCTGATCGTTGCGTGTGCGTGCTTTACCGCGGCTTCTCCTGGGCGGTGCGTGATCCCGGTCATGCCGTTGACGCAGCGGTCGCGCGGCTGCATCGAGTCTCACGCCCGCACCTCAGCACCGTCGTCGCAAGCAGGGCGCGGCGAGAGAAGCAGGTCGCGCTGGACAAGCTGACCGCCTCTGAAGGAATCTTCGCGCCGTCCTACAGTGGAGTCCCGCATGTCAGAGCTTCCGCCAGATTCAGCGTTCGACGCCGAGCGCCGTCGGTTCCTCCAAGCTGCAGCGGGCGCTGCGGCCGTCTCCGTCTTCGGCGCAGCCGGGGGCGCGCGCGCCGCCGCGATGCCCTTTCCCGACTACGCTCGCCACGACGCCGTTGGGCTCGCCGAACTGGTGCGCAAGCGCGAAGTCAGCGCCGCCGAGGTGCTGGAAGCAGCGATCGCGCGCGCCGAACAGGTCAATCCGGCGATCAACGCCGTGGTGCTCAAGCACTACGAACTCGCACGCGAAGCCGTGCGCGCCGGACTGCCCGCGGGGCCGCTCGCCGGCGCGCCGATGCTGTTGAAGGATTTGGGCGTGCAGCTTCGCGGCACGGTGACCAGCAACGGCTCGGCGTTTTTCCGCGATGCAGTGGCCGATTACGACAGCACCCTGGTCAGCCGCTATCGCGCGGCCGGGCTCGTGATCTTCGGCAAGAGCGCGAGTCCCGAACTCGGTCAGACGGCCACGACAGAATCGAAGCTCTGGGGTCTGACCCGCAATCCCTGGAATCGCGAATACAGCGCAGGCGGCTCTTCGGGCGGCGCCGCGGCGGCGGTGGCCGCCGGGATCCTGCCAGCGGCGCACGCCAGCGACGGCGGCGGCTCGATCCGGATCCCCGCGACCCACTGTGGGCTCTTCGGTCTGAAGCCCAGCCGTGGGCGCACGCCCTATGGCCCGAAGTCGATCGAGAGCTGGATGGGTCTCTCGACGATGCACGCCATCACCCGTTCGGTGCGCGACTGCGCCGTGCTCCTCGACATCGCACAGGGGCCCGAGCCGGGCAGCCGCGTCGTGCCGCAGCAACCCGACTCCTCCTATGCCGCCAACTTGCACAAGCCGCTGAAACCGCTGCGCATCGCACTCTGGGAAACCAACCCCTTCGGCCGAGCCGTGCACAAAGACTGCCAGGCGGCGCTCACGCACGCCGCCAAGCTCTGCGAGTCGCTCGGGCATCACATCGAGCCCGCTGCTCCCGACATTCCGGTGATGGAAGCGTTCGGCGCGCTCGGCGTCATGACTGGCGCGGGCGTGCTGACGGCGATCCGCGACCGTGAGCAGGCGCTCGGCCGCACCGTCACGGAGCAGGATGTCGAGCGGGTGACCTGGCGCAATATCAACGAAGCCATGAAATACGATGCGGAGCAGCTCTATCGTGCGCGCGCCGCCTTCGATCGCCTGGGGCGCATCTTCGACGAATTCCTGACGGGCTACGATGTGATTCTGTCGCCCGTCACGGCGGGCCCGCCGCCCAAGCTCGGCGAGCTATCGCTCGATCAACCCTATGAGCGATTCATGGAGGCCGCGATCGACGCCAGCCCCTTTACTGCGCCGTACAACATGAGCGGGCTGCCGGCGATGTCGGCGCCGCTGTATTGGAACGCACAGAATCTACCCATCGGCTCGCAGTTCGCCGGACGCTTCGGCGACGAGCTGACCCTGCTGAAGCTCGCCGCGCAGCTCGAAGCGGCCGCTCCCTGGGCGGATCGCCGTCCGCCGGAACTGTGAAGCGTGATGCATTGCTGGCCGCGCCGGCGTGCGCGGCGCAGCTTGGCGTTGAGTGCGAGCTACGGCGCCGCTCGTGACCGACGCCGCATCGCCTGCTGACATCTCATACGATCACTTTGCTGGCGCGAAGCTCGGCGATGCGTGCTTCGCTCAATCCCGCCTCGCGTAGGATCTCGTCCGTGTGCTCGCCGCGATGCGGCGCCGGCCGCTCGACCCGCCCCGGCGTACGGCTCAGACGCGGCGCCGGCGCAGGCTGCAGACGCCCGGCGTGCTCGACGAAGGCGCCGCGAGCGCGGTTGTGCGGGTGCTGCGGCGCCTCGTCGAAATCCAATACGGGCGCGAAGCACACATCGCTGCCCTCGAGGAGCGCGCACCACTCGTCGCGGCTGCGCGTAGCGATGATTTTCTCCAACCGTTTGCGGTGCTCGGGCCAACGCCTCGGATCGAATTGCCGCCACTCCTGTGCGTCCTCGACGCCGAGCTTCTCCAGCAGCAACGCGTGGAACTGCGGCTCTATCGAGCCCAGCGCGATGAACTTGCCATCCGCACAAGCGTAGCAACCGTAGAAGTACGCCCCGCCGTCGAGAAGGTTCACTCCGCGCTGCGTCGACCACTGACCGGCGGCATGCGCCGCGTAGATGGCGGTCGCGAGCAGCACCGTACCGTCGGTCATCGCCGCGTCGATTACCTGCCCTCGGCCGGAGGCGCGCGCCTCGAGCAGCGCGCATACGAGCCCAAAGGCGAGCATCAGCCCGCCGCCGCCATAGTCGCCGATGAGATTCAGCGGAACCGTGGGAGGGCGATCCGGCGGCCCGATTGCGTGCAGCACGCCCGAGAGCGCTATGTAATTGATGTCGTGGCCGGCAGCCTGCGCGAGCGGACCCGACTGGCCCCAGCCGGTCATGCGGCCGTACACCAGGCGCGGATTGCGCGCCAGGCATTCCTCCGGACCGAGCCCGAGGGATTCCATCACGCCGGGCCGGTAGCCTTCGATGAGCGCATCGGCCGTGCTGATCAGTTCGAGCGCAAGCTCGCGCGCTTCCGGCTTCTTCAAGTCGACCGCGACCGAGCGGCGGCCTCGGCCGACGAAATCGAATTCAGGGCCTTGGGACGAAGCCCAATCGGCGACCGCCCGATCTATACGGATGATCTGCGCACCCATGTCGGCGAGCATCATCCCGCAGAACGGCCCGGGGCCGATGCCGGCGAACTCGATGATGCGAATGCCGGAAAGCGGTCCGTGCGAGCCCTGGACCTCGGTGTTCTTCGGAGTGGTCATCGAAGGATTCCTTGCCCGCGATTCATGGGCAGGTGCGCCGCGCCGACGCCAGCGGCGAAGATGGTTTTCGTTCCGAGCATCTGAAGGACTCTCCTCGCTCCAATTCCAAAGAATCGGAGCGCATTCTCGCGCAGAAGCTTCGCCGACGCGTCCTCGCTGCGCGCGGCAGTCGACTCGCTCGTTGTGAACGCGATTTAGGGAATTTCTGACTTACTCTGTTCCTGTGATCTCGAGCCGCCCGAAACGCCTTGCATTGCGGGCATTTCTTTGGGCTGAACCGTCAGAGCAGTAGGTTAATCAGAGCTTCCTTAGGGAAGGACTGGACGGAAGTCTAGGGAAGCTCGGATCAACCTACTACCCCGACGGTTCAGGTCAAGGGGATGCCCGAAATGCACGGTGTTTCGAGCGCCTGGCGACCGCAGGCGCCGAGCAAGTCGGAGATAGCTAAGGAAGCTCGGATCAACCTACCTACTACCCCGACGGTTCAGGTCAGGAAATGCCTGAAAT
>JAVEVD010000017.1:0-39952 GCA_034005205.1 Steroidobacteraceae bacterium | reverse complement strand
ATGCCCGAAATGCACGGTGTTTCGAGCGCCTGGCGACCGCAGGCGCCGAGCAAGTCGGAGATAGCTAAGGAAGCTCGGATCAACCTACCTACTACCCCGACGGTTCAGGTCAGGAAATGCCTGAAATGCAGCGGCGTTTCGAGCGTGAGCAGAGCCTCCTGTCGCGCGGCCCGACAGGTCGGGCGCGCTCTGCTTGTACTTATTTATCTAATCGATAAGTATGCAAGTATGTAAAGACGTGGCGGAGATCCGCGCGGAGACTGTACATGACAAGGCTGACTGGCAAAGTCGCCGTGATCGCCGGCGGCGGGGGAATCGGCGGAGCGACGGCTCGCAGGCTTGCGGCCGAGGGCGCGGCGGTGGTGGTCGGGGATATCGATGCGGCCAACGCCGAAGCTATCGCCGGTCAGGTCACTGCGTCCGGAGGTCGGGCCATAGGCCTCGCCTGCGACATCAGCGACGAAGCGGCGGCGGCGGCGCTCGTGAATGCGGCGGTGGACCATTTCGGCGGCCTGGATCTCATGCACGTCAATGCGGCCGACCTGCAGGTGATATTCCAAGACTCCAACGCGGTCGACGTTTCGCTCGAGGTTTTCGAGCGGACCATTGCAGTGAATCTCCGCGGTCATCTGCATTGCACCCGTCAGGCGATCCCACAGATGCTGCGTCGAGGCGGCGGGGCGATCGTCTATACGTCCTCGGGGGCGGCGTTCATCGGCGAGCCGGAACGGCCGTGCTACGCGATGGCCAAGGCCGGCGTGAACGCCCTGATGCGCCATGTGGCTTCCCGCTGGGGGCGGCAAGGAATTCGCGCCAATGCGGTCGCCCCGGGCCTGGTGCTCACCGAGAACAATCTCAAGACCATGCCTGAGGACGTGAAGCAGGCGGCGCTCGCGCGCACCCGCAGCACGCGCCTCGGCGCCCCCGACGATATCGCCGCAACCGTCGTGCACTTGCTCTCGGACGACGGCGCCTGGATCAACGGCCAAGTCATCAGCGTGGATGGAGGAGCGACCATTCGATGAACCAGACCCGCAGAGAAGAGCTTTCCCGAATACTTCGTCCGGCGGCGCCGCCGCGCGAGATCAGCAACCCTTATACGGAGGATCAGCGCGAGCGGCTGCTCGACATCGTGCGCCGTGAGGGACCGTGGAAGCTGATCATCGCCCAGCATTTCGCCTCGGCGGAAGAACTGATCGCGACCATGTCGGGAAGCCTCCCCGAGGGCGTGCAGCCCTCTCTCGATCTGTTCCTCACGGCGACGTTCCGCGGATTCCTGGCGAACTATTCGACCTGTCTGTATCCCGAGATCGGCGACATCTTCTACAACGAGACCTTCATCAACTACGCGAAGTCCTACTGGAACGCGAAGTACGCCAAGCCGCAGATGATGCTCTTCAACATCAACGGCCCGGCTGCGAACACCGATCCGGGCCATCTCGATTCACCGAGTTTCCGCGGCGTGCGCTATGAGAACTCGCCGACCTGGCTGTGCAGCGTCATGGGCAAGTCCGGGCTGTTTCGCGGCCACCTGATCAAGATGGCGCAGGTGATCACCTGGTTCTCTCGCTGCCCGACGAGCGGCTTCACCTACTGGCCGGATGGTCCGTTGGCGCCGCCCAAGCGCCTGCAGCCGCCGATCTACAACCGTGGCGTGGTGGTGCAGAACGAGATGATGATGCATCGCGGCGAGGCCAATGGGCCGCCCGAGCAGCGCCGTCCAGCAGGTCTCGACTTCGATACGGTGTTCAGCGGCGATCCTGCCAGCCGTGATCACTGGCTGCTCACTACGCGCGGCCAGGTGATCGCCCGTCATACGACGGATGAGCTGCGCTTCCTCGTGCACTGGTCGGCCGAGGTCTTCGAGGACTACGAGGAGCTCAAGAAGAACATGGACGGCACGGACGATCTCACCTACGAGAGAGTCTTCGACACCTTGATCGCGGACGTGCGCTCCAAAGGGATCGACATCGCCACGCCTTCCGATCCCCTCCACGACCCCGTGTTCATCAGGACGCTCAACGCCGCCTACGACATCGGGGCGCCGACTACGTATCCACCCGAGGCGCCGGTGTGCGCTCTGGCCTCGCGCTGAGCGAGGCGCGTTGCCAGCAAAATAATCTTACTGATAAGCTAATGTTGTACTGCAACGGAGGAAGCGGCAGTCGTGAAGGCAGGTTACGTCCCCGGCGTCCCCTTGCAGGGGTTGCTCGATGCGCAAGCAGATATCTGGCGTCAGGCGTCGAGTCAGGCGATCGAGCTCATGGGCGCTCCTTCTGGCCTCCAGCCCACAAGCGCTGTACGCGCGCAATTCCCTGACGGCGCCATCGGCGCCGTGAAGCAAGTCTCAGTCGCGGTGCTGCACAACGGCGGCGAACTCGCCTTCCGGCTCGCTTGGCGGGACGCCACTGCGGACACCGGCGCCGACGGCCAGGACGACGTGGGCTTTCCCGATGCAGCGGCGGTTCTTTTTGCGAGCCGTCCCAACGCGCCCCTCATGACGATGGGAGCGCCAGGTCTGCCGGTGAGCGCGTGGTACTGGCGCGCCGATGAGAACGGTCGCGGCCGGCAGGTGACGGCCGAGGGTCTCGGAACCACTCAGACCGTGCATGGCGATCAGGTGCACGCCCGCGGTGTTTACGCCGACGGCGGCTGGGCCGTGGTGATCGCCCGCTCGCTGCGTGCGCAGGGTGCAGGTGCGGTGGCGCAGCTCGAGATGGGCGCTGCGGCGAGCTTCAGCGTGGCGGTCTGGGAAGGCAGCCATGGAGAGCGCGCCGGCGTCAAGTCTTTTGCACTCGGGCCTCTCGGCGGCTGGCACGAGCTCGTCGTGGATCGCAAGGCATAAGCGGCGGAGTACGACATGAGCAAGCGTCAATTGGCCATGGTGATGGACCTGAACAAGTGTCTCGGGTGTCACACCTGCACGGTGGCCTGCAAGCAGCTTTGGACCCGCGACGAAGGCATGGAGTACATGTGGTGGAACACGGTCAACACCATGCCTGGCCGTGGCACGCCGCGTGATTGGGAACAGATGGGCGGGGGCTTTACGCCCGACGGACAAGCGCGCCCGGGGCGGTTGCCGAAGCGGGCGGAGTTTGGCGAAGCCTGGAAGTTCGACCACGAGGGAAGCTACTACGGCGGTCAGGGCGACGACTCGCACCTGAAGATCAAGGACGGTAGTCCTGACTGGGGCCCGAACTGGGACGAAGACGAAGGCGCAGGGGAGTATCCGAACTCCTTTCACTTCTACTTGCCGCGTATATGCAACCACTGCACGCATCCGGCGTGCGTGGAGGCGTGTCCGCGCGGCGCCGTGGAGAAGCGCGAAGAAGACGGCATCGTGACCGTCAACGAAGACCGCTGCCGCGGCTACCGCTTCTGCCAATCGGCGTGTCCCTACAAGAAGATGTATTTCAATCACCAGAAGAAGGTGGCTCAGAAGTGCATCTTCTGCTTCCCGCGCATCGAGCAAGGTGTGGCGCCGGCCTGCGCACGCCAATGTCCTGGGCGAGTGCGCTTCGTTGGCTATCGTGACGACGAGGCGGCGCCGATCTACAAGCTGGTGGACAAGTGGCAGGTCGCGCTGCCGCTGCATCCAGAATACGGGACCGAGCCCAATGTCTTCTACGTGCCGCCGGTCCTGCCGGCGAGCTATGGCCCCGACGGCGACATCGACGAATCGAAGCCGCGCATTCCCGACGAATACCTGGTGAGCCTCTTTGGCCCGAAGGTGCTCGATGCGCTCGCCACGATCAAGGCGGAGCGCGAGAAGAAGCGCGCCACGGGCGAGTCCGAGCTCATGGATCTGCTGATCGCGTACGAGTGGAAGAACATGTTCGGCGGCTTCGATCGCTCGCCCGAAACCGTCTCCGTGATCCGCTGGCGCAAATAGCAAATAGAGTCGAGGAGAGAGCCTGGTGAAACTCCCGCACACGAATCGGCGAGATTTTCTGTGTGGCGCCGCAGCGGGCGCCGTTGCGCTGACGCTCGATCTGTCGCTGCTGCGCCCGGTCCTCGCCGCCGAGGGCGTCGCCAAGGCGGCCAGGTCTTACCAGGACTATCGCGATGTCTATCGCGAGAAATGGAGCTGGGACGAGATCGGCATCGGGACGCACACTTGCACCAACTGCGCAAGCGGCGGGTGCGCCTGGAGCCTGTACGTCAAGGAAGGCATCGTGTGGCGCGAAGAGCAGAGCGCCCCCTACACCCAGACGAACTCGAGCGTGCCGGACTACAGTCCGCGCGGCTGCCAGAAGGGAGCGTCTGCAAGCGCGCTCTATCGCAGCGCATCTCGGCTTCGCTATCCGCTGAAGCGCGTCGGCGCTCGCGGCGAGAACCGCTGGAAGCGCATCTCCTGGGATGAAGCGCTCGATGAGATCGCCCGCGAGCTGGTGACTACGCTCTCGACCCGCGGCGGCGCCGGCGCCTATGTCGAGAACGGCAACAACGCCGACTTCGGCCCGAGCTGGATTGCGATGGTGCGCTTCTTCACTCAGCTCGGCATTCCGATTACAGAGAATTTCGCCAGCGTTGGCGATCTGATGACCGGCGCCACCGCGACTCTCGGCAATCCGGTGCCGGGAGGATCGTCCGACGACTGGTTCCGCACGGACTATTTCGTCAACTGGTTCGGCAATCCGATCTCCACGCGTATTCCAGATGCGCATTTCATAACCGAGGCGCGTTACCGGGGCGCGAAGATCGTCTCGATCACCCCGGATTTCAGCCCAAGCGCCATTCACGCCGATCTTTGGATCTCGCCGCGGCCGGGAACGGACGCCGCGCTCGCGCTCGCCGCCTGCAAGGTGATCATCGACGAGAAGCTGTACGATGAGCCGTACGTCCTAGAGCAGACCGATCTGCCGCTGCTGGTGCGCAGCGACACCCGTCAGTTCCTGCGCGAGACGGACGTGGTGGAGGGTGGGCGGCCCGAGTGCTTCGCCTGGTGGGACGAGAAGAAGAAGCAAATCGTCTGGTCGGCGAGCTCCGCCGGGTACGACCAGGACAAGCGCACGCTGAGGCTGCAGCCTGACGATCATCCGGCGCTAGAACCGCAAGGCGTCACGGTTACGCTGCTTTCGGGTAAGAAGGTGTCGCTGCGCAGCGGGTTCTCGATCCTGCGGGACAAGCTCGCCGCTTATGATGCGCAGAGCGCCGCGAAGATCACGGGCGTGCACGCCAACGTGATCCGCCGCTTCGCTCGCGAGTTCGCTCAAGCCAAGTCCGCCATCATCTATTGCGGAGCAGCCTGCCCGAAGATTCTTCATGGGGATCTGGTGCAACGCGCCCAGATTCTCATGGCCGCGCTCACCGGCAACAACGGCCGGCCTGGGGGCGGCTGGCAGGAGATGACCTTCTTCGAGCTCGACGGCAAAATCCTCTCGGCCTTCGTGGAGAACGTCTGCGATCTCAAGCCCGACGACCCTGCCGGTATTTGGGCCGCCCTCATCCAGATGGGCCGGGAGCAGCACGAGAGCCCGACGTACTTCTCCGGCTCGATGATGCGCCTCGAGCACGCCGGTACGCGCAGCGAGCGGCTCAATCCCGCATACAACGATCCGACGCTGCCGCGCACGCCCGAACAATTCCTGAAGGAAGCGCTCGCTCGCGGAGACATCAACAACTATCCAGGTCCTGAGCTCTCGAAGCCCGAGATCATCTTCAACATGTTCGGCAATCCCTTCCGGCACAGCCGGATGGGTCATCGCCTTGCCGAGACGCGCTTCAAGGATGCACGGCTCATCGTCGATCTGACGCTGCGTATGGACGACACCGCGCGTCACAGCGACATCCTGCTGCCGACTGCGGGGCCGTACGAGAAGCTCGGCGTGAAGTACTCGGTGGCCTATCCGCCGTATTTCCATCTAGGCGACAAGGTGGTGGAGCCGCTCGGCGAGTCAAAGTCCGACTGGGACATCCTGGCCCTGCTCGCTCATCGCGTCGCCGAGGAGGCGAAGCGCCGTGGGGTGAGCACGGTGACCGGCTATCGAGGCAGACCCTACGATCTGACGCGCACCTATGAGCGCTTCACCGACAAGGGCCGTCTGAACCCAGAGAAGGCGGTGGAGCTGATCCTGGAGCTCTCGCCGGCCACGAAAGGCATTACGCTCGAGGCTCTACGAGCGAACAAGGGCGTGGCTCGTTACACGGGCGTCAGCCAGCTCGGCAAGATGTGGTGCGGCACGACCGAGGATTACAAAGTCGACGAGCCGCTCGTGGCCTTCATGGACATGTCGGTGCGCAAACGGCCCTGGCCGACGAGCACGGGTCGGCAGCAGTTCTATCTCGATCACTCGATTTTCCTCGAGGTCGGCGAGGAGCTGCCCGTGCACAAAGAGCCGCCGATGGCCGGCGGCCATTATCCTCTGACGCTCACCTGCGGACACACGCGCTGGAGCATTCACAGCGCATGGCGCGATCTCGATGTTCTATTGCACCTGCAACGCGGCGAGCCCGTCATCTTCGTGAACCCGGACGATGCGCGTACGCGCGGTGTGGCTGATCACGATTACGCGGTCGTACACAATGATCTCGGTCAGTTCATCGTGCGCGCCAAAGTCACCCCCGGCATCCGCCCAGGCCAAGTGCACATCTATCACGGCTGGTTGAGCACCCAGTTCGTCGGCGGCCGCGACAACGATTCGATCTGCCCGAGCCCCATCAAGGTGACCCAGCTCGCCGGCAGGCATGGACACATCAACAACGACGTGGGCTGGTACGAAGTGGCGCAGAACGACCGTGATACGAAGGTGGACTTCAGGAAGCACGTGGCGTGACGGCGGCGCAGCGCATGGCGCCCGCAGCAGCGCAAGCGGCCGATGCGCCCGCGCTGCGCAGCCTGCTCTATCGAAGCTTTGCAATCGCCTTCGAGTATCCGGATCGCGAAGCGCTTGAAATCATCCGCGAGGGAGCGCTCGCCGAGGCGCTGCGCCAGATGCTCGGCGCCCTCGACCCGCAGCTCGTGCAAGACGTCGACTGGTCGGCGCTGCGCGATGCGGGGCCGGACGACGATTCGCTGCAGGTCGAGTTCACGCGGCTTTTCGAAGCGGGCGAGGCGGGTCCAAGCTGTCCGCTGCACGGCGGACATTACGGCGGCGGCGACCTGCAGACGCTCGAAGAGCTGGTGCGCTTCTACAACTTCTTCGGCCTGTCGCTCGCCGCAGAGCGCCGTGAGCAGCCCGATCATCTCTCGAGCGAGCTCGAGTTCCTGCATTTCCTGACTTTCCAGGAGGCTCAGGCGAACGCCGACGAGCAACGTCTCGACGGTCTGCGGCGCGCGCAGCGTGATTTCCTCGCCCGCCACCCCCTGGCCTGGCTGCCGCTGCACCGCCGGGCGCTCATTGCGGCGCAGCCGATGCGTTTCTTTGTCGAGCTCACGGGGCTTCTCGAGCGTTTCCTCGAGTCGGAGCTACGGCGGGTGACGGCGCTTGTTGGCCAAGCGTAATATTTCAAAGCACAATTTAGCGCAATTATTCTTAATGACGGTCGAGAAATCGGGACTGGATGTTCAGCCGCGCACCACGACGCGGGATCCCGACGAACTCCAGCGGGGACTGACGGAGTGGTTTGCGCGCACCCTGGGGGCGGCTGCGCAGCCGAAGCTCTCCCCCGTGACTCATCCAGGCAAGGCCGGCATGTCGAGCGAGACGCTGCTGTTCGACATGAGTTGGAGGGATGGCGCGGTCGAGCGCCAGGGCCGCTTCGTGGCGCGCCTGCCGCCGCCGCCCGACGCCTTCCCGCTTTTTCCGAGCTACGACTTCGATCTGCAGGTCGGTGTGATGCGCCTGGTCGGCGGGCGCAGCCGGGCGCCGGCGCCGAGAGTGCTGTGGCAGGAGCGCAGCGCCGAGCCTCTGGGCGCGCCGTTCTTCGTCATGGAGCGAATCGAAGGCGAGGTGGTCCCGGACAATCCACCCTATGTATTCGCCGGGTGGCTGAGCGAGGCGAGCCCCGCGCAGCAAGCGCTCGTACAACAGCAGCTCATCGACGTGCTCGCCGAGGTGCACGGCGTGGCGGCGGCGCCCGCGGAGACCGCATTTCTGCAGCTCGAGCATCCTGGGGAGAGCCCGCTGCGGCGGCATTTCGCGCGCGAGCGGGCGTACTACGACTGGGGCCGAAGCGGACTACGCTTTCCCCTCGTAGAGGCGCTTTGCGAGTGGCTCGAGCGCCATTGGCCGGAGCGCGAAGGGGAGCCCGTCGTGTCCTGGGGGGACGCGCGGCCGGCGAACATCCTGTGGCGCGATTTTCGGGCGACAGCGGTGCTCGATTGGGAAAAGGCCGTTCTGCTTCCCCGCGAGTTCGACGTCGGCTACCTGATTTTCTTTCACAAGTACTTTCGGCACATCGCCGCCAGGATGGCGGGCTTGGATGCGATGCCGGGATTCCTGCGCCGCGACGAGGTGGTCGCCGCGTATCAGCGCCTGACCGGAGTGCGGCTGCACGACATCGATTGGTACATCGCCTATGCGCTGCTGCAGCAGGCGCTGGTGGAGATCAGAATCTCCCAGCGGCGCATCTACTTCGGCGAATGGGGCGGTTCTGCGGACCCCAATGACTACCTGTTTAGCCGCAACCTCATCGAGCAGCTTCTGGCCGGCCAGTCGATTTCCGGAGACGATTGAATGAGCAACGTGAGCCCGGCGAGCAACCCGATCGGCCCACTGACCGAGGCCGATGAGCAGTTCTGCCATCAAACCATCGATTCGTTTGCTTGCGTCGGGACCTCCGATCCCTCCTGGACGGAGAAGGTGTGCGCCATGGCCATGGCGCGCGACGGCAGCCTGCAGCTTGGTTTCGGTCTCGGCAAGTACACGAACCGCAACGTCATGGACTGCTACGCCGGCGTCTCGCGCGGCAAGGAGCAGATCACGGTGCGCGCGAGCCGCCGCCTGTCTCCGGAGCCGCACCGCACGGTGATCGGTCCAGTGCGCTACGAGGTCATCGAGCCGCTGAAAAAGGTGCGCTTCGTTCTGGAGAAGAACGACGTGCAGCCGATCGCCTTCGACTGCATCTTCGAAGGGCGTGTGCCCGCGCGCTTCGAGGACCGCACGCACATTCGCCATGGCTACCGGATCTCGGCCGAGCTCGCGCGCTATCACCAGACGGGCGTCGCTTCCGGTTGGATCGAGATCGACGGCGTGCGCACCGAGATCCGGCCCGAAACCTGGGTGTCGACCCGGGATCACTCCTGGGGCGTGCGCTACGGCGTCGGTCAGCCGCTTGCGGACGCCGAGCCGCTCGGCGATGGGCTGGGCGGGGGCGCCTACGAGTTCGTCTGGAGCCCGATCTATCTCGAGCGCCCCGACGGCTCGCACTATGCGCTGTTCCTGAACTGCGCGATCGTGGAACTGCCGACCGCCCGTCACAAGACCGTGATGGCGGCAGTGGAGCATCCCGACGGACGCGTCGAGCGAATCGTGGATATCGAGCCCGAGCTGCGCTATGACCCGCGCAACCGGCGCCTGCTGGGCGGGCGGCTCCACTGCCGCATGGCCGACGGCGCAGCGCGCCCGCTGGACGTCGAGGTGCTTTCCGACACCGGCTTTCATCTCGGCGCAGGCCTCTATTTCGGCTTCGACGGCCACTATCACGGCGGCTGGCGCGGTGAGCTGCACGTCGACGGCGAGCGCATTGCGGATTGCACCACGCCCGAGAACGCCCGACGTCTGCACCAGATACGCGACACGGCCGTGCGGGTCACCGACCCGGTGGGCGGTGGGCGCGGCTGGGGCAACTGGCAGCCGGTCATCACCGGCGGCAGCGACAAGCACGGACTCAAGGCCGCCGATTCGTTCTGGTAACCGAGGAGGCCGCCCATGCTGCTCGAGCTGAGTCCCGATCAGCTGCTCACCACCACCCGCGCGGTGCGCAAACGCCTCGATCTCGATCGGCCCGTACCGCGGGCCATCGTGGAGGAGTGCCTGGACCTCGCGCTGCAAGCGCCGAACGGCTCGAACCAGCAGACCTGGCGGTGGGTGCTGGTCGATGATCCCGAGGTGCGCGCCGCCGTTGCGAAGATCTACGCGGAGGCCATGGCCCAGCACCTCGAGGAGCTCCAGTCCGCTGCGTCCGCCATTCCGAAGATCGACTACTCGGGCGAGGAGAATGCGCGGCTGACCGCCTCGGTCAACTACCTGCTCGAGAACATGCATCGCGTGCCGGTGCTGGTGATCCCGACCTTCGCCGGCCGGCCGGACGGCGCCCATCCTTTCCTGCAGGCGAGCATGTGGGGCTCGATCCTGCCGGCGGTCTGGAGCTTCATGCTGGCGCTGCGCAGTCGCGGCCTCGGGAGCGCCTGGACCACGATTCATCTGCACAAGGAGCGCGAAATGGCCGAGCTCCTGGGCATTCCCTTCGAGCGTCGCACCCAGGCGGGTCTGTTTCCGGTCGCCTACACGCTTGGCGCGGACTTCAAGCCCGCGCCGCGTCGCCCGGTGCAGGAGGTCGTGCGCTGGAACCGCTGGTCGCGCTCATGAGAGTCGACGCCATCGATCATCTGCATCTCCTGGTCCCCGACCTGGAGAAAACCAAGGCTCTTTTCACGGCGCTGATCGGCGGCGATTACACCGAGTCCTACGGCAGCGAGGACTGGAACGTCTGGTCCGTGTGGTACACGCGCGGCGGCATGGAGATCATGCAGCCGCGCGATCCTTCGCGGCCCATCGTCGGCGGCCATCGCGGCGACCGCATGGGCGTCTTCGGCATGGCGTTTCGCGTCGGTGATCTCGATGCGGCGATTCCCGGTGCGCAGGCGCTTGGCCTGAAAGTCCGCAGTCGAATGGGCAGCGAGGAGGCCGGCTTCGGCAAGTGGATCGTGCAGGCGCAATTCGAGACGCGCGACACGATGGGAGTGAGTATCGAGCTCGCGCAGCGCCAGCGGCCCGATGATCCGCTCTACAGCGCCTTCCGTGAGCTCATCGATCACGTGGAGCTCTACGTCCACGATCTGCCGCGCGCGGTCGAACTCTTTTCCGCACTGACTGGCTGGGAGTTTCCGACGCCCGCGCGCGTCGATGAGCTCGAGGCGATCACGACGATGAACGGACTCGGGGTGAAGATCACCCAGCCGCTGTCTGCGGCGAGTCCCGTGGCCGCGAGCCTTGCGAGCAGAGGCGAGGGCGTTCGCACGCTCGCGCTTACGACTCCGGACCTGGAGGTCGGCGTCGCGATGGCGCAGGCGGCGGGGCTGCGGCTGACGGGCCGGGGCGAGGAGACCGATTCCCGGCGCTGCGCCTGCTTCGATCCCGAAGATACGTTCGGCCTGAACCTGAAGCTCGTCGAGCTGTGAAGATGCGACATGATCGCCGACCGAAGCATCACGGCGGTGATGTTGGAGGAAGTCATTCCCATGTCTGAGATGCGATTCGACGGCCGGGTCGCCGTGATCACCGGCGCCGGGGGCGGATTGGGTCGCGAATACGCGCTGCTGCTGGCGCGGCGCGGCGCGCGCGTGCTGGTCAACGATCTGGGTTGTGACGGCGGCGGCCAGGGCGCGAATCCGGCGATGGCGCAGGCTGTCGTGGATGAGATCCGGGCCGACGGCGGCGTCGCGATCGCCAACGGCGATTCGGTGACCACGAGTGAGGGCGCCAACGCCATCGTCGCCCAGGCGCTCGACGCCTGGGGGTCGATCGACATCCTGATCAACAATGCAGGCGTGGTGCGCGGGGGCCACATCACGACGCTGAGCGACGAGGACTACGAGTTCGATATGGCGGTGGCGGCCGGCGGCACGATGCGCCTGACGCGCGCGGTCTGGCGACGCATGCTGGACCAGAACTACGGGCGAATCGTCAACGTGTCCTCCGGCTCGGTGTTCGGGATGGGCGCAGGCATCAGCTACCCGGCGACCAAGGCTGCCGTGATCGGCATGACCCGTGGACTGGCCGTGGCTGCGTCAATGACCGACAAGAACATCAAGGTCAATGTGATCATGCCGATCGCCTATAGCCGCTTGTCGCACGCGGCGGGCGAAGAGTATGCGCGATCGCAGAAGACCAACTTCCCCCCGCACTGCGTCGCCCCCGCCGTGGCCCTGCTGTGCCACGACGACGCGCCGTGCAACGGCGAGATACTCGTGATCGGCGGCGGGCGCGTCTATCGGGCGTTTCTTGGCGTCAACGACGGGCGCCGAGGCGCGAAGGACGACACGATCGAGGACGTGCGCGATCACTGGGACGAGGTCATGGACATGTCGGAGTGGCGAATTCCACAGTCGGCCTTCGAGTACCGTGACGCCGACCCAGGCGCATGGGACAAGTTCAAGGAGCTCCTCAAATAATTTCAGTGAACGGCGCGGTCAATTCGCGAGTGACTGTACTGCGCGTCATGTCGCTGAAGATCTGAACCGACGTCTGTTTGAAGGCGTCGCTCGTTTCGGCCGAGGAGCGTCGTGCGTCGCCCTGCGCCGACGTCAGCGTTTCGCGCATTGGCCCAAGCGCCCGTGTCGCGCGGCCGAACGGGTCTGCTACCATAACCTGATCGATCAGGAAATTAGCGCCGCTCGGGCATCGGCTCGACGGCGCCCGGAGTAAGGCGGATGCAAACAGCGTTCACGGCGGAGCAGGAAGAGCTGCGTCAATACCTGCGGCGCTATATGAGCGAGCTCATGACGCCGGAGTTGAAACACGAGCTCGTCAATACCTATGGCAATGAGGGCGGCGGTCCGCTGTACCGCGCCGCGCTGCGCCGCATGGGCGCCGACGGGCTGATCGGCCTCGGCTGGCCGGTGGAGCTCGGCGGCAAGGGCCACGGCCCGATCGAGCAGTACATCTTCATCGAGGAGGTGACGCGCTCGGGCTTTCCGTTTCCTTATCTCACTTCGGAGTCCATGGGCCCGGCGATCGCCGAGTTCGGCTCGCCCGAGCTGCGCAAGGAGCTCTTGCCGAAGATCCTCGGCGGCGAGGTGGTCATCGCAATCGGCTACACGGAGCCCGGCGCCGGCACTGACCTCGCGGCGCTCAAGACTCGCGCCGAGCGTCAGGGCGATGAGTACGTCATCAATGGCGCCAAGGTGTTCACCTCCCTCGGGCACTTCGCCGACTACATCTGGCTTGCGGTGCGCACGGCGCATGACGACAAGCACGCGCGCCACAAGGGCCTGTCGCTGATTCTCGTGCCGACGAACTCGCCGGGCTTCTCGCACGCGCCGATCTACACCGTGGCCGACGGGCATACCAACCAGACCTTCTACGACAACGTGCGCGTGCCGGCGCGCAATCTCATCGGCGAGGAGAACGGCGGTTGGGCCGTCATCACGAGCCAGCTCAACCGCGAGCGCCTTACGCTGATGAATCCCGGCACCGCGAATCTGGTGTACAGCCAGGTGCTGGAGCGCGTGCACGAGGTTCGCGACGGGACGCGGCTCATCGATCAGCCCTGGGTGCAGATGAACATGGCGCGCATCTATGCGGCGCTGAAGACGCTCAATCTCGCCTGCCGCAAGCAGGCCTGGGGCATCGCACAAGGGACGCTCACGGCCGCCGAGGCCTCGGCGATCAAGATTTTGGGCTACGAGACCTTCCTCGCGACGTTCCGGCAGATGCTGGAGGTTCTCGGACCCGATGCGACGCTGCGCCGCGGCTCGCCGGGAGTCCCGCTGGAGGGCATGCTGGACGTGCTCTATCGAACGACGCCAGTTTATGGATTCGCCGGCGGCACGAACGAGGTCATGCGCGACATGGTCGCCCAGATGGGTCTCGGCCTGCCGCGCGTGAAGCGCGCCTGAGAGAAGTGAGTCGGAGAGCTACGATGGATTTTGGATTGCAGGACATCGAGCGAGAGATCTGTGAGCTCGCCGAATCGATGCTGCGGGATTTCAGCACGCCCGAACGCCTGTCGCCGCTCGAAGAGAGCGGCTTGCGCGTGGACCGGGAGCTGTGGAAGGCGCTCAGAGAGGCGGGCGTCACGACTGTCGGGATCGACTCCGAGCACGGCGGCGCTGGCCTGGGCTTCGGCGAAGTCTGTCTGGTGCTCGAACAGGCGGGCAAGACAGTCGCCGCCGCGCCGTTGCTGACTCACAGCGTCGCGCTGCTAACCTTGCAGCGTGCAGGAGCGCTCGAGGAGCTGCGCCGCTATGTCGCCGCCGACGGTTGGCTCGCCGCGAGCGCGCGCGTCGATCATGACAACAGCCTGCAGGAGGCGAACGGCCGCCTGACGGGCGTCATCTCGGCGACGCCCTATGCGCCGCAGGCGGAAGCCTTTCTTGTGCCGGCGCGCACGGGCGGAGACTGGAGTCTGTACCTCGTGCCTGCCGGACAGCAGGGCGTGCAGGTGGAAGGGCAGCTCGGCACGGATCAGTCCCCCATGGGACGATTGACGCTCAAGAGCGCCGAGGCCGCCAAGCTTGGCGATGCGACGCTTCTCGAGTGGCTGCGTCAGCGACTGATCGCCGGGAGCTGTGCGATCCAGACCGGCGTGGTCGAGGAAGTGATGCGGATCACGACCGACTGGGTGTGCGAACACGAGGTCTTCGGCGTCAAGGAGGGCGCCTTTCAGGCAGTGAGCCAGCGCATGGCCGACGTCTACATCGACGTGATGACGCTGCAGCTCATGAGCCGCCATGCGGCTTCCGCACTCGCTTCTCAGGACGATGCAATCGCCGATGTGCTGGCCGCGAAGATTCTCGCCGGCGACGTCGGTCATCGAGTGCTGGCCGCCTGTCAGCACTTGCACGGCGGCGTGGGTCATGATCGCAGCTATCGGCTTTGGCGCTATGCGGTGGCCGCCAAGCAGAACGAGCTGGCCATTGCTTGCAGCAGCGAGGCGGCCGCAGCGCTCGGCGCCGTCATCGCTTCCCGCCCCGAACTCGTAGCTCTGTGATCACATGACGACTTCTCGCACTTTCAATCTCGCAGACCTCTTCGACATTACGGCTGAGGCCGTGCCCGATCGCGAGGCGGTGGTGATCGGCTCCGTCCGTCTGAGCTATCGGCAGCTCGCCGATCGCGTGAGCCGCCTGGCGAGCTGGCTCCACCAGCAAGGCCTTGGCGAGGGCGACGCCATTGGCCTTCAGCTCTTCAACGGGACCGAGTACCTCGAGGCTTTTCTCGCCGCCTGCAAGATCAAGGCGGCGCCGGTCAACATCAACTACCGCTATGTTGCGGACGAGCTCCGCTACCTGTACGAGAATTCCGGGCTGAAGGCGCTTTTCTACAGCGCCGAGCTCGCGGACAACGTCGAAGAGGCGCGCGACGCCGCGCCCGGCCTGAGAGTCATCGTTCGCGTGGGCGACGATGCGGCGCTTCCCCCTGGGCATATCGCATATCGCACCGCGCTCGCGACTCCGCCCGGCGGCGCGGATCATATCGCGCGCAGCGACGATGACATCTCCGTGCTGTATACGGGCGGCACCACGGGCAAGCCCAAGGGCGTGATGTGGCCGCACAAGGCGCTCTTCTACAGCGCGCTCGGCGGCGGCTGCTCGATGAATCCCACGCTCGGTCCGATTCGCACGCCCGAGCAACTGGCCGAGCGCGCCGTGGCGAGCTATGTCCTGCGCAGTATGCCGGCGGCGCCGCTGATGCACGGCGCGGCGCTCTGGGTGACGTTGATGGGGCTCCTCGAGGGCCACACCATCGTCCTCTCCGACCGCCATCACTTCGACGCCGAGCACATTCTCGATCTGCTCGCGAAGGAGAAGGTTCACATGATCTCCATCGTGGGCGACGCGATGGCGACGCCGATTCTCGATGCGCTGCGCGCTCACCCCGGGCGCTGGGATCTTTCAAACCTGGTGGCTTTCGGCAATGGCGGGGCGCTCCTCTCGGCTCACGTCAAGAAGGGCCTCCAGGAGATCCTGCCGCACCTGCGCATACACGACGGCTCGGGCTCTTCGGAAGCGGGCATGTTTGGATCGGGGAGCACGCCGACGACCGCCGGGCTGCTCAGGCTCCCGCCGAGCCCGCATTTGAAGGTGCTGGTGGACGGCAAGCGAGTTGCTGCACCGGGTGAGCAGGGCATTCTCGCCCGCACGGGCCTCGTGCCGATCGGCTATCTGGGAGATCCGAAGAAGACGGCCGAGACCTTCATCACCTTCGATGGTCAGCGCTTCGTGCTCACGGGCGACATCGCGCGCGTAGAGGAGGACGGCTCCATCGTGGTGTTCGGCCGCGACTCGAACTGCATCAACACCGGCGGCGAGAAAGTCTTCGTCGAGGAAGTGGAAGAGGCGGTGCGCAGCCATCCGGCCGTGCTCGACTGCCTGGTGCTCGGTCTGCCCGATCCGCGCTGGGGCTCCAAGGTCGTGGCCGTGGTCGCGTTGAGACCTGGCGCGACCGCAGATGCAGCCGCCCTGCGCGCTCACTGCCGCGAGCGTCTGGCCGGCTACAAGGCGCCGAAGGACGTGGTGTTCGTGGAGGCCATACAGCGCTCGCCGGCAGGCAAGGGCGACTATCGTTGGGCGCGGAGCGTCGCCGAGCGGGCGCTCGCGTGAGCCGAACACGAATTTAGGAGAACTCAAGTGCAGTACCAGTACATCACCTACGAGCAACTGGGGCCGGTCGCGCGCATTTGTCACAACCGCCCTGAGAAGAGCAATTCGCAGAACCTCGGGCTCCTCAAGGAGCTCGATCATGCGGTGGTCCGCGCAGGCGCCGACAAGGATGTGCGCGTCGTGATCATCGGCGGCAAGGGCAAGCATTTCTCGGCTGGCCACGATCTGCAGGAAAACGCGGGTGGATCCGACAGTGCGGATCAGGACATGTCTCCGGAGAGCTGGGAAGCGTACGAGACCGAGTACTACATGGACTACTGCATGCGCATCTACGATCTGCCGAAGCCCACGATTGCGCAGGTGCAGGGCGCTTGTGTCGGCGGGGCCTTCATGGTCGCCAACATGTGCGATCTGATGGTGGCCTCGGAGGATGCGTTTTTCGCCGATCCCGTGGTGCACATGGTCGCGACCACCGGCGCCGAAGTCATGATCGCACCTTGGGTGCTCGGCTTCCGCAAGGCCAAGGAAATGCTGTTCACGGGCGAGCGCATTTCGGCCCGCGACGGGCTCATGGCGGGCATGGTCAACCGGCTCGTGCCTCGCGAGCGGCTGGAGGAGGAAACGCTGGCGATGGCCAACCGCATCGCCCAGGCGCCGCCGTTCGCCATCAAGATGACCAAGAAATCGCTCAATCGCGGACTCGACATGATGGGTTTTCGCGCCTTCCTGCAGGCTCACCACCATACGCATCTGCTGGCGCACCAGAGCGCCGAGACGAAGCGCCTGTTCGCCACGTTGAACCCTGAGAACGTGGTGAAGATAGCGAAGGACAAGCAGAAGTAGCCGGAGGGCGCCGCATGGCGCATCCCCTGAAGGATCAGGCGGCCGTCGTTGGCGTCGGCCGCCGGCTGTGCGGCTACGGCCACTATCATGAGCGCTATGAGAAGCGGGACGATCGGTTGCGCATCAGCGCCATCCGGCTGACCCGCCTGCGCGTCGATATGGAATGAGCGGGTTTCGCTAGCCCGGCCTGAGCGTCTCAAGCAGGCTCATGTCGGGGCCCCGCTCGCCGTCGAGGCGCAGCGGCTGGATGCACACATGATCCGCGCCGGCGTCGAAGTGCGCCTGGATGCGTGCCTGGATCGCCTGCTCATCGCCCCACGCCACCATCGCGTCGATCAGACGATCGCTGCCGCCGCCTGTGAAGTCGGCGTCCTCGAAGCCGAGCCACTTCCAATTGTTCAGGTAGTTGGGCAGGCCGAGATAATCCGCGAGGTGCTTACGCGCGATCGCGCGCGCCTTCACTGGGTCGGTCTCGCGCAGCACCATCTGCTCGGGCGCGAGCGTGGGCCCACGGCCGAGGATCTCTCGCGCGCGCGCCGTGTGCTCCGGCGTGACGTTGTAGGGATGCACGCCCGCGCAGCGCTCGGCGGCGAGCGCCAGCATCCGTGGGCGCAGCGCCGCGAGCACGATCGGCGTCTCCTCAGCCGGGGCGGGCCCGACGTACATCGCCTTCTCCATGGCCTCGAGATATGCACGCATGGTGGCCACTGGCTTGCCGTAGGCGTGCCCGCGCAGTCCCGCGACCAACGGCGCGTGTGAGACGCCGAGACCGAGCACGAAGCGGCCACCCGAGAGCTCGCCGACCGTCTGCTGGATCGCGCGCATCGTCATGGCGTCGCGCGCGTATATGTTCGCAATGCCGGTGGCGAACACGAGCCGCTGCGTGTGAGCAGCGAGATGGGAGATGAACGAGAACGGATCGCGCCCGACGGCTTCAGGGAGCCAGAGCGCCGAGTAGCCCCAGGCTTCGATCTGGCGCGCCGTCTCTACCGCCTGCGGGGCGGATAGCGCGTCCATCCACGTCCAGACGCCGAGGCGGCCGAGTCGTTGTGCGCTACGGGCGGTCATCGGATGCTGCTTCACACGTTGAATTCGTATCCGTTTGACTCGTGATGTCCGACGCCCTGTGACCGGCCAGCAGATCCTCACGGGCGGCCCTGAGATCCGCCAGCAGTTGCGTGTTCATCGCGGTGATTGCCAGCCAGCGACGCTCAAAATAAACTGATCGATAAGTAAACGCAAACGCCGGCCCGAAAGAACGAGCACGCAATCGAGCGCTGACCGATGAAACGCGAATCCCGGCTCACGCTCGGCGCACTCGCCGCGCTTTCCCTGCTCGCTGTCGGCTGCACGTCGGCGGCCAAGACGCGCATCGCCATGGACTCAGATGACATCGCGGGCGTCGTGAGCGGTCCGCGAGGCCCCGAGGCCGGCGTCTGGGTCATCGCCGAGACGACGGAACTCCCCACCAAGATGGCCAAGATCGTCGTCACCGATGAGCAGGGCCGCTATGTCCTGCCCGATCTCCCACAGGCGAAGTATCGCGTGTGGGTGCGCGGCTACGGGCTGGTGGACTCGAAGCCCATGGAAGCTTCGCCGGGCAAGCCGCTCGATCTTACCGCCGCGCCGGCTCCGGATGCCCGAGCCGCCGCCGAGTACTACCCGGCGAATTACTGGTTCTCGCTGCTCGAAGCGCCGCTCGAGAGCGCCTTCGCCGGCGTCGCTCACCAGCCCCAGGCCATTCCACCGAGCACCCAGCAGCAGTGGGTGCACTGGATCACGGAGAAATGCCGGCTCTGCCATCAGCTTGGCAGCAAGGCGACGCGCGAGATCCCGAAGGCCAATGGCGAATTCGATACTTCGACGGAGGCCTGGTATCACCGCATCACGCTCGGCGTCATGGGCGACTGGATGGTGAGGGAAGCGGCCAAGGTGGGCCCGACCGGGATGCAGGCGCTCGCCGACTGGACCGATCGGATCGCCGCCGGTGCGCTGCCTGCCGAAGTCCCGCCACGCCCGAGCGGGGTGGAACGCAACCTCGTCGTCACACTCTGGGACTGGGCCGACGGCGCCTTCATCCACGATGAGATCGCCACCGACAAGCGCAGTCCAACGGTGAACGCCGGCGGGCGAGTTTATGGGGTCTCGACCGATCCGTGCTGTGGCGACGACGTCTCCGACAAGATGACCTGGTTCGATCCGCGCGATAACACGGTCGGCGAGCGGCTGATGCCAAGCACGGATCCGAAGGTGCGTCCCAGCCCCCACAATCCCATGATGGATGGCCAGGGGCGGGTGTGGATGACCTCGGCGTTTCGCGCGCCGGAGAAGAACCCTCGCTTCTGCACCGATCCTTCGAACCCGTCCGCGAAGTTCTTCCCCATGCCCTATCCGGCCGGCACGCCGCGTCAGCTCGTGGTCTACGACCCGAAGACCGACAAGATGACGATGGTCGAGACCTGCTCGGGCACGCACCATCTCACCTTCGGCAAGGACGATAGTCTCTATCTGACTGGTGACATCAAGGTGGCCGCATGGCTCGACACCCGGATCTATGACAAGACGGCCGATGCGGGCGCGGCGCTCGGCTGGTGCCCGCTGGTGCTCGACACCAATGGCGATGGGCGCATCGGCGAGTGGATCGACACGAAGTACACCGGACCGCAAACGCCCCCCTTCGACTCGAAGAAAGACCGGCGCATCGAGGGCTTTCTCTACGGGCTGGGTGTGAGCCCTGCCGACCAGAGCGTCTGGTACGCCGTGGTGAGCTACGGGGCGGACGAGCAACCGCCGATTCCGGGCGGGCTCGTGCGCATGCAGCGCGGCAGCCGCCCGCCGGAGACCTGCAAGGTAGAGTTCTTCGAGCCGCCGGTGAAGGACGGCAAGGCGCTCGCCTTCAGCCCCCGGGGCGTAGATGTCGACAGCGAGGGCGTTGCTTGGGTGGGCTTTGCGGCCGGACGGATCGGGCGCTTCGATCGCCGCCAGTGCAAGGTGCTGAGCGGTCCCACCGCCACGGGCCAGCACTGCCCGGAAGGGTGGACCTTCTACGACTCGCCGGGTCCGAAGCTGAAGAACGTCACCGAAGGCAGCGCCGATCATCACTACCTCTCCTGGGTCGATCTGCACGACACGCTCGGGCTCGGCAAGGACGCGCCGATCATCCCGGGGAGCAACTCCGACTCGCTGCTCGCGGTGGACCCCAAGAGCGGCAAGATCACGGTGCTGCGCGTGCCCTATCCGCTCGGGTTCTATGCTCGCGGGCTCGATGGGCGCATCGATGACGCACGCGCGGGCTGGAAGGGTCGCGGCCTCTGGTCGACCTATGCCGAGGTGGCGCTCAATCACATCGAAGGCGGCCGCGGCGCCCATGCCAAAGTCGTGAAGATGCAGCTGCGGCCCGATCCGCTCGCGAAGTGATCGGCGCCGTGTGCGAGCTCACCTGCACTGCGACCAAACAGTGGCGGCCATGAGTGTGGCCTTACTGATCCTGCACGGGCTGGCGGCTGTCTTCCTGATCGGTGCGCTCACGCATCAGGCCGCCGGTCTCCTGCGCACTGCTGCACCGGCAGGACGCGGCTTCGTGCAGCGCTTCGCTGCAGTCCGCCCGGGCGGCTACGCCGGGGCGATCGTCGTGCTTTACCTCGTGACGCTGCTGCTCGGGGCGTTGATTTACCCGAGCTATGCGCTCGGGCCGCGCGCGGCGATTCGCGTCGAGTGGCCGGCGGCGTTCGCGAGCTTCGAGATCAAGGAGCACTTCGCCGCCCTCGGCCTTGCACTGCTGCCGGCCTACTGGGAGCTGTGGCGGGGTGCGCCGCCGGAAGAAGAGAAAGGCTCGGCGACGCGGCGTGCGGTGACGCTGCTGCTGGCGCTCATCGTCTGGGTGGCTTTCCTCGTCGGGCGCGTGCTGAACAACCTGGGAGGGTTGTCGTGACGAGGCGCCCGTGGACACTGATTGCGCCGGTCTTCGCAATCGTCTACGGCGGATTTTATGTGGTGAAGCAGCCGGTTTTCATTTACTACCCGCTGCATGACGCGCTCACGCTCGAGCGGCTTGCCCCGGAGTACGGCCCGGGAATGCTCTGGTACGGTTGGCTCACCGCAGGAGCGCTCGTCGCAGCGGCGGCCGCGTGGCTGGCGCCGGCGCGCTGGGCGGCGCGTGTACCGCCCGCGGCATCCGGGGCGGCGGTGCTGGGCGTCATGATCCTGATCGTCATCGAGGAGCTGCGGGGATTGTTCTCGTGAGGAATGTAGAGCGGATGAATGTACTAGCGCAGCCGTCAGTTGAAGGCGGCGAGACGGTCTCGCGCGAGGAGACGCAGGCGAAGATCAATCGCTTTTATGCGGCGGTGGCCGCTCCTCCGCCACGCCCGAACTGGACGGTGATGGACGCCTTCGAGGCGCTGGTCGAGCGTCAGCCCGAGCGCAGCTGCCTGATCTACGAAGACCGGACATGGAGCTTCCGCGAGCTCGATGCGCTCGCGGTGCGCTACGCGGCGCTCGCCCTCGAGCTCGGGCTGCGCGCCGGGGATACGGGCGCCGTGATGATCGAGAATCGCCCGGAGTTCTTCGCCGCCTGGATGGGGCTGGCGAAGATCGGCGTCACGGCCGCTCTCGTCAACACTCAGGCGCGCAAGCAGGCTCTCGAACACGCGGTCAAGGAGACCGGCTCCCGCGTGCTGCTGATCGGCGCGGAATGCCTGGATCAACTCCTGGAGACGCAGACGCCCGGCAGCGGCGTGCAGATCCTGGTCGTCCCGGATGGCGCCAAAGCGCCGCCGCTGCCTGCTGGGCTCGAAGACATTACGCCGAGGCTCGCCAAGGTCGAGCCGCTGGTCGATGCGGCCAGCGGTCGGCAGAACATCCGCTCGGAAGATCCTTGCTTCCTCATCTTCACCTCCGGCACCACGGGGCTGCCGAAGGCCGCGCGCGTCAGTCATCGACGCTTCCTCGGCATCGGCGCCGGCTGGAAGACGGCGGCCGAGCTCGGGCCTGATGACGTCTTCTACTGCGTGCTGCCGCTTTTCCACGGCGCGGCGCTGATGTCGCTCTACTCGACGGCGATCGCCACCGGCGGCGCGACCGTCGTGCGCCGCAAGTTCAGCACCAGCCGTTTCTGGGACGACGTGAGGAAGCACGGGATCACGGTCTTCCAGTACGTGGGCGAGGTCTGTCGCTACCTTACGAACACGCCAGTCCAGCCGGGAGAAGACCAACATACGCTGCGCGTCATGCTCGGCTCTGGCATGGGCATCGACGTGTGGCGGCAGTTCACGCGGCGGTTCGGCTCGCACATTCGCATCTTCGAGGGCTGGGGCGCGACCGAATCGAACGGCAACATGACCAATTACGACAACCGCCCGGGCTCCTGTGGGCGGATTCCCTTCCGCGAGCTATCGCATCTGCGGCTCGTGCGCTTCGATCCAGAAACCGAGAGCCACCCGCGTGACGCGCAGGGTCGCATGATCGAATGCGGCGTGGACGAGGTTGGCGAGATCATCTGCCAGATTTCGAAAGCCGACGGCACGATTGTCTCGCCTTTCGAGGGTTATACGAACGCCGAGGAGACCAAGAAGAAGATCCTCGCCGACTGCTTCGAGCGCGGCGATCGCTGGTGGCGCAGCGGCGATCTGTTCCGCAGGGATGCGGAGGACTACTACTATTTTACGGATCGCATCGGCGACACATTTCGATGGAAAGCCGAGAACGTCTCTACCACGGAGGTGACTCAGCAGCTCTCGACCGCTTATCCCGAGATCGAGCTCCTGAACGTCTATGGCGTGAAGGTTCCGGGTCACGGCGGACAAGCCGGCATGGCGGCCGTCGTCATGAAATCCGGTCACGAGTTCGACCCCGTCAGGATGTACGCCGTCGCCACCGAGCAACTGCCGCACTATGCCGTACCGCTCTTCGTGCGTGTGGCCGAGCAGGCGCAGCTCACCGCCAACTTCAAGCTGAGAAAGGTGGATTTGCGCGCGCAGGGATTCGATCGGCGGCTGGTGGCCGATCCGCTCTATGCGTTGAGTCACAAGCAGCGCCGCTACGTACCACTCGATGACGCCGCACTCGCGGACCTGGGGATCCGGCCATGAGCGACTTTCAGATTTCTCCCGAGCTGCTCGGGCTGATCGATCAGGTGGCCCTCGTCACCGGAGGCGCCACGGGCGTCGGGCGCGGTTCGGCGCTGCAGTTGGCGCGCGCCGGTTGCCACGTAGCGATCGCCGACATCAACGAAGAGGCCGGCGAGCGCACGGTGCAGGAGATCCGCGCCCTTGGCCGCAAAGCGCTTTTTCTCCGCGCCGACGTGCGCCGCCAGGACGAGGTGAGGGCGATGGTGACGCACGTGTGCGCCGAGCTCGACGGGCTCGACGTCGCCGTGAACAACGTCGGCAACCCGCTCGCCTTCGCCTCAGTGCTCGATTTCACCGAAGAGCAGTGGGATGCGGTCTTCGCCCTCGATCTGAAGACCACGCTTTTCTGCAGCCAGGCTGCAGCGGTTTCGATGATCGAGCGCGGCGTCAAGGGACGCATCGTCAACGTCGGCTCGACGAGCGGCGTCGTGGGCGCCCCCAGCATCGCCGCCTACGGGGCGGCGAAGGCCGGCGTCATTCATCTGACCAAGACCTTGGCCCTCGAGCTTGCCCCCTACGGCATCCGCGTCAATTGCCTGGTCCCCGGCGCCCACGCCACCGAGCAGATCCAGGCGACGCTGGACAGCGATGGGCCGATGGCGGGCTTTCTGCGCGCATCGGCGGCGGCCACGCCGCTGCAGCGCCTGGGTGGGGTGTTCGAGACCGGCGGGGCGGCGGTGTTTCTCGCCTCGAATCTCTCCTCCTATATGACCGGTCAGGCGGTGATCTCGGACGGCGGCATCTCGCTCACCGTCAACCGCCCGCCAGTAAGCGCGATCCGTCCGAAGGCGCTCGCGCACCTCGAAGGAGGCAAGTGAGATGGACATTCGCGATTTCACGCGCTCGGTCGAAGTCATCGATGCGCACGTGCACGTGCTCACCTCCGCCGCACAGGCGCGCGAGCTCTACGACTACTACCTGATGCGCGGGCCCTTCATGAGCGGGCCGCTGAACCCTGCCGCCCTCGGCACACTCGAGCAGGCGCTCGATCTGCAGGAGCGCACGGGCGTTCGGCGCATGAACATCATGATGTGGACGTGGTCGGGCGCCTATTACCGCGACGGACAGTACGTGCTGTCGGACGATCCGGTCGAGCGGGCGAGTGGTGAGCGCGAGCTGCGGGCGCGCGTCGCGCGGCGCATCCGCGACAACAACGACTGGGCGCTGCGCACGGTGCGTGAGAACCCCGGCTTCAGCTGCTTCTGCGGCGTCGATCCGGTGGTCATGGACGAGAAGACGATGTTGGAGGAAGTGGAGCGCGCAATGCATGGCGGGGCGAAGGGCGTGAAGACCCAGTTCCCCGACGTTCGAATCCTGGCGAATGACCGGCGTCTGTGGCCGCTCTACGATTACCTCCAGAGCCGCGACATCCCGATCCAGATGGTCACGGCGGAGTGGGCGCCGGGCTTGAACCGCCCGGTGCATTGCGGCGAGGCGCTCGAGGCCTTCCCGAAGCTGCGCATGATCTTCTCCCACATCGGCCACGGCCGGGAGTTCGGCAAGGGGGCGGATGCGGAGTTCCTCGAACTCACGCGCAAGTATCCGAACGTCTGCGGCGATCTCTCGCTGCGGCTGCCCGAGGTGACCGAAGGGCGCATCCCACCCGAGGACATGGTGGCGCACCTGCGCCGCATCGGCGTCGATCGCATCCTCTATGGCAGCAACTTCCCGTTGAACGAGGTGCTGCATCCGGACAAGTCCCCGTCGCCCGGGGAGTATCAGCTCACTCAGACGCTCAAGGGGCTGGAAGCGCTGGCGACGTTGCCGCTGACGGAAAACGAGCGCGCCGATATCGCCGGGCGCAATTTCCGCCGCTGGGTGGGGCTCGACTCCTGACGAGCCGGCTTACGGTCCGCCCGTAACTCGCGAGGCTGCGCCGCAGCCGATGCGGCGGTGGACGGCGCTTTGCCGGCCTCTTCGCTTGCCGGCATGCCCCGCGGCGTGGAGGATCTCCACCCGCGCGGCGCCACGCGCGGAACGATCCCAGCATCATGAAAATTTCGCCGAAGCGACGTCCCGGCCGCCCCGCCGACGCCAACAGCGCCGACACGCGCAGCCGGATCATCGAAGCCGCCGTGCTGTGCTTCGGCCGCAGCGGCTTCGCCGAGACGACCAATCAGGCCATCGCCCGGCAGGCAGGCGTGACGAGCGCGTTGCTCTATCACTATTTCGATTCGAAGGCGGCGCTCTATCGCGCGGCGCTGCACGACGTGAACGCCGCCCTGATCGGCGCCTACCGCACGGCCTGTCTCGAGGCGCCGGAAGCGAGCAGCATGGCGCAGCTGAGTCTGGGGCTCGAGAAAGTGATCGAGTTGTCGCGCCGGCGGCCCGGGCTGATGCGCTTCGCCTCGGCCTCGGCCGCTGAGATCGAGCGCAACCGCGATCTTGAGTGGCTGGACGAGCGGGATGCGAACGCCTTCCCGGACTTCTTCAGGGAGCTTCTGCAGCGCGCGCGCCGTCGCGGGGAGCTCGCTCGGGGCGTCGACATCGAGACGGCGTCGAAGGTGCTGCTCGCCTGCGTCGCCGGCCTCGGCGCTCTGCACGGCACGCTGCGAAGCGAGCGGCAGTTCGCCATGGTGCTGCGCACCTTCGAACGCATGCTGAAAGGGGACTTCCTCAGGGGCGCATAGGGCCAGTAATGCGTCGCGAGGATAATTGACCGCTTGGTTAATTAATGCTGCAATCCCGGCGACCTCACCCGCCGACAAGGAGCTCTTCATGAGCGACTTCGACCTGGACATCGATCTCACCGATGAGATGCTCGCGATCCGCGATCGCTGCCGGCGGTTCGCCCGCGACGTGCTGCGTCCCGTCGGCGCGAAGCTCGACCAGGTCTCGGCCGAGGAAGTGATCGCTCGAGACTCGCCGCTCTGGGACGTGCTGCGCCAGTACAAGGAACTTGGTTTCGGCGGCGGGGCGCAGCTCGCCGAGACCGAGTTGACGCCCGCCCAGAGGGCGTTGCTGCACGGCCTTATCCTCGAAGAACTCTCGTGGGGTGATGTCGGGTTGTTCATCACCTGCGGCATGTACAACATCATTCCGACGGTCGCGCGCAGCTTCGGCCGTCCCGATCTCGAAGAGTTCTTCGCCAGTCGCGATGAGGTCGGCTGTCTGGCCGTCACCGAGCCCGCTCACGGCAGCGATCACGTCGCCTTCACCGAACCTGCCTACCGCGATGGGCGCCTCAAGCCCTCGCTGCGGGCGCGCCGCAAGGGCGAGGATTACGTCCTCAACGGTCAGAAGTCGGCATGGGTGTCCTGCGGCACGATCGCCGGCTCGGGCATCGTGCTGGCGGTTTTCGAAGATTCCAGGGCCGGGCTGGCCGACGGCGTAGTGCTGCTCATGCCGCTCGATCTGCCGGGCGTCAGCCGCGGCAAGCCGCTCGAGAAACTCGGACAGCGCTCGCTGAATCAGGGTGAGATTTTCTTCGACGAGGTAGTCGTGCCGCGCCGCTTCGTGATCGCAGAAGGTCCAGAGGCCTATCCGCTGATCTGGGAAAACTATCTGGGACATGCGAACACGCACATGGGCCAGCAGTTCGTCGGCGTCGCGCGCGCCGCCTACGATTACGCCCTCGAATACGCCAAGCAGCGCGTTCAGGGAGGACGCCCGATCTTCGAGCACCAGGCGGTGAAGATGCGCCTGTTCAACATGTTCCAGAAGGTCGAAGTCGCCCGCTCGCATGCGCTTCGCGTAGCGGTCGCCGCGGCCGTCAAGCCCGGAGGCGTCCCGTTCCAGTACGCCGCGAGCTCCAAGGTGTTCTGCACGCAGACAGCCTTCGAAGTGGCGAGCGAGGCGATCCAGGTGCTCGGCGGCGCCGGCCTCACGCGCGAATATCCCGTCGAGAAGCTGTTTCGCGACGCGCGCGCCTCGCTCATCGAGGACGGTGAGAACGGCATGCTGGGACTGATGGCCGCTGCGCGCCTCTAAAGAATCTTTGATTTACTCTGTTGCTGTGATCTCGAGCCGCTGGAAACGCCTTTGCATTGCGGGGGTTTCCTTGCGCTGAACCGCCAGGGCGGCAGGTCAATCAGAGCTTCCCTGGGCGACGCTGCAGGCTCGATCAGCGCTTACCTGGACCCTTGATCCGAGAGGAGTTCACTCGATGGAATTGCAAGAGGCGATAGGCAGCCGGAGATCCTTCCGCTATCTCGACCCCGATCGGCCGGTCGAGCTCGAAAAGATCCAGAAGATGCTGGAAGCGGCGCGGCTCGCCTCCCACTTCGGCAACAACAACGCCGCGCGTGCGCTCGTCGTGCAGCGCTCCACGGCCACGCCCGAGCAGATCGCCTGCCTACCCTCGCCGGTCGGTGGTTTCCAGATACAGCAGGCGCCCGTCGTGATCCTGTGGTACATCCAGCTGGACGCCATGAACGAAGCCGGGCAGCGGCTGCGCGAGCTCGTTCAGGTCGGCGCGCTCGGCTATGGCGAGGGCCGCTTCGAAGAGCTCGAGCGCACGCTCGTGCCGCTGTTCACCAAACAACGCGACGGTTTGAAGCTTCCCGGGATGGTCGACATGGATCTCGGCCAGGCTGTCGCGCAGGCTACGCTGGTGGCGATCGATCAAGGGCTGGGAACCTGCTGCCAAGGCTCGGCCAACTGGAAGAAAGTGGAGAAGGCCTTTGGCTTCCCCGACAGCTGCCGCATCGTGGTCGTGCAGACCGTGGGCTATCCGGCGGAGAGCAAGGAAGCCGGCGGCCAGCGCCCGCGCCTGCCGTTCGAGCAACTCTTTCAGCTCAATTCACTCGACACTCCCTTCCCGCGCTCCGAGAAAGTGGTCAAGGAGCTCGAGCGAAGCCGCATGCTGCAGCGTCCGGCGCCGCTGCCGGGACGCGACGAGGAAGTCGAAGCCCTGCGCCGCAAGTACAACCTGCCGCGCAACGGCATGATCTGAACGCAGGAGGGCTGCCGATGCGCGTGAATGCGGTGATTGCAGGCGTCGGCATGACGCCTTTCGGAAAGCACCTCGACAAGAGTCTCAAATGGCTTGCCGGCGAGGCCGCGCTCGCGGCGGTGAAGGACGCCGGGCTCGAGCTCACCGACGTCCAGGCCGTCTACGTCGGCAACTGTGCGGCCGGTCTGGTCACCGGACAGGAATCCATTCGCGGGCAGGTCGCGCTGCGCGGCGTCGGGCTCGGTCGCGTGCCCATCATCAACATCGAGAACGCCTGCGGCAGCAGCGCTACGGCGCTCAACCAGGCCTGCATGATGGTCTCGGCCGGCTATTACGACGTAGCGCTCGCGGTCGGCTTCGAAAAGCTCTACCACCCGGACAAGGCGGTGAGCTATGCGGCCTTCAGTGGAGCTGTGGATATCGAGGAGCGTGATCGCTTCATCGCCGAGAACTCGGCCGGTCAGCCGCCAGGCTCGGGCGCGCGTCGCTCGATGTTCGCCGACTTCTACGGCGTGCTGGCGCGCGAGCACATGGCGAAGTACGGCTCGACGCTGCGGGACTTCGCGCTCGTCACCGCGAAGAACTCGCACCACGGCAGTCTGAATCCCAACGCTCAGTTCCGCGAGGCGCTGACTCCGGAAGAAGTGCTTGCGCAGCCCGTGGTGGTCGATCCGCTCACGCGTCCCATGATCTGTCCGCTGGCCGACGGCGGCGCAGCGGTCGTGGTCGTGAGCGAGCGCAAGGCGCGCCAGATGGGCGTCGCGAAACCGGTGCGCGTCGCATCCACGGTGCTGCATTCGTACTTCGAGCATCCGCCCGGCGCCGCCGAAAACGTGACTTCAATCAGCATCCGCGAAGCCTACGAGGAAGCCGGCCTCGGACCCAACGACCTGGACTGTGTGGAGCTGCATGATTCCTCCGCGGTCACAGAGCTCATCACCTACGAGCACTTGGGGCTCGCCAAACCCGAGGATTGTTTGAAGCTGCTCCGGGACGGGGAGACGCGCCTCGGCGGGCGCATTCCTGTGAACACCTCGGGGGGACTCCTGAGGAAGGGCCACCCCGTGGGCGCGACCGGCGTCGCGCAGGTGATGGAGCTGACCTTGCAACTGCAGGGCCGCGCCGGTGCGCGCCAAGTCGAGGGTGCGCGGGTCGGCCTCGCCCACAACGGCGGCGGCAGCATCGGCCACGAGGTGGCCGCCATGAACATTACGATCCTGGTGCGCGGATGAGCGAGCGCAACGATCTGCGGCTGTCGGATGCGATCGAGACCCGGGCCGAGCAACGTCCCGACCACGATGTTCTCACCTTCGAGCATTTCAGCCTCGACGGCGGCGCCGGCGCGGACGAGATCCGCACCTACCGCATGCTGCGCGACAACTCGCATCGCATTGCGGCGTATCTGCAAACCAAGGGTCTGCGCAAGGGCGATCGCTTCGCGATCATGATGCGCAATCACCCAGAGTTCGTCGAAGCCATGATCGCGGCTTCTCTTCTGGGCGCGGTGTTCGTGCCCATCGATCCGCGCACCCGCGGCGAGAAGCTTGCTTTCATGCTGCGGCATTCCGGCAGCCGTGGGGTGATTGCGGCTGATTACGCCCTGGAAGCGGTGCACGCCGTGAGCGAACAGACGCCGGGCTGCGAATGGGTGCTGGCGCTCGCCACGCAGGAAGAGGGCGCCTGCTCGACCGCCGAGCTCGCCCGCGCAGATTCCCTGCGCGAGGTGCTGGCAGGTCCCGTGGCGACCGTGGCGTCCACGCCGGTGGCGCTGACCGATCCGGCGCAGATCATCTACACCTCGGGCACCACCGGCGACCCGAAGGGCGTCATCGGCGATGTGCAGCGCATGGGGAATACTGGTTGGGTGGGACGGCTCTTCGGCTACCAGCCCGACGAACGACCCTACACCGGCCTCTCTTTCACGCACAGCAATGCGCAGACCACCGCGCTTCTGCCGGCGCTGTTCGCGGGGCATCGCGCGATCATCAGCCGCCGCTTCACGAAGTCCAAGCTCTGGGACGTTTGCCGTCGCTACGGCGCGACCTCGTTCTCTGTGCTCGGCGGCATGGCGACGGCGATCTTCAGTGAGCCGGTGCGGCCGGACGATGCCGACAATCCCGTGCGTATGATCATCAGCGGCGGCATGCCGGCGGCGATCTGGGAGCCTTTCGAGCGTCGTTTCGGCGTAAAGATCTTCGAGATCTATGGCGCCAGCGACGGCGGCGGCATGGCTTTCAAGCGCCCGGGCGAAGGTCCGGTGGGCTCTTTCGGCAAGCCCATGCCGGGGATCGTCATGAAGATCCTGGACGCCCAGGGCGAGGAGTGCCCGCCAGGCGTAGTCGGCGAGATCTGCTGCCGGCCCGAAGGCGGGGAAGCGAGCATCGAATACTTCGGCGATCCGCAGGCCTCCAGGAGCAAGATCCGGGACGGCTGGAACCGCAGCGGCGACATGGGCCATCGTGACGCAGACGGTTGGTTCTTCTTCGATTACCGCGCGGGCGGCGGCATCCGTCGCAACGGCGATTTCATCAACCCCAGCTTCGTGGAGCGGGTGATCGCCGAGGATCCGCAGGTCGACGACGTTTTCGTGTACGGCGTGCCTGTGAGCTCCGGGGCGCCGGGCGAGAAGGATGTGGTCGCCGCCGTGAAGCCCGTGGATCACGCGCGCTTCGACGTCCAGGCCGTGTTCGCCCGCTGCCGCGCCGGTCTGGAGCCGAACTTCGCGCCAAGTTATCTGCAGATCGTGCCAGAGATTCCGAAAACAGCTTCCGAGAAACCCCAGGAGCGATTGCTCATCGAGCGTCTGCGCACGCATCCGCACGAAGTCCACACAGACCGAGGCGGCGCTCGATAGTCCTGCTCATGCAGCGCTGCGGGCGGCGGATCTCTCCGTCCGCGGGCGACCGCGGGCTTGCGCCGGCGCAGCCTACTCAATCCTGACGATGAACCGCGTGGTCGCGGCGATCATCATCCCCGACCATGCTGTTCTACTTCGATTTCGCCGCTTGGCTCAAGCTCATCCGTCTGGCCTCGGCCGTGCCTAGCGAGCGTCAGCGTCGCGGCCTGAGGCGTCTGCTGTTGCTGACCATCCCGCTGCGCGCGCTCACCCACTCGATATGCTTCTTTCTCGACGGCGTTCTCTTTCCGGGCCTGTGGCGCGTGAAGGTGAAGGCCCCTATTTTCGTCATCGGCCACGCCCGCAGCGGCACGACGCTCGCGCATCGGCTCATGTGCATGGACCAGCGGATGAGCGCTTTCAAGTACTGGGAGCTGCGGCTGCCCTCGCTTCTGGAAAAGAAGATCGTGCACGCGCTCGCCTGGCTCGACAGCCACGTGTTCGGGCGGCGCATCGAGCGGCGACTGGCGGCCTGGGAGGAGCGCAAGTTCGGTGCGGTGAAGCAGATCCACAAGATGGGCCTGAACGTCCCTGAGGAGGACGATCTCATCTTCTACGACTCGTGCGCCTCGGGCTTCTGGATGACCAAGCTCCCCTTCATGGGAGACCTCGACTTCTTCCACCTGGATCGGCGCGCCCCGCGAAGCCGCAAGCGCCTGATGCGCTTCTATCGCGAGTGCGTGCGTCGCCAGCTTTATCTGAACGGCGGCGAAAAAATTCACCTGAGCAAGAATCCCACCTGGTGCGGTCGGGTGGAGTCGCTCCTGGAGATCTTTCCCGATGCGCGCTTCGTAATACTCTACCGCAACCCCTACGAAACGATTCCGAGTCTGCTGAAGCTCCTGCACGTGAGCTGGAAGCACGCGGGCAACATAGACGCCGCCAAGATCGCCGAGTCCACGCGGGCGATGACCGATCTGTCCTACGAGCATTATCTCTATCCACTCGAAGCTCTGGCTCGCCGCCCGGAAACTCCGGTGGCCTCGATCGACTATCGCGAGCTCATCTCGGACCCGAAAGGCGCCATCGAGCGCGCCTACGTCGAGATCGGGCTGGAGATGACCGATCAGTTCCGCGCCGCTCTGCAGCGCGAGCAGGAACGTGCGCGTCGGCACGAGACCGAACACCGCTACAGTCTCGCGGAATTCGGGCTGGATGATCGTGAGATACGTACTCGCCTGGGTTCCCTTTTCGAGCGTTTCGGTTGGGACGCCGACGCTCCGTCGTCGAAGCCCGAGGAGAGAACGCACGCATGAAGACCGGAAAAGGCGCGCCCGCGAGCATGGATGCGCGCACGGCGGCGGCGGCCGAAGAGTTGCGCGCGGCATGGGATCGGTTGATCGCCCAACTTCAGGAAGCGCGCGACGGCATCGACGACCCGCAGCGCTGGCCGCCGCCGGCCACGCCGCGCAATCTCGCGGAAGGCTATCGCTATGTGCTCGGCTTCCTCTACGGCTCGTTGTCCCGCTGCCTCGGGCCCACCGCTGAGTTCCCGTACTTCGTGCGGGTGATCCAGCCGCTGAACCGCTCCACCATCGACAACGCCGATGCGATCTATCTGATGGCGCCCATCGACGGCGATCACAGCTACACCATCAAAGGTCGCACCGGCGACGCCCGCCACTGGCGCGGCGAGCCGCCTGTCAGGGCGAGGCCCAAGGCGCCGCACTATGTGATCTTCCAGACCCCGAGCGGCTACTCCGGGGACAGCGGCAGCATCAAGGAGATGGCGCCGGGAAGCCGCGCCAACTGCGATGTACTCGATTCCAGCGATCTGCAGATCAACGAGGACGGCTCCTTCGAAATTCTTCTCGCGCCCGAGCGGCCCGAGGGTTACCAGGGCAATTTCATGCGCACGCGCGCCCTGAAGAAGCGCCGCAACGAGAGCGGCGAATTGGTCGAGCGCGAGTACGTCGCCGAGTTCGTCGTGCTGCGCGAGCTGTTCGGCGACTGGGAGAACGAAGAGCCGATGGATCTGTTTATCTATCGGAATGATCGGCTCGGCGCGCCTGCGCCTGTTTATACGCCGGAACTCGCCGCCAAGCAGATGCAAGATATCGGACGCTTCACGCGCAACCAGGTATGGTTCTGGAACGAGTTCTATGCCGTGACCCTCGAGGCCTACGGCGACATGAACGGCGACGGCCGATGCTTCATGCCGCGCAATGAATTCAACAAGCCGAACGCCGCCTCGCTCGCCACGGCCGGCGGCATGACCACCAATATCTACTGCGGCGGGATTTACGAGCTGGCGCCCGACGAGGCGCTGATCGCCGAGCTCCATCAGCCGGTCGAGCCGCAGTACATCGGCTTTCATCTCGGCAATCTCTGGGGCGAGTCGCTCGATTTCGCCAATCACCAGAGCAGCTTGAACGCGCTCCAGGCGCATCGTGACCCGGACAACGTGCTGCGCTACGTGATCGCGCACACCGATCCGGGCGTCGCCAACTGGCTCGACACTACTGGGCACAGGGAAGGCTATCTTTCGGTTCGGTGGGCCTACTCGCACAAGCCCAAGGAGCAGGACAAGTGGCCGTGGGCGACGGCGAAGAAGGTCAAGCTCGCAGAGGTGCTCGAGCACCTGCCGCCCGAGACGCGGCGAATCACACCCGAGGAGCGGCGTCGTGTGATCGCCGTGCGTCAGGAGCACGTGCAGCGACGCTATCGTCAGCATTGAATTGAGAAGGACGGCCCGATGACTCAGAAACTCAGGAACAAGGTGGCGATCGTCACAGGCGCCAGCCGCGGCATCGGCGCTGCGATCGCCGTGCGCCTCGCCGCCGAAGGCGCGCACGTGGCGCTGGTCGCTCGCTCGATGGAAGCGGGCAGCAGCAAGCTCGCCGGTTCGCTCGCCGAGACAGCCGAGCGCATCCGTGCGCTCGGGGGAGAGTGCCTTTGCATCGTGGCGAATCTGGCCGATCCCGAGCAGCGCGCGCACATCGTTCCGCGAGTCATCGAGCGCTTTGGAGGCGTGGACATTCTGATCAACAACGCCGCCTGGTCGCGCTACCAGCCGGCGCACACTCAGGCCTCGAAACACGTTCGCTTGTGCTTCGAGGTGAATCTCCACGCTCCCCTCGAACTCGTGCAGCAGTGTGTGCCGAGCATGCGCGAGCGCGGCGCCGGCTGGATCGTCAATCTTTCCAGCGCTACTTCCAATAACCCGACGCCTGCGCCCTACGATCACGACGAACGCTATTTCAAGTTCAACGCCCAGGTAGGCCCCTCGGTATATGCAGCGAGCAAGGCGGCTCTCGAGCGTCTGAGCTCAGGGCTGGCGACCGAGCTCGCGGCGGTCAACATTGCGGTGAACACGGTGGCGCCCGTGGAGGCGGTGGCGAGCGAGGGCGCGGTGGCGCTCGGCACGATCGACGCGGCCGCGCATATGGAGCCCGTGGAAGCTATGGCCGAGGCGGTCCTCGAGCTCTGCTCGCGCGCGCCGGCCGAGCTCTCCGGCCGCCGCGTCCTGAGTCTGGATCTACTGCGCGAGCTCGGCTCGACCGTGCACACTCTGGACGGGCGTGAGCCGCTGGCCGGCTACGTGATCCCGCCCGCTCAAGGGGAAAATCTGAAGTGAGCGCGAGCCTCGGCTCGGCCGTTTGCACATCGAAGCGTGTGCTCGCCTTCGAGGGCGCCTGCAATTTCCGGGATCTCGGCGGCTATCTCTGTGCAGGCGGCGGGCGGGTGCGCTTTGGTCGGCTGTTTCGCTCCGGCGGCCTGAGTCGTCTCGGCGCGGCGGCGGGTCCGTATCTCGGCGCGCTCGGCGTGCGCACGATCTGGGATCTGCGCCGCGCGAGCGAGCGCAAGCATGCTCCGACGCGTTGGCCGGATCCTGCAGTCGATTGTCGCTATCTCGACGATCCGATCGACCACTCCCCGACGGCCTGGGACTTCTGGCCGCGAGGCGACACGCCGAGCGCCCCGGAGCTGCGTGCAGCGATGCTTGCGTTGTACGAGGGAATGCCTCGATGGCTGAGCCCGCGGCTGCGAGGGCTTTTCCAGGCGCTCGCCGCGGGCGAGGCGCCGCTGGTCTTTCACTGCTCGGCGGGCAAGGACCGCACCGGCGTCGCCGCCGCCCTGATACTGAGCGCCCTGGGAGTGGAGCGCGATGCGATCTATGAGGACTATCTGCTGACCAACACTTCGGTCGATCTCGAGGGGCATTTCGCACAGCACGACGCCACGCTCGGGCTCGGCGGCGTCTGGGAGACGCTCGCGCAGCTGGCGCCTGAAGCCCGTCGCGTGCTGCTCGCAGCCGATGCGGATTACCTGGAGGCGGCGCTTCGAGCGACCGAGCGTGAGCACGGCTCGGTTGAGAACTATCTGCAGGCCGCGCTCGGAGTCGGGCCGGAAGAGCGCGCCGCTCTGCAGAGGCAGCTCGTCGAGTAGCGAAGCGAGCGACGCCATTGCCGAGGCGGTGAGCGCGAGGGCGATGCTCTCTGCGAGCCGCAGCGGCTCCCGTTCGAGATAGACCCCCGCCCCCTGCCGGCGCCTCATGGCGCCATGCTGTCGCAATCGCCTTTGAGCGCCCCTTTCGACAGCACGCTCATGTGTCCACCGGGGCCGCCAAAGCGACTCTGGCGAGGCGGATCAAAGCGGCGGGCGGAGGCGCTGCCGCCGCCGCCGCGCGTGAGCGCTCGGGTAGCGATTATTGATCGTCCCGGCAATTCCTTCAGCGCGACCTCTGGCGGAGACTCCGAGGCAGTGCGGGGCGAGACACCGGGGGGACGATCCATGCAGGAGCTGCGCTTCGACGGCCAAGTCGCCATCGTGACGGGCGCTGGCGGCGGGCTCGGCAAAGCCTACGCGACGCTGCTCGCGCAGCGCGGCGCGAAAGTGCTCGTGAACGATCTCGGCTGCGATTTTGCGGGCGCCGGCTCGACCTCCGGCTATGCGGAAGCTGCGGCCGAGGAGATCCGCGCCGCCGGCGGCGTCGCCGAAGCCAACGGCGAGAGCGTGGCGAGCGCGGCCGGCGCGGAGGCGATCGTGCGCCACGCCATGGACGCCTGGGGCCGGGTGGACATCCTGGTCAACAACGCCGGCGTCGTCAGCAGCGCCGGCCCCCTCTGGAACGTCACCGACGAGCAGTGGGCCACCGATACAGGGGTGGCTGCGGGCGGCGCCTTCTACATGTGCCGCGCGGTCTGGAAGCATCTGTGGGAGCGCAACTACGGGCGCATCGTCAACGTCGCCTCCGGTTCGTTCTTCGGGCTGGGCTCAGGGGTCGGCTACCCGGCGGCCAAGGGCGCGGTGTGGGGCATCACGCGCGGGCTCGCCTCTGCGGCGGCGGCCAAGGAGAAGAACATCCGCATCAACTGCATCATGCCGATCGCCGGCAGCCGCATGACCGTGCTGATGGGCGAGGAGATCAACAACCTGATGCAGCGGGACTTTCCGCCGAAGGCGGTGGCACCCGTCGTGGCGCTCCTCGCTCACGCCGAGTCGCCCTGCAACGGCGAGATGTTCAGCGTCGGCGGCGGCGGCTTCGCGCGCGTCTTCGTCGGGGTGAGCCAAGGCTATCGCGGCACGAACAAGAACCTCACGATCGAGGAGGCGCGGGCGCACTTCGCCGAGGCGATGGACCTCGGGCGCTATACCGTTCCGCGCGACGCCATGGATGAGGCGGCGCTCTATGAGTCCGGCGTCCCCTGGGACGCCTTCCGCGCGTTCATCGGTTGAACGGCCACGCCGGCGACGCTCGCGCTGATCAAACTGACCGGGCTGCTTGATCCGAGAGGCCACAGCAGCCAGACACTGGTCCGAAGAACCAGGTTCGACGACAACGGGGGAGCATCATGAGAGGCACATCTGCATTCGTGCTGACGATGGCTGCGCTCGGCGTGGCGACCGCGGTCACTGCCCAGGAATCCGTCGGATCGACGAAAGAAGCCGCCGACGTGGGCGGGCGACTCGAGGAAATCGTGGTCACGGCGCAGCGCCGGGAGGAAAACCTGCAAAAGGTGCCGGTCGCCGTGACGGCGCTGGCGGCGGACACCCTCGAGAACCTCCGCGTCACCCACATGCGCGATCTCACCGGCCTCGCTCCCAATCTGCGCATCATCAATCAGGGCGTGCAGTCGATCCCAATGATCGCCATGCGCGGGATCATCTCGGGAGTCTCGCAGAACTCGGTCGATCCCAAGATCGGACTCTATCTAGACGGCGTCTACGTGGGCCGAAGCGTCGGCGCGATCTTCGATCTGGCCGACATCGAGCGGGTGGAAGTGCTCAGAGGCCCGCAGGGCACGCTCTTCGGCCGCAACGCTACGGGTGGCGCAATCAGCCTGATCACGGCTGCGCCCACGGGCGAGTTTGGGATCAAGCAGGACGTCTCCATCGGCAACAACGAGGCCTTCCGCAGCCGCACGGTGCTGAACCTGCCTGCCTTTGGCAGCCTCGCCCTGAAGCTCTCCTATCTGCACGATGAGAACGACGGCGTGGCGGATAACCTCGTCGGCGGGCGCACGATCGATCTCCGGGTGCGCGATCCGCGCATGGGCGTGCTGCGCTATGCCGACCGCCTCGGCGCCAAGGAGGTGGACGCCTTCCAGCTCGCCGCACGAGGGCAGGTCACAGATGCGCTCACCTTCGACTACCGCTTCGATTACACCGACAGCAAGACGGTGGCCATGCCGACGCAACTGCTCGGGATCGTGGGCGACACGGCGCCGCTCGTGGGCGGGATCTTCGCTTTCCAGCCGCTCTTCGGCGGCGTCACGAACTTGAGCACAACGCGTCTTGACAGCGTCGCCAACGCCTCGAGTGTCCAGCCGCTCACGGTCAAAGGTCACAACCTGACCGCCACCTGGCAGCTGAACGATGACGTGAGCGTGAAGAGCATCGCCGCCTATCGCGAGATGAATCAGGATCCGAACATCCACGATCTTGCAGGCACTGGCGGGCTGCGCTTCACCTTGCCGCAGCTCTTTGCACTTCTCGGCGGCGCGCCGGCTGAGATCCCCACGCTTCCGGTCGGCCCGAACGACTCCTTCTTCACGCTGCTCACCGCCCGCCAGACCTCGCAGCGCCAGTTCAGCGAGGAGCTGCAGGTCACCGTGACGAAGCAGGCCTTCGACTTGGTGGCGGGCGCCTTCTACTTCGAGGAGTACTCCCCGGGCCTGAACGTCCTGGGCGTCATGCAGCCGGTGGCCAACGGCGTCGTGATCCCGACGCCTCTGGATGGGGTGTTTGGCAGCGGGGTCAACGAGTCGATCGCAGACAACCGCTCACTCGCCTTCTACTCGCAGGGCGCCTGGCATGCGACCGAGAAGCTCGATCTGACCCTGGGGTTGCGCTACACGCAGGACGATCGCGAGACGAAGCTCATCCAGACCGGCGCGTCCGCCGGCGGCGGCTCGCTCGGGCCCGGCGTCTACAAGACGGATTTCAGCAAAACCAACTTCACGGTGAACCTCGCCTACACCCCGAGGGAAGGGCTGATGACGTACGCGAAGGTGGCCACGGGCTACGTGGCCGGCGGCCAGCTCGATGCGATCCCCTACGGCCCCGAGGAGCTCACCAACTACGAGCTCGGGGTGAAGTCGCAGTTCCTCGACAACCGGCTGCGCACAAACGTCGCCGCCTTCTACATGGACTACAAGGACATCCAGGTCCAGAGCTTCCAGGACGGCGTGCAGCGCTTCGACAACGCCGCGAAGGCCGAGAGCTACGGACTCGAGCTTGAAGTCGATGCGTTGCTCGCCGAGCGGCTCGCCGTCGGCGGCGCGGCGGGCTACACCAACTTCGAGTACCAGAAGTTCATCTTGGCCGACACGGATATCACGGACGCCGTCCACCCGCAGCTCGCCCCCGACTGGAGCGTACGGCTCTACGGGCAGTACGACTTCGCGCCCTTCGCCTCCGGGGCGAACGCCTACGTGCGACTCGACGGGCGCTGGCATTCGGAAGGCGAACCCAGCATCCTCGACACCGGTGTGCCTGCGGTCGACCGGCTCGCTCTCACCAAGTCACACACGCTTGTCGATGCGCGCGTGGGTCTCAGGGAGTTCTCCGTCGGCGGCTTCAAACTGGGCGTGTCGCTGTGGGCGCAGAATCTCCTCGACGAGGACGACGTGGTCGCCTACGCCCCGACGGTGATCAACAAAATCGCCAACTACATTCCGGAGCGCACCTACGGCATCGACTTCACCGGCCGCTGGTAAGCCGGCAACGGTGCAGTGCGTGTGACGAGTCGGGCGTCCGCTGGGACGCCTTCCGGGCCTTCATCGGTCTAGCTACCCTCCGGTCCTGCGATAGGCCGAGGGCGAGGTGCGGGTCCAGCGTCGGAATGCCCGGTGAAACGACGGAACGTCGCTGAAGCCGAGCCGCGATGCGATGTCGGCGAGCGGCGAGTCCGAGTGGCGCAGCAGCTGAAACGCCGAGCGCTGCAGGCACTCCTCGCGGATCTTTCTGATCGAGGCGCCCTGCTCGGCGAGATGACGGCGCAGCGTCGCGCTGCTCATGTTGCAGAGCATGGCCACGCGCTCGGTCGAAGGCAGGGACACTCCCCGGGAGAGCGCCCGGTTGAAGATGGTCCTCACGGTATCAACGAGCAGCGCTCCCGGTGTGAGCGCCGTCATGCGGTCGAGGAGTGACAGGCGCAGCAGGTCCTCCAGGTCCGCGGCGTTGCGCACCACGGGCCGCTGCAGGCAGCTGCTCGCGAAGGTGAGCCGGATCTCGCTGTCGCGCCAAAGGTCGTTCCGGCCGAACACCAGCGGGTGAGGGAAGAGCTCCGCGATGGCCTCGTCGCTCAGCAGCTGCTC
>JAVEVD010000134.1:0-3093 GCA_034005205.1 Steroidobacteraceae bacterium | reverse complement strand
TCTTCTATATCGTACGAAATAGGAGAATATAAGACAACGGACGTGGTTAGGATGGATATTATCGTAGCGGATGAGATTATGCCAGCCTTTAGCCGTATTATTTCTAGAAGAAGAGTAAATGAAGAAGCTAAGATTCAGGTGGAGAAATTGAAAGAAATAATTCCAAGGCAACAATTTGCTTTTAAGGTTCAAGCAAAAGCTCTTGGCCGAATAGTTTCGTCAGAAGCTGTGTCTGCGTTTAGAAAAGATGTTTTGATGCATGGAAGTAAAGTTGTTGGAGGAGGGGATGTGACTAGAAAATTGAAATTACTAGAAAAACAAAAGAGAGGAAAGAAAAAGATGCAAGCACGTGCAAAAATTAACATCTCCCACGATGTTTTCTTAAAGATGATTAGGGGTAGCAACGATTAAGATTAAGTTAAAATAATCCTGGGGCGTAAAGAAGAATCATACTGATGATTACCAATACAGCAATAATACCGAATCCTTTCTCTATTTTCTTTTTATTCTTTGGACTGAAAAACATGATATAATGTTATCATTATTTATGGTTAAATTCAAGAAAACAAGTAATTATAAGTTTTGGCATTCACCGCTTGCTCTGGTTATTTTGTTTGCGACAGTAGTTTTCTTTAGCTCTAATATAGTAGATTTAGCCCAAAAATCAAAAGAAACATCAGAAAAAAAATCTTTAATTCTAGAAAAAATTAAATATCTTCAAGCAAAAGAAAATGACTTAAACAGAGATATTTCAGCGTTAGAAACAGATTTTGGTAGAGAGATAGAATTAAGGAAAAAACTACCATATACCAAAGAGGGCGAAAAGATGGTTGTTATAATAGAAGAAGAAAAAGAGACAGAAGATATTGCGACCAAAGAAGAAATGACAGACTGGAGCAGTTTTTGGTCTATTTTTAAGAAATAACATTATAATTTTGCGGGATTAGTTTAGTGGCATGATGCGACCTTCCCAAGGTTGAGACACGGGTTCGATTCCCGTATCCCGCACTAAGTAAGGGATAAGCAGAAAAACTGCTTTTTCTGTATCGGGAATCGAAAGGCTTTTCCGTGCGAATGAAGTGAGATGGAAAAGCACCTGGCTAAGTAGTAGTCGATTCCCGTATCCCGCACTAAGTAAGGGATAAGCAGAAAAACTGCTTTTTCTGCTTATAAAAAACAAAAAGAATATTTACTTTAATTACTTGACTTGTATGTTATAATTAAATAGTAGGATTATTAATTAATAAAATATAGAATTATGAAAAAAGTAACAATTTACAGTACGCCAACATGTCATTTTTGTCATATGACCAAAGATTTTTTAACTTCTAAGGGCATTCCTTTTGAAGATTTTAACGTTGCTACTGATTTAGAAAAGAGAAAAGAAATGATGGATAAAAGCGGACAGATGGGTGTGCCAGTGATTTTTATTGAAGACCAAATGGTGATTGGTTTTGATAAGGATAAAATTGTCAGCCTTCTAGGTATTACAGAGTAGTATTTTTTAAAAAAATAAAGTATTATAAAAGCATCTCTTATCAAGAGATGTTTTTATAATAACCATTAAATATGCCCCTGTAGTTCAGTGGACCCCATCATAATGCTTCTGTAGTTCAATGGATAGAACAGTCCCGCTGCGCCCTGTAGTATGTCTCTGTAGTTAAATGGATATAACAACTCCGTCCTAAGGAGTAGTTGTAGGTTCGATTCCTACCAGAGACACAAACTAGAGACATTACTACTGGGGTCCTAAGGGATAGATGTCGGTTCGATTTCGGCCAGAAGCACAAATAAGCATTATGAGGGGCATATGCCACAGTCCCGTACTGAAGTGAGAAATGGGTAGGGACCCATTTCGCAAGACCTTGAGTTTTTTGTAATCAAAATGCGAAAGGTGTACAGATTATGTAAGAAGTAGTTGCAGGTTCGATTCCTGCCAGAGACACAAGTATAAGAATACATACAATATTTTATTTATATGAAAAATATAAAATTATTGACTAAAAATAAGGGGTACTCTCTAATAGAGATAATGGTTGTTATGGGCATTATGCTATTGTTTTTTGCTGTGGTGACACCTAGTTATATTACTTCGAGAGAAAAATCTAGAGATGCGCAAAGAGTTTCAGATTTGGCTAAAATTAAATTAGCCCTAGAATCTTTTTATATGTATAATGGATATTATCCTCCATCAGGTTGTGGTTGGGACTGTAACGGTTATTCACAAAGTTATTCAACGAATTGGTTAACTTTACAGAATTATTTGTCACCTTATTTACAAGGGGAATTACCAAGAGACCCAAAAAACTCATCCTGTTCTCCGTGGACCACTTCTTCTGAGTGTTACTCATATGCTTATGGAAATGTTGGAAAGGAAAACTACCCAGCACAATATGACCTAACAGCTAGACTGGAGTACAAACAAAATCCACTTAGATGTGAATTAAAAAATTACAAATTTTACTTTAATAGCACTATCGCATGGTGTGGATCTTATTCAAAGTATGTTTACGAAGCTTCTAGTTAATGTTTGAATTTTAAAGAATATATGATATATTTACTTTATGGACCCAGAGATTAAGCGTTTGCTTGAAGAGAACTTAAGGTTGTCCCAAGAGAACAATCTTCTTCTTGCTAAAGTGCAAAATTATCTAAAGTGGGCCCAGATAACAAAAGCTTTCTATTGGTTGTTGATAATAGGTATATCGGTTGGAGCTTTTTATTACATAAAACCATACCTAGGTAGCTTACTAAGTATTTACGATGGTGACTTGTCTGGAATTAAAATCTTAACCAATATTAACGAAGATGATGGTCAGCAACAAATTTTAAAAGATTTATTAGATAAGCTTAATAAAAAATAAAAATCATGCCGAGATAGCTCAGTTGGTAGAGCGCTCCCCTGAAGAGGGATAGGTCCCCAGTTCGACCCTGGGTCTCGGCACAATAACAAACACCCTGAAGGGTTTTTTTGTTATTGTGCTGAGCAAGAAAAAGAACTGCTTCTTTTTCTTCCAGGGGCGAAAGATTTTTCAGTGTCGCTTTGCGACCAGAAAAATACCTAGCTATGTAGTAGCCGACCATGGGTCTCGG
>JAVEVD010000133.1:0-3141 GCA_034005205.1 Steroidobacteraceae bacterium | reverse complement strand
AGCCGAGCCGCAGCAGTTCCAGCAGGTTGGCACCAGTGCCACATCCGATTTCGAGCACTCGCATCCGGTTCAGCTGCACGGGTGCATGCCGTGCGAGCAGCTCGAGGATCGCGCGCTGGCGCTCCTGGAACGCGTACAGCACCTCCGGGCGCAAGATGATGTAGAGATCGTTCTGCACACGACGTGCGTATCGCTGAACGACGGCGTCGACTTCGCTTTCGGGTCGATCGGCGTGCATGGGTCGTCAGCGGGTCAGACGGGTCATCGCGTCGTGTGGGCCCTTGCCGAGCACGACGAAGTCGAGCAAGCCATGGCCGAAGCCGATACCGTAGCCGAAGTGCATGCAGGCGAATGCCATGGCGATGGTCAGCGTCTCTCGCGGGTTGACCAGCAGTCGGCTCGACCCTGTCGCACTGGCGAGTGCAGCGACGAAGTAGATCGCAAGCAGCGCCAGTCCCGCGACTCCTGCCGGCGGCCACAACGGCGCGGTCGCCGCCAGCAGCGCAAGCGTCAGCACGAATGCAAACGGCACCAGATGCCTCGGCGAGGCCGGCAGTCGATGCTTGCGAATAACCGGAATCTTCCAGTAGCCGTATTGGTAGAACTGCCGGAACAGCCCCTGTAGTGACGCGCGCGGAGCGTAGGACGAGCGGATGCTCGCGCTCTGCCAGACCATGCCTCCGCTGCGCAAGATGCGCAGGTTCAGTTCGTCGTCCTGATTGCGTACCAGGAACTCGTCGAAGCCGCCAAGGCGGATCAGGTCGGCCCGTCGCCAGGCACCGAGGTATACCGTGTCGACCGGCCCCGAGTACTGGCTCCGACGCGAAGCTGCGCCCCCCGACCCGAAGCGGCTCTCGAACGCACGGGCGATCGCTCCTTGCAGCCCCTCATCGCCTGCCGGGCGCCAGGGGCCGCCGACGCAGGTGGCGCCGGTACGATCGAGCACCCGAACACACTCGGCGATATAGTCGCTCGCGTATACCGTGTGGACATCCATGCGCACGATGATGTCACCGGTCGCGCGCTCGATCGCGCGATTCAGGGCAGTCGAGGTTATGCGCTCCGGATTGTCGATCACGACCAGGTCCGGCTGACGACGCTGCCAGTCCTCGAGGTGTTCGCGGGTGCCATCGTCGCTCATGCCGTCGGCGATCACGACTTCCAGAGCCTGGTCCGGTGATGCCGGAGTCTGTGCGAAGACTGATTCCAGGAACGCGTCGAGGTAGTCTCGTTCATTGCGGCAGGGTACGATGACCGAGACCCTTGTCATCATGTCCCTCGCGGTTGATCTGCCGATGAGGTCCGGGTCATGCGCGCCAACGACGTACCACTGCCGAGACCCAGCCAGAGATACGTTTCACGGACGACCCAGGTATCCTGGAAAAGGCCCCGGAACTGCTGGTAGGTGAATACCGCGAGAGCCACCGTCAGCAGCATCCGGCGGGTGCGGCTATTGCCGGGAGGGCCGCCGAACGCCCGGCGTCCGAGCACGATGATGGCCGAAAGCACGAATGCGGCGAACAGCGCCATCGCAGGTATTCCGAGCTCGGCGCCGATGCCAAGGAGGTTGTTGTGTGGGTAGACGCCTTCGCCGAGCCAGCTGAAGCGGTTCGCTTCCACGAAGCGGCCCTTCCCAATGCCCATCGGATGGGCGTGCATGTCGTGAAGCAGTTCGTCGTAGATCCGTGCGCGAACGCCTTGACCGGTGAACAGCCCGCCGAGCTTGTCGGCGGCAGACTCGATGATGCTGTCGACCGGTGCCCAGGCCAGCGCACCGATTGCAGCTGCGGCCGCGATCGCGGCGAGGGCGAGCAGGATTCCAGCACGATGCCCATAACCCAGGCGAGCTAACAGCAAGAGCACCAGTTCGAGCGTGAGCGCTGCAATCGCAGCGGCCGAGGCCGTGGCGGCCACCAGGGTGAGCGCGCACAGTGCAAGGGCGGTGGCCCACAGGCGCGTTGGCGCCGAGTTCGCGACAAGCACCGCGTACAGCATCACCGGGAACTGGAATCCGACGTAGATCGGAAGCTCCGTGGCGGTGAAGCCCTCGCGGAACTCCAGGCGCCGAAGTCCGGTCTCTGGAAGCACTCCGTAGAATCCCAGGTCGCCGACGGCAAGGAAGTAGGCAATACCGACATACCAGATCGAGTAGACCGCGAGAAGGCCCGGCAGCATCGGCAGACGGCCGTCGTGCTGCATCGCGACGCTCGCAACCGACAGCCCGATCAGGTAGTAGGCACCGATCGACAGGAAGGTCGAGACGTTGCCGAGTCGTAGTTCGGGCCGTGCGAGCTCGCCGACGATTGCAACGAACAGGAAGGCCGCCAACAACCAGCCGGTAATGTCTGGCCCCGACCGAGCGACGCGCGGATTGAAGATCAGCAGCGCGGCCATCGCGGCGAGGATCGCGAGCAGGCCGACAACCGCCTCGGGAGAGATCATGTCCGCGATCCGTCCGATGCGAAGGTAGACGGCGGCGAGCGACAGCATTCCCCATTGCGATGCGGCGACCATCGCCAGCAGAACCACGCCGAGGATACCGGAGCGCCGCAACAGCGGCGCGTGCAGCGTGTCTGTCGCACGGACAGCAGCGTTCACGTGCGCGTCCCTGCGAGACACCACTGATCGAGCATCGAGAGTACCTGGCCGAATGCGCGGTCGTACGAGAGGTGCTCGTCGAAACAGCGAAGTGCGCGCTTGCGGTATCCGATGTAGTCGGCTTCGATCTGCGCGACCAGTTCGCCGGCACCGGCCGGATCCTCGAGTACCTGGCCGACGCCGTTCTCGCGGACGAAATCGGCGAGCCCGGGTAGGGGTGAGACGATGACTGGCACGCCCAGTCGCAGGAAGTGCGAGAGCTTTCCGGAGGCCAGGCCGACCGCCGACGTGTTCTGGCCGACTTCGCGCGAGTAGAGAACCAATCCGATGCGCGCGCTGCCCAGCAGTTCGTCGATCTGTGAGTACGGAACGGGATCGAGCGAGAAATCCACCCTCTGGCCGATATCCTGTCGCTTGAGCGCCCTGACGACCGGGTCGTCCTGCGCCCGAGGTTGCGCGGAGTGCACGACACAGCGCCACGCCGGTGGCAGCGACTGGGCGCAGCGGACAGCGGTTGCGGTATCGAACTCCTTCGCGATGGTA
>JAVEVD010000016.1:0-63827 GCA_034005205.1 Steroidobacteraceae bacterium | reverse complement strand
CGGCGCTCCCGGCCGGCGCGACGGCCGGGAGCGACCTCACCGTCACGCGCGCTCGATGATCACCGGTACTGGCCTGCAGACGGTGTTGCACACCGGCGAGTGCGCCTGCGCGAACTGCAGAAGATCGAGGAGTTCGTCGTCGCTGCAGTCTGCTTCGATGTGCATCTTGACCCGGATCTCGCGATAACCGACAGGAACGCTCTCGTCAAGGCCGAGCAGCCCCTGCACGTCGATATCGCCGACCAGCTCAGTCGAGAGTGATCTTATCTTGACGCCGCGGGCCGCTGCGTGAAGCACTGTCGTGGTGGTGACGCAGCCCGCCAGCGCGTGCAGCAAGAACTCCACTGGGTTTGCGCCTTCATTGTCGCCGAGCAGCACGGGCGGCTCACCGTTCGTGAACGTGAACGGCGCAGCGCGCGAGCAGTCCTCGGCGCCTGCGCCGAAAAAGTCCCGGATCGTCGAGCGGTTCTCTCCGCCGCTGATCCACTCGTTTCTCGCGCGGAACTGAAATTGCGCGAGCTTCGGGTCTGCTTGCACTGCGGCAATGGTCTGCATCATCGCTTCCGTATCAAGTCCGTTGAGCCGCGCGGGCGCCATGCTCGTCAACTGAGTAGCCATGATCGTGACTCCTGAGAGGTGGTGGGATTACGTGGCCGCAAGCAAGCTGCGACAGGGCGCACGATAGGAGTTGACGATGCTGGTCGTAAGCTGGATTCTTGCCGAAATCGGTTCATTCGCGCCACGCCGCCATGGGCCACAGCCAGCGACCGATAACGACGCTCATCGTCGCCCTGCCGGAAACCGCCGGATCGGCTCTTTACGGGATGGTCGACGTGCTCAGCGCGGCCGGAAACGTTTGGCAGACGCTGGCGCGCGTCGGCGCGCCTTCGAATCCATTCCAGGTGCGCATCGTTGCGCACACCGCCCGACCCTTTCGATGCGGCAACGGCGTTCCCGTCTCCCCAGCCGCCTCGGTCAGAAACAGCCCTCGCGCGGACATCGTGATCGTTCCTGAGTTATGGCTGGGGCCGGATGAGCATCTGAACGGCCGCTATCCAGAGGTGATCGACTGGATCCGGGCGAGTTACGAGCGCGGTGCGTGCATTTACTCAGCATGTTCCGGCGCCGTGTTGCTCGCCGAAACCGGACTGCTCGATGGACGCGAGGCGACCTCGCACTGGGGCTATCGCGACCTGTTCAGGCGGCGCTATCCAAAGATTCGTTTTCGGCCGGAACCCAATATCTGCTTCGCGGACGTCGAAGGACGCATCATCACAGCGGGCGGCTCGACCTCCTGGCACGACCTCGCGTTGCACGTAATCGCACGACATGTGAACCCCGGCGAGGCGATGCGCATCGCCAAGGTCTACCTGCTGAAGTGGCATGATGAAGGGCAGCTGCCTTATGAGCCGCTCGTCAGACCGCAACCGCACTCTGATGCGGTCGTGCGCGCCTGTGAGGATTGGCTGCGTAAGCATTTTCGCGAGCACGGCGCCGTCGGCCGCGCGGTCAGTCGCTCACAGACGCCTGAGCGCACGTTGAAACGTCGCTTCAAGGCGGCCACCGGACTCTCTCTGATCGATTACGTGCAGAACCTGCGCATCGAAGAAGCCAAGCGCTTGCTTGAAACGTCGCGCCAGGCGGCGGACGAAATCAGCGCCGCCGTAGGATACGAGGACGCATCGTTCTTCCGGCGCGTATTCAAGCGCCGCACGGGTCTGGCGCCTGCCGCGTACCGTCGCGCTTTCAAGCCCATGTATCGCGCGGCGCCGAATGGTCGGCAGCGGCGCGCGCCGGCGCACAAGTCGGGCGAGCTCGCAGACCGGCGGGGGTGATCGCGCAGGGCGTATGCAATCTTGCTGCGGAAAGAACGACAAGGAGCATCGAGCGTCGTTGGCGCGAAGTCTGCGGCCATGATCGACGCCAATGTTCCTGTTGATCGCCAGCCCTCACATGAAACGCCGCCACACGCGTACTGCGGCGGCGGCGACCACTGCGCTCGCCAGCGCCAGCCAGCCCACACTGCCCCACCCGGGCGCCCGCATTACCGCGCCGATGCGATCGACCAGCAGCGCCATGACGCCCAGTCCAGGCAGCAGTCCAAGCACCGTCCCCAACAAGAAGCTTCCCAGCTCGACGTGTGACGCTCCGGCCACGGCGTTTACGACGCTAAAGGGCGCGATCGGCAGTAGTCGTGCTGTAGCGATGGCCATCACGCCGCGTCGCGTGAGCCTCGAGGTGATCGAGTTCAAGCGGTCGCCCGCGAGTCGTCGAATCGCATCGCGACCCAGCATGCGCCCGATGCAGTATGTAATCGCTGCACTGAGCAGCGCGCCGCCCAATGCGTAGAGCATGCCCTTGAGGGGCCCAAACACGATGAGGGTCGCGAGCATGAGCAACGTGAGTGGAAAGGCGACCAGTCCGCTCACGACGTACATCGCCAGCACGACGACGCCGGCGTACCCTGAGGCTGCGGCCCAGCCAATCGCCGCTGCGAGCGCCCGCGGCTCGAGCGACCCGGCAAACGGCGTCCAGCGCCACAGAGCGGCGAGCGCCGCCAGCGCGAGCAACGAGAACGCTGCGCCGACGAATCGCGCCGCCATCGGCCGAGCGGCGTCCGGAGGCACGAGCTCGCGGACCAGCGCCTCGGGATCCGCAGGCCGCTCCGGATCGATGATCGCGGCCGCGGAGACCAGCAGCTCCGCCTCCGTGGTCACGACTGCATCGATCGGTTCGAGCGTACGTCCCGTCGTGTGCAAGGCCTCGATCGTGCGGATCAGACTGCCGTTCCGACGCATCTCGGCCGCCACTTGCTCAGGCTGCACATCCAGGTGCTCGGCCAGAAGCCGCTCGCGCAGACCAGCGATGACGTGACGAATGCGCGCCTGGCCGCAGGCTTCGATCGCGATGTTGCACTCGGTGTCGAATCCCATCGATCGGTTGTTGAAGTTTGCCGAGCCGACGCTGCATAGATCGTCGTCGGCAATCAGCACCTTGCTGTGGACGTTCAAGAGATTCGGCGCCTCCAGCTCCGGTACGTGCGGATACAGCAGCCGATATCTGTCGTGAACGTCGGCTGCTTGCAGCCTGCGATGCAGGCGCGCACGTAATACCCCCATCGTCTGCGACTCGAGCCAACCCTCCTCGGTCAATCGCGACACGACAACGACCTCGGGAGCGTTCTGTTCACGCAAACGCGATTCGATCGCCGCGCCGACCACGCTCGAGCTGAAGTATTGATTTTCGAGATACACCATGCGCTGAGCCGTGGCGATCGCGTCGATATACAACTGGCGGATTTCCGTGATCGGCCGGCCGCTCACATAGCCGGGGTCGGTGCGGGCGATCGCGACGTCGACGTCGACCAGCTCCGCGGCGACCTCTTGCGGCCACGGATCGCTCGCGCCCCTGGCCGGTCCGATGTCTCGTTTGGTCGCCGCCCGCCAGCGGCTGCGGCACAGCTCACCGAGCGCGCGGGCTGCATCGCCATCGACGATCGCCTGTACATCGTGATACGGGCGCGAAGGTTGGCCGCGTACATCGACTCGATAGGGTTGATCGCGTCGATGGTCCGGCGTGTCCCAACGACCGTGCGTCAGGTCGAGTCCGCCGACGAATGCGACCGCGTCATCCACCACGACCACCTTCTGATGATGCGAGCCGCCCGGCGGATGATGGGCGTCCAGCCGAAAGCTCAGGCGCGGCGCGGGCTGCGTACGCCAACCCAGCTTGTAGAGCGGCGCCCACTCGCGATCCTTCGCGAACACGGTGGCGAAATCCCAGGACAACACGTAGATGTGCAGCGTGCGCCGGCTGCGCACGAGCGCCTCGAGAAACTCGCCGAGCGGCTCCGGCCAGCCGTCGCCTGCACCGCCGGGAACCAGACGGGTGCGGCTGTCGAAATCCCAACCAAGGATGAAGATGCTGCTCCGCGCGCGGGCGAGCGTCGGACGCAGCGCGGCGAAGTATGCTGCACCGTCGATCAGAAACCCGACTCGCCGGGCGCGTTCGATCCGCCAGCAGTTGCGGCCGGCCTGCAGCAGTCGCTGCGCTTCGCGCTTCCCAACAACGCTCACGAGACGTACTCTCAACTGAGCGAGCCCGCGCCTCGAGCGAGCGCAGGCAGGTCAACGCCGCGTATGCCTCGGACGCGGCGTCGAACGCCTGACTTTCACAACGGTTCCTTCAGGCTCGATGCGCATCGTCGCATCCGCCATAGCGCGTTTGAGTCAGTACATTCCGGCGAAACCTATACGCGTCGGCCCGCGTACTTGGCCGAGGGCCGACCGCACTAGCCGTCATTCACGGATTCCCGCCATAGAAGTGTTCCAGGAACGGCCGCCGGAATTCCTGATGGCAGCCGAAGCAGCTGAGCTGCACCTGTTCGAAGGCGCGGATGACAGCCGTTCCGTCCTCACTCTTCGCGGCTTCGGCCAGCGCCGCGGCGGCGTCGTGGGTCTTGCCGTCGTAAGCCCTGAATTTGGCTGCGTCCGATCCCATGAAGCTCAGGATGCGCGCTCTTTCGGCCATCGGGGGCCGCGGATGGTCAGCGATGAGGCGCGCGGTCTGCTCGACGAGTTTCCAGTCTTCTCGGGAAATGCCGTCCGTGACCGTCTGCATGTGAGCGCCCAGGTCTTTCATGATTTTTCTCAGCGCCAGAGCGTCACCCTCGCGTGGACTGTCTTGCGCACGAGCAGGACCGCTCACGAGCGCGATGATCAATCCGACTGCGAGTAAGGCGCCCGCCAGCCATCGATTGCCGTGATCGGGAAGGGAGCGACTGCTTGGCCGGCTCCGGCGTGCGTGGAGAGCTGCAACAATCTTCATGAGAACTCCTGCGCTATTCGATCGGCCGCGCCTCGCCCGCCTGTTCGTGCGTGCGCCCGTCGCGGATGTGGTAGATGCGTTTGAACGTCGGAATGATCTTTTCGTCGTGCGTGACCACGATGACGGCGGTCTCATACTGACGCGCCATACGGTTGAGAATGCGAACCACCGTCAGGGCGCGCTCGCTATCGAGCGGCGCGGTGGGTTCGTCGGCCAGAATTACCGGGGGACGATTCGCGAGCGCCCGCGCGATCGAAACGCGTTGCTGCTCGCCGCCGGACAACTGCGAGGGCATGCCGCCGGCGCGATGCGCCACATCGAGCGCGTTCAGCAACTCGAGAGCGCGCTCGCGAGCCTGCCCGTTCGGCCGGCCCGCCAACATGGGCAGCAACGCCACGTTGTCGGTCACGTCGAGGAACGGAATCAGATAGGGCGCCTGGAACACGAAGCCGATCTTGTCACGGCGCAGCGCGCGCAAGTCAGGGATCTTCCAGCCGTCCTCGTAGATCACCTGATCATCGAGCGTCATGCGCCCGCCGCTCGGCTCGATGACCGCGCCGAGACACTTGAGCAGGGTGCTCTTGCCGGAGCCCGATGGGCCGATCAGTCCGACCACCTCGCCTGGAGCGACCTGCATGTCGACGTGCTTGAGCGCATCGACCGCGGTGTCGCCTTCCCCATAGCGCTTTCTCAGGCCTTCGATGTGAATGCCGCGACGAAGCACGCTGCGAGCGCTATCCACCGATCGCCTCCGCCGGATCGATCCGCAGCGCCGCGCGGATCGCAAGCACGCTGGCGAGCACGCAGATCACCAGCACCGCGATGAAGCCGCTCACCGAGTCGCCAGGCATGAGCAGCACATACTTGGGAAAGAACGGGGCCCAGAACGTGGCGGCGATCTTGCCGACGACGAATCCGATCACGCCCAAGGCGATCGCCTGCTGCAGAATCATCGCGGCGATCGTGCGATTCTTCGTGCCGATCAGCTTCAGTACGGCGATCTCTCGGATCTTGCCCATCGTCAGCGTATAGATGATGAAAGCCACGATGGCCGCACTGACGACGGCGAGAATCACGAGGAACATGCCGATCTGTTTCGCCGAGGTTGCAATCAGCTTGCCGACCAGGATCGTCTCCATCTGCGCGCGCGTGTAGACGGTGAGTCGCATCCAGCGCCGGATTGGCTCGGCGACCTCCTCGGGATCGAGACCGGGGCGGATCTGCACGAGCACTGCGTTGACGTAGGGATTGGTCCCTTGCGACTCGATGACCGCATCGAGCAGGCCGGGTACGCCGGATCGGTTGAGTCGTGGGTTCTGCGCCGTGCGCGCGCGCTGCTCGATGATCGCGTCGTTATCCTTCAGGAATTGCGCCTCCTGTGCATCCTTCAGCGGAATGAACACCATGGGATCGCCATTGGAGGACACCATGCGACGCGTCAGACCGACCACCGTGTAGTAGTTGCGGCGGATCCTCAGCCGGTCGCCGATGCGAAATCCGGTGGACACATCTGCAACAGCTTCATAGTGGCTGCGTGTGATGTGTCGTCCCGCAACCAGAAACCCGGGCTGACCCGGCTCGCCCGGGCCGCCGGGCGCGACGCCGACCACCATCGCGCGAACGTCTCGTTCGCCTTGGCGGACCTGCATCGTGAGGTAAGTGACGTTCGCGGCCCGGGTCACGCCAGGCATGCCTCTGATGCTTCGCCAGACGTCGTCGTTGAGACTCGAGGATTCGGCGTACGGGCCCAAAGTTTCCCGCTGAACCACCCACAAATCGGCGCCGCTGTTGTCGAGCAGCACTCTGGCGTCGTCCACCATCCCGCGGTACACGCCGGCCATCGTGAGCGTCACGCCGATCAACAGGCCGAGACCCACGCCCGTGAACATGAACTTCCCCCAGGCATGCAGGATGTCGCGCCCGGCGAGACTGATCACAAAGACACTCCGGGCATGCGCTCGACGAGCTTGATGCGGCTGCGTGGGCGCAGCGCGCGCTCGCTGTAGACGACCACCTGCTGACCGTTCGTGAGCCCTTCGATGATCTGCACGCGTCCATCGAGACTGGCGACGCCGAGTTTGACGGGCCTGAACTCGAGATCCGACGCCTCGACGAGCCATACGCCGAGTCGCCCGCCCACGCGCTGCACGCTGGCGTCCGATATGACCGGCGTGGGCGCGGTCGGCGGCAGCTGCACGGTGACCTCCGCCAGTTCTCCGATCGCGGGCGTCGATGCAAGCGACTCATCGAGCACGATCTTCGCGAGCAGTTCTTCGGTGACCGCGTCAGCAACCGGTTCGAGCCGGAGGACGCGAGCGCTCAGAGGCGCCTCAGGGCGGGACCGCAGCACGACCGTCGCCGGCAATCCCGCGCGCAGGCCGGCGCTTCGCAACTGGTCGAAGCGCACGTTGATCCACAAGCTCGCGGGGTCGATGACCTCGACGACGGCTTCTCCGGCCACCACGGTGGCGCCGGGATCGACACGCCGCGACGCAACCAGGCCGTCCGCCGGCGCAACGAGCTGCAGGTTCGCTCGCTGTCGACGCAGCACGTCGTATTCCGAGCGGACCCGGGCGAGCTCCTGCCGAGCCGCTGCGAGATTGGCGCGCACCAGAGAGAGGCCGGCCTCGGCGATCTGATACTCCTGCTGCTTGCCCTCGACGGCCTCCTTGCTGACCGTGTGCGCCTTCAGGAGTTCTTCATAGCGGCGCCCCTGCGCGGCTGCGTAGGTCCTGCGGGCCTCCGCGTCCTTGATCTGCGCTTCGGCCGCCAGCGCACTTGCTTCGGCTCGCCGAATGGCCGCTTGCTGCGCGCGGATTCGATCGTCGAGATCGACGGGATCCATCTCCCCGAGCACCTGCCCCGCTTTGACGAAATCGCCGACCTGCACGTCCACACGTTGCACGCGTCCCGCGAACGTCGGACCGATGCGATAGGTGTAGCGCGCTTCAACCGTCCCGACGCCGAACAGCGCGGGCTCGAGGCTTTGGGTTTCCACGGAGGCGGCGACGACCGACACCGGCGCCAACGGGCCGGATCGGACCGCAACGTAGAGGAACAGGAAAAGCAGCGGCAGCAATATCCCAATCAGCGCCAGGCTGCGCGCCGACATCGAGCCGTGCAGCGCCCGGATCCTGTCGAGCAAGGCGGTCCGCAGACTCATGGCGCGCTCCTGACGCCCCGGCGATAGATGGCGAACGCGCCGGGCGCCTCAGCGCGGATGCGCTCCACGCTTCCCGCCAAGAGTGATTGCATGACCAGGCCTTGTATCGTTCCGATGAACAGCGTCGCCGCGGCGGAGGCGTCCACTTCAGCCGCTACCTCGCCGAGCGCCTTGCCTCGCTCGAGGAGCGTTGCGAGCCGTTCGCTGTAACGCCTGATCATGATCTGGACGGCGCGCTTGGCCGGCGTATCGGCGGCGCGCTGCAACTCGCCGAACAGCATGCGCGGAACGCCTGGGTGCTCGCAGACGAACTCCACATGAGCCATGAACATCTTCTCCAGCGCGGCCAGCGGCGATGCACTGGAGGCGTATTGGTCGATCCGCCCGAGCAAGCGTTTGGCGACCCACTCCATGACCGCCTCGAACAGCGCGTCCTTGCTCGGGAAGTGGCGAAACAGCGCGCCCTGGGTCAGACCCATGTGCTTCGCTATCGCCAAGGTCGTGATTTCACTCGGATTCTGCTCAGCAGCGAGCTTGACTACCGCCTCGACCGTAGCGGCGCGGCGCTCATCAGCCGGCAAGTGTTTGCGTTGGGAGCTCATGGCTACAAAGTAAGTAATTGATTACTACTTTACAAGTCCAATCGCCGGCGTCGAGCGGCGTCTTCACCGTGAAGGACCCGCTGGCCTTTGTCTCAGGACTTCAAGGAGAGGCTTATCAGCCGACGCGGATCGCCCGCGCGAAGTCGAGGGTCTGTTTCGCGAGGCGCGTCTTATCCTCGAGCGTAGACATGAGCGTCGGCGTCACCAGCGTCGGCAGCCCGCAACGCTCGGCCCAGTCTCGGTCGGCCTCATCGATGACCAGGCCGTCGATCAACCCCTCGTAATGATTGGCTATGGCGGTCGGCGTCGGTGTGACGCCCAACTCTCGCATCAGCTTTGCCGTGGGCCCCTTCACGGCCTGACCGCCGATCAGCGGCGACACGCCGACCACGGGCGCGCCCTTCGATTTCAGAAGCTCGCGGGTTCCAGGAATCGAGAGTATGGGATCGATGCTCAGGAACGGATTGGACGGGCAGATGACGATGGCCTGCAGTTCTGGCGAATCCAGCGCCGCCTTGACTGCATCGGTCAGCCTGGCGGTCTCGGCCCCCGAATACTCGATGCTCAGCACGGCGGGCGCCGCCCGACAGCGGACGAAATACTCCTGGAATTCGAGCGGACCTTGGTCGGTGTGAACGCAGGTGCCGACCGTATCATCGGTCATGGGCAGCACACGCGTCGTGACCCCAAGACGCCCAGCCAGGCGGGCGGTCACCTGGGTAAGAGACTCGCCGGCGGCCAGTCGTCGCGTTCGTTCGACGTGGAGGGCGAGATCGCCGTCGCCCAGGCGGAACCACGTGGGGCCGCCGAGTCGCTCCAAGGCGTCCATGAATGTCCAGGTCTCGCCCTGCCGCCCCCAGCCGAGCTCTGCGTTCGCACAGCCTGCAAGGGTGTAGAGCAGTGTGTCGAGATCCGGCGAGATCCGCAGGCCAAGATGCACGAAGTCATCGGCCGTGTTGACCACGCAGGCAAGGCGATCGCCCAAGACGCATTTCGAGAGACCGAGGCAAAGCTTGGCGCCGCCGACGCCGCCGGTGAGCGCTACTACCTGGGGGTCGCTCACCGGAAAACATCCTCCGTTACACAACGAATCGGGTCGCGCGCCGGGCGATCGGCCGCTGCTCGCGGCAATCGGCGCACCGACGCCTCTGCGATGTCGTCCTCACCTTCACCCATCGAAGTCATTGTTGCAGGCGCACATCGTGCATTGCAACGAAAGGAAGGATCGCTCGTTGAGCGCTGGGCCGCTCGAGAGGCGCTCAAGATGCAAGAGCCGATAGTCGATCGACGAGTTCCTGCCCGAGCGCCAGACAGGCAGTGAGCCCCGGAGACTCGATGCCGAACAGGCTGTAGAGCCCAGGGACGCCGTGATCGGCGGGGCCGCTGATCACGAAGTCCGCAGCCGGCCGCCCCGGGCCCACGATCTTCGGGCGAACGCCGGCGTATGCGGGCGTCAGCGCTCCGTCCGGCAGGCCTGGCCAGTATCGGCGGATCGCAGCAGCGAAGGACTCGGCGCGTTGGGGGTCCACGTCGAACTCAGGTGCGTCGACCCACTCCACGTCGGGTCCGAACCGCACCTGTCCGGCGAGATCGATCGTTGCATGGACGCCGAGACCGGCCTCGTTGTGCAGCGGATACACGAGGCGGCTGAATGGCCGCCGCCGAATGGAGAAGTAACTTCCCTTGGCGAAGTACGGACGCGGCGTCGCGGCGGCGGCCACACCTTCGACGCGCAGCGCAACGGCCGGCGCCGACAAGCCGGCGCTATTGATCAGCCAGCGAGTGGAGATTGCGATGTCGTCGCCGGCCGAGCAGGCTCGCACCTCGAAGCCGAACGTGCGGGGTTCGGCTCCGACGAATTCCGTCCGCAGCACGAGCAGGCCGCCGTCCGACTCGATATCCCCGATCAATGCAGCCATCAATGCGTGGGTGTCGATGATTCCGCTGCTTGGCGATGCGAGCGCGAGCGTGCAACGCAGCTCCGGCTCCAACTCGCTGACGCGGGCCGGGGTGAGCAGCCGGACATCATCGACGCCGTTGGCGCGAGCGAGCTCGGCAAGAGCGTCGAGCTGCGGATGCTCGTCCAGATGCGTGGCCAGGACCAGTTTTCCGCAGCGCCGGAACGGGACTGAGCGCGACTCGCAGTATGCGTAAAGCTCGTGGCGCCCCTGCACGCAGAGTCGTGCCTTCAGCGTTCCCGTCGGATAGTACAGCCCGCCGTGAATTACTTCGGAGTTGCGCGAGGAGATCTCCGCGCCCGGATGTGCGGCCCGGTCCATGACCAGCACGCGCCATCCCTCGCGCGCCGCCGCGCGTCCCACTGCGAGTCCGACTACCCCTGCCCCGATGACCACGACGTCGAAGTCCGGGTTCGCTGTCATCGTCGCTCGTTGCTCTCTCTGTGTGCGGGCTATGGGGACGGGCCGACGGCGCACCGAGTGAAATTCGCCTTACCCGGATTCGCCTCGCATCCTGCGTTGGGCGCCAGGCGTCTCGCCGGCCTCCGAATCCGCCGTCAGAGCCGACGGCAGATACGTGTAATGCCAAGGTTCATTCGGCGACATGAGGGGGCCGACGAATCGCGCATCCGCTGCTTGCACCGCACGTTGCAGCCGTGCTCGCCAACCGCTCTTGTCCCATTCGTGCGGGACGGTTGCGATCGTCGTTCCGGCGACGATGCGCCCTGCTCTAGAGACTTGGAAATCCACTGCTCGCAACTGGCCGTGAGCCGACAGCCCGGGAGCAGCCAGCGGCGCGGCCGCCGGAGGACGCCAATCCAGAAGGAAGTTGCGCAGGCTCTGGACGGACGCGGCGCACGGCTCAGCGCAAGCGGCGGTCGCCCATTCGTGTCCAAGCAGCGACCTGTACAAACTGGCGGCTACGCGCTGTACGCCGGGGTTCGAGTTCCATCTCTGCAGCTGTAGTTCCAGAGGTCGCGCCTTCATGTTCACGAACAACGTGTAGCCCGGATTGCGCCGCTCGAATTCATCGATCACCCGTTGCACGCTCTCACGGAAACGCTGGTAGTCGGGGGAGATCTCGAACGCTTCGATCTGCTGGGCGGTCCAGCTCCATTTCTCCGGCAGTTGCGGGCCCGCCCTCAGATACGAGCGTACCGCCAGGAGCCGTCGCTCCAGCCCGCTGATATGCACGAGCGCTTGCTGCGCTTGTTCCGGCAGATCGGCGACCAGCGCGCTCAGATGCAGATCGATGGATTCCTGCGGCGCTTCCGCGCCAGCCGGTTTCACGAAGGCCATCCACATTGCGAGCGTTGCGACGCCCAGCCGCAGGGCTCGGCTCACGTGCGAGGAAAAGGCGGCGCTCATTGGACGCATCAGGCGAATGTCTATGCGGGGCGTAAGCAGAAGGATAACATTGCAGTGGCGCAAAAGATCGTGGAGTTCGTAGAAGAATGCGGTCACCAACCCTGCCGTCGCACGGCGCGCGCCGCGTCCGCAACTCGAACCGGGGTCGACCGCTACTCGCAATCTGCCTCTTGATTGGGTGCTCGATCCCGCAGCTTTCCGATGCGACGGAGAGGACTTGGTTCAGGGATGGACGAGCGTCATCTCAAGCGCGCGAAGTCGTCGCAACGTTGCGCGCCGCCGAATCGTTCGGCCTGCGAAAGGAAGATTATGAACTGGCGACGCCAGCCGCCGAAGCGGCGCGCGTGCTCAGCGGCGAACAGGTCGCTGCGAGCGTCATGGATCGATTCGACGCCGCCCTGACGGACTCTGCGTCCAGGTTTCTGCGGCACCTGCACCATGGACGCGTAGACCCGCGGGCGGCGGGCTTCGATCTTCCATCGAAGGAGGTCGTATTCGACTCGGCGCTCGCCGTACAGCGACTCGCTACGGCTCGGGACGTGAGCGCCGCCATCGCTGCGGTCGAGCCGCGACCTCCGCCGTACCGGCTTCTCAAGCAGGCGCTCGCCAGATATCGCACCCTCGCCTCGCAGACCACGCTGACGACGCTCCCACCGCTTCCACGACGGTCCCTGGCGACAGGCGACCAGTATGAGGGCGCTCGAAAGCTGCGCGCATTGCTTGTGGCGCTTGGCGATCTCGAGCGCGTTGACGAGCCCAGCGATGATCCAGTGATCGATGAATCCCTCATAGAAGGCGTGCGCCGCTTTCAGGATCGGCACGGCCTGGATGTCGATGGCGTGATCGGCCCGAAAACGTTTGCGGCGCTCGTTACGCCGCTCCGCGAGCGTGTTCGGCAGATCGAGCTCACGCTGGAGCGCTGGCGTTGGACCGCCTCATTGGAGAGGCCGGACATCGTCGTGAACATCCCGCAGTTCACGTTGTACGCCCTGCCGCCGCCGGACGCCGCTGATGCGAGCGTCCTCGAGATGCGAGTCGTCGTCGGTCAGAACTATCCGCATACCCGCACACCTGTATTCGTGACCCAGATCGAGCATGTGGTCTTTCAGCCCTTCTGGGACGTACCGCACTCGATCGCCCGTCGCGAGTTGCTGCCGCTGATTCGCAAGGATCCCGCCTATCTCGCGCGACATGACATGGAGATCGTCCGCGGCGCGAGCGCGGACGCGACGCCGATCGAGCCGACGCCACAGGCGCTCGATGAGGTGGCCGCGGGTCGTCTGCGAGTGCGGCAACGGCCCGGTCCGCACAACGCCCTGGGCTCAGTGAAGTTCGTGGCGCCGAATCCATACGCCGTCTACCTGCACGCGACGCCGCACGTCCATCTCTTCGGGCGTGCGAGCCGCGCGTTCAGTCATGGCTGCATCAGAGTGAGCGAACCTGCCTTGCTGGCGGAATACGTACTGAAGAATGCGCCCGGCGACTGGGATCTGGAGGCGATCCAGGCCGCGATGTGCGATCCGAAGACGCGGCGCGTGAATCTTGCAAAGCCGGTTCGCGTGTTGATGTTCTATGGCACGGCGGCGGCCACGCAATCGGGCGTCGTGCTCTTCTTCGAAGACGTCTACGGACACGATGACGCCCTCGAGGCTTTGCTGCGTGCGCACGAGTGAGTCGGGTTGACTCAGATCAACGTATCTCGCCCTATATTGGAGCCTAATCTGTGTCCACTTGGCAAAGCCCCCGGATGCATCCAAGCCAGGAAAACACGCGCCCCTTCGATCGCACCGTGCTCGCCACCCTCATCTCCGGGGTGGCGCTGCTGGCGCTCGTGCTGGCCATTGCGCGCGGCAGCATTCTGCAGCTGCAACTGACTTCCAACCAGGCTCGCGCCACAGAAGAGTTCCGGCGACAACTCGACGTGGTCTCCGAAACATTGCTGAACATGGAGACGGGCCAACGCGGTTACCTGCTGACCGTTTCCGACGATTACCTTGAGCCTTACAAGACCGGGCAGCAGCGGATTGCCCGTGAAATAAGCCGACTGCAGGAGCTGATGACGGACAATCAGGTGCAGCGTCAAAACGTCGCCAAGCTGACGGCTTTGCTCGAAGAACGCCTGGGCCAAATGGAGCACGCGCTCGGGCTGCACCGCACCCAGGGCGCCGCCGCCGCGATGCAGTTCGTGAAAACGAATCAGGGGCACGCGACGATGGCGGAGGTGCGCGAGCTCTTCCAGCAGATGTCCGCCGAAGAAGAGCGGATTCTGGCGGAGCGCCGCGCCGAGGAGAGGCGCAGCCTGCAACGCAACTTCTGGCTCAGCGCCACACTCTCGGCGCTGGTCGCTGCGTTGATGGTCGTCATCTATCTTCTGGTGCATAGAGAAACCAAAGTGCGCGCGCAGGCCGCCGAGCAACTCGACCGCGTGAACGCTTCTCTCGAAGCACGTGTGCGCGAGAGCACCCGCCATTTATCAGAAGCCAATGAGGCGCTGCAGGCGGAGATCGAGCAACGCAAACGGGCCGAGAGCGAGCTGCAGCGCAGTCATGACCTGCTCGAGGAGCGCGTTCGCGAACGAACCGCGGAGCTGGTCGAGGCGAGCGCCGCACGCTCGCGATTCCTCTCGGCCGCAAGTCACGATCTGCGCCAGCCGCTGCAGTCCCTGATGTTGCTCAACGCCACGCTGCGCGATCAGAACCTCCATCCGCTGGCGGCGCGCATCGTTGAGACGCAGCAGAACTCACTCGAATCGATGACCCGACTCGTGCATGCGCTGCTCAACATCAACCGCCTGGAGTCCGGCGCAGTGGAGCCGGAAATCAGCGACTTCCTGCTCGACGGCATGCTGGAGGAACTGCGCAGCGAGTTTGCGCCGCTTGCGCACAGCAAGGGCGTCGCCCTGCACGTGGATGCGGCCAGGATTGCGGTGCGCTCCGACCCCACACTACTGCGCGAGATCGTGCAGAATCTTCTCGCGAACGCCGTGCGCTATACGGACCAGGGCGAGGTTCGAGTGCGCGCAAGAGAGACCGCGGGGGGCGTGCGCATCGAAGTGCAGGACACCGGGCCTGGCATACCCGAGGAGCAGCACGACCTCATCTTCGAGGAGTTCCAGCAACTGCGACCGAAGGCCGGTATGCGCGGGGAAGGCTTTGGTCTCGGATTGGCGATCGTGCGCCATGCCGCGCGGGTGCTGGGCGTGCGGATCGAGCTGAGTTCGCAGGTCGGTGTGGGCGCCACGTTCTCACTGACGGTCCCGCTCGGCGCGGCCGAGGCTTCAGCGTCGCCGCAACCCGAGAATGCGGCTTCGTCAGGCGCCTTCGCTCGCGTTCTGCTGGTCGATGACGAGCCGAGCGTGCGGAATGCGACGGCGCTGTTCCTCGGCGTGACCGGTCATGAGGTCATGACAGCCAGTTCTCCCGATGAAGCGCTCAAGATCCTGGAGACATCGCCGACGCCCGATGTCGTCATTACAGACTATCAACTGGGCGCGCCGAAGAACGGCGCCGAGCTGATAGAAGCGATTCGAAGCCGCTTGGGCCACATTATTCCGGCGGTGATTCTCACCGGCGACACGACCCGTCTGTCGCGACGATGCACTTCCATGGAGATGTGCAGCATTTTCCACAAACCTGTGGATGCGCAGGAATTGGCCCAGCACCTGCAGAAAATCGTTCTCGCCGCGAAAAGGGCGCCTGTATCGCGTCAGAGCGATTCTCCAGGTAAACGCCCGTCCGATCGCGCTTCACGCGACCACCTGGCATAAGGCGGCCGCAGCAACTCTGAATTGCCCGCCACCGCTTCATTCGCCGCGCTCCGCTCGCGCTCCGCATTGCTCCGTCGCTACGCGCGCGGCGTCCGGAACTGCAGGACTGCGCCCTCGCCGGGACGCGCATCGATCGATATATCGCCTCCATGACGATGCACGATGCGCTGCATGATGCACAGGCCAACGCCGTTGCCTTCGTACTCGCTCTGCAGATGCAAGCGCTCGAACACGTGAAACAATTTGCCGGCGTCGTTGGGATCGAATCCGACCCCGTTGTCCGCGATGCGATAGCGCACGAATTCGCCCTCCTCCTCGCCGCTAATGCGCACCTCGGGCGAAGGCGCGGCGCGAGTGAACTTGACTGCGTTCGATAGCGCGTTCGCCCACACTTGTCTGAGCAATCCCGGATCGCCGCAGGCGGGCGGCAGTGAGCTCAGGAACAGCGCGGGAGGACGTGGCGCGCCTGCGACGGCCTCGGCCCATGCCTCTTTGGCGAGTGCGGTCATATCGACGCGCTCGCGCTTCATTTCCAGGCGTTTCAGCGCCGACAGCCGCAAATAGTCGCTTATCATGGCGCAGGTCTGCTCCGCTCGGCGCGTCACGACGCGTAGCAGGCGCTGTCCTTCGCTCGGCAGCGCATCGCCGTGCTCCTCGATGACTCGCGTCGCGTACGCGTTGATCGTGCGCAGCGGGGCGCGCAGATCATGGGCGATGCCTTGCGCGAATACCGTCAACTCCTCGTTCGCGGCCTCGAGCTGTGCAGTACGTAGTCGTACTTTTTCTTCCAGCTCGCTGTTCAGCGTGCGGATGTGCTGTTCCTGCTGTTTCCGTGCGCTGGCGTCGCGAAACACGATGACGAAGCCGGCCATGCGGCCCGCATCGTCGCGGATCGGCGCCACCGAATCGTCGATTGGCACGACGTCTCCGTGACGCGTCGTGAGCGTCGCCTCATCGATGTTCAGGACGGCGCCCTCGCGGATCGCCTGCTCGATCACGTCCGAGAGCGTCTCCCCCGCCGGGGTGCGTATCCGAAACACGTCGGTCGCCGCTTGTCCGATGGCCTCCTCGCTCGTCCAACCGCACAGACGCTCGGCGATCGGATTGATGAAACTGATGCGCAACTCGCCATCGATCGTGATGACTGCATCGCCGATGCTGCTCATCGTCGCTGCGAGCCAGCGCTCCATTTTCGCGAGCTTCTGTTCGGTGCGTCGTCGGCGCAGCGCAGTTTCCAGCGTCGCCGCGAGCGAGCGCTTGTCGAATGGTTTCACGATGTAGCCGAAAGGCTCGACCGCCGTCGCCTCCTTGAGCGTCGCTGCGTCCGCATGCGCCGTGAGGAAGACTACCGGCACGTCGAACTCCTGGCGGAACCGCCGTGCGACATCGATGCCGGTCAGCGATCCTTTGATTTGGATGTCTACCAGAGCCAGGTCCGGCTTCACGACGCTCACGTACGCGAATGCATCAGCCGCGTTATCCACGACCCCGCCTACCTGATAGCCCAACTGCTCGAGGCGCATCGACAGCTCCTCAGCCACCAGGCTCTCGTCCTCGATGACCAGAATGCTCGGAATGTTCACGATGCCTGCTCTTGCGTGATCGGAAAACTGATTGCGACCATCGCGCCTGGACCGCCGCCCACCGAAAGCCGTCCGTTGAGCTGCCGCACGAGATTGCGCACGATGGTCATGCCGAGCGTGCGTCCGGTGCGGAAAGCGCTCTCGTCCAATCCGCCCACGCCGTCGTCAGCGACTTCGATACAGACGCCGCCCTCGTTGCAGCGACGCACATTGATCGCGAGCGCCCCGTTGGTTCGGCCCTTGAACGCGTGCTTGAGGGCGTTGGTGATCAACTCGTTCAGAATCAGACTGGCGGGCACGGCCCGATCGATGTCGATGGCGATAGGCTCGACGTTGAAAGTGGTCGAGATCGAAGGACCGAGATCCTCGCTGATCAGCATCGTCGTGATCTCGCGCGTCAGCTCCGCCAGATCGATGCGGCGCAGATCCGCGGCGCCATAGAGTTTCTCATGCACGAGCGCCATGCTCATGACGCGCTGTCGGCAATCCTCGAGCGGCTCCTGGACCGCCGCTGTCGCCTTGTCCGCCTGTAGCGCGAGCATGCTGGCGACGACTTGCAGATTGTTCTTCACCCGATGATGAATCTCCTTGAGGAGCAGCTCCTTCTCCTGCAGAGATTCTCGAATTCTCTGCTCTGCCTCGCGCCGCTGTGTGCTGTCGCGCACTGCCGCCACGATCAGATTCTGGCCGCGCAGGTTCACCGGACTGAGCGCGACTTCCACCGGGAGCAGCGAGCCGTCGCGACGCATGGCGAGCAGATCGCGCCCGACGCCCATGAATCTGGCGCCCCGGGCGGCGGCGAACTCGCGTCGCAAATTCACGTGCGCGGCGCGAGCGTCGGGCGGTATCAAAAGCTCTACGGTATTGCCGATCAGTTCCGAGCGCGCGTACCCGAAGTGCTTCTCCGCCATGTCGTTCACGAGCACGATGCGGCCGTCGGCGTCGCTGATCAGCATCGCATCCGGCGCCGCCTCGAGAATGCTGCGAACCATTTCCTCGGAGCGCGCGCTTGCCGTCAGCGCGCCGGCCAGTTCGCGGCGGGAATGCAGCGCCCACGCCATCAGCGCGGAAAGAATGATTCCGATGAGGATCGTCAGCTCCGGCGTCCTGGACTCCGGGGTGTCGGCGAACTGATATATCAAGGTTCCGCCGAGCGCGGCCGTGCAGGCAAGCCCCCAGATGAGGGCGGCCCACGGCGCCCAGTGCGGCAAGAGTCGATCTTCGGGCCGCGTGGCGAAGGCGCCGAGCGCAACGGCCGCCACCACGAACGAGCCGGCGGCGTGGATAGCCACCCCGGCGAGCGCCCCCCAGAAGTATGCGACCGGCGTTTCTGTCGCATAACCGATCAACGCGCTCACCGATATGCCCGAGATCAGAGAGGCGATCAGCCCTACGATGGTCGAGCGCGCCCGCGTTTCCCGGAAGGTCAATAGCAGGAGGCCCAAACCACAGAGCCCGAGAAGTGAAGCTGTGACCGGCGACATTCGCCCCGGCGCGGAACCCGGCTCGACGATGACGGCGCGCACAAAGAGCTGATCGAGATGCAGGCTGATCCGCAGCAGGTCCTGCGCGAGCGTGGCGACGCCGATTACGGTGACCAGCACCGCACACACACGCGCCAAGCGCCGCGCGCCCTGCGCCAGCGATGCAGCGCCCATGCCGAGCAGCGCGAAGCCAAGCGCCGCGTTGAATTTCATGGGCGCCCAGTCAGATCGCAGCTGAATGAGCATCGGTTCGCCGACCATCCATCCCAGGCAGACCGCCGCGCCCACTATCAGTAGCACGAGCGCGGCGCCGCGGGCGAGGATCATTCTCATTCGGTCCCCGTCTGCACAGATCGCAGATGCCTGCGACGCCTCGTCACAGTCGTACGAATCCACTCTTGCTCCTGGAGCGCGCTGCTAGTTTTGTTCGCCGTCGCAACCTGCGCGGCCATAGGAGTGAGCGCTGCTGGATCTTGGAGTCTACGTCAGGCGCACAGCCGACTCCATGCAAGAACTTCTCCTGAAGCACTTAGGGGGCTCCCGCAGTGATCCCGCAATGGTCCAGCGAAGCGCCCTGTCCTCGGGGCCGTCGATCGATCGCTGGAGAGCTATCGGCTCAGGCGGGCCATGACTACACATCGGAACCGCCATTGCGTTTTGTGTTTGCGAGGAACGTCTCATCTGCGCGCATCATGTACGTTTGCCGCCGTCGTGTTCGCGATGCGGAGATCCATCGACACTAATGTCGGCGTCATTCGCGCCGCTCTCTCGCCTGTGCAAAAAGGCGGAGTTTCGCTTTGGGCCCGCGGAGTCTGCGGTCGAAAGACCGACGAATCAGCGCGGGGTCTGCTCCATATAGAAACTGGGGATTTGCCGACGCCGTCCAGCGGAAAAGGCCCGCACATCCAGCACGGCTTGTATGCTGGTGAGCCAACGCTGACGCTTCTATTTTTCGAGTTGCGCGCCAAAGACCGTGCGCGCACGCCGATCCGACGCGGCCGGCGCGCTCGAGCGTGTACGCAGAGTCACTAAGAGCAAGACTGTGACGCTCACGCAGAACAACGACTCGCTGGCCAATTTCACCCAGGCGGCGCCGACGCCTCCCCACATCGGGATCACCACGAGATTCAGCGCGAAGTTGACCGCGATGCTGGCGACCGAGAAGGCGGCGACACGCTTCTCCAGATGCATCGACATGCAAATCATCGTCGCCACGAACCCGACGAACAGGGTCGGGCTCGCAATGAAGAGTACGCGCGTAATCGCCACAGACTCGGGGTACTCGCGGCCGAAGAGCAGAGGCACGATCCAAGGGGCGATTGCATATACGACGCCCGCGGCGACTACGCCGAGGAGCGCGGCCCCCAGCAGTGTTCTTGCGCCATGGCCGCGCACCCGCTCCCAGGCGTTCGCCTGCACGGCCGCTGCGAAGTGCGGAAAGAGCACCAGGGTGATGGGCCGAATGGCGGAGCGCGACGCTTCGACGAGCTTGTACGCAGCCGCAAAGCCAGCGACCTCGCGGAAGCCGCGCATCGACGCGAGCATCCATTCGTCTACCCGCGAGTGAATCAATACGGCGACGTCCACCGCGAACAGCCATGAGCATTGCGCAAGAACGCCGGTTGCCGACGGCGCGTCACGGAATACTCGCGGCCAACCGACGCGCTTCACGACGACGCCGAACCCGACCATGGCCATGAGCAGCATCGCTGCGGCGTAGAGCACCACGATATGCTGCAAAGGCCAGCCGAGCCACGCTGCAGGCGGAACCAGCGCCAACAAGATCAGCGGACCTATGAGCCCGGTGCGGACCCGGGCGCCGATCGCGCCGAGGCCGGTCAGCGTCGATCCGAACGCGTAGTAAAGATTTTCGAACAGGACGTAGAACGACGTGAAGACGTACAGCCACAGCAAGTGCGGCGCCGTCGCCGCGACGGCTGCATTGATGGTCAGGAGCGCCGCCGACATCAGCGGCAAACGGATCTTCAGTACGCCGCCGAGCCATGCCGCCGCGCCCGCCTGGTCCCGGGCCGTGGCGCGCACGAGGTAGTTCGCCGAGCCGAATTCGACGATCATGGCCGCGACGCTGCAAACGCCGATCGCGACGAAGAACTGTCCCATCATCGCCTTGTCCACGGAGTGGACCAGCACGGTGACGACGATCAGCGAGATGAGTTTTTCGAAGCCATACCCGAGCGTGGCGATCGAGAGCTGCCCCTTCAGCGAGTGCATGGCTCGGCTCACGCTCGCGGGCGCGCAACGAGATGAGGCCGCTCGCTGGTGACTTTGCAGTAGACGCGCTCGACTCGATCGGCCACTTGCCGCCAACCGCGCGTCGCGACCACCTCCTCTCGCGCATTGGCGCCCAGACGCGCTGCGAGATCTGGATCGTTCAGCACGCGCAGAATGGCGTGCGCAAGGCCCTCGATATCCCCGTCGAGGACGAGCAGCGCGGTGTTCTCGTGCTCCAGCAGGTCGGCGGAGCCGGCGAAGGATACGATCGGCCGGCCAGTCGCCATGTAGTTGAGCAGTTTCTGCGGAAGACCATCGCAGTACGGGCGCGGATTCACCAGCACGTCCGCTTCGACCAGCGCGTCCGGCAGATGCTCGAAATCCACCTGCACGATGGACACGCTTGCGGCGATTTCGAGCGCCTCGAGTTTCTGTCCCAGCCACGAGGGACTGGAATCCGTCACGAGCACGAGCTGCGCGTCAGGAGCTTCCGCCCGCACCCGTGCGAACGCACCGAGCAGCAGGTCGACACCTTGGTACTCGGCAAGGTTGCCGGAGTACACGACGCGCCGGCGCCGGGCGCCGCGGTCCTGCGACGCCGGGACGCTGAAGTGTTCATGCTCCACGCCGTTCTGCACCAGAGAGACCCGCGCGTCGGACGCGGCCCCCTCACGGGTCAGCCATTCGCGCATGCCCGCCGTCACTGCGACGATGTGGTCGGCGCGGCGCGGCAAGCCGGCGTCCAGCCACAGGCCGATGCGCTCGGCGAGCTTCGGCGGGATCGGCAGATCATAGTAAGGAAGCTCCGTCGCGAGCAGCGTGTGCGCGTCGTATACGATCGGCACGTTGTGGCGGGTGCGTCTCGCGATCAAGGCCGTGATCAGGCCTTCATAGTGATGCGCGTGGATGACGTCGAACTCGATCTCGTCCAGAAGCTTGCGCACCTTGCGAACCAGCATCGGATCGAGGACCAGCAGCTTCTTGAGCGACGGACCTGGGCGCGCGTCCATGGTCGAGGTCTGCCGACCGACGCGATGCAGGATGTAGGGCGTCGGCGTCCCCTGATCACCCAGCGGATAGGTCGCCACGTGCACCTCGTGACCACGATGCACCAGCGCCTCCGCGAGCCGATGGATGCGGATCGGAGTCCCTCGCGGCCAGGGCAAGGGGCAAGCGGCGACGACCAGGATGCGCACCGGCTCACCTCCAGTCCCACCGCAGCGGCCGTTCTACGAGTCTCCACCAGGCTCGCAGCGCCCGATCCGCCGCCGACGCGAAATGACGGCCCACGAAGCTCTCCCGGGCGCCTCGCGTCATCGGCAACCCCGCCTCGCGAAGAACGACGCCGTCCGGGATCCTGCGCGCCCGCTGTGTAGCGGCTCGCACGACCATGAGCTCCGCGCGGCGGGCGCGATACGTGCGCAGCGCCTGCAGCCACACACGCCCAGCGCCCTGGCTCGTGAGCCAGGCGAGTTGCATCAACTCGAATGCGATCAACGCCGGCGACAGCAGCACCAGGGTCTTCGCCGAATAGCACTTCGTCATGACGATCCAGCGATTGAGCGTCAGGTAGTACAGACGTTGCGGACTGACAGTCACGCCGGGCCGATAGGACAGACCGGGCGTGCCCGAGCCATGCTGCACGCGCGCCGCGGGTTCGACCCATAACTCGTGGCCTGCCAGCCGCGCCCGCACTGCGAAGTCGTGATCCTCCAGATTGAATCCGAGCGTCTCGTCGAACAGGTCGCCTTCGCGCCATCTGGATCGATCAATCATGAAGCAGGCGCTGACCAGCGAAGTCGTAGCCGCGGCCTCCTCCTCCACCGCGCCGAGCTGCTGGTCGGCATGACGGGTCGCCATCAAGCCGAGGAAATGACAATCCGCACTGTCGAATTGAATGGTGTCGGGCCGGTCGGCGTACACAACCCGGGGCGCGGCCGCCAGTACGCCGTCGCTGACCCGCACCCGGCGGATCAAAGCGGACACGGTTTCGCGCTCGAGGCGAACGTCATTGTCAATGAACAGAATGAGATCGTGCCTTGCCGCCGAAAACCCTGCGTTGCGTGCGGCGCCTGGACCTCGGTTCGCAGGAAGTTGGACGACGCGCACGCCCGGGCAAAGCGCACGCGCAACGGCGACGCTGTCGTCCTCCGAGGCGTTGTCGACCAATAGCACCTCGGCGAAACGCCACGGCTGCCTGTCGATCGATTCGAATGCGCGCCGCAGGTGTTCGACGCCATTGAAGTTGATGATGCAGAGAGTGACTGGCTCCGCGACGAATGTCGGCTCGTCTTCCATCTTCTGCATTACGAAGCGTCATCGTGTACACACACACGAGAATTGAACGCAGCCACGACGGCAAAGTTCGAGCGCGAGAGTCGCTCCAGGCTCGTGTGCGAGGTCGGACCACGACGGCCTGTCACGTGGTTCGCTGCGAACACAGACTACGTGGCGCGGCGATCGACGACAGCCGGTGGGCGCAGGTTCCCGCGACGATCAGCGTGATCCGACATCGCTAATCTCGAGACGAAGAAAGCGCACTCCAGCGCAGGCTGATGTTGTCCACGACAGTGCGCCGGCCGGCGCTTACGCAGCGTCCCCGCCAGGCGGCTCAACGTCAACTTTCTCATAGTGGCTGAGCCACATTGCAAGTTGACCTTTGTTGTCGGTGAGACGCTGGATCTGCGCCCGCAAACCCAAAAGGTTCGGCAACGGCCCATTGGCGCTCAGGACGCCTTCCTTGTCCTGCACACGAGCTTCGAGAACAGTCGCAGAGCGCATCAGCAGGTCACGCTGCACTATGTCCAGATGCCTGGGGTCGCAGACCACACGCAATCCCATGATCGGCTGCTCGACGCCCTGTGTCGTTCGGTAGCGCACCAGCGGCGCGCTCACACGGAGCTGGTCGCCATACGCCTTGCGCAGCGTCTCGATCGGCGGATCGAGCGACAATTCCGTTTCTCCGAGCATGACGATGCCATTCCTGGTCGCTTCGAAAGCGGCGTCTTCGTAATCGGACAGCAGTTCCAGGCCGGCCCGAGCGAACGAAAGCTGAAAATGCACACCTCGATGCGAACACACGCATTCGACAGCATATGAACGGCTCACTTGAACACCCCCACAAGCGGCGCGAGCGGCGCTGTAACCGCCCGCGAATGCAATCAACGCGATAGTCTGGCCAGCTCGACAGAGAGCATGCGGCCAAGGTGAGAACCGGATCCCGCGACAACGCACGAGTCGCCGGAGGATCCGGCTTCAGACAAGGCAGGTCTTATCGCCCGTCCTGAGAAAGCGCTGCGTCACATGCGCCGCGGCGGGCGCTGCGCGCGAGCGAAGTCGGTGTTTCGAAGCAGTGCGAGACATGTGGGCATTGTTGTCTCTGCGTGCGGAGGTTTCAAGCGGCGGCGGGGAACGGCGTCATCGCGCTCTACAGTGTGTTGAGCGGCCGGCGCTCCATCCGGAACCGCACGATCGCGGCGCCGTATCCAGCAGGCCGTCGACCCGGCCTTTCATCGCCAGCCGCCGGGCTTTCACGCTCGATTCACATCCATACTGGCGGCGCTTTCACGCCCGCCGTGGATATTGTCGATCAACCGGAGTTGACAGGAGACTTCTCATGATCGACCGGCAGGTCATTCAAGCTTTCTCTGAAACGTTCCGCGGCGCACTCATCCAGCCGCACGATCCGGGGTATGACGAGGCGCGCAGCGTGTACAACGGCATGATCGACAAGCGGCCGCAGCTCATCGCACGCTGCACCGACGTCGCCGACGTCATATCGGCGGTGAATCTGGCCCGTGACCATGGCGCCCTGCTCGCCGTACGCAGTGGCGGGCACAACGGCGCCGGCTTCGCAAGCTGCGACGACGGCGTAGTGATCGACCTTTCAGGTCTCAAGGGCGTACGCGTCGATCCAGGCGCGCGCACCGTGCGTGTGGCGCCCGGCTGCACGCAGGGCGAGGTCGATCACGCCACCCATCCGTTCGGCTTAGCCGTGCCCGCCGGCATCGTATCGACCACCGGGATCGCCGGTCTGACCCTGGGCGGCGGTCACGGCTACCTCAGCCGCGCGTACGGACTCACCATCGACAACCTGCTGGAGGCTGACGTGGTGCTCGCCGATGGACGACAGGTGACCGCCAGCGAGCGCGAGAACAGCGATCTGTTCTGGGCGCTGCGCGGCGGCGGCGGCAACTTCGGCGTCGTGACGAGCTTTCTGTACCGCGCGCATCCGGTCAGTACGGTCTATGCGGGGCCGATCTTCTGGGACATCGCCCACGCTCAGCGCATCATGCAGTTTTACCGCGAATTCCTGCCGCAGGCGCCCGAAGCGCTCTGCCCGTTCCTCGGGTTGAAAAGAGCGCCGTCGACGGCGCCGTTTCCGCAGGAGCTCTGGGGCAAACGCATTTGCGCACTGATCTCGTGCTTCAACGGGTCCGCCGCTGAGGGGGAGCGCGCCATGAAGCCGGTTCGGGACGCATTGCCTGCGCCGCTGCTCGACGCCATGGGCGAAATGCCCTTCCCGGCGCTGCAGGCGCTGTTCGATCCGCTGTTGCCAAAAGGTCTGCAATGGTATTGGAAAGGCGACTACGTCAAAGACCTTCCGGACGCCGCCATCGAGACACATCTCGAGCATGCGGCGAGATCACCGAGCGAGCTGTCGCTGATGCACCTGTATCCGATCGACAAAGCGGTGAATCGCGTCAGCGCCGGCGACACCGCCTGGAGCTGCCGTGACGCCGTTTGGTCGATGGTGATCGCAGGCATCGATGCGGATCCGAACAAGGCGCCTGAACTGCGCAAATGGGGGCGCGAGTACTGGCAAGCCGTGCACCGTTTCAACCCCGGCGGCGCGTACGTCAACTTCATGATGGACGACGAGGCGGACGGCCGCGTGCAGGCGACGTACGGCGCCAACTATGCGCGGCTGGCGCAGATAAAGCGCAAGTACGATCCCGACAACCTGTTCCGTGTGAACCAGAACATCGCACCGGCGCCGGCGCCCACACGCAGCGCACAGCCCGCCTGATCAGGGGCGGTCCGCCGCAGGAGGCGGACCGCCCTTTCGGTCCAACCGGGACGACGCCCGCAGCATGTCATCGGCTGGCGAACACCGCCGTCGGCCGGGAACTCGCCTCGCCCGCTCACGTTGAACCACACGTGAGCGACGCCAGTACATGCGCGGACAGCGGCGACCGCCAGTATGCGACAGGCGTGGCGCGCGCATTCGGCGGCGCACTGCTGTTCTCGCTGCCAATCCTGATGACCATGGAAACGTGGCAGCTCGGTTTCTACATGGATCGTTGGAAGCTGGTATGCCTGCTGGTCATGATGCTGCCGCTGCTCGTCGGCCTCGCTTACTATCTCGGCTTCGAAGATTCCACGAACCTGTTCGACGCCGCCGTGGACGCCTTCGTCGCCATAGCGGTCGCCGCCGTTCTCGCTGCGGCTCTCCTGTACCTCTTCGGCGCGCTCAGCCTGCGCACGAGCATAGACGAATGGATCGGCAAGGTCGCCCTGCAGACCATGGCCGGCAGCATCGGCGCCCTGCTCGCCCAGAGTCAGTTCGGGAGCTCGAACGCCGACAACGACAAGCGGCGCGAAGGCGGCGACTTCGCGGAGTACTTCTTCATGGCCGCCGGCGCCGTATTTCTCGGCGCCAACGTAGCGCCCACTGAAGAAGTGGTCCTCATTGCGCACCGCATGACGAGTTGGCATACGCTCGGTGTGATCTTGGTCTCGCTGCTCGTGATGCACGCCTTCGTGTATGCGCTCGACTTCCGGGGACAGCATGAGCGGGCCGCGGAGCAGTCGTTCTCGAGCGAGTTCCTGAGGTTCACCATGGTCGGCTACCTGATCGCTCTGGCGATCAGCGTCTACATCTGCTGGAGTTTCGGCCGCTTCGACGGCCTTCCGGTCAGCGTCGCCCTGCAGATCAGCGTCGTGCTGGCTTTCCCAGCGTCGGTCGGCGCCGCCGCGGCGCGTCTCGTGCTCTGAGGCGCGTTCATGACCGACTTGGGAGCGCCGAACCGTCTGCGTCGCAGCGATCCACGCGCCGCCGGAACGCCGCGGCTCGAGTGGGCGCTTGGCGCCTTCGGAGCGCTGCTGCTCGCGTGCGCGGCCTCGTTTCTGGTGCACGAAGCCCTGACGGCCGACGACCGGCCGGGCGCCGTGACCGCAAGCGTGATGGGCATACATGAGGTCGATGGCGGCTATCTCGTGACATTCGTCCTTCGCAATTTGGGTGATGCAACGCTGAGTGAGTTGCACGTGTCGGCGCGACTCATGGATGGCGACGAGGAAGTCGAGCGTGCGCAGACGGTCATCGACTATCTGCCCGGCGGCTCGACGCGCGAAGCCGGCTTCTATCTGCGCAGCGACCCGCGCGATCGTGCACTCGACATCCGACCCGAGGGATACGTGATTCCCTGACCGCGTGTCCCCTGATCGGGCGCAACGGCCGCGTCGTCCCATATTTGAAGGACGAATGACCGAAGAATCGCGACCGAGCCTGCGTCCTCCGTCGCGGACGATCGAGCCCTGTCGAAAGCCTTCAACTCATCCAGGTGGTCACGCTGTCGATGTCAGCGGGCGGCGCCACGCCGGGCGCCGCGATCGATCCGAGGTACACGAAGGCGACGATCTTATCCTCAGCGGACAGACCGAACGCGCTCTTGACGGCGGGTTGATGAGCCGCCCCGCCGGTCTTCCACATCGCGCCGTAACCCAGCGCATGGGCTGCAAGGAGCATGTTCTGCACGGCGGCGCTCACAGCGCAGACTTGCTCGATCGCGGGAATCTTTCCTTCCGTGATCCGCGCGGCCGCGACCACGATCGTCGGCGCACGCATTGGTTTGGCTCGTTCCGCGGCCAGCTGCTCCGGCGTCAGATCGGCAAATTTCTCGCTGAGCACTGCGGCCATCGCGTCGCCGAGCTTGGCGCGCGCATCGCCTTGCAGGACGATAAAGCGCCACGGCTTCAGCCGCCCGTGATCCGGGGCGCGTGCGCCGGCGCGCAGGATCTGCTCCAAATGCTCTCGCGTAGGACCGGGCGTCGTCAGTCTCGCGGCGGAGGCGCGCGTTGCGATTCCAGTCAGCAAGTCCATCAGGCGATCCTCCTGACCTGCATGGCGAGGTGCAGCCGGTCGCCGCGCGGCGTGCACATGGAGATGTCGGCGCCCGCGTCGACTTCCCAGGTCCGCGTCAGCGCCTGAGACGGGATGTAGACGGGCAGCTTGAACTGCGTGTCGATCTGCATGCGGCCGCTCGGCAGTTGCGGGGCCGCCGCGGCGAGGCAGCGGCCGAGCGACCACATGCCATGGGCGACCGCCTGCTTGAAGCCGAACATCTGCGCCGTACGCGCCGTGAGATGAATCGGATTGTAGTCGCCGGACACGCGTGCGTATCGCCAGCCGGTGTCGCCTCCGACGTCGAGCGTTTGCGTCACGACGCCGTTCGCCGGATGCGCGGAGCGTTCGATCGAGGGACGCTTGCTCCCCTCCTTTCCCGGCGCCGCGCTGCGGGCGAACATGGTGCTCACTTCCTCCCACACTGTCTCGCCGTCATGCGCGAAACGTGTGGTGAGGTCGTACTCCTGGCCGAGGTCGGTGACGCGCATCGTATCGAAACTGACGCGCAGCTCGAGCGGCGCGCGCACGTCGATGTCGTGCAGTACACGGATAGTGTTGCGCAGGTGAATCAGGCCGAGCACCTTGACCGGAAACTGCCGCGCGATGAATAGCTGCATGTGCATCGGCATGGCCACGACGTGCAGGTATGCCGGCGGCAAGGCTGGATGCGCCGGCGCCGAACACACCTGCCGATAGCGCTCGAGGTGCGCCTGCGACAGACGCAAGCGCCGCACCGCAAGCTCCACTGGCTCGATCGTGGCGCCCTGCGGCGCCACGTAGGGCTTCTTGCCCAGCAGTGCGCGCGCCAGCGCCGGGGCCATCGCGGGCAATCCGGCGAAGGAAATCTGCGTCGGAGCGGGCATCAAGAAATCGCGCCTGGCGGACGAAGGCGGTCGATGGCGAGTACGTTCTTCATTACATGTTTCATGGAACGGTCTTGTCGATGACGATAGAGACGGCGTCGGTCGCCGCATTGAAATCGTAGTCGGCTTCGCCGTAAAAATCGCCGCTCTGCGCCTGCGGCGAGCCGGACCTCGAAATGCGCGCGATCACCTCGACGCGCGAGGCGGCGGCCAGCGTGCGGCTGGGCGCCATCGCATCCTGCTCGCTGAGTTCAACCGCAAGCGGCGCGGCGGAGACGCTATGACGCTGCACGGCGAGCGGCGGTCCGCCGGCCGGATCGCGCGCCAGCACGAACAGCGACGCGTCCGGCGGGAGCTGCTCGCGAATCTGCGGCGCGATGGAAACGGCCACCCTGAGGCGCCGCTCACCGACCCAGGCGTCGCCCTCGCCCTGCGCGCCGAGTTGCTGATCAAGATCCTGGATCTGACGCTTCAGCATCTCGCGCAGCTCTTCCGGCGGATTCTGCGCAAGCAGCATCTGCAGCCGTTCGCGTCCCTTGCGCAGATCGCCCGCCCGCAGCGCCGACACCGCACCGTACCAGAGTGCGCGCGGATGGTGCGGGGCTTTCGCCAGCGCCGCCTCGAACAGCGCTCCGGCGCGCCCCCAAAGCGCGGTCTCATCGTGGAGCGCCAACGCCTCGCCGAGGCCGACCATCGCATCGACGTTCTCGCCGCCGGAAGCGTCGTACGCGCCCTGGTACGCTTTGATCGCTCTCGGCGCCTCGCCGAGCTTGAGGTAGGAATCGCCGAGCAACAGCCATCCCCGCACATCCGCGGGATTGGCGCGCAGCTTCTCCTCGAGTTGCGACAAGAGCGCCTCGACCTGGGCGCGTTCGGCGCTCTCGCGCGCCGCCGCCTGCCAGTCCCAATCGCTGAGATGGTCGTACATGATCGCGGCGAGCGCCGGAAGCGCCACGACCAGCGCCGCTGTGGCCAGATATCGCTCCCTCGAGCGGCTCGCCGGCGCCTCTCCGCCCGACGCCGGCTTCTGACGCCACAGCGGCAGCACGAGGTAGACCAGTGCAGCTGCAACCATCGCGCCCGCCACGATCAGAAAAGCGGTCATGAGCCCCCCAGCCCGGGATCATTCGGATCGGTGTCCGGAAGCCGGGATTTACGGGCGATCACCACCACCGCCGCGGCCATGCCGCCGGCGAGCAGCGCAATGGGAGCCGCCCACAACAGCCAGGTGCGCGGCGCGAGCGGCGGACTGTACAGAACGTAATCCCCGTAGCGATCCTGCATGAACTGCAGGATTTCGGCGTCGCTCTTGCCGGCGGCGATCAACTCGCGCGTCTGACGGCGCAGGTCCGCGGCCAGCGAAGCGTTGGAATCGGCGATGGTTTCGCTGCGGCATTGCAAGCACCGCAGTTCGTGCGTCAAACGCTCATAGCGCGCCTGCAGCGCTGGATCGTCGAACGCCGGCGCCGCGTCGATCGCATGAGCATCGTGCATGCACACTGCGAGAAACAGCGCGGCAAGCAGCAACCTCATTCGTTGGCGCTCCCAGTCGCCGCGATTTTCGGCATGAACTCCTCTTCCCATATGTCGATCGTCAGCGGACCGACGTGCTTGTGCACGATGCGCCCGGCGGCGTCGACCAGGAAGGTCTCCGGCGCGCCGTAGACGCCCCAGTCGATCGCAACGCGTCCCTCGCTGTCGAACGCGGTCACGGCGTATGGATCGCCGAGCTCGCGTAGCCAGCGTTGCGCGAGTTCGAGATCGTCCTTCCAGTCGAGACCGATGATCGGCACGACGGTGCGGCGCGCGATATCGAGCAGGACATCGTGCTCTTGCCTGCAGCCCGGGCACCACGTACCCCAGACGTTCAGCAGGTATGGCCGGCCGGCGAACTCTTGCGAGGATACCGTACGGCTCGGATCATCCACTCGCGGCAGCTCGAACGCCGGCGCCGGCTTGCCTATCAGAGGCGAAGGCAGCGTTTGCTGATCGCGGCCAAGGCCGAGATAGAAGAACGCCAGCAGCGCGCCGAACAGACCGATCGGAATCAGGTATCGCCACATGATCGCTTACGTCTGATCGCTTCCTTTGTCCGGTTGCAGTCGCCTTACGCCGTGCTGGCGTCCGCGGCCGCCGGGCTGGTCGCCTCCGAGCGCACCCGTTGGCGATAGCGCCGGTCGAAGATTGCAATGACGCCGCCGAAAGCCATCACGAACGCGCCCAGCCAGATGAAACGCACCATGGGCTTGTACTGCAGGCGCAGGCTCCAGGCGCCGTCGCCGAGCGGCTCGCCCATCGAGACGAGCAAATGGCGGTTCCAATCGTTGTCGATGCCCGCCTCGGTCATCGGCATGGTCTGCACACGGTAGGTGCGCTTCTGCGGGCGCACGACCGCGACCTGTTCGCCGTCGCGCGAAATCGCAATCTCGCTCTCCACCGCCTCGTAGTTCGGGCCGGAGACGTTGCGCAGACCCACCATATCGAACCGGAAACCGGCCACTTCAGCGCTCTCGCCCGGGCTGAGGCTGATGTCCTTCTCCTGGCTCCAGGACTCCACGGTGACGGCGCCTACAATGAACAAGCCCACGCCAAGGTGCGCCACGCACATGCCCAGCACGCCGGCTGACAACGAATGGCCCTTGCGCAGCCGCTCTATCGGTTCGATCAACGAAGAGAGCACGATCCACAGCGCCGCGGTGAGGCCGACCACGGTCAGTACGGACCGCCAGCCGTAAACGAGCGTCGGTACGAGCAACGCGAGCAACGCCGCGAGCGCCAGCAGAATCGCCAGCAGCTTCTTGTGGCGCTCGAACGACGCGCGCTTCCACGAGGCGTGCATGCCGGGCGCGAGCAGGAATGCGAGCGGCAGCATCGGGATCATGAACGCCAGCGTGAAGTACGGCGGGCCGACCGAGATCCTGCCGAGATTCAGCGCATCCAGAAACATCGGATAGAGCGTGCCGAGCAGGATGAGCAAGGTCGCAGCGACCAGCAGCATGTTGTTGAGCAGCAGGAACGACTCACGCGATACCGGCGCGAAACCCGCGCTCGAACGGAATAGCGGCGCGCGCCATGCATAGAGAGCCAGCGCCGCTCCCGAGCAGCAGCCGAGGAAAATGAGGATGAACATGCCGCGCTCAGGATCGTTCGCGAACGCATGCACCGATTCGATGATCCCGGAGCGCACCAGGAACGTGCCGAGCACCGAGAGGGAGAATCCGCTGATGGCGAGCAGCAGGGTCCAGCTCTTGAACAGACCGCGCTTCTCGGTAGCCGCCAGGGAGTGGATCAGCGCCGCGCCGATCAGCCACGGCATGAATGAGGCGTTCTCGACCGGGTCCCAGAACCACCAGCCGCCCCAGCCGAGCTCGTAGTACGCCCACCAGCTGCCGAGCGTGATGCCGATCGTCAAGAACACCCACGCGGCCGTCGCCCATGGGCGCACCCACCGCGCCCACAGCGAATCCAGTTTGCCCTCGAGCATCGCGGCCACCGCAAACGCGAATGGCACAGACATGCCGACATAGCCCGTGTACTGCATGGGCGGATGGACCACGAGTCCGGGATCCTGCAGCAGCGGATTCAGGTCGCGCCCTTCCATCGCCGCCGGCCAGAGCCGCTCGAATGGATTGGAGGTCATCAGCGTGAACAGCGCGAACCCGGCGCTCAGCAGCGCCAGCACGCCAAGCACGCGCGCCGTCAGCGTTACGGGAAGGCTGCGGCTGAAGGCGACGACCGCCAGCGTCCAGAGCGACTGCAGCAGCAGCCACAGCATGAGCGAGCCTTCGTGCGCTCCCCACACCGCCGCGAAGCGATAGAACGTCGGCAGCTCGGAATTCGAGTTGTGCGCGACGTAGAGGACCGAGAAGTCATTGACGTAGAAAACGTAGCTCAAGCACGCGAACGCAACCGCCATGAACACGAAATGACCGGCCGCCGCGCGCCGGCTGAGCGCCATCCACTGCGGGCGCCGCCAGGCCGCGCCGGCGAGACCGAAGAACGCCTGCGGCAGCGTCAGGCAGAAGGCCAGGATCAGGGCGAAGTGTCCAAGCTCGGCGCTCATGCCGTCTCTCAGGAGCTGGGGCTGTCGCCGGCTGGCTGATGCTGCTGGCGCAGGGATTTGGCGACCTCAGGCGGCATATAGTTCTCGTCGTGCTTCGCCAGCACTTCCTCAGCGACGAACACCCCATCCTCGCCAAGCCGTCCGCGCGCGATGATTCCCTGCCCTTCCCGGAACAAGTCAGGCAGCACCCCGGTGTAGCTGACCTTCACGTCATGCGCATAGTCCGTCACAACGAACTGCGCCTCGAGGCTGCCCGGCGCACGCTTGAAGCTTCCCTCAGGCACCATGCCGCCTACACGGAAGACCCTGTCGGTGGGCGCCTTGCCAGCCGACACGTCCGTGGGGGAGTAGTAATAGAGAAGATTCTCCTGGAAGGCGGTGAGCGCAAAGGACACTGCGCCGGCCACGCCCAGCACGATCAGGGCGACCAGCACCATGCGGCGCCGGCGGGGCGTCATGACTGCGCCTCCTTGTTGATCTGCAAGCGACGCCGCGCGTGGACGATCTGCTCGCGCAGGCCGCGCCGGGCGCTCCACAGATTGCCCGCCACTACGACGAGCGCCAGGGCGTAGCTGGACCAGACATACGCCCCATAGCCGCTCATGCTAATAAAATCTTTAAATGTCATGATGTTGCAATAGATTTTGCAAGCCAGTTCGCGTTCCGTTCCCGGCGAAGGATTTCGCTGCGCACGCGATCGCACAATATGGCGGCGAAGTACAGCATGAAGGCCGCAATCATGAGCAGCAGAGGCCACAGCATCGATCCGCTGATCGACGGGGCGCCCATCTTCGAGATGCTCGGCGCCTGGTGCAGGCTGTTCCACCACACCACCGAGTAGCGGACGATCGGCACGTTGACGGCGCCGACGATGGCGAGGATCGCGCTGGCGCGATCAGCGCGCGCAGTGTCGTCGAACGAAGCCCTGAGCGCCATATACCCGAGATAAAGGAAGAGTTGAATCAGCTCCGAGGTCAACCGCGGATCCCACTCCCACCACGTACCCCACATGGGCTTGCCCCAGATCGAGCCGGTAACCAGCGTCAGGGCTGCGAACGAGGCGCCGATCGGCGCGCAAGCGGCCGCTACGGCGTGCGCCAGCTTGATGCGCCAGATGATTCCCACGGCCGCCGCCGTAGCCATCACCATGTAGATCATGAGCGACATCGAGCCGCTCGGCGCATGCACGTAGATGATCCTGAAAGCGTCCTTCTGCTGGTAATCCGGCGGCGCCAGCACCAACCCGCCGTACAGGCCGAGGGCCGTCAGGATCACGGCCGACCAGAAGAACCATGGTCGCAGACGCTCCGCGAGACGGTAGGCGTACGGTGGGGAAGCTAGACGGTGAAACCAGAGCCACATGGGGAAGCGGTCAGCGGTTGGCGGTTAGTGTGGGTCAGCGGTGAGTTCGCGGTTTTCGGTTGATGGTTTGCAGCTGTTGGAGCGCGCGCCCATGTGCGCCAACTCCGCATCCGACGGCAGTATGGCCGCCAACCGACAACCGCTTCCTCATCAACTCTCCACGCTGATGCGCATGGCGGCCGCCATGGCGAACGGCCCGAGGCTCAGGAACAGCAGGAGCATCGCGGCAAGCAAGTTTAGCGGACCTGCGACCGATTCGCCCTGCATGGCCAGGTCCACGGCGCGGGCGCCGAAAATGAGTACGGGCGCCTCGATCGGCAGCACCAGCAAGGCCAGCAGCACGCTGCCGCGTCGTACGCTGACGGTCAGGGCCGCGCCGATTGCGCCGAGCACGCTCAGCGCGCCGGTCCCGAGCGCCAGCGTCGTCGCGAGCACCGGCCATACCGACTGCGGCATGCCCAGTGCAGCGCCCAGAATCGGCGCCATCAGCACCAGCGGCAGGCCAGCGAGCAGCCAGTGGGCGGCCGTCTTGGCCAGCAACAGCACCGAAAGCGGCTGGCCGCTGAGCACCCACTGCTCCATCGAACCATCTTCCACGTCCTGCCGGAACAGAGATTCCAGGGCCAGCAGCGACGCCAGCATCGCCGCCACCCACAACACGCCGGGCGCGATACGCCGCAGCTCATCCAGCGCCGGGCTGATCGCCAGCGGAAACAGCATGGTGACGATCGCGAAGAACAGCAGCGGCTGGATCACCTGGTCCCAGCGTCGCCATGCGAGTCGCAGGTCGCGCTGCATGACCAGCCAGGCGAGCCGTCCGAGTCCGGGCGCTTCGTGCGCGACGATCTGGCTCATCGCAACTCCAACGTGCGCACCGCGGAGCGGCCGCGCAACAGCTGCTGATGCGCCGCGGTCAGAATGAGCCCGCCGGCCGACAGGTGCTCCGCCATGCATTCCTCGAACAGCGCCACACCGGCCACATCCAGGTTCGTGATGGGCTCATCGAGGATCCACAGCGGCGCGTGGGAGAGCAGTATCCGGGCGAGCGCAACCCGGCGCTTCTGCCCCGCCGACATCGCACGCACCGGCAGATCGGCGCAGCTCGGAATCTGCAGTCTGGCCAGAACCTCCCGCAGGTCCGTCTCGCCGACGCGGCGGCGCAGAGACGCGGAGAAGCGCAGGTTCTCGAGCGCCGTGAGCTCGGCCTTCAAAGCGTTGTTGTGAGCCAAGTAGGCAAGCTGCTGGTGATACTCGTCCCGGCTGTGCTCGAGCAAACGATTGCGCCACAGGATCTCGCCGGACTCGACCGGCAGGAGCCCGGCCACACAGCGCAGCAGACTGGTCTTGCCGACTCCATTCGGCCCGACGATCTGCAGCAGCTCTCCGGGGCGCACCGCGAACGACACGCCGCGCAGCAAGTGCTTCTCGCCGCGCCACAGGTGCAGCGCGCGTACCTCGAGTTGCGGTTCCGCTGAAGCGGCAGCGGCCTGTGCATGCATGCGATGTGATTCGGCGCTGCCGGATTCCCAGGACTACAAAGCGCGCGCAGTGTAGCAGATCGCGGCGCGCGTTCCGGAGGCGGCGCAGGTTACAATCCGCAGCGCTGGTCGGGCGTGCGGTTCAGCGGCGGTGTGGCGGAATTGGTAGACGCAGCAGACTTAAAATTTGCCGACGCAAGTCGTACCGGTTCGAGTCCGGTCACCGCCACCAGAGACGTCCGGCTGCGTCTACAGAACCTCTGACTTACTTTGCTCCTGCGGTCTCGACGCGCTGTAACCCGTATCCATTACGCGCGCTTCTTCGACTTGCATCGCCAGGGCGGCGGGTAAATCAGAGCTTCCCCTGGGATACGCCGAGCTTCCCCTAGGATGCGGCGTGATCCTGACTCTGGCGCCGAACGCCAGCGCCGATTCACGCATCGCGCGAGCGCGTCATTGTCCGGTCTGTGAGCGCGTCTGGGCCCAAGCGATCCGGGCGATTTCCGGCAGCGCGGCCGCCAATTTCTGAGCGTGCGCCGAAGCGGCAGTACCGCGCGCGATGCGCCCTTTGATGCCGTGAAAGATCGCCGCCAGCCGGAACATGTTGAAGGCGATGTAGAAGTCCAGATCGGGAACGCCCTCGCGTCCGGTGCGACGGCAGTACGCGGCCAGGTACTCTTGCTCGCTCGGGATGTTGAGCGCGGCCAGATCCTTCCCGAGGAGCCCCGCGATCACCAGCGGCGGCATGCGATACATCATCAGGTGATAGCTGAAATCCGCCAACGGATGGCCGAGCGTGGACAGTTCCCAATCCAGCACCGCGAGCACGCGCGGCTCGCTCGGATGAAAAATCAGGTTGTCCACACGGAAGTCGCCATGCACCAGCGACGTCTCATCGCCAGGCGGAATGTGCGCCGGCAGCCATTCGACCAGCCGGTCCATGTGCTCATCGCGTCCGGCGGCGGCGTCCTCCAGATACTGGCGCGACCAGCGTGAGATCTGCCGCGCAAAGTAGTTGCCCGAGCGGCCGTAGTCGGCGAGCCCGAGCGCCTGGAAATCGACGCGGTGCAAACGCGCCAGGGTGTCGTTCATCGCGTCGAAATAGAGCGGTCGCTCGTCGCGGTCGACCTGCGGCAAAGTCGCATCCCAGAAGATGCGGCCTTCGACGTGATCCATCACGTAGAACCAACTGCCGATCACCGAATCGTCGGTGCACAGCGCGTGCACGTGCGCGACGGGGAAGTTCACGCGCTCCAGCGCCTGCAGCACCCGCGCTTCGCGTTCCACGGCGTGCGCCCCTTTGAGCAACGGGCCAGGCGGCTTGCGCCGCATGACATACATCTTCGTCGGCGTGACCAGCCGGTACGTCGGATTCGACTGGCCGCCCTTGAACTGCTCCACCTGCAACGGGCCCTGATAGCCCGGCACATGCTCAGCCAGCCACTGCGCCAGCCGCGTCTCGTCGAAGCGGTGCTGCTCGCGCACCGCCGTCGTACCGCTGAAATCCGCCTCCGTACTCAAGGCGACAGCCTCTGCAATGCTTCTTTTCTGATCTTGCGAGCCAGCGACCACTTGTGAACCTCGGTCGGGCCATCGTAGATGCGGAAAGCGCGCACTTCGCGAAACACTTGCTCCACGATCGTGTCGCCAGTGACGCCGGAGCCGCCCATGACCTGCACGCAGCGATCGGCTACACGAAACAGCGTCTCGGCTACCGCCGCCTTGGTCATCGACGACTCGCTGATCGCGGATGCGCCCGTATCCAGCACATCCGCGCACCAGTCGATCATCAACTCGGCCTGCTTCAGATCGATGAGGTTGTCGGCGAGCATGAAGCCCACGCCTTCGTGCTCGATCAAGGTCTTGCCGAAAGCCTCTCGTCGCACCGCGTAGTCGGCGGCGATTTCCTGCGCGCGCGTGCAGGCGCCCAGCCAGCGCATACAATGCGTCAGACGCGCCGGCGCCAGACGCACCTGCGCGTACTTGAAGCCCAGCCCGCTCTCGCCGAGGATCTGGTTGCGATGCACCCGCAGGTTGTCGATCGCCACCACCGCGTGTCCGCCCGGCATGGAGCTGTCGATCGTATCGAGCACGCGTACGATGCGTACGGCCGGGTGCGGCAGATCCACCAGAAACATCGTGGCGCCTTCCGGCGACTTGGCCATCACGATGCCGACCCGCGCGCCGTCCGCACCCGTGATGAAAGCCTTGCGGCCATTGACGATCCAGTAATCGCCGTCCGGCTCCGCCGTGGTCTTCATCATCGACGGATCCGACCCGGCGCCGTTCCCGGAAGCCGGCTCGGTCATGAAGAAGGCGGAGCGCGCGCGGCCCTCCACGATCGGATTGAGGAAATGCTCCTTCTGCTCGGGCGTGGCGATGCGTCCGAGCATGTACATGTTGCCTTCGTCCGGCGCCGCGACGTTCAGCGCCACCGGGCCCAGGGGCGATAGCCCGGCCGCACGCAGAACCAGCGCGGTCTCGCGATGTGTGAGATGACAGCCGTCCGGCAGAATGTGCGGCGTCAGCAGCCCCGCAGCGCGAGCGAGCTCCCTGAGCTCTGCGACCAGCTCCGCCGCCGGTCCGTGCGCGCCCAACCGCGGGTCGTGCTCGTAGGGAACGATCCGCTCGCGCACGAAGCTTTCGACGCGGGCTGCGATCTCACGGCCTCTCGCCAGAGCGCCTTCTGTCTGCATGTCTCACCTTCAAGGAAGCGCTGCTCGAGCCGAGCCCGCTTCGGATGTCGTTCGTCAGGAAAGGATGATAGCAACTTTCGCCGAATGCGAAGTCGACGCCCGGCTAGGGTGGGAGCATGCGGACGATCACGCCTGCTCGGTTCTTGGCGGTGATCGCCCCGAGCGCGTGAGACTCAACTCAGCGATTCCCGGGATTCAGGACGCCCGAGAGATCGCCAAGCCGGCTGCAATTTGCCGACCGGAGGTTGGCTGCAGGAATTGCACGCGGCGCGCAGAGCGAAGACGCGGAGGCTGCAGGCAGCGAACCTCAGGACGCCCTGCTCTTGACAACGGCTGCGCGCAGCTCGCTCGCTGCTTTCATTTCCTGCCGGGCGACGGTGCGCAGGTGCACTTCATCCGGCCCATCTGCGATGCGCAGGACGCGGCCCCAGGTCCACAGCGAGGCGAGCGGCGTATCGTTGCTCAGACCCATCGCCCCGAACGTCTGCATGGCTCGGTCGCACACGGCCGTTTGCACCCTCGGGACGAGCGCCTTGATCATCGCGATCTCCCGAGCCGCAGCTTTGGCGCCGTACTGGTCGATCATCCACGCCGCCTTGAGCACCAGCAGACGCGCCTGATCGATCTCTATTCTCGACAGGGCGATCCACTCAGCAACGACGCCATGCTGGTGCAGCGGCCGACCGAAGGTGCGCCGTTCCGCCGCACGCCCGCACATGAGCTCGAGCGCCGCTTCGCACTGTCCGATCGAGCGCATGCAGTGATGAATTCGGCCTGGGCCCAACCGCGCCTGAGCAATCGCGAAGCCGGCGCCCTCCTCGTGAATGATGTTGGCCGCTGGAACGCGCACGTCTCGAAACACGATCTCGCAATGTCCCTCCGGGGACAAGTGATGCATGACCGGGATGTTGCGCACGATGCTCACGCCGGGGGCGTCCAGCGGCGTCAGCACCATGCTGTGGCGGCGATGCGGTTCGCCATCGGGATCGCTCACTCCCATGACGATCGCGACCTTGCAGTGCGGATGCGCCGCGCCCGAGATGAACCACTTGCGGCCATTGATGACGTACTCATCGCCTTCGCGGCGAATCGAGGTTTGGATGTTCGTCGCGTCGGAAGACGCGACGTCAGGCTCGGTCATCGCAAAACACGAGCGTATCCGCCCTTCCAGCAATGGCTGCAGCCATTGTTCGCGCTGCTGCGGCGTGGCGAACAAATGCAGGATCTCCATGTTGCCCGTGTCTGGCGCGCTGCAATTGAACACTTCGGAGGCCCATACGACGCGACCCATGATCTCTGCGAGCGGCGCGTACTCCAGATTGCTCAGCGCCTGGCCAGGCTCATCGGCGCGCAGTCCAGGCAGAAACAGGTTCCAAAGATTTTCCGCCCGCGCCAGTTCCTTGAGCTCCTCGATGCACCGCGGGTGCGACTCGCCCGCCTCGATGTCGCTTTGCCAGCGCGGAATCGCGGGCGTCACGTAGTCGTCCATGAAACGACGCACCTGTGCGCGCAGGGCTTCAGTTCGAGCGGAGTAGGCGAAGTCCATGATAGTTATCCGTGTTGTGCGTCTCGAGTGCTTTAGGATTGCGCAATAAGCGCCGCTACGCTGGCTCCTTGATGGTGACGCCGCCGTCGACCACCAGCGTCTGTCCTGTGATATAGGCGGCCGCTCGCGAGGCCAAGAACACCGCAACCCCTCCCAGGTCTTCTGGTTGGCCGATTCGTCGCACCGGCGTGCCCTGCTCCACGCCCGCGAGCAGCTTTTCGTTCTCCCACAAGGCTCGAGAGAAGTCCGTCTTGATGAGCCCAGGCGCGATGCAATTGGCGCGCAACCCTTGCGGGCCCCATTCGACCGCCAGGTTGCGCGTGAGCGCATAATCTGCCGCCTTGGACATGCCGTACACCCCGAGCGTCGCGCTGCCCTGGTTTCCGCCGATGCTGGAGACGATGATGAAGCCGCCCCCGCCTGATGCGACCATGTGCGGACCGGCCATGTTGCACAGCCAGAAATTGCTGCGCACATTACTGTTCATGATCTTGTCATAGGCTTCATCCTTCATCCCGCTCATCGGGCCGAAGTAAGGATTCACAGCCGCATTGCACACGACGATGTTCAAGCGCCCCCAGGCGTTCAGCGCCGAATCCACGAGCGCTTGCAGCTGAGTTTTCTCGGCAACGTTGCACGTCGTAGCGATCGCCTCGCCGCCTTCTCTGCGGATTTCCTCGACCACGCGCTCGCAGGCCTCGGGCTTGCGACTGGAGACCACGACGCGCGCCCCCGCCCGCGCCATGGCGTGAGCAATCGCGCGACCGATGCCGCGGCTCGAGCCCGTGATGACGGCGACCTGCCCGGAAAGATCAAACATTGCATGCCTCGCAACGGTGTCTGAACGAGCGGCAAAGTATCACTTGCATTAGCCGACTTACAACTGAGGCGCCGCTGGCGACGGAAAAGTCTGCATTGGGTGTTACTGGCGGATCGCTCTGGCGGTGATGTGCATGGCCGCTTGCGTAACAAGACCGACGTCGGCTAACTTGTCCGGGACGAGCCGCCCATTTGACCGGACGAGAGGAATCCCGCATGTCGCAAAAGTTCGATGTCATCGTCATAGGCGCCGGCGTCGCCGGCCTGGGCGCAGCCGCCCTGCTGGCCCGGGACTTCAACAAGCGCGTGCTGGTGCTAGAGCGGGCGCCGTTCATCGGTGGGCGGACGCTCTCTTACGTGGGCAGAGGCGACAAAGTCGTCGCCGACGGCGTCGAAATGGATGCGCGCGCTTTCAGGAAATCGCTCGCCTTCGCCCACTGCTACCTCGGCAAGTGCACGCCGAGCATCGAGGAAATCTTCTCGCGTGGTCTGCTGGACGGCCGTACGTTCGAAGCCGGTGGGCACGGACTGTTCTGGGGCAACAAGAGTCGCGTCGACTGCCTCATGAGGCATCTGGGCGTCGAATGGAATCTGCCGCTCAACCGCGGCCTGGGATTCATCGCCTGGGAGGGAGAAGGCAAGCCCGGCAAGGCCTTCCAGGTGAACAAGAGCGAACCGTACCAGTGGATGTCCAAAGAGGGCTTCGCGGCGACGATGGCGCAGCTGCGCGATATGGCGAGCGTCAGCTTCGAGGAGATGGCGAGGCTGATGGGCACGCCCCTGCAGACTTGGCTCGAACAGCGCGGCTTGCACCCGGAAGCGTACGACTACATCAAGGTGCTGGCGGCCTCGCAGACTGCCCAGGCCGAGCCGATGATGACGCCGACCGGGGATTTCCTCGGCTACATGGCGATCGCTGGTCAGATTGGCATGAATCTCGTCAAGGGCTCGGTGGCTACCGCCGATGAACCAGGCGCGATCGCTATTCCGCAAGCGTTCGAGCGCGTAGTCACGGCTCACGGCGGCGTGGTGATGCGCAACACGCGCGCCAAGGAGGTTCTCATCGAAAACGGGCGCGTCACCGGCGTTCGCATCCACGCCCACGACAACGACTACGACCAGGACCGCATCATCCTGGCGGACCGCGTGATCTGCACAATCCCGCCGAAGTACATTTTCCGCGTGCTGCCGCGGCAGCACTTCCCGTCCGACTGGGTGCACCTGCTGGAGCACAAGTTCTGGGGCGCCGGTCTGCTCACCGGCTGGTGTGGAACGAAGCGCAGCATGCTGCCCGACATCGGTCTCGAAGAAGGCAGCTTCGTCTACATGCCGGGCGTGATTCGCAATGAGGGTTACATCGGCGCCGTCGACATGGTGATGTGCGACTTCACTGCCTGGGCCGACGGCAAGGCGCGCCGCGGCCCGCCAGGCAAGCGCGAATACTTGTTCTCCACTGCGCTTACGGACGAGGAGATGCGCAATCCAGACCGCGTCAACCGCGTCATCGAGCTGTGCGAGAACTGGGCGCGCACGGCGTTCCCGACGTGGGAGCAGGATTGCGAGTTCATCCTGTGGACGCCCTCGCCGGAGGCTTATGGTTTGTGGCGGCCGGTCGGCGTCGAGCGGCCGGACGTGCGCTCGCCGCACGTGGAAGGACTGTTCTTCGCCGGCGATCAATACGGCAAGCGCCTGTGGGGAGGCGGCGTCGACGGCGCCTCGCTATCGGCCGTGCTGTGCGTGGACGCCATGGAGAACGCCAACCTCGAAGAGAAGATCATGCCGGCCTATCACCGCGGCGTTCCGGAAGTCGCATAAGCTCGGGAGGAGTCGATGAGCGTCAATCGCGGTCGCACCGCCATAGTGGGCATCGGCGAGGCGCCCACTGGACGATTTCCGGAGAAAGGCGCCATCGCGTTCGCTCTGGAATCTGCCCGAGAGGCGATTCTCGATGCGGGTGTGGACAAGGACTCCATCGACGTCGTCATCCCGACCGGCTCGCTGTTCAGCTCACAGTTCACCAACGAACTGACCACTGGACGCCTCGTCGAGGAACTCGGGCTGAGAGGGGTGAGCTCGAACTGCCAGGTATTCTCGGGCGGCTCGAGCAGCACCAATGCGCTGCGTATCGCGAGCGCTTTACTGGAGACCGGGCGCGCACGCTGCATTCTGTTCGTGCACACTGACAAGCTGGGCACGGGACTCAGCGCCCAGGGGGGCATCGATCTGTTTTCCACTGCCGGAATTTCGGCGGAGTGGGAAGTCCCTTTTGGCCAGCACTACTCCACTGTCGCAGCGCTGGCCACGACCCGCTACAAGTACGAAACGGGCTGCACGGACGAGGAGCTGTCGGCCGTTTGCGTCTCGAACCGCAAGTGGGCGGAGCTCAATCCGCATGCATTCTTTCGCACGCCCCTCACGATCGAGGACGTAATGGCGTCGAAGATGCTGTCGACCCCGCTGCGCGCAAAGCAATCGAACATGTTGTTCGACGGCGGCGGCGCATTCGTCGTCACCACTGCCGAACGCGCGCGCGATCTGACGGAGCGTCCCGCCTACGTGCTCGGCGAAGGCGGCGCGGTCACTCACTTCGCGTACTCGCAGGAGCCTGACCTCACGCGCTTCGGTTGGGCGCGCGCTGCGCAAGAGGCTTACGCTGCAGCGGGCATCGGCCCAACGGATATCGATGTGGCCGAGATCTACGACTCCTATCCCATCTATCAGCTCATCACGTTCGAGGAACTGGGACTCGCCGAACGCGGCGCCGCGGGTGCAATGTTTCTGCGCGGGGACACCTGGCCGGGAGGATCGATGCCGACCACGACCGACGGCGGCATGCTCTCCAAAGGACACATCGGCGCAGGCGGCTCTGTTTCGCTGCTGATCGAAGCAGCGCGTCAAATCATGGGCAAGGCGGGTCCGCGCCAAGCGCCAAACGCCCGCTTTGCAATCGAGACGGCGACCGGCGGGACCTACTTCGACGCCCAGGTCACCATCCTGGGAAGCATCGTGCCATGACAGCCTGCGACAGCTCCCTGCGGAGAACCCCGTGAGCACTGCGCAAACGCCTCATCCGAAACCGCGCCCCGTGGTGCATCCCTGGTCCTCGCCGTTCTGGGAAGGCGCACGCAGCGGGCGCTTGCTCTTGCAGCACTGCAACTCGTGCAAACGCCACGTGTTCTATCCGCGCCTCTACTGTCCGCACTGCTTCGCTGACGAGTTGTCCTGGGTGCAGGCGTCGGGCCGCGGAACCGTCTACAGCTATACCGTCGTGTACAACAACGCCCCATCGGCTTTCGTCGCCGACGCCCCTTACGTCGTGGCCGTCGTCCGCTTGGTGGAGGGCGTACAGATGCTCTCGAACATCGTCGATTGCGATCCGCAGGAAGTGCGCTGTGACATGCCGGTCGAAGTGACGTTCGAGCGGCTCGATGAGGAATTCACCTTGCCGAAGTTCAAACCGTGCGGCGACGCCGTCCAGGATCACACATGAGCGCGCAGAAGTATGGCGACGACTTTCAGGTCGGCGAGGTCTACGACGCCGGCCGCATCACGGTGACCGAAACGCACGTCGTCAATTGGGCTGGTCTGACGGGCGACTTCTACCCACTGCACATGGACAAGGAGTACGCGGCGCAGTCCCAGTTCGGCGAGCGGTTGGCGCACGGTCCGATGATCTTCGCGCTGGCGGTGGGCCGGGTCGCTCTGGCGGGATTTGGCGGGAACTCCGCCATCAGCTGGCTCGGCGCGGACAATATACAGATGCTTGCGCCCGTACGCATCGGCGACACGATTCGCGTGACCGTGGAGATCATGGAGATGCGCCGCACCAGCAATCCCCGCAAGGGCGTCGGCGTCTGGCGCTACAGCGTGCATAACCAGCGTGACGAAGCAGTCATGTCATTCGATTACAAGATGATGTTCCACATGCGCGGCTGATTGTGCGCGAGGGCCTTCGGCATTGGTCATGAACATCGCAGAACTGTACGAGCGCGCCGTGCGCCATGGCGGCGATCGCATAGCGATCACCCACGCTGGGCGCTCCATGACCTACGCCGAACTCGGCTCTCAGGCGAACCGGCTCGTCAACGCCCTGCGCAGCCGCGGCGTCCGACGCGGCGACCGCGTGGCTTTCTTGATGGCCAACTGCGCCGAGTACGTCGTATGCGAGTATGCACTCGCCAAGCTGGGCGCCGTGCGCGTGCCGCTGGCCGTGCTGCTCGGCGGCGAGGACCACATTTACATGCTCAACGCAGCGCGCTGTAAGATTCTCATCTACCACGAGAAGCTGCTTGATCGCGTGGTGGACATGCAGCCCCGCCTGCTGAGCGTCGAACATTACATCTGTGCGGGCGGCGGCTCGGCGTCACTGCCGAATAGTCATGAGCGACTGGAGCAGCTGATGACGGGACAGCTCTCCGCGACGCAGCCCTGCGAGCTGCACCCCGAGGACATCGCCGGAATCTACTTCACGGGCGGCACCACCGGACGGCCCAAGGGAGTAATGCTCTCACATCGCTCCTGGTATCACACATGCTGGATGGAAATGCTGGAGTTCGGCCTCGGGTGGCGCGAGACGTTTGTGTTCGCGACGCCCATGACGCATGCGGGCGGCTGTCTGCTGCTTCCGGTGCTGTTGCGACAGGGACGCTGCGTGGTGCTCGATCACTTCGATCCGGACCTGCTGATCGCCTCGATTCGCGCAGAGCGGGCCACCGCGACGCTGCTGGTGCCGACGATGATCTATATGCTGCTTGATCGAACCAGCGCAGACGCCGCCGCCGTTCCAACACTGCGCAACGTTCTGTACGGCGCCGCGCCGATCGCACCAGAGCGCCTGAAGCAGGCCATTCAGCGCTTCGGCCCGATATTCACCCAGTTCTTCGGACAGACGGAAGCGCCGATGGCGCTCATCGCGCTGCAGCGTGAAGATCACATCATCGAAGATCCGGCCCGTGAGATCGAAGTCCTGACCTGCGCCGGTCGACCCACATACCCCACCCAGATACGTCTGCTCGACGATGATGGTCAGGATGCGCCGCCCGGAGAGGCCGGCGAGATCGTGGTGCGCTCGCCAAACGTGATGAGCGGCTACCTCGACGATCCGGGCGCTACCGCGAGTGCGCTTCGCGACGGCTGGTTGCATACCGGCGACGTGGCGCGCATGGATGGCGAAGGCCTCATCACTATCGTGGATCGCAAGAAGGACATGATCGTGACGGGCGGCTTCAACGTCTATCCACGGGACGTGGAAAGCACGCTGTTCGAGCATCCGGCCGTGCGCCAAGCCGCGGTGATCGGCGCCCCCGACGAGAAGTGGGGCGAGCATGTCAAGGCGATCGTCGTACTGCACGAGGGCCGCCGCGCGGACGCCGCAGAACTCATCGAGTTCGTGCGTCAGCGCAAGGGCGGCTTGCTGGCGCCGAAATCAGTGGAGTTCGTGGACGCCATTCCGCTCACCAATCTCGGCAAGGTGGACAAGAAGACGCTGCGAGCCAGGTACTGGGCTGGCCGACAGCGCAGCATCTGAGGGCTTCGCGTGCACTACACAGAAACCGCGGAACGAACGTTGCTGCGCGAGACGCTGCGCAGGTTCCTCGACAAGAACCTGCCGCGCGAGCGAGCGCGCGAGCTCGATTTGAAAGCCGACTACTCGCGCGAGAGCTTTCGCGGCTTGTGCGAGCTGGGCGTTGCGGGATTGATGGTTCCGGAGGAGTACGGGGGATCCGGCGTGGACGTGCTCTCCGCGATCATCGTCGTGGAAGAACTCGCCCGACGCGGCGTCTCGCTGGCCGGCCCATACATCCACTGCGCGTTCTACGGCGCAATGAACATGATAGAGAACGGTGCGCCGGAGCAGAAACGCGAGCTGTTGCCGCGGTTCGCGCGCGGTGAGTTGCTGTTCGCGTACGGTCTGAGCGAGCCGGACGTCGGCGGCGATCTTGCGTCCGCTGCGGTGACCGCGACGCTCAGCCCAGACAGAAACCGCGTGATCATCAACGGCACGAAGCGATGGTGCACAGGAGCCCGTATCGCCGACTACATCTACACGCTGGTGCGCAGCGGAAAGAAGGAGGACCGGTATGAGAACCTGTCGATTGTGCTGGTCCCGACCAACGCCGCCGGGGTGAGCATCGTCGACATCGACCACATCGGCCTGCGCTACAGCGCCACGACAGACGTCATCTTCGATGACGTCGAGGTGCCGGTGCAGAACATCGTCGGCGGAATCGAGCGTTGGAATCGCGGCTGGCCCATGCTCGTGGGGCGCAGCCTCGATGTCGAGCGTCTGGAGATTACCGCCTGCGCCTACGGCATAGCATCAGCGGCCGTGGAGGACGCCTGGCGCTACGCCCGAGAGCGCAAGCAGTTCGGCCGGCCGATCTGCGCGCACCAGGCCGTGCGCCACATGCTCGTGGAGGCGCGGACGCGACTGGCGGCCTGCGGGCACATGCTGTACCACGCAGCCTGGCTCGCCGGCGAGGGCCGTGACTGCAGCGTCGAGAGCTCCATGGCCAAGCTGTTCGTGGCGGACGCCGCCGTCGATATCGTTCTGACGTGCCAACGTGTGATGGGCGCCTACGGCTGCGCGCGCGAATACGACATGGAGCGCTACGTACGAGATATCGTCTGCATGCCCATCGTCGGCGGCTCATCGAACATGCAGAAGAACAACATCGCCAACCGCCTGAACCTGCCTGGCAAATGAACGCTTCCGGATCGACCACACACGTTGCGCTCACCGGGACGCGCGAAGTCAACGCACGACACCCCTTCGATGAGGCGGCGCTGGCGCGTCGCCTGGAGCAGTCTCTGCCTGGCTTCGGCGCGCCGATGCGCGTGCTGCAGTTCGAGGGTGGACAGTCCAACCCGACCTTTCTGCTCGAGACCAGCGGCGGCAGGTACGTCCTGCGTAAGAAGCCGCCCGGGAAGCTGGCGCCCTCGGCCCACGCGATCGATCGTGAGTATCGTGTGCTGCGCGCCTTGCATGGCCAGGGGCTGCCGGTTCCGCGTGCGCTTCTGTACTGCGAGGACGACTCGATCATCGGCACGCCGTTCTACGTAATGGAGCACGTAGCCGGACGGATCTTCACCGACCCGACGGCGCCGTCATTGAGCGCCGCGGAGCGCTTCGACGCTTACGACTCCATGAATGCAGCGCTCGCGCAGCTGCATCAGGTCGATTGGCGCGCAGCAGGCCTCGCTGACTTCGGTCGGACGGAACGCTATGTCGAACGGCAGATCGAGCGCTGGACGCGCCAGTATCGTGATTCGCGCAGCGAGACCGTCGCCGCCATGGATCAGGTGCACCAATGGCTCGTGGCGAACTTGCCTGCGGAAGGCCCGGTCGCGATCGCCCATGGCGACTATCGCATCGGCAATCTGCTGTACGACGAGCGGCGCCCTGTCGTCGCGGCGGTGCTCGACTGGGAGCTCGCCACGTTAGGCCATCCCTATGCCGATCTCGCGTTCAATTGCATGACGTACCGGCTGCCGCCTGGCGACCCGCTGGTCCCCGGGCTTTCCGGGCTCAATCTGGCCGCGCTGGGGATTCCGAGCGAAGACGAATACCTGCGGGCGTACGCGCGCCGCACGGGCTCGGATCCACGACCGCAATGGCGCTTCTTCATGGCGTTCAGCCTGTATCGAGCCGCCGCCATTCAGCACGGCGTGTACGCCCGCGCACGGGCGGGCGCCGCCAGCTCCGGTCTTGCAGAGCGCTTCGGCGCACTCCATCGGGTGACCGCGGAGGCCGCCTGGCGGGTTATCTGCGAGCCATGACCGCTCGCCATCCGCAAGGAAGCTCTGATTAAACGCAATACAGTCGCCGCTCGACGGCGCGGCGCATTAGCGACGTTCCGCGGAAGAGACGCCGCAGTCCGCAGGAGAGGCCAGACTTGGCCCGTTGAAAAACCGGGCGTCAGCCATGGTTGCACTCGCGCAGCCGCCGGCGACCGCCTGTCCCCGTGCTGGAATCGCCGCCCAGAGACTCAGGCATTCCCCGAGCGCCGTGCGGCATCCTTGTCTGGCCTGCGACACAAGCGAGGCGTCATACTTCGCCCCCCCGCCGCCGCGGAACGCTCGGAGCGCATCGCACGGCGGCTACCCATGAAGCTCAACACGGATGGCGGCGTCCAGCTGGCGAAGCGTCGATCGCGATGCAGCCAACTCGCCGCGCGCCGCCGTGGCTATTGAAGACGAGGCCAGCGTGACGGACGTGAATGCAAGAATCGAGACCATCATCGCCGATGTCATACGGCGCAATCCCGGCGAGGCCGAGTTCCATCAGGCCGTCCGGGAAGTCGCCGAAACGCTCGGCCCCGTGCTGCGCCGACATCCGCAGTATGCCGAGCACAAGATCATCGAGCGCATCTGCGAGCCGGAGCGTCAGATCATTTTCCGCGTGCCGTGGCGAGATGATCGCGGTGAAGTGCACATCAATCGCGGCTTTCGCGTGCAGTTCAACAGCGTGCTCGGTCCCTACAAGGGGGGGTTGCGCTTCCACTCTTCGGTGTACCTGGGCGTCATCAAGTTCCTCGGGTTCGAGCAGATCTTCAAGAACGCCATCACCGGCATGCCGATCGGCGGCGCCAAGGGCGGCTCGGATTTCGATCCCAAGGGCCGCAGCGACGATGAGGTGATGCACTTCTGCCAGAGCTTCATGACGGAGCTGCATCGCCATCTCGGGGAATTCACCGACGTGCCGGCGGGCGACATAGGCGTCGGTGAACGCGAAATCGGCTATCTGTTCGGCCAGTACAAGCGCATGACGAATCGCTACGAATCCGGCGTGCTCACCGGCAAGAGCCCGAGCTGGGGCGGATCGCTCGTGCGGCGTGAGGCGACCGGTTACGGGGTCGTGTACTTCGTCGAGGAAATGCTCAAGGCGCGCGGTGAAACGATCGAAGGCAAGACCTGCGTCGTATCCGGCTCCGGGAACGTGGCGATCTACGCGATCGAGAAGCTGCATCAGCTGGGCGCGAAAGTCGTCGCCTGTTCGGATTCCGACGGCGTCATTTACGATCCACACGGCATCGAGCTCGCCACCGTCAAGCGTCTGAAGCAAGTCGAGCGCCGGCGCATCAAGCACTATCTCGACGAGCATCCACGCGCGCAGTATCTGGAGTACGGCCGAATCTGGAGCATTCCTTGCCAGGCCGCTTTCCCCTGCGCCACACAGAACGAGCTCGACGAGACCAGCGCGCGAACGCTGATCGCCAACGGCTGTCTCGCGGTCGGTGAAGGCGCCAACATGCCAACTACCCCGGGCGGGGTGCGCGCGTTCATCGAAAGCGGCGTCTGCTTCGGTCCGGGCAAAGCCGCGAACGCCGGAGGCGTGGCGACTTCGGCGCTGGAAATGCAGCAGAACGCCAGCCGCGACACGTGGACCTTCGAGTTCACCGAGCGGCGCCTGCACGAGATCATGTGCAACATCCACCGCGACTGCTACGAAACGGCCGCACGTTTCGACAGCCCCGGAAACTATGTCGTCGGAGCGAACATCGCAGGCTTCCTGCGCGTCGCTGAAGCCATGCTCGCGCTTGGGCTCATCTGACGCCTGGGCGCCTTGGAAGCCTTGGCGTCACGTTTGCGTGCGCGGCTCGCCGCGCATGCGGCGGGCGCCTTTCGCATCCGCTCGCGCGCGCCTGCGGGCCGGAGATCAGGCCTGCAGCCGCGCGTCCATCGTAATGTTCGCGTTCATCAGCTTCGAAACCGGACAGCCCTCCTTCGCCATGCGCGCGATCTCCTCGAACTTCTGCCGATCGGCGCCCGGAACCTTGGCCGTCACGTCCAGGTGGCTCGAGGTGATAGCGAAGCCTTCGCCGGACTTCTCGATCGTCACTGCAGCCTGAGTCTCGATCTGCTCCGGCTTGAGCCCCGCATTGCCGAGCATCAATGACAGCGCCATGGAGAAGCAGCCCGCATGCGCCGCGGCGATCAGCTCCTCCGGGTTGGTTCCGGCGCCCGATTCGAAACGCGAGCTGAAACTATAAGGCGTAGCGTCGAGAACGCCGGTTTCGGTCGACAGCACGCCCGAGCCCGGCTCGATCCCACCCTTCCAGATCGCCGACGCCTTTCTCTTCATGACTCTTTGCTCCCGACTCAGGCAGGTAACGCCGAATCAAGTATCCGACTTTGACGATCATGGGCGAATCAGCAATCGCCGTCTGGTTCGCGCGTGTAGTTGATTGGACCAGAGGGAGCGCAGCTCGTGTCGAATGTGCAGATCTTCGGATTGGCGGCGCCACGCCTTCGTTGCGGTGCACTCACATCAGGCGAAGGTGAGCGACCTGCGTCAATCCAAGATTGACATGGACTATAAGGGGCTGTTGAGTTGTTTTATGGCGACGCTCGCCACGAGAGGAAAACGACCATGCTAGTCCGGGCTATTCTTCCGATCACGGCGGCTGCTGTATTCGCGCTGATGGGTGGCTGCTCGGAGCGTGCAGGCGATGAGCGCGCCGCGGAGGCGCCGGCCGACGCCGGACAGCCGGCCGAAGGGCAGGAGTCGGCGCAGGAAGCTCCCGGCACAACGACCACCTTCGAGAATCCCGAAGAGCAGCCGCAGTAACGCCGCGACGATTCGCCGCCCTGCTCCGCAGGACCGGAGCTGGGCCCGGGCGACGGGCGCAAGCCTCGCCCAGCGGGCAGCCTACGAACCTACCCAAAGCTCTCAGCCGCATCGGGTCACGCTCGGCAAAGAGCGAGCCGGATCGCACCCGCGGCGTTCGTTCCTCGTTCCAGTGCGGCGCCTTCATGACCGCCCGCAGGCAAGCAGATTTGTACAAACGGCGCGACATTGTGCAACAGGAGGCCCCGATGAGCACTCGCAGCGAAGCAACCAGCTCGGACGCCAGACCCGCCGTTCTCGGCGGCGTGATCCCCTACCTGCAGATCGACGGGGCGAGCGCTGCAGCGGAATTCTACGTGCGCGCCTTCGGCGCGGTTGAGGTGTTCCGCCATCCCGTCGACGAGCAGGGCCGCACAATGCACATTCATCTGTACATCAACAACGGCTCTTTGATGCTGTGCGACTCCTACCCGGAGCACGGCCAGCCGGCCGAGAAGCCGCAGGGCTACACACTGACTCTGCCGGTCGACGACGCCGACCAGTGGTTCGAACGAGCGGTGGCCGCGGGGGCCGAGGTCCTCACGCCCGTGCAAGACATGTTCTGGGGCGATCGCTACGGAGAGGTCCGCGACCGGTTCGGCGTTCGCTGGGCGGTGAACGGTCCGGCGAAGTGAATCCGCTGCGACGCACGCAGAACCATAGTAGCGGCGCTCAGCATCGGGGCTGTGGATCGGTCGCCGGAGAAGCGGCGATGCACACCATCGTCGACAGCGAGAACTCCGGCTCGCGCGCGTCCTTGAACGAAGCCTCCGCGAATACGGCCGTATAGCCCTTGGCGGCGCGCCACGCCTCGCACACGAACGCGCCTGCGGATGGCGCACATGGGCTCGACCGCCAGTGCGCCTCGCGGAAATCACGCGTGGCGCTGTGCGCGCGCCAGATCTGCACGCGGCGCGCTCTACGATCCGTATCCACAGCCATTCGGAGCTTTGCAGCGGAAGAGACAAGCTCCCATGAAAGCTGCGGCAGGGGCTCTCCCGACTCCGAGTAACGGTGCACTGCGCCCAGCGCGCCGATGACGCGATCAACGTCGCGGAGTCCGTGGCCCTGATTCGGCACATACAGCACGTGCTTGGGTTGCGGCAGGCCGCTCCAGTACAGTTTGAGCGCGTCGAGCGGCCAGTAGCGATCGTTGGTGCTCAGCAGGATCAGCTTGGGGTCAGTCAGTTGTTTGCGATAGCTGTACGGGTCCACGATTGCAAGCAGAGCTTGCCCTTGCGCCGATCGCAGCCGCGCTTGGAATTCCGCGCCTGAGTAGTCGCTGATCTCCTCCGACAAGCTTCCCCAGGTGGCGCGCTGGTGATCCATCTGGGCGGCCATGTTCAGCACATCGATCACCATCGGCGCCACGGCCTTGACGCGCGGATCGTTCGCCGCAGTGAGCCAGGCGGTCCAACCTCGCTTCGAGGCGCCGGAGACAGTGAACGCGTCGATATCGACGCCCCAATGCTGCATCGCGGCCTGCTGGATCGCATCCATACCGCGCACCGCGCTTTTCACCATCGGCAGCAGCAAGGGCCAATCGCTCTCGCCCGTCTCCAGATAGCGCTCAAAGGTGAACGCGATCAGCGCGTCCTCGCGCCGATCGAACAACGGTTGATGCGGCACTTGTCGCAAGACGCCCAACGGCGCGCGCAGGGTCTCAGCGAGCCTGGCGAAATGCCGGGCGTCACGCGGCAGGTCAGTCCGGGACTGGCTCTCGTACTCTTCCTTCCAGCGCCCGCCGTGGATGAACAGCAGAGCCTGCCGCGATTCGCCGCGCATGGTTCTGCTGTCCATGCTCTTCGGCCGAAGCAGGAAGAGCTGGTGCTTCCATTGAACCCCGCGCCAGGTTTGAGAGATCAGACGCATCTCGATGTACGTCGTCGACCCGATCGTCCCGCCGCCCACCTTACGCCACGCGAAGCTCTCATCGGGGGCGGCTACATAGCGCGCCAGCACCTCCGAAGCGCCGGCCGGCAATGAATCGTCGGCGTTCGCAGAAAGCCAGGCAAAGCCGAGCGCCGCGCATAGAACCAGACGTGCATGACGCAGCATGAATTTCCATCCTGACGACAGACAGTGCTCCCGTGACTTCATCGAATCCTGCAAAGGGTCCGCTTGTTCCGTCGCCGGTAGTTTCCGAGAGGGCTGTTCATTCACTGCTCCGGCGACGCTCTGCGCACATCGCAGATACTCCTGGGTGACGGCGTCGAACGGTCTCCGGGCGTCTGCGACCCATCGCATTTTCCTTGCAGCGAGCCGCTCGGCCGGCTGACCCTCGCGGGTGTTCTGCCGGGCGCATGAAGCGCACCCGTTGACGTTGTTTCTCGTTGAGCGCCGCGTTTTCGACGCAAGCCGGCGCGATCTCGCTGAATGAGTGCGCGTGCGTATGAGTTCCTACGCCCAGGTCGCGTGTCGCGAATCGATCGGCTGCAGCGCCGCGGATGCTATCCTTTGATACAGATAAGCGGCTCCGTGCGTGCGACCTTGCGCGCGAGGCCCGCCGCATCAGCTGCATCGACGACTTCGGAAACGTCCTTGTAGGCGTCTGGAGCTTCCTCTGCGATCCCGCGCATCGACGGACTTCGAATCTGGATGCCCCGATCGGCGAGTTTGTCGATGAGCTGGCGACCTTTCCAGGTACGAGCCGCCTGGCGCCGACTCATGGCGCGGCCGGCTCCGTGACACGCCGAGCTGAACGCGCGCGACTCCGATTCGGGCGCGCCAGCAAGGACATACGAGCCCGCTTCCATCGAGCCGCCGATCAGCACGGGCTGGCCAAACGGACGCAACGCGTCGGGGATCTCCGAATGACCTGGTCCGAATGCGCGGGTCGCGCCCTTTCGGTGAACGTACAACGTTCGCATCGCCCCATCGACTCGATGCTCTTCCACCTTGCACGTGTTGTGCGAGACGTCATACAGCAGCGGCAACTGCGACTTCGGCAGGATATCAGCGAACACCTGTCGCACGAGATGCGTAAGGATCTGCCGGTTCGCCAGCGCACAATTGATTCCCGCGCGCATGGCGCCCAGGTATTTCTGTCCTAGCTCAGAGTTGATCGGCGCACAGGCCAGTTCGCGGTCCGGCAGATGAATGCCGTATTCGCTGGCCGAAACGGCCATCTGCCTCAAGAACTCCGTGCCGATCTGATGTCCAAGGCCGCGCGAGCCACAATGGATCATCACCACGATGTCGCCGACCTCTAGCCCGAAGGCCTGCGCGACCACGGTATCGTAGACCGACGTGACTTCCTGCACTTCGAGATAGTGGTTGCCGCTGCCAAGCGTGCCCATCTCGTCGCGCTGGCGCTTCTTCGCCTGCTGCGACACGTTTTCTGGCTTTGCGCCGAGCATCTGACCGTGCTCTTCAATCCGCTCCAGGTCCTCCTCTACGCCCCAGCCCGCGCGCACCGCCCACCGCGCGCCGCCCATGAGCATGGCGTCCATCTCCTCGGCGTCGAGACGGATCAGTCCGGTGCTGCCGACGCCGGCTGGAATCCGGTACGAGAGCATGTCCGCCAGCTCCCGCTGCACGCCGAGAATATCGGCGCGTACAAGACCAGTGTGCAAACAGCGCACGCCGCACGAAATGTCAAAACCGACGCCGCCTGCAGAAATGACGCCGCCTTCGTCGGGATCGAACGCGGCGACGCCGCCAATGGGAAACCCATAACCCCAGTGAGCATCCGGCATGGCGTACGATGCTTTCACGATGCCCGGAAGCGTGGCTACGTTGACAGCCTGTTCGTACACCTTCTGATCCATCGCGCGGATCAGCGATTCGCTGGCGTAGATCACTGCCGGTACACGCATTGCACCGCGTGCTGGAATTTCCCACTCGTAGTCGGAACGGCGATCGAAGAGGGCGAGGTCCATAATCGTCGATTGAAGCCTCGATCGCTAATGCGCACAAGTCCGCTCGATCCCCTACCCCGCCACGGGCAATGACGACGCTGCGGTTCTCATTCTGCGAACGGAAGCTCCAGATCGGCGCTCGTACCGCTCGCTGGGCTCGCTGCGGCCAAGATGAGCTGCGGTGAGCGTCACGATCTATTTGGCGACTCTTTGAGCCAGCGCCGATGTCGCAACTGTGCGGTTGCGGCGTCGATCACTATGAACGCGGCCGCCACGGCGATGATTTCGCCGAACTCGAGAGCGAGCTCGCTCGCGAACAGCGTGAGCGGCAGCAATGCTTCGCCAAGCGAGTCGAGACCTATCAGCTCCGTCCCCGGCCGCAGGCGCATGCGCCGCTTCATGGCGCTCCAGCCGGCGTCCGCCAGGAGAGATGTGAGTGCGAAAGCTGCGGTCAGACCCGGCGGCAAACTGAACAGCATACCGATCCCGATGCACGCGAGTATTCCGCAAATCAGGCCGCGCCAAGTCTTGTGACTGCCGAGGAAACGTTCGCCGTCCGGCAGAACCCAGCCGAGGTCGAGCGGGATCCCCCATCGATCACGGGACAGCTGAGCGACTATGACAGGCGTCCCGTTCGCCGCGATGAGCAATGCAAGCGCCCGTATTTCATCGAGTAGCGAATCCATAGCCGGGCTAGCCTATATCCGTGCAAGATTGCATCGCTTTACGGGAAATCTGCATCCAGCTCCGGATCGCCCGATGATGCTGTTCACTGCATCGGAAGCAAACGCAGGGTGACGCGCTCGACCGCCTCGGCGAACAAGTGGTAGCCGGAACCGCCTTCGGCCAGCAGTTCGAGTAGTTGGTCCGGCGCGCGCACCCGTGTACCGCCAATGACGGTGACGCCGCGCGGGCGATAGGGCTCGGGCAGGAGCGTCGCCGTCGGCCCGATCACCGCCGCCTCGACGCCCGGGCGCACCAGGTGTAACAGATGATCGAGCGTGCCATTGACCAGCGCCGTACCAGTCGTGATGAAGACGTCGGCCAACGGTACGACGTCCGGTGCACGTTCGGCCGGCACATAGAAAGGCATCTCCTCCGGCTTGAGCGTCGACGGGTCCATCTCCAGCACGTTGAACGGCTGCCCCCGACGGCGTAGTTCACGCATGTAGGGCGGAAAGGCGCCGACCAGCGCCACGCGCTGACCCGGTTCGATCTTCAGCGCGTCGAAGGCGTCTCCGTTCCGACACTCGACGCCGACCGGCAGTCCATCGCGCATCCACAGTGTTTCGGCGAGCGCGTTGAGCGTGGCGATGGCGAGCGCACGACGCAGATCCTGCGGGCGGTACAAATCGCCGAGAAGGTCGACGGCGCGGCGGCCGGCGATCTTACCCGGCCTAGGCATGGCCTTGGCCGAGCTTGGGCAGCACACCGCCTCGGGCGCGCTCTTGATCGGCGTCGCGCACAGACCGCTGGCGCCATTGGAGAGCTTGACGCCGGTGAAGAACACGCCGATCACCGCGCGCTCCAGCTTCAGCGCTTTCGCCTCGTCGCCTAAGCGGTCGAGCGCTGCGGCATGCAGGTCGGCGAGCAACGTGGTTGGCGCGCCGCCGGTCGTTCGCGGCAGAGTCGTGTCGTTCGCTGTCATCATTCCCGTATGCCTCAGTAATGTAGGCGAAGTCGCCTGCAGGCGCCAGACGCCGGAGCAGCCCCGATGCACCAGCGATCGAGATCCGAAGATGCTGTGACTGCGGCATCGGGCTGCGGTATCGGCAGGTACAATGCGCGAGGTCGCGCATTGATCCGCCGCAGGCGCATGCCGCGAGTGCGTCGAGACTTCCGAAGGAAGCTCTTATTGACCTACTGCCCTGACGGTTCGGCCCAAAGAAACGCCCGCAATGCAAGGTGTTTCGAGCGACTCGAGATCACAGAAACAGAGTAAATCAGAGATTCCGTAAGACAGGTGGGCGCCGAAGTGAAAAGTTCATTGCAATCCCTCACCGGATCGCTTCCTGCGCCCCGCAGGCGTGTTCTCACACTTGGGCTGCTTCTGGTCATCGGGCTTGCTGACGCGGCCTTCGGCGCTTCACAGACTGAAGCTCCACCTCGTCTCGTATTGCAGATCACCGTCGATCAACTGCGCGGCGATATGTTGCCGCGATTGCGGGAGCGATTCGGTTCCGGCGGGATTCGCTTGCTGCTCGACCACGGCGTCTACTACGCGAACGCTCACTATGACACGGCCAATACAGTGACCTGCAGCGGCCACGCCGTGCTCGTCACCGGCGCCGATGCGGCAGAGCACGGGATCGCCGGCAACATGTGGTTCGACCGCGAGTTGGGCCGCCCCGTCTACTGTGTGCGCGATCCGCGGTACCCCACCGTCGGCGCGCCAAGCAAGCCCGGCGGCGGTCTGTCCCCTGCCCATCTGACATCGACGACGGTGGGCGACGAACTGGTCAGCGCCTCGGGTCATCGAGCGCGCGTGTTCGCGATTGCGGGCAAGGATCGCAGCGCAATCATTCCAGGCGGCCGCCTCGGCAAAGCGTTCTGGTTCTCGGAAGCTGCGGGCGGATTCGTAACGAGCCGCTACTACTATGACACGCTGCCGAATTGGGCGGCCGCGTGGAACGACCGCAAGCTCTATAAGCGCTATGAGAAGGCGGGCTGGAAGCTGCTCCACCCACTCGAAACGTATATCAACGCGGCGCTTGCGTCGAATCCTCACGCGCACGTTCGTACGATCTCGGGGCGGACGTTTCCACACATGCTCACAAGCGGGGCGAACGCAGATCTGCTCAAGGCGTTGCGCTTCACACCGTTTCTCGATGAGCTGACTGCGGACTTTGCGCTCGAGCTCCTCGAGCAGGAGAAGCTTGGCCAACGCCTGGAGTCGAGCAGTGGTGAAGAGGTTGGCCCGGTTCACGCAGCCACCGATTATCTCTCGATCAGTTTCTCGGCGACCGATTACGTAGGCCACACGTATGGCCCGAACAGCATTGAAGCCGAAGACAACCTGCTGCGCCTGGACGCAACGCTCGCGCGCCTGTTCGCATACATCGACCGCACGATTGGTCTGAGCAACACGATCGTCGTTCTGTCCTCAGATCACGGCACTGATGACATTCCCGAGGAACGCAAGCACCTCGGATACGACGCCGACCGTCTGGCCGGCGAAGCGCTGCGGACGAAGCTCGACGCTGCGCTCAAACAGCGCTTCGAGGCGACCGAGAGTCTCGTGGCGGCCGTCGTCCCGCCTGGCGTGTACCTCGATCGGGCGAACGTGGCCGCGTTACGCCTCGATCCCGCAGTCGTCGAAGCGGCGGTCGTCGAGGTTCTGCAGCGCGAGCCCGGAGTCGCGTACGCATTCACGCGCACCGATCTGCTGGCCGGACGCATCGGGCGCACGCCATTGCTCGACCGCGTGCAGCGGGCCTTTCACCCGACCCGATCCGGAGATGTCGTCGTCATCCAAAGGCAGTTCTGGTACTTCGATGACGAGCCGGACTACTACGCGGCCATGCACGGCTCGCCGTACACTTACGACACGCACGTTCCGATACTGATGCTCGCGCCGGGCGCCCGCCGGGCGACGATTCACGACCCGGTGACGCCCGCGCAAATCGCACCCACGATCGCCGCGCTGCTTGGCGTCAAGCCGCCCTCGGGTTGCGCCTGCGGAGCGCCGCTGCCGGGCGTCTTCTGAGCCGCCAATGCGTCATCAGCATGCTTGCAATCCTGGGCCCGGGGATTCGCTGAGGCGCGCCGGGCCGCGCCGAAAATTACTTCGTATGTCATCGGAAGACCGCCGCCCTTTCGAAAGGACTCGTAAGCTTCGGTCATGCTGCGCAAGCGAGCCTTGCCCATGAGTCCCGGCGAGCGGCCGCGCGTCACGGTCTGCGCCCCGATGGCCTTCAGGCTGCGCATGACGCTCAGAACGTCGGCAAATACAAGCTCGATCCGTTCGGTCTGCAGCTCAACCGTTTCCAGGCCTGCTCGCTGCAGCGCAAGTTGAATCTCCGCCGCGCAAAGAAAGTGGTTGACGTGGTCGAACGCATCCGCCGCCGCCCATGCCGTTCGAAGCTCATGGAGCGTTTCCGGACCGAGCGTGCTGAAATGCAGCCGACCCTGCGGGCTGAGTACGCGGTGAATCTCGGAGAAGGCGTCGTCCAACGGCGCGCACCACTGCAGCATCAGACTACTGAAGACCACGTCGACGCTGGCGCTCCTGAGCGGGAGCCGCAATGCATCAGCACAGACGCTGTGGAACGGATTGAGAGCGGTTGAACGCCGCTGCGCTTCGAGAAGCATCCTTGGCGCAAAATCCACCGCCACCACGCTCGCTTGCGGATAACGGGACTTGAGTTCGTACGCGCCTTGTCCGGTGCCTGCGCCGAGATCCAGCACTGTCTCGGGATGCGCGCCGGCGCGGTCAAGCCGCTCGATCAGAGCGCTGCGCACGTCTGCCTGCAGAGTGGCGGCGGCGTCATAAGTCGCGCTCGCCCGGTCGAATGCGCTGCGGGCGGCTGTGTACTCGGGCCCGCGCGTGCCCCGACCACCCATGCAGGCCTCCCGCCTCAAAGGATGGAAATCGTCGCAAGGCGGCGGGTTCTCGAGGCTTGATGTTCGCATAGACGGCACGTTCTCAACGCCAGCCCTGAACATTGGCGGGCGCGCCAAAAAAGTCCGGCGATCATTCCGAGCAGCGAACGCCTTGTCAACCTAGTTTCACATCACTGGTTTACGCGCTGGACAGCGGGGATGCTCTTCGAAGCGCGCGACCGGTGCTCCTGCCCGGCATGACTGGGACAGCCGCTCAGATAGAGAGAGTTCCGCCAGCGTCGGCGGCCGCCAGCCGCGCTCACGTGGTCGGAGCGCGTCCGATCTGTCTGCCGCAAGTCGGGGGCGGCCTTGAGTACGACTGCTCAGGGGAAAGCCGCGAGCATGCTTACCAGCGCGTCCGGGTCCACTGGCTTGGTCATGTGGTGGTTGATGCCTGCTTCATGGGCTCGCCGCCGATCATTGTGTTGTCCATACCCAGTCACGGCGATGATGGGCGTGCGCTCGAACTCCGGTTGTGATCGCAGGCGCCTGGCGACCTCGTAGCCCGTTATGTCGGGCAGCCCGATATCAAGCACCACCGCGTTCGGCTTGTAAGCGCTCGCGACCAGTAGCGCCGAGACGCCGTCATAGACGCAGCGTGTGGAGAATCCGGCTGATTCGAGAAATATCGCGATGCTCTCAGCAGCGTCGACATTGTCGTCGACGATCAGAACGCGCCGCTCGCCGGGTTCCGGATTCGCCTCGCGCGCGGGCGAGTCAGCGGGCCCCGGAAGCTCTTCCATCGCCCTGGGCTCTGCCGGGAAGCGTACGATGAACTCGCTTCCCTGCCCTATGCCGGGACTGTGGGCAGTCACCACGCCCTCGTGCAGCTCGATGATGCGCTTGACCAAGGTCAACCCGATGCCTAGCCCTCCCTGAGCACGCTTGGCCGAAGCATCGGCTTGCACGAAGAGATCAAAAACTCGCTCGAGCATTTCAGGCGCCATGCCAATGCCTTCGTCCTTGACGCGTATCACGACATCCCCGCCTTCCTTCTCGACGTGCAGCCAAATGCGACCCGGCTTATCGGCGTACTTGGCCGCATTGATCAGCAGGTTCGAGACGACCTGCGAGAGTCGCACCACATCGGCAAACACCGTGATCGGTTCGCCTGGCGGCGACTGAATGAGCTGGTGTCCGCGCGCATCGATGAGGGGCTCGGCCGTTTCGACGGCGCGCGTGATCGCAGAGGTCAGATCGAAATGTTCCTTTCGCAAGTCCACACGCCCAGTGATGATGCGCGAAACATCGAGCAGATCATCCACCAGGCGCACCAAGTGGTGGAACTGGCGCTTCATCATGTCTTTCGCACGCGTTCGCATTTTCTCGTCCGCCTGCGGCAGGTCGAGAATTTCCAGCGCATTGCGGATCGGCGCCAGAGGATTGCGCAGTTCATGCGCGAGCATCGCGAGGAACTCGTCTTTCTGACGATCGGCGGCTGCAAGCTCTTCGAGCCGTAAGTGCAGTTCGCGCTCGAGTTGCAGACGCTCGGTAATGTCGACTATCGCGCTCAGCGCCAGGACGCCCTCCTCGGCCTCGATAGGGTTTGAATGGACTTCTATCGGAAACTCGGCGCCGTCTTTGCGACGGCCGAAGAGTTGACGCCCGGCGCCCATCAGACGGGATTCCGGGCTGTCGAAGAAGCTGGCGCGATAGGCTGGATGATGGTCGCGAAAGCGCTCTGGCACGAGCGTCTCGACCGGCTGACCGATGAGTTCGTTGCGCGAATAACCAAACAGCTCCTCGGCGCGTGAGTTCATCATCACGATAGCGCCGCGCCGATCCACCATCACCATGCCGTTCGGTGCGGATTCGATCGCCAAGCGAAAGCGCTGTTCAGCCCGCCGACGTTCTGTGAGGTCGACGATCGCGCTCAAGATGAGGACGCCGCCTTCGGTGCGAATTGGATTCAGCCCGATCTCGACCGGGAACTCGCTGCCGTCCTTGCGCCGGCCGTACAAGTCCAGACCCGCACCCATCGGGCGTGCACGCCCCTTCGCAACAAAACTTCGACGGAAGTCCAGGTGCGCGCCTCGGAAGCGATTCGGGACCAACAGCTCAACCGATTGACCGGCGAGCTCCTCGCGCGAGTAGCCGAACAGCTTCTCGGTCTGGGAGTTCACGAGAACGATCGCGCCGTCCTCATCGACGACCACGATGGCGTTCGGCGCGGCCTCAACGATGAGGCGAAAAGTGTCTTCTCTTTGAGATGCGGATTGCATTCAACCCATCACCTTCGTCTTGCCACTGTACGATCGTTCGGGATTCTTGGAACGCGCCTTGCTCCATCAGACCCAACGGGTTGCTCAGCGAGGCTGTTCCCGACGTCGGAGCCGGCGCAAGCCTATCGATGAGATGCGGACGCTGCGTCCTCTCGCCGCGCAGGACGTTCGCGGCGTGGGACAGGCGGCGTTCGAGCGGCCGTAACGTAAGAGGCATGGGTCCGGTCTTCGACCTCTGCGTCGCCAGTCGACTTGGGCGAGATTCTGGGTGGGTTCCGGGCGTGAACGCAAGAATGACGCCGGATGCTGGGCGCGCGGGCCTTACCGGCGCCATGGGGAGCAGCAAGCCGCCAAAGCGTGGTCGCCGTGTTCTCCGACTCGTCGGTGGCGCGCGCCTTTGATAGTCTCTGCCCGGAGCGATCCGCCGCCCAGAGACTCGCTGTACTCCGTTCCCGAGGAGTTCCGACATGTCCACCGTGATCGACCAGGCGACAGGTTACGAGTATCACGACGTCGATTTTGGGCTCGAGGACGTTCCGGACCTCGAGGCGCGGTTGGCGCGGCTGCTCGCCGCCGGCAAACGAGTGGTGAAAGTGCGCTACATCGGCAAACCGGCGTGGGTGCTGCTCGGCCATAAAGAAGTCTGGGACGCCTTCCTCGACACCGAACACTATCCCTGCAGCGCAGCGCACCTGCGCCATAGCGAACCCACCATGGGCCGCAACCTGTTGTGCCTGGATGGCGAGGAGCATCGCATCAAGCGGGCGCTGGTGGCCCCCGCTTTCCAGCCGGCAAAGATTCGGGAGTACACCGAGAGCCTGCTGCGGCCGCTGGCCAATCGCCTGATCGACGACTTCCGGGGGCGGAACGAGCTCGATCTGGTCGCGCAGTACACGCGCCGCTTGCCGCTGCAGGTAATCACGCGACTCCTCGACATTCCCGCCGAAGACGAGCCGCAGCTCATCGAATGGATCGACGGGCTCTTCCTCTATCCCTGGAATCCGCAGCTTGCGCTGAAAGCGCGGGCCGAAGTCACGAATTTCTTCCTGCCGATCATCCACCAACGCCGCGCTGCGCCCGGCGATGATCTGATCTCCATGATCACGACTGCGGAGTTCGAGGGCCACAAGCTCACGGACGAAGAAGTCCTCGCGTTCGTGCGGCTGCTGTTCCCGGCCGGCTCGGACACCACCTATCTCACGCTCGGCAGCATGATGAACCACGTGCTGGACGACGCCGAGCTGAAGGCGCAGGTGCTCGCCGATCCGGCGCTGATTCCGAAGGTGGTGGACGAGAGTCTGCGGCTGTTCAGCACGACCGCCTTGTTGCCGCGCTACACCGAAACCGGCATGGACTACGACGGCGTGCATATCCCACCGCACTCCTGGGTAATGTTCGGCATCCGCGCGGCGAATCGCGATCCGTCCGTGTTCGATGAGCCTGACCGCTTCGATTCCGCCCGCAGCCAGCGCAAGAGCCTCGCCTTCTCGGTCGGAACGCACGCCTGCCTCGGCATGCACCTCGCGCGCGCAGAGATGCAGGTGTCGCTGGAGCTGCTGCTGCGGCGCCTCCCGGGGCTGCGGCTGCGCGACGGG
>JAVEVD010000015.1:0-64525 GCA_034005205.1 Steroidobacteraceae bacterium | reverse complement strand
CCGCTAACCGCTAACCGCTAACCGCTTCTACACACCGCTAACCGCTTCTCTTCCTTCACGCCTTTGGCAACGTCACCCCACGTTGCCCCTGATACTTCCCGCCGCGATCCTTGTACGAGGTCTCACAGACCTCGTCCGATTCCAGGAACAGCATCTGCGCTACGCCTTCGTTCGCGTAGATCTTCGCCGGAAGCGGCGTCGTGTTGGAGAACTCCAACGTCACATGGCCTTCCCACTCCGGCTCGAGCGGCGTGACGTTCACGATGATGCCGCAGCGCGCGTACGTGGACTTGCCGAGACAGATGGTCAGCACATTGCGCGGTATGCGGAAGTACTCCACCGTGCGCGCGAGCGCGAAAGAGTTCGGCGGGATGATGCACACATCCGCCGTAAGGTCGACGAAGGCGCCCGGCGCGAAATCCTTTGGATCGACGATCGTCGAGTTGATGTTGGTGAAGATCTTGAACTCGTTCGCACAGCGCACGTCGTAGCCGTAGCTCGAGGTCCCGTAGGAAACGATCTTGCCGCCGTTGGCGACGCGCACCTGGCCGGCCTCGAACGGCTCGATCATGCCCTGCGCCGCCATGCGGCGGATCCAGCGATCAGCTTTGATACTCATTTATTATGGACGAATGGACTGGCTGGTATATGGACGAATGGACTGGCTGGCGAAGAATTTCAGCGAGATGGTGTTGCGAGCATCAAGTACTTAGGGGGTCTTTCGGCATCGCCGCCGATTTCGCCATGCTCCGGCAAGAGATCTCCCATCCACGTGGTCTTGCAAGCATCAAGTACTTCAGGCTCGTCGCACGCGTCCGGCCGCCGTTCACCGTCTTAAGTGTCATCCACGGTGATCGTCGGGAACGCCTGCCCGGGCGCCAGCGAGGTGCGCGCCAGACGCGCCGCCGTGCGCCGCGCGAAGTCTATGTAAGTCTGCCCGAGCGCGCTGTCGGGGTCGGCGATCACGGTCGGACGACCGCCGTCGGTCTGCTCGCGGATGCGGATGTCGAGCGGCAGCTCGGCGAGCAGATCCACGCCGTACTGCTCGGCCATCTTACGGCCGCCGCCCGCACCGAAGATGTGCTCCTCATGGCCGCAACGCGAGCACACGTGAGTGCTCATGTTCTCGACGATCCCCAGCACCGGCACTTCCACCTTCTCGAACATCCGAAGGCCCTTACGCGCGTCCAGCAGCGCGATGTCCTGCGGCGTGGTGACGATCACTGCACCGCTCACCGGCACGCGTTGCGCGAGCGTGAGCTGCGTGTCGCCGGTGCCAGGCGGCATGTCCACGATCAGATAGTCCAGCTCCCCCCAACGCGTCGTCTCGAGCAATTGCACGAGCGCCTGCGTGACCATCGGACCGCGCCACACCATGGGCTGCTCCTCGTCGATGAGGAAGCCGATGGACATCACTTTCACACCGTGGGCCTGCGGGGCGGTCATGCTCTTCTGGTCGGCGCTGGTCGGCTTCTCGCCGCTCAGTCCCATCATCTTGGGCTGGCTCGGCCCGTAGATGTCGGCATCGAGCAATCCCACCGCCGCACCATCGTAGGCCAACGCAAGGGCGAGATTGGCGGCCGTGGTCGACTTCCCCACGCCCCCCTTGCCGGAGGCCACTGCGATGATGTTGCGTATGCTTTGAACTGGCTTGAGATTGCGCTTGGCGCTGTGCGAGGCGACGCTCCAGTCGACGTGCGTCTCCACACGACGCAGGCCCAGGGCGACGCGCACATGCTCGCTCAGACGATCGGCGAAGTCGCGACCGAAACGCTGCGCGGGAAAGCCGAGCAGCACATCGATCCGGCAATCGTGCTCGCCAAGCTCGATGCTCCGCAGCTCGCCGACTTCCCCCAGCGGGGCGCCGAGCCGCGGGTCCACGTAGTTTTCGACCAACCGGCGCAGCTCGATCTCTCGCTCGGAGCTCATCATTTCTCCACTACTTTCGATTCAAGGCGCGTCCGACCGCGCCTTCCGGCCCGCTGATTGTAACGGAGGCGCCGGCTCTGCGGGTCCGTAAAGCAAACGACCCTTGCGGCGCGCCGTCGCGCGCCGCCGACGGCCTGTCGAGGCTCATGGCCGCACGCCCGGCGCAATCGCGCGCCGTAGCCGTGCGCCGCGTCTCACTCGCGCAGCGCCCCGACCCGGTGCTGGCGGACAAGCATGGCATAATGCGGCGACGCCGGATTCGGCTGACAAGCCGCGTCCACCCGAAGCACGCACGGGCGCGCGCCCCGCTTCGCGCGGGACGCCGTCGAGCGCGCTTCCTGGCGTTCGCTGAAAGCAAAGCCGACGAAGGCGCCGCACAGTCCACCGAACGAGGCGCCTCAAGCGATGGATGCTGAGAAGACTTGATGAGTTTCTTTTCCGACCTGAGAGCCGAGCGGCTGATCGCCGAGATCCGCGGTGTGGGCGACCCCCTGCATCCGGACGCCCAGAAGGCTTTCCAGAAACTCGCGAAACTTGGCGCGGGCGCCATCCCCAAGATCCTGGACGCCCTGGCGGTGGCGGACAAGAACGAAAGCGCCGCCTACCTCGACATTCTGACGCAGCTGGTCGACAACAAGACGTTTCCTCTGCTCGTCCAGGGGCTCGTCGACGGCAACGCGCGCACCGCCGCCGCCGTGATCTGGGCGCTGACCCACAGCCGCAGTTACAGCGCCGCCCTGCTGATCGAGCTGCTCAACCGCGACGACGTGCCGAAACCCGCGGTGCTCGAGATCATTTCGGCGCAAAAGAACCGCTTCACCATCCGCGAGCTCCTGCAGCACGCTTACGCGCAGGAACCCAATGAGAAAGCGGCCCTGTTCCGCATCATCGGCGAGCTCGCCGACGCCTCCGCGGCGCCCGAGCTGATCAGCCGCATCGAAGGCAAGGACACCGCTGCACGCATCCACATCATCTCGATCCTCAGCCGCTTCAACCGTCCGGACGTCTCGGCGGCGATCCAGAAGCAGCTGCGCGACCCGAGCAAGCTCATCCGTCAAGCGGCGCTCAACGCGCTGTCGCGCATGGACGGGCCGATGGACGTCGCTCCGGTGTGCCAGATGCTGCGCGATGCGGACCTGGAGGTCGCAAATCGCGCCATCGACGTGGTGGTGCGCGCCAAAGACCCGGACACGATGAAGCACCTCGTGGACGTGCTCAAAGATGAAAACGAGTACGCGCGGCGCGCCGCGGTCGAAGTGCTCAATCACCTGGGCACGGCCAAGGACATCAAGCATCTGCTGCAGGTCATCAAGGACGACGATTGGTGGGTGCGCACGCGCGCCGCCGACGCGCTCGGCAAGATCGGCGGGCCGCGCGTGGTCGACGCAGTCCTGGAGCTGATCCGCGATGAGGACGAGGACGTGCGCCGCGCGGCCATCGAAATCCTCAATCAGACCAAGGATGAGCGCGCCGTGAGCTTCCTCATCGAGGCGACGCGCGACAAGGATTGGTGGGTCAGCGAACGCGCTGTGGATGCGCTCGCCGAGATCGGCAGCAAGAAGGCTCTGCCGGCGCTGCTCGAGCTGCTGGATACGCCGAACACCCGCTCGCTGCCGACCATCGCCCGCGCGCTCGGCAAGCTGGGCGACGCGCGCGTCATCGAGCCCATGTTGCGCCTGTTGGAGCGTCCCGAGAAGGAAATCCGCGTCGAGGCCATCAACGCCCTCGCGCGACTCGCCGACGAAAAGCGCGCCGACGCGGTGCGCGACCACATCCAGGCGGCCGGCGCCGCCTCGAGCGACGAAACGATCCGGATCGCCGCAGTCCACGCTATCGAGGAACTCGACAGCCGCTACTCGAGCACGGCGGTGGCGGCGCAGGCCAAGGCGGCCGCCATGGCCGAGCCGGCCCGTACGCTGCTGATCGAAAAAGGCGACGTCGATGCGGTGATCAAGAAGGCCGAGGAAGCGGCGGCCGCCACTTCGAGGCTGGACATCGCCGCGCTCAGCTCCGGGGACGTCATCGAGGGACGCTACAAGTTCATCGAAAAGATCGGCAAAGGCGCATTCGGCACGGTCGTGCTGGTCGAGGACACGGTCGTCGAAGAGCGGTTGATCCTCAAGTTCCTCAATCCGAACGTCTCTCAGGACGAGGAGATGATGAAGCGCTTCGTGCATGAGCTGCGCTACTCGCGCAAGATCACGCACAAGAACGTCATTCGCATCTACGACTTCCTGTACATGCGCGGGGTATACGCCATTTCCATGGAGTATTTCCCCTCGCACACGCTGGGCAGCGAAATCGTCAACGAAAAGCCGCTGCCGCTGCCGCGCGCTCTGCAATACGGCATCGATATCGCGACGGGCATGACCATCGCGCACCAAGCAGGCATCGTGCATCGCGACCTGAAGCCCGCCAACATCCTGATCAACAACGAAGGGCTGCTGAAGATCGTCGACTTCGGGGTGGCCGCCGCGCAGCAAGACGGCGACACCCAGCTCACCAAGACCGGCTACGTCATCGGCTCGCCCAAGTACATGGCGCCGGAGCAGATTCTGGGCAAGAAGGTCGACGAGCGCGCGGACATCTACAGCGTCGGGGTGATCCTGTACGAGATGACGACCGGGCAGCCTCCCTACAGCCGCGGCGATCACATGTCGGTGATGTACCAGCACGTACAGGGCAAGGCGAAGTCGCCGATCGAGGTGAATCCGCAGCTCCCTGCGGCGGTTTCCGACATCATCACCAAGGCCATGGCGGTGGACAAACTCAAGCGCTTCCAGACCATGGACGAGCTGCGATCGGCTCTGGAGAAGGTGTTGTGAGGAGGAAGCGGTTGGGGAAGCGGTTAGCGGCTTGAGAAGCGGTTAGCGGTTAGCGGTTAGCGGTTAGTTTCAGAGGACCTGCGCCATTGCGTGGGCTTTGCAGCTTGGCGTCGACCGGGTAGCTCTTCTGACTAACCGCTAACCTCGGCGGGACCCCCGGGTCAGTGGGCGCAGAACGGGTAGCACGGGTCTTCTGACTAACCGCTAACCGCAAACCGCTTCCTGTGCTAACCGCTAACCGCTTCTTCTCCCCCCACTCTAGCGCCGCCGCGCTGGAAGCCTGTACCCTGTCTTGAAGAAGATCCATTTGACAGAATCCAATTCCCAATGGCGCGCATCGACGCATTCCTGAAGCTGGGCGCCGACCAGGGCTGCTCGGACATCCACTTCGCGGTCGGACTGCCGCCGCTGCTGCGCATGCACGGCGACCTCATTCCGATCAAGTTCCGCGACCTGAGCCAGGCGGAGCTCGAAGGCTACATCGCCGAGATCACCAGCCGTCCCAATCAGGACAGGCTACGCCGCGGTCACGACGTCGATTTCTCCTACGTTGCGGCGAACGGCGCGCGTTTTCGCGTGAACGTCTTTCGCAAAGATACCGGCATTGGAGCGACATTCCGCGCCATCCCCTCTGAGGTCCCGACGCTCGATCGGCTCGGACTGCCGCCGATCGTCAAGAAGCTCTGCGACCACCACCAGGGCATGATCCTGGTGACCGGCTCGACCGGCGCCGGCAAGTCGACGACGCTTGCGGCCATGGTCGATCACCTGAACGCGACTCGCCGACTCAATATCGTCAGTCTCGAGGATCCGATCGAGTTCGTGCACCGGAGCAAGCAGAGCCAGGTCATCCAGCGCGAGCTCAATACGCACCTGCCCTCGTTCGCCGAAGGCGTGCGCGCCGCGATGCGCGAGGACCCGGACGTGATTCTGGTGGGCGAGTTGCGCGACGCCGAGACGATCCGCTGGGCGATGACGGCCGCCGAGACCGGCCATCTGGTGCTCGGCACGCTGCACACGACCGGCGCGGTCAAGACGATAGACCGCATGGTCGATGCGCTGCCGGCGGACGAACGCGAGCAGACCAAGAGCTTCCTCTCGCAGAGCCTGATTGCGGTGATCACCCAGGTGCTGGTGAAGACCGCCGATCAACGCGGACGCAAGGCGATCTGCGAGATCATGGTGGTCACGCGCGCCATCGGGAAGCTGATCATGACCGACCAGACGCACCAGATCCCCTCGCAGCTGCTGACCGGCAAGGAGCTCGGCATGCAGCTGCTCGATCAGGCGCTGCTCGCCAACGTACAGGCCAAGGAGATCGACCCCGACGACGCCTACGTCTACGCGACCGACAAGCGCCTGCTCGCCCGTTACGTCACCGACACCACGATGCTGCCGAAGCTCGATCTGGCGCCGGGTTGAGCAGACACGCCCGCTGCAGAGGCAGACGAGAGCCACCGATGAGCACAGAAGCTTCCCTCGCGACGAACGCAGCCGCCGCCCAGCACACTGCGCATCGCATCGACGAATTCCTCAAGGAAGTCCTGAGCCGCAACGGTTCGGACCTGCATTTCATCGCAGGCGACCCGCCGCGCGTCCGCATGTATGGCGAGCTGCACACACTCAGGCCCGAGCCGCTCAGCCCGCAGTTCGTCGAGGAGACGTTGCGGGAAATCATGCCGCGCGCAGCGCTCGCGCGCCTCGAGGAGAAGCACGGCGCGGATTTCGCCTACATCATTCCCGGCATGTCGCGCTTTCGCGTGAACGTGATGCGCCATCTGTACGGGCTCGGCTGCGTGGCCCGTGCGATTCCTTCTAAAGCGCTCACGCTCGATCAGCTCGACATGCCGGCCGCCGTGCGCAATCTGTGCAAGGTGAACAACGGTCTGATTCTGGTCACCGGCAAGACCGGTTCGGGCAAATCGACCACGCTTGCGGCGATGATCGACGACATGAACTCACGCTTGAAGGGCCACATCCTCACGATCGAGGATCCGATCGAGTTCGTGCACGCGCGCAAGAACTGCCTGATCAGCCAGCGCGAAATCGGCGCGCACAGCCCGTCGTTCGCCGAAGCGCTGCACTCGGCGCTGCGCGAGGATCCGGACGTGATCCTGGTCGGCGAGTTGCGCGATTACGAGACGATGAGCATCGCCGTAACCGCCGCCGAGATGGGCATCCTGGTCATGGGCACGCTGCACACCAACGGCGCGGCGGCCACCGTGGACCGCATGGTCAACGCTTTTCCCGCCGACAAGCAGTCGCACGTGCGCGCCATGCTCTCCACGTCGCTGCGCGGCGTGATCTCGCAGCAGTTGATTCCGCGCGCCGGCAAGCCAGGGCGCGTTGCGGCGCTGGAGATCATGATCAACACGCCGGCCGTAGCGAACCTCATTCGCCAGGGCAAGCTCGACCAGCTCGAGAACACCATCCAGAGCGGCGCCGCGCACGGCATGCGCACCATGGATTCGGCCATCCAGGAGTTGCTCGACAAGGGCGTGATCACCGGCAAGGAGGCTTACAAGAAGGCGATCAACAAGGCGCGGTTCGAGGCGGTGAAGGAAATTGGAAGCGGATAGCGGATAGTCAGAGGGTTGCGCCGATACCGAACGCGCTCCACCTATCCGCTATCCGCTATCCGCTATCCGCTATCCGCTTCCATCAGGCATAATTCGCGCTCTTCCTGCCGAATTATTTCCCCTTCCAATCAATGACTTCCCCCGTGCGCCGCCTGTTCGTCACCACCGCGCTGCCCTACGCCAACGGGCCGTTCCACATCGGCCACATCATGGAGTACATCCAGGCGGACATCTGGGTGCGCTTCCAGCGCATGCTCGGCGCGGAGGTGCACTTCGTCGGCGCCGACGACGCGCACGGCGCGCCGATCATGCTCAAGGCCGAGGCCGAAGGCGTCACGCCCGAGCAGCTCATCGCACGCATCGCAGCCGATCGGCCGAAATATCTCGAAGGCTTCCACATCTCCTTCGACCACTGGCACTCGACGCATTCGCAGGAGAACACCGAACTCTCACAGGAGATATATCGCGCCCTCAAGGCCCAGGACCTCATCTACGTCAAGCCGGTGGAGCAGTTCTTCGATCCGGTGAAGAACATGTTCCTCGCGGATCGTTACGTCAAAGGCGAGTGTCCCAAGTGCGGTGCGAAGGATCAGTACGGCGACGCCTGCGAGGCGTGCGGATCGGTCTACGCGCCCACCGACCTGAAGAATCCCTATTCGACGCTTTCCGGGGCGCCGCCGGTGCGCAGGACGTCGGATCATTTCTTCTTCCGACTGTCCGACCCACGCTGCGTCGAGTTCCTCAAGGAATGGCTCGCGGCGCCCGATCGCCTGCAGCCCGCGGTCGCGAACAAAGCGCGCGAATGGCTCACCGGTCAAGGCGACCAGGCGCTCGCCGACTGGGACATCTCCCGCGATGAGCCCTACTTCGGCATCCCGATACCCGATGCGCCCGGCAAGTACTTCTACGTCTGGCTGGACGCGCCGATCGGCTATCTCGCTTCGCTCAAGCGCTATTTCGACAGCGGCGCGGCGCGCGCCAACGGCGAGCCGCGCAGCTTCGAGGAGTTTCTCGCCGCGCCGGAAGTGGAACAGATCCACTTCATCGGCAAGGACATCATCTACTTTCACACGCTGTTCTGGCCGGCGATGCTGAAATTCGCCGGGCGCAAAGTTCCGGACCACGTGTACGTGCACGGATTCATCACAGTCTCCGGGGCCAAGATGTCCAAGTCGCGCGGCACGGGCGTCAGCCCGCTGCGCTATCTGGAAATCGGCATGAATCCCGAGTGGCTGCGCTACTACCTGGCCGCCAAGCTGAACGCGAACGTGGAGGACATCGATTTCAATCCCGATGACTTCGTCGCGCGCGTCAACGCCGATCTGATCGGCAAATACGTGAATATCGCGAGTCGCACCGCAGGCTTCATCACCCGACGCTTCTCAGGCGTGGTGCTGCCGCCCGATCCGGCTCGCCAGGCGGCCACCTCCAAATGGAGCGCACTCGCACTCGAAGCGCAAGAGCGCATCCGCAGCCACTACGAAGAACGCGAGTACGGCAAGGCGGTGCGCGAGATCATGGAGCTGGCCGATCGGATGAACGAGGCCATCGATCGCGAGAAGCCGTGGGAGCTGGCCAAGGATCCGGCGCAGTCGCAACGCCTGCACCAAGTGTGCTCGGACTGCCTGCACGCATTCCGACAGCTCACGCTGTTTCTGGCGCCAATCCTGCCGCACACGGCGCAAAGGGCGGCGCAGATGCTCGGCCTTGCAACGCCCCTGCGCTGGTCGCAGTTGCACGAGCCTATGTCCTCGATTCAGCCGTACGAGCACCTGCTGCAGCGTGTCGATCCGAAGCAGCTCGACGCGCTGTTCGAAACGCCCGGCGCCGAAGCCAAGGCCAAACCGACCTCCGCCGCAGACCAACCTCGGGGCCGAAGCGAAACCGTAGCCGCAGCCGAGGTGACGGTGGAGGATTTCGCCAAGCTCGACCTGCGCATCGCCAAGATCACGGCGGCTGAACCAGTGGAAGGCGCCGACAAACTGCTGCGCCTGACGCTCGACCTCGGCGAGACACAGCGCACGGTCTTTGCCGGCGTGCGCTCCGCCTACGCACCCGAACAGCTCGTGGGACGCCTCACGCTCGTACTCGCGAACCTCAAGCCGCGCAAGATGCGGTTCGGCGTTTCCGAGGGGATGGTGCTGGCGGCGGGTCCGGGCGGCAAAGACATCTATCTGCTCTCGCCCGACGCCGGCGCGCAACCCGGCATGAAGGTGAAGTGAGCGGGCGCGGACTCCGGAGCTTGCGCTCTGTCGTGATTGACTCCGACAGACGCGCGCCCACAAATTGCGCAAGTGGACGCCGCCGTGGAAGGCGCTTCCGGCGCCGCGCCGCTAGCCAGCCTCTGATTGCTCCGTGTCTTCGATGGCCAGGCGCTCGAAACGCCGTACATTTCAGGCATTTCCTTGGCCTTGACCATCAGGGTGGTAGGTTATCCGAGCTTCCCTAGGCGTCTTCGATCGCTATGTCCGCCCTGCTGCTGATCCTGCTGAGCGCCGTACTCGTGAACGCCGTCGTCGCCGTCGGACCGGTGCGATGGCGCCCGTTCGTCGCGATCGACGCCGCCTACGACAGCGCTCAGGCGGTGAGCCTCGCCTCGCTCGTGGTCCTGCCCGCCGCCGTGGTCGCGAACTGGGCGCTGGCCAAGTTCGTGCTCGAAGCGTTCCGACTCGACTATTTGCGCACGCCGTTGTTCGTCGCAGTGCTGCTGATCGCAACGGCGGGGAGCGAGGCGCTGCTGCGCAGTACGACGCGGCTCGATCCGCAACAACCGGGGTTTACGCTGCTGATGACGGCCAATGCGGCGGCGCTCGGGACGTCGTTCCTGGCCCAGGCGCACATGCCCACGCTGCTGGAAGCCGCGCTGTTCGCCGTCGGGGCGACGCTCGGGCTCATCGTTCTGCTGCTCGCCTTTGTATCGATGCACGAGCGCCTGCGCGCGGCCGACACGCCGGCCATCTTCCGCGGCGCGCCGCTGGCGCTCGTGACCGCCGGACTGATGGCCCTCGGATTGATGGGATTCGCCGGGATCGTCCAGAAATGAGCTTGCTGCTGGCGCTACTACTCATGACCGGCGTGACCGCCGTCGGCGGTGCGGCGAGCGCCGCAGCCGCGCGACGGCCCACGCAGCGCGCGGCGGACCTGATCGATCGCATCGACGATCTACTGCCGCAAACCCAGTGCCGACGCTGCACCTTCGACGGCTGCCGAGCCTACGCTACGGCGCTGGCGCGCGGCGAAGCCGATGTGAATCAATGCCCTCCGGGCGGCGAGCGAACCGTCGCCGCCCTCGCTGCGTTGCTCGGACGCCCTGCGCGCCCGGTCGATCCGCGCTTCGGCGTCACGCCCGCACAACCGTTGGTTGCATGGATTGACGAGCCCGCCTGCATAGGATGTACGAAATGCATCCAGGCCTGTCCGGTTGACGCCATCGTCGGAGCGCCGCGTTACATGCACACCGTCATCGCCGCGGAATGCACAGGTTGTGAGTTGTGCATTCCGTCCTGTCCCGTCGACTGCATCGTGCTCCGCCCGGCGCCGGTCGATGGACGGGTCCAGCCATCCCGCGGCGCGCCGCGCGTCTCCATGGGCGCTGCTGGATGACGGGCGCGCGCGGCTTTCATGGAGGGCTGCGGCTGGATTCGCACAACGAGCGCTCGACGGCGACGCCCATACGCAGCGCACAGGCGCCGCCGCAGCTCGTGCTGCCGCTGGATCAGCACGCCGGCGCGCCCGCCCGGCCGTTGGTGCGGCCCGGCGAGCGCGTGCTTTGCGGCCAGCCGATCGCAGAGCCAGACGGCGCGATCAGCGCCTGGCTGCACGCTTCCGCATCGGGCGCGATCACGGCCATCGAGCCGCGGCCGGCGCCGCATCTGCTGGGCGCTCCGACGCTCAGCATCGTCATCGACAACGACGGGCGCGACGAGCCATTCCAGAGCGATTGCATCCGGTTCGAACAGCTGGCGCCGTCCGCACTGCTGGCGCATCTTGCACGCGGCGGCGTCGTCGGACTCGGAGGCGCCGCCTTCCCACTAGGCGCCAAGCTGGCATCGGCGGCGCGCGCCGGCGCCATCGCCCTGCTGCTGAACGGGGCGGAATGCGAGCCATACATCACCTGCGATGACATGCTCATGCGCGAGCGGGCGCAGGACGTCGTGCTCGGCGCGCGCATCTTGCTGCATGCATCCGGCGCGGTGAGTTGCACGATAGCGATCGAGGAAGAAACCCCGCATGCCGAACAGGCGCTGCGCGCCGCCATCGAGGCCGCGCACGACGAGCGCATCGTGCTCGCAACGGTTCCCAACATCTACCCGGGCGGCGGCGAACGCCAGCTGATCGCGAGCGTCTTCGGACGCGAAGTCCCGCACAGCGGGCTGCCGGCGGACATCGGCGTGCTGTGCCATAACGTGGCGACCGCGGCCGCCGTGGCGCAATGGGTGCGCGATGGGCGGCCGCTCACGAGCCGCATCGTGACTGTGACCGGCGATGGCGTGCACCGCGCCTGCAATCTGGAGGTCAGAATCGGCGCGCCCATAGCGGCGTTGATCGCCGAGTGCGGCGGCTACACGCCGCGAGTGCTGCGGCTCATCATGGGCGGCTCGATGATGGGGCCCGCGCTGCCGCACGACGATCTTCCCGTAGTTAAAGCGACCAATTGCATCGTGGCGGCGTCCGCCCTGGACCTGCAACCGCGCGGTGGCGAGACGCCCTGCATCCGCTGCGGCGATTGCGCCGAAGTCTGCCCGGCGTTCCTGTTGCCGCAGCAACTTCACTGGTTCGCACGCAGCGCCGACGCCGCGGCGCTGCAGGCCCACGGACTGCTCGATTGCATCGAGTGCGGTTGCTGCGATTTCGTCTGTCCCAGCCAGATCCCGCTGGTCGAGCGCTTCCGCGAGAGCAAGCCGCTGCTCGCCCGCGCCGCCGAGCAGCGCGCCGACGCCGCCGCCAACCGCGCCCGCTACCAGGCGCGCAATGAGCGCCTGGAGCGCCTCGCAGCCGAACAGCGCGAGGCGCTGGCGCGGCGTCGCCGACCCCAGGCGCGCGCCGAGCGAGAAACGAAGTAAGCGCTGGCGCGCCCGCACAGAAGCCATGAGCTCGCAGACGCCGCGAACCTTCACCACCGCCGCCGCGCCTCACGTGGTCGGATCGAATCGCGTCGCGCGCGTCATGCGGCTGGTGCTGTACGCCCTCGCGCCCACGGTGATCCTGCACGTGGCGTTCTTCGGGCCGGGGCTCGCAATCCAGATCCTGCTCGGCGCAACGGCCGCGCTGGCGGCCGAGGCGCTTGCGCTGCGTCTGCGCCGACAGCCGCTCCGACCATTCCTCACGGACGGCAGCGCCCTCGTTACCGCGGTTCTGCTCGCATTGTGCCTGCCGCCGCTGGCGCCATGGTGGCTGATCGTCAGTGGAACCGCGTTCGCGATCTTGCTCGCCAAACACGCCTACGGCGGGCTCGGCGCGAACCCGTTCAATCCGGCCATGGTCGGATACGCAGTGCTGCTCGTGTCGTTTCCTTCGCGGCTGCTGTTGTGGCCCGCGCCGAGCGCAGCGGGAATCGAACATGTGGAGCTGACCTTGACGCAGACGCTCGCCACGATCCTGACCGGCGCCGCGCCCGATCCGGGCTGGGATGCGATCACCTCGCCGACGCCGCTGGAGGCGCTGCGCACCAATCTGGCGCTCGGCATGACGATGACCGAAGCGCAGCGGACGCCGATCTTCGGCGTGCTGGGCGGCAAGGGCTGGGAATGGATCAATCTCGCCGCCCTCGCCGGCGGTGTGTGGCTGCTCGCCGTGCGCGTGATCCGCTGGCACATCCCGACCGCCATGCTGGGCGCGATCGCCGTCTGTGCAAGTGTGATGCACGCGCTCGACCCCGGGTCCTACGCAGGGCCGGTGTTTCATCTCACCAGCGGCGCGAGCATTCTCGGCGCATTCTTCATCGCGACGGACCCGATCTCGGCGGCCACGAGCGATCGCGGCCGCCTCATATACGCCGCCGGCATCGGTGTGCTGACGTACGTGATCCGCACGTGGGGCGGTTATCCGGACGGGGTTGCGTTCGCAGTGCTGATCATGAATGCGTGCGCGCCGCTGATCGACCGCTATACCATTCCACGCATCTATGGCCACTCCGACTGAGGATGCGCACCGGCCGCCGCACGACGTCGCGCGGTCCGCAGCCGTATTGGCGACGCTCGGCGCCGCGCTCGCGCTTGGCTTGTACGGCTTATGGCAGCTCACGCACGAGCGAATCGAACGCAACCGTCAGGCGTGGATCGAGCAGCCGCTCACAGCGCTGCTTGCGCCGGTGAAGTACGACAATGACGTGTTGGCCGATGTGATTACAGTGGTTTCGCCCGACGTGCTCGGCGCTGACGCTCCGGCGTCGATCTATCGCGCGCGACTCGCGGGCGAGCCGGTCGCCGCCGTGATCCGCACCATCGCGCCGGACGGCTATCGCGGACCGATCGAGCTGCTGATCGCCGTCGACTACGAGGGCGTACTTCTGGGCGTGGACGTTCTGCGTCACAACGAGACGCCCGGACTCGGCGATGTATTCGAGAACCGTGAAGCCGGCTGGCTCGAAGCATTCCGTGGACTGTCGCTGTCCAACCCGCCCGCGGGGCGCTGGACGGTGCGCAAGGAGGGCGGCGCGTTCGATGCATTCACGGGCGCGACCATCACGCCTCGCGCCATCGTCAAGGCCGTCAGGCGCGCCCTGGAGTATTACCGCGCTTACCGGGACAGGATCTTCGAAGCTGACGCGGCGGGTGAGCCATGAGCGAGTTTCCGCTGCGCAGCGACGCCCTGCTGCTGCTCGCGATGTGTCCGGCGCTGGCGGTCAGCGATACGGTCGTGAACGCCGTCGGCCTCGGTCTCACTGCGCTCGTTTGCGGTCCGCTCACCGCCGTGACGTTCGGCGCGCTGCGCAGCCGCCTCACGCCGCAGACCAGCATCGCCGGCCTGCTGCTGCTCTCCTCCGGCGCGGTCGCGTCCGTCGAACTGCTGATGCGCGCGTACTCTCCCATCCTGTACACGAACATCTGGCCGTTCGTCGCGCTGTTCTCCGTGAACTTTGCGCTGCTTGACGCCCTCATGGCGGAACGCTCCACCGCGAAATCGACGCGCGCCGTGTTGAGGCTCTGCGCCATTCTGGCGCTGGCGCTCTTGCTGCTCGGGATCGCGCGCGAGCTGGTCGGGCGAGGCTCGATTCTGCACGGCGCCGGCGCAACTTTCGGCGATTGGGCGCAGGCGCTCGAAACAAAGGTGTTCGCAGTCGACATGGGATTCCTGCTCGGCATGCTGCCGCCCGGCGCATTCATCGCGCTCGCATTGCTGATCGCCGCACTCAACTGGCTGAAGCGCGCCCATTCTGCAAGCACATGAGTCCACGCAAGGTCAACGCCATCTTCGAGCGGTTCAAAGCCGCCAATCCCAAGCCGACCACGGAACTCGAATACCGCACTCCGTTCGAGCTGCTGGTCGCGGTCATTCTCTCTGCACAAGCCACCGACAAGAGCGTGAATCTCGCGACCCGCAAGCTGTTCGCCGACGCCAACACGCCCCAGGCGATCCTCGAGCTCGGCGTCGATGGCCTCTCGAAGTACATCCGCACCATCGGCCTGTTCAATTCCAAGGCGCGCAACATCATCGCGATGTGCCAACAGCTCATCGAGCAGCACGGCGGACAGCCGCCACGGTCGCGCGAGGCGCTCGAAGCGCTGCCCGGCGTGGGCCGAAAAACGGCTAATGTCATCCTGAACACAGCCTTCGGCGAGCCGACGATCGCCGTAGACACACATATCTTCCGCGTCGCCAATCGCACCGGTCTCGCCCCGGGCGCGAGCGTGCGCGCGGTGGAGGACGGTCTGATGAAGGTCGTACCGGCGCAGTACCGGCGCGACGCGCACCACTGGCTGATCCTGCACGGGCGCTACATCTGTACTGCGCGCCGGCCCAAATGTCCGCAGTGTCCCATCGCCGATCTGTGCGAGTATCCGGACAAGACGCTCCCCGAGGGGATCGACGCCGGCGCGAAGAATCATCCGCCGCTCAGCGCACGCATCCGTGCGGCCGGAAAAAAGCGCCTCGCCGCCGGCGCACGGCGGCGCTGATCTGCAACCGCGACCCACTGGGCCTGTTCATCTCCCCACGCCTCATCCGCCATGCCTTTCTTCCATACACAATCCCGCGATGAGCTGCGCCGCATGTACGTCGAGGCTTGGCGCAAACGGCGCGCCGGCGCCCCGATGGAGCCGCTGCAAATGCAGATCGCCGATGTGATCGAGCTGCACCCGGAATATCACGCCGAACTCGAGAACCCACTCGGCGCGATCGAGCGCGACTACACGCCTGAGGGCGGCCAGTCCAACCCGTTCCTGCACATGGGCCTGCACCTCGCGGTGCGCGAGCAAACCGCCACCGACCGCCCTGCCGGCATACGCGCCGCCTTCGAATCGCTGGCCCGCCGCCTTGGCTCAGCGCACGAGGCCGAACATCTCATCATCGAGCGCCTCGCCGAGACGCTGTGGGAGGCGCAGCGCAGCGGATTGCCGCCCGATGAGAATGCGTATTTGGAGAAGGTGCTGAGGTGTTGAGAAGCGGTTAGCGGTTAGTTCGGAAACAGCCGCAACTACCGCTCAAGCGCCGCCAGTTGAGTTTCCACAGGGGACGAGGGCTGCTCTGACTAACCGCTAACCGCCATCCTTAACCGCCATCCTTAACCGCTAACCCCCTTCGTCTCGTGTTAAATTTCGGCCCGGTTCAATCCCGGCCCCTTCAGACATGCCCCTCATCAAGCAAGACGACGTGATCCAGAGCGTGGGCGACGCGCTCCAGTACATCTCCTACTACCACTCGCCGGATTTCATTCAGGCCATGACCGCCGCGTACGAGCGCGAGGAGAGCCCGGCGGCGAAGGATGCGATCAAGCAGATCCTGGTGAACTCGCGCATGTGCGCCGAAGGCCACAGGCCGATTTGTCAGGACACGGGCATCGTCACCGTTTTCGCCAAGATTGGCATGAACGTGCGATGGGACGGCGCCTCCATGGGGCTCGCCGACATGATCAACGAAGGCGTGCGCCGTGCGTACAGCCATCCAGAGAACACGCTGCGCGCTTCGATCGTCGCGGACCCGGCCTTCAGCCGCAAGAACACGCGCGACAACACGCCGGCCGTGATTCATATGGAAGTGGTCCCGGGCGATACGCTGGAGATCTCGGTCGCCGCCAAGGGCGGCGGCTCCGAGAACAAGGCGGCGCTCGCCATGCTGAATCCCTCGGACTCGATCGTCGATTGGATCCTGGAGACCGTGCCGGAGATGGGCGCCGGCTGGTGCCCGCCGGGCATACTGGGCGTGGGCGTGGGCGGTACGGCCGAGAAGGCCGTCGCGCTCGCCAAGGAAGCGCTGCTCGAGCCGATCGACATCCACGAGATCCGCGCTCGCGGCGCGCAGACGCCGATCGAAAAGCTGCGCCTGGAGATGCTCGAGAGAGTGAACGCGCTCGGCGTGGGCGCCCAGGGTCTCGGCGGCCTGACCACGGTGCTGGACGTCAAGATCAAGGATTATCCGACGCACGCCGCCTCGCTGCCGGTGGCGGTCATTCCCAACTGCGCGGCGACTCGCCATGCGCATTTCGTGCTGGACGGCTCAGGCCCAGCCGCGCTGACGCCGCCGGACCTCGATTTGTGGCCGAAGCTCACGTATCAGGCGTCGCCGGATGCACGGCGTGTGAATCTGGACGCGCTGACGCGCGAAGAAGTCGCGTCGTGGCGCCCCGGCGAGCGGCTGCTGCTCTCCGGCCGCATGCTCACGGGTCGCGACGCCGCGCACAAGCGCATCAGCGCGCTGCTCGAATCCGGTCAGCCGCTGCCGGATGGGCTCGACTTCAGGAACCGCGTGATCTATTACGTCGGCCCGGTCGATCCCGTGAAAGACGAAGCGGTTGGTCCCGCCGGACCGACCACCGCCACGCGCATGGACAAGTTCACCGAGATGATGCTCGCACGCACGGGGCTGATCGCGATGGTGGGCAAGGCCGAGCGCGGTCCGGAAGCGATCGCCGCGATCCGCAAGCACAATGCGGCGTATCTGATGGCGGTGGGCGGCGCGGCGTACCTGGTGTCCAAGGCGATCCGCTCGAGCCGTGTGGTCGCGTTCGGCGATCTGGGGATGGAGGCGATCTACGAGTTCGAGGTAAAGGACATGCCTGTCACGGTCGCCGTGGACGCGCGCGGCGAATCCGTGCACGAGACCGGACCGGCGCAATGGCGGGCGCGCATCGCCGGCGTCCCGGTGAAGGTGGAATGAGAGGCGCTTTCCGGTCTCATATCCCTGCTACCGCCGCGACGCTGCTTTATTGATCTTGCCGGAGTCATGAGCGGCCGCCTGCGGCCGCACACCACATCGCCCGCGTAGAAGCAGCGTCGGGCGTCAACGCGCCGTTGTCGCCGCCGCTTGAAGCGGCCGGAGCCAACTGAGCCGCGCCCGCGCGGCTCCGTGCGCAGTCGACAGTTTTCCGCGGCGTGCGACGCCAGACTCACGAAACCGCTCAACTCGCGCCGGCTGCTGCCGTTACACGGGTGTGCCGGACTTGCGTCGTTCGGGCATTGCGTCGCGCGGTCGCTGCCGCGCGCTGCAGCACGCGAACGCCCCACCGCCGGCGCACCCGCAGATTTCATCGCCGGAGTAGAACGAATATGTCAGGTGCTTGCAGCCAGGTGGTCCTCGCCGTCGATGATTCGGCGTCCATGCGACAGATGGTGCGGTACACGCTGGAGGGAGCAGGCTACAAGGTCGTACAGGCCGCCGACGGCGTGGAGGCTCTGGAATTCGCACGCAGCTCCGGCGCTGATCTGGTGCTGACGGACGTGAACATGCCGCGCATGGACGGCATCACGCTGGTTCGCGAGCTGCGCGCACTCGACGCTTACAAGTTCACACCGATGCTGGTGCTGACGACGGAGTCCGGTCAGGACACCAAGCAGCGCGGCAAGCAGGCCGGCGCCACGGGCTGGATCGTCAAGCCCTTCAATCCCGAGCAGCTGCTCGCCACGATCGCCCGCGTGCTGTGAAAGGCGCAGCCCCCTTCGCCGCAGGCGAAGCCGCAAACGAGCCGTCGGTCGATATTCCCGGCGCCACGGCCCACTGGACCCCGCAGCAGCAGATGGCGCATATGCTCGCCCTGTGCGATGCGCAGGTCGCAGCCGCCGTGGCCGACGCGGACGAAGCCGTCGCTGCGCTCATAGCGACATTCACGCATCTCGGCGAGAGCACGCGCGAGCTGGGCGCGATCGCGGCCGGCGGCGCCAGCTCGCAGGCCCAGTCCATCGTTCGCATGTGTCGGCAGGTCGCAGAGATGTCGAACGACATGGCGCAGGCGGTCGTGGCGTTCCAGTTCTACGACAAGCTCAGTCAGCGGCTCGGACACGTGCGCTACAGCCTGTCCACGCTCGCGCAGTTCGTGTGCGACGAATCCCAGGCCGGAGAGCGCGACCAGTGGCGCAAACTGTTCACCACGCTGCGCCGGCTTTACCGCACGGACGAAGAGCGTCGTGTGTTCGAGGAAACCATGGCGCGCGCTTGTGGGGCGTCTTGCGAAGCTCTCGTGAGCGACGCCGAAGAAGAAACCGCTCCGGCGCAACGCGCCGCGGGTGCAGACATCGAGCTGTTCTGAACGATTGCCGAACCTGCGCCCGGCGTGCAGTTCGTACGGCCCCGCCCGACCGAGCGTCAAACCAGCGGTCGCCCGTCCTTGGTCTGTCCAGCTCCGATCACCGACCGCCACGACGCCGCGCGGATGTGACAGAACCTGGCGTGTCGCCATGACGGGGCGGGTCGCTAGGGGCAAGCCTGAGGCGCGCCGAACCGCCTGCGACTGAGACCTGCGTCGCGATCGCATACGTCCTTGCGGGATTCCCTCAGCGCCCTGTGACCCCTCGCACAGTTCCGGCCTCCCGAAGGCCTATCGTGCCTCGCCGTCAACGTGTTCACACAAGGCAAAGCTCTTACTCCGCCGCGCCGTCGGCGCGGTGCAGGAGGTCGTCATCATGCTGATCGAGTCACGGACGTTGTTTGCAGCCGCCGGCGCCGTCGCACTGGTGGGCGCCGGCTTGTGGGCGTCAGCCATGCTGCTGGAATCCCGCCAGGCGCCTCCCGGGATGGACGCTGCGACGGTGGAGGTGCGGCAGCTCGAGGAACGATCCTGGGCCGTCGAGATCAAGGATCTGGGTGCGCTGGAGGCGCCTTCCGAAGCGACGCGCACGGCCTCCCGCTGAAGCAGATCAGACGTCGCACTGAACTATTCGCTGTCTGCTCCCCCTCACCTTCCCAGCTCGGACCTGCGCGCCAACACCGACCCTGGGTCATCCAGGCTCGGCGCCAAAGTCTGCAGCACGCCGTTCTCCAGCCCGTAAATCAGCGCGTGTACGCTGACGCTCTGCCCTCGCGCCCAGGCGTCCTGCATGGTGGTGGTCTCGGCCACGTTGATCGCCTGCCAAAGCACATTGAGCTCGCACAAGCGCCGATGCCGCGCCTCATCGTCGGGCAGTCCGCACAGCTCGCTCCGGTTACGGTTGCGCACGTCCTGAACGTGGCGCAGCCAGTTGTCGACAAGGCCGAGCTTCTGGTCGAACAGAGCGGCTCGTACGCCGCCGCAACCATAGTGACCGCAAACGATGATATGGCGGATACGCAGCACGTCCACTGCAAAATGAACGACTGACAAGCAGTTCAGGTCGCTGTGCGTCACCACATTGGCGACGTTGCGGTGTACGAAGATCTCGCCTGGCAAGAGCCCGAGGATCTGATTTGCCGGTACGCGGCTGTCCGAACAGCCGATCCAGAGGAAGCGCGGCGACTGCTGCTGCGCCAGTCGCGTGAAGAACTCGGGATCGGCGCGCTTCATGTTTTCCGCCCATGTTCGATTACGATCGAGCAGGGTTTTCAGTGTCGGATCGTCGTACGGCATGCGGTGATTCGGAAGCGCCGGCGATGCGCGGCGACGAAGCATACCCTGCCGGCCGACCCACGACCTACCCGGCTGCAGCATCGCCCCGCAAGGCTCTGCCGCTCGCATCCCCCCGCTCCCGATCACGCTGGCAAGACGGCGCCCAGCACGCTCGCGGGTCGCCGTTGCACCAGCGCATCGCGTCGATCCGCCCAAATATCGAGAGGTGTTCGTTCGCGCAACACTGCCGCGTGTCTTGCGCAATATAGGTGCATGACAGCGCAGGCGCGCATGCATCGGAAAGCCCTGACGCGCTGGAACTTCAAGGCAGTATCGTCGTTACGAGCTGTATCGATGGCTCGCGATCGCACGCCGAAGCGGCGCTGCGAAGTCGCGAAGCCGCTCGCCGACACCGTAGAGCGGATCACGATGTTCAGAGCGTGCGTTGTGTGTTTGGGCATGCTGCTTCCCGCCGCTGCGATGGCGTGCGAAAGCGGCGACCGGCGCACGTGCATGGAGCAGTTCCGCATGCTGGTCGCGTACCGCACGCAGGCCATTGAGGCGGCGTTCGGCGATCTGTTCGGCGGCCTTCCAGAAGAGATCGAGATTCGCTTCGTCACCTCGAGAGATCGTGAGTACGACCACTTGGCCGGGCGTCTGGCCTACGATCCGAAGCGGCGTATGCTCATCTTTCCGCGCCGTGTACTCAGCGCCAAGACGCCGAATCCGCTGCGCTGGGCGAGTTACTACTGGCCCTTCTACCAGGACGAGCGTTATCAGAATGAGTTTCCCATCATCGGCGAGATCGACACGCTGCTGTGGAACGCCTACCTGCAGGAGGCCGCGCTCGCAGAAGGCCTGAACTGGCCGCATCGAGAATGCGTCTCTGCGCGCATGTCAGAGCGGCTGCCTTGCGAAATGCTCATCAAGGGCGTGGCCGAGCATGTCAAGGCGGTGAACGGGCCGTTGTTCAACCAGAACCGCATCGACCGGATCTGGCCCGAAGACTTCCGAGAGTTCGAGCGGCGTGTGTGGCGCCGCTCCGACCAGGAGTACCTGGATGTGCAGCGGTATGGCGGCATCCTGCTCGCGCAACCGCTCATCGACGAATTCGGCGTGCTGCGCGCGATCGCGTACATGGCGCAGACGCCGTTCCACATCGAGGACAACAACATGCGCCTGTCGGCGCTGCGTTACCAGGAACGCGCTCGCGAAGCCTTGAATGCGAACCCTGACCGCGCGCTTCCCGGCGATCGGTTGTCGGTGCATGCTCGCGACAGACGCGACGAGGTGCGCAATCCGTGAGCATCTGAGCGCTGATCGAAGAGCCCGAAGCCGCCGGCGATTCTCATGCCAGGCGTCTGCTCCATTGGTGGGCGCCCTCGAAATTCCTCAGCCCTGCGAGGGCGGCGGCGCCGACACGTCGCGCAAGCCGATCCAGGTTGCGACCGCGAGCGCACATCGCTCGCCATCCTCGTCGAACAACGCGGAGCCGACACGATGCTTGCGCCCTTCCACGGTGATTGGCCAGCCGACGATCACGCAGGGCTCATCGACGTGCACAGGACGATCCACGTGCACGGCGAGTTCGCCGAGCAGCGCGGGCGCGGGCGCCGGAGAAGCGAAATAGCCCGGACAATCGAGCGCCGCCCAGATGAACTCCGGGCGCACTTTGCCGCGACCGTCGTCCAGCGAGCGATCCGGCAGCCAGGGGGCGGCGACCACGCCGGCGCCCGGTACGGCGCCGGGGAAGATCCTCAGTCCGTCCCCGGCGCTGCGCGCCGGACCGCAAACGAAACAAGTCGGAAAGGCATGCTGTGCGAACCCTACGAAATGCCTCGAGACGCCCAGCGCCTCGATGTAGGCGATCGCCGGCGGGGCCTGCGTCGTGACCAGCGTCGGCGTGGCGATCGCCACAAGATGCTCGCCGTCGAGCACCGCCCAGCGGTTCGCCTCGTCCTCGCGAATCTGCAGCTCGCGCTGCAGGGGCACGGGCCGCATCAGCCGCACCTGAAGCGCCTCGCCGATCACTCCGGCGATCAGACCCGCGGCGTAGCCGCCATTGGCGGAATCTGGAGGACCGTTGAAGCGCGCGTCGATGCGAACGATGGCGTTCATGTGAGAAGCCTGCCTGTGGCCGCGGCGGTATCGTAAGGCTACGGGCGTGCGCCGAACAGTCGGCGGCTTTCGCCCGCAGCCGAGACGAGCGGTGCGGCGCAACACAGCTCAGGTCGACTCAGTACGATCCTCCGCAGAAAACGGTGAGGCCGAGCCGCCCCGATCGCGGCGCATTCATGGTTGGCGCAGCCGCCGAGCGGGACAGGCGTCGCCATAGTTGCGGCCTCAACGTCCGAAAGATTCATTCCGGACGCCCGCACAAGTGTCGCTTGGCCGCACCGCGAAGTCATCGAAAGCAGCCTCGAAGTCGATGCGAGCGATTTGCCGGAAGCCTGCCGTGCACTCGTCCTACGGAGTTGAATGGTGAATACGATCCGCCCATCATGATCGGATGGTACGTGACGAAGCACTGCACGGCTGGGTAAGCGCCCTCATCCGCTCCCGATTCGGCAAGGAGCCGCACGGACTGGAACTCACCCGCTCACGAATCAGAGTAGGACTGGAGTCGCCTGCGGTTGAGCGCATCGTGACGCGGTATCGCGACCCACGAGGTCGCGCACGCAGCTTCCGCTTCATAGCAAAGCAGCTTCTCGGCGCCGCCCTGCGCGAAGCGCACGTTTACAGCAAAGTCGTTGGTCCGACACGGCTCGCTGTAGCCCCGGACCTGCTGGCGGTGAAGGCAGCCGATGAACGAGCGGCGATTCTGCTCCTCGAGGATGTGCGGCGGGTCAGCGCCTGGCCGTGGCGCGACATTCCAACCGCCCATGCAGTGCTGCAGCGACTGGCGCGATTTCACGAGCGCGCTCGAACATCCGATTGTGAAATGCCGCTATGGGATTACGAAAGCGAGCTGCAGGCGTCTGCCCAAGCCACGCTGGAGCAGCTCGAATCCCTGGGCTGCTTCCCGGAATACGCCCGCCTCTTGCGACGCACACTCCGCCCGCTACGCCGGCTCACGCTTTCGATCCCGCGACATCGCGAGCGCCTGCTGCGCTTCGCTCCGTTCGGCGCCGGACCGATTCATGGCGACGTGCATCCCGGCAACGTGCTGGTGCGCCGTAGACGCGGCGCGCACGAGCCGGTGCTGATCGATTGGGCCCGTGCACGGGTTGGGTCCCCGCTGGAGGACGTGAGCTCCTGGCTTCAATGCCTGGGCTACTGGGAGCCGCAGGCGCGCAGGAAGCACGACACGCTGCTTGCAGGCTACCTGCGCAGCGCCGAACCTAACCAGCCGCTGTCGAGCGATTTGCGCGGGGCTTACTGGGTGGCGGCGGCGTCGAACACATTGGCCGGCGCCCTGCGCTATTACTGCTGGCAAGCAGCCTCGGCAGACTCGATCGCACGACGCAACGCAGCTGCGCACGCCGTGCAGGACTGTTTGCGCGTGATCGTGCGCGCCGACGCGCTGTCCGCCTGAGGAAGCGCTGATCCACGCGGCCGGCCTGACCCACCAGAATAGAAGTGCTCGTAGGGACGTTTCATCGGTAGCCCACAGCGACAGTCGAAGACCGCACGCAATAGCGACCTCAAGCGCCCGACGCGAAGCGCTGAGCGCGCGGCTGCAAATGCGAGCTGTCGTCGAAACACACGATGCGGCGCGACGGCCCGCGCCAATCGATCTCGCTGAGCGAAGCATTCCCTGGACGGTACGGCTCCCATTGCGCCGAACTGAGTCCGCGCAGTGCCCCAAACACCTGGCTGATCACCCCCGCGTGCGTGACGATCGCGACGACCCGTCCCCGCTCGCGCTGCGCGATCTGCTCGGTCGCCTGCAAGCATCGGTCGCGAAACTCGCGATAGCTCTCGCCCCCGGGCCAGCGGAACTCTTCATCGTCCTGCCGCAGATTGGCTCTCCACGCGCAGGGATAGCGGCTGCGCGCCTCGCGTATCGCCAAGCCATCGAGGTCGCCGCAGCAAATCTCTTTGAGCGCCTGGACGTAGCGCACCGGGCGCGCCGTGAACCCGCCCAGCACGCGCGCCGTTTCCGCCGCACGCTGCAGCGGACTTGCGTAAATCGCATCGAAACTGCGGCCTTCACTGGCCAGCCGAGCGGCGAGCAAGTGCGCTTGACGCCTCCCACGCCCGCTGAGCGGCAGATCCGTCCAGCCGCTCATACGCTGCACGCCGCCTGCTTCGGCCTCCCCGTGACGAATCAGCACCAATCTTGCGGCGCCCCGACGGGCGCCCGGTCCGACAGTACTCATGCTCCCGGAGTAATCCCCCGGGAGCGCGATTAGTTCTGTGCTTCGTGCGCCGCGGCCGAAGTCAGCACGAGCTTTCCGTCCTGCACGGGAATGCGCTCGCCCGGATGATGATCGAGCCGCACGGAGGCTTCCTCATCGCCGAGGCGATAGCGCACGTCATACCCGACCTGCTTCTCCTGCGAGTCGTAGACCGTCTCGCAGCGCTGCTCGCTGGTCGTGTAGGTGTCGCTCTGCTGCATCCGGCCCTGAACCCGATTGCCGGCGTAGCCGCCCGCAGCCGCGCCTGCGGCGGTGGCGAGCTTGCGGCCGTCGCCGCTGCCCACCTGGCTGCCCAGAACGCCGCCTACCACGGCCCCGATAACCGTGCCCGTCACTCTGTGCTGATCCTTGGGCTGACGCGTGTGGGTGACCGCTACGTCCTGGCACACCTCGCGCGGCGTGCGAACCGTCTCCATGACCGGCTCGACGGCGATCACCTCGGCGAAGTCGGGCCCGCGGTCGAGCAGCTTGTAGCCAGCGAATGCGCCGCCCGCAGTGACGACCGCGGCGCCGAGCACGGCGCCTATCACCATAGACCTGCTCATGAGGAATGCTCCTGTTGCGAAACTTCGTGTTGCTGTTGGCTGCACGCCGCCCGCAGGGCCGCGCGCGAGGTCCTTCTACCGAAAGGCGCCTCGGGAAGTCACCTGGCGCGGATCGGCGACAAGGGGCCGCGGCCGCTCGCCGCAGCGCATGCCAGAACCCACATGTACGCGGCAAGCATTAACCTTCACAGCAAGACGCTGAGAACGGGAGGACTCGCCATGGCAGCCACTGAATCCACCATGCTTGCGCTCGGGACGCCGGCGCCGTCATTCCGACTACCGGATTACAACGGCCGCATCGTAGCCCTGGAGGACTTCCGCGACGCGCAGGGTCTGGTCGTCGCCTTTATCTGCAATCATTGCCCGTACGTGAAGCACATCCGCCATGCCTTCGCGCAGTTCGCGCGCGAGTACCAGGCCAAGGGCGTCGCGGTGGTGGCGATCAACTCGAACGACACGCAGGCGTACCCGCAGGATGGTCCGGCCGGCATGGCGGAGGAAGCGCGCAGCGCCGGCTACACATTCCCCTATCTGCTCGACGGGACGCAGGAGGTCGCGCGCGCCTATCACGCCGCCTGCACACCGGATCTTTATCTGTTCGACAAGGACCGCAAGCTCGTCTATCGGGGGCAGTTCGACGACAGCCGGCCGGGCAAGGGCGAGGCGACCGGCGCGGACCTGCGCGCGGCCTGCGACGCACTGCTGAGCGGCGCCGCGATCTCGCCTGATCAGAAGCCGAGCATCGGGTGCAACATCAAGTGGAGACAAGGCGTGTAGCAGCATCTAGCGCGAGCTGCTTCGCGACTGGGAGGCGCTCAGCAAACCTTGCTTTCCGAGCGCTGGTCGCTGGCGAGCTTGTTGGCCGCCCCGTGCAGCGCGGCATTCTCATCGGCCGGAGCTGACCCAAGCCGCGCGCCGACGTAATAGACGAGCAAGCCCGTGAGAATGCCGGGCATCCCCTCGTAGATGTGCTCATGCAACCCGAAGTAGCGCCACAACAGCGCGACCAGTGGACTCACGATCATCATCGTGACAGCCAACGCCTGCGATGGACGTCCGCCACGGGCGTACACGACCACGAGCGGTGCGAAAACCGAGGCGAGCGTGGACCACGACAGGATCACGAGCGTGAAAACGCTGGACGGACCAGCGATGGAGATGGCGAGCGCGAACGCCGTAACGGTCAGCGTCACTGCCTTGCTGATCCACAGCGAGCGCGTGGAGCGCGGCGCCAGATCGTGGGTAAAGGAGGCGGAGCAGCTCAGCACCAGCGAATCCGCTGTGGACATGGTCGCTGCGAATATCCCCGCGAGCACCACGCCGACCACTAGCGCAGGCAGGAGCTGCAGGGCCATCGTGGGCAGCGCCAACTCCGGATCGAGCGAGGCCAGCTCCGGCAGGTACACGCGCGCCAGCAGACCGACGCCGGTCGCCATGGCGTAGAAGATCGCGAACAGTGTGTAGTACCAGATGCGAGCATGCGCGAGGCGCTCCGGGTCGTCGAGCGCCATGAAACGAATCATGAGATGCGGCTGCCCGATCGCGCTCAGGCCCGCGAACAGCCAGCCGACGGCGAACAGCGCCGCGCCAGAGAAGCCTGGGATCAGCAGATCGTCTGGAAACCAGTTCATATGGCCGGGAATCGCCCGCAGCCGATCGAGGCTGGCGCCGAGGCCGCCGAGACCGTCGACGGCGGCCCACAGCAGCACGCCCATCGCCAGCAACATCACAGCCGCCTGCGCTAGATCCGTCCAGATCGAGGCGCGCAATCCGCCGGCGAGGCAATACAGGACCACGATCAGCGCGACCAGCACCGCACCCGTATGCGCATTCCAGCCGAAAATGGATTGCAGCGCCTTGCCGCCAGCGCTGAGCTGCGCGGCCGCGTAAGCCCCGAGGAACACGATAGTGAGCACGGCTCCGAGGATGCGCACAGTCCGGTGTTCGCGCCCGCCCCAGCAGGCGAGCAATCCGCCGAAGGACAACTCGCCGCTCTGCAAAGCGCGCAACTTCAGTTGCCGGTGCACGGCCAGCGAGCCCAGCAGATCGCCGACGATCCAGCCCACCATGAGCCACGTCGCGGCCAGGCCGCTGGTGTACGTGAAGCCGATGACGCCGATGAACATGTAGCCGCTGTTGTTGGTCGCAAAGGCAGAAACCCCTACCAGCGCCGGATGCACCACGCCGCTCGCGAGGTAGTAATCCGCCGTCGTGCCGCGGCTGCGCACGAACGACGACATACCCACGATCAGAAAAAATCCCAGAGCGGCGAGGAAGCTGGCGAGAATCATATATTGCTGCGGATCTCACTGCGCGGCTGCAGCAGCGGACGTTCGCAGGCGGCCGGGCGCAGCAAGCGCGCTTCGCCGATCGGCGACGGCGGCGCACCTGCCACGCATGCGCGGCGCCCTTCCCTACTCTCGCGACGAGAAGAGCGGCAGTGAACCCTTGTCGCGCTCACGAGGCGGCGAGCGCGTCGCCCACTGGCTTGATCTGCTTCACCCGCTGGCGCGTGGCGATGAACTCCGGGCGCGGCGGCTTGCCGCCGAACGGCTCGACGAGCCGATTGCTCATCGCGTTGAAGACCAGGAACACGTTCGAGCGCGGCAGCGGCGAGATGTTGCTGTTCGACCCGTGCATGATGTTGCAGTCGAACACGACGACTTTGCCGGCCGGCCCTCGCGGCGCAACGATGCCGCCGCTCTCCTCGTATAGCTGCTGCAGGCTGCGCGGATCCGGCACGCCGTATTCCTGACGCCGCAACGACTGCTTGTAGTGGTCGTCCGGCGTCTCGCCTACGCAGCGCACGTAACGCCGATGCGAGCCTGGGATCACCATGAGCGGACCGTTGTGCTCGGTGTTCTCGGTAAGCGCTATCGACATGCTGAGCGCACGCATGCGCGGCATGCCGTCCTCGACATGCCAGGTCTCGAAATCCGAGTGCCAATAGAACTCCTTGCCGAAGAACCCCGGCTTGTAGTTCAGGCGAGACTGATGGATGTAGACATCATCGCCCAGCAGGTAGCGCGCCGCCCCGGCGAGGCGCTCATCGCTCGCCAGCCGTGCGAACAGTTTGCTCTGCTCGTGAATGCAGAAGATCGAGCGCAGCTCGCGACCATCGGGCTCTACGATCAGCGTTGCCGGATCAACCTTCGAGGCGTCCTCACGCAGGCTGTCGAGCTCCGCCTTGAGCGTGCCGATCTCGGCCGCGCTGAACAGGCATTCCAACTCCAGAAACCCGGTGTGATCGTACTGCGTGATCTGCTCGCGCGTGAGCGGACCGGGCGCGCCAGGACGCGCGTACACCACCGGATCGAGGCGATTGGCCACTTCCGGCTCGCGCCCCACTCGGGATCGGTACGGATCGCGCCCGGCGACGGGCGCGGCGGGGGAATGTACAGCCGACATATCAAGACTCCACGGCTTGCGCCTCGAGCGGGTAGGCGCCGCTTTCGTCGTGCACCTCCAGCCCATGAAGCGCCGGGTTGAACACACAGGCGAGCGTCAGCTCGGTCCTGGCGTGCAGCACGTGCTCATCGTGCTTGTCGAGGATGTAGATGGTCCCCGGCTCGATGGCGTGGCGCTGGCCGCTCGCGATGTCCTCGATCTCACCCTCGCCGCTGATGCAATACACCGATTCCAGATGGTTGCGATAGCACATGGGTGTCGAAGTCCCTGCGTAGATCGTGGTGACGTGGAACGAGAAACCCATGTTGTCGTTCTTGAGCAGTAGCCGGGTGCTCTCCCATGTTTTGGCGACTACTCTGCGCGGCGTATTGCGCGCTTCTTTCAGGTTGCGGACGATCATGCTTTCTCCGAGTCAAGATAGAAGGAAGAGAGGACGGAATGACGGCAAGGCGCCAAGTCGTCAGAGCGATCGTTCTCCCGCCTTTCCGCCTGCCCCGTTCCTTGAGCATCATGCCGCGCCGGCGCTCGGCGCAGCGCGCTGACGTCCGGCGAGCGCAGCGCGCACGCTCTGTTCGAGCAGCTTCAGCCCGCGATCGAGCTCGGCGTCGGTAATGGTGAGCGGGCACAGGCACTTGACGACCTCATCGTGCGGTCCGCTCGTTTCGATGATCATGCCGCGGCGATAGGCGTCGCGGCTCACGCTGGTCGCGTCCGCCGGGTCGGAAAATGACAGGCCCTGCATGAATCCACGCCCCTTGACGTGCATTTCGCCGGGCGCGAGCGCCGCGATGCGCTCCAGGCGCTCCTTCATTACGTCCGCCTTGCGGCGCACCTCGGAGGCGAACTCGTCGTTCGACCAGAAGTGCTCGAGCGCCGCCGCGGCGGTGACAAACGCATGGTTGTTGCCGCGGAACGTGCCGTTGTGCTCGCCGGGCTTCCACACGTCGAGTTCGCGACGCAGCAGCGTGATGGCGAACGGTAGACCCATGCCGCTCAGCGATTTCGACAGAGTGACAATGTCAGGCGTGATCCCCGCCTCTTCGAAGCTGAAGAAGCGGCCAGTGCGCCCGCAGCCCGCCTGGATGTCGTCCACGATCAGCAACATGCCGTGTTTGCGGCACAGGGTCTGCAGCCGGCGCAGCCATGCTGCGCTCGCCGTGTTCAGGCCGCCCTCGCCCTGCACCGTCTCTACGATGACGGCCGCCGGAAGATCGACGCCGCTGCTGGGATCGCCCAGCGTTTTCTCGAAATACTCGAGCGTATCGACGTTCTCGCCGAGGTACCCCTCGTACGGCATGCGAATCGCGCCGTTCAGTTCGACACCGGCGCCGCCGCGATGATGCGAGTTGCCCGTGAGCGCCAGGGCGCCGAGCGTGACGCCGTGAAACCCATTGGTGAAGGCGACGACGCCGCGCCGCGAGGTGTACTTGCGCGCGAGCTTCACTGCGGCTTCGACCGCATTGGCGCCCGTCGGCCCGGTGAACTGCGCCAGGTACGGCAGCCCGCGCGGCCGCAGAACTACGTTCTCCAGACTCTCGAGGAAGCTCGCCTTCGCAGTGGTGTGCAGGTCGAGGCTGTGGGCCACGCCCTGCCGCTCGATGTAGTCGATGAGCGCCGCGCGCAGCACCGGGTGGTTGTGTCCGTAGTTGAGGCTGCCGGCGCCTGCAAGGAAATCGAGATAGCCACGGCCTTGCTCGTCGTACAGATAGGAGCCTGCCGCGCGCGAGAACAGCGATGGGAAGTTGCGCGCGTAACTGCGCACCCGGGATTCCTGCCGCTGGAAAAGGTCCTTGCGCGCGCTCAGCGGCCGCACAGCCGGCGTATCTTCCGGGGGTGGATTCATAGCGTCCTCCTGTGTTTCGCCGCGAACGAGGCGGCGCGCGGAGCGAAAGGTCCGATCGTGGCCAGCACTTCGGATTCATGAACGCCGTCCAGATGCGTATCGCGCTCGAACAGTACGCGCCGCTCGAGCCGACACTCGAGTTCCCGGGCGAGCGAGTTGAACATCGCCCAGGAGACTGCGTTGGATGGCGTGACCGTGGTTTCGATGTGGGTGACGTGCTGGCAGGCAGGCCGCTGCAGCAGCGCGAGCAACATGCACTTGCCGAGACCTCGCCCGCGAGCGCGCTCGGACACGGCGACTTGCCAGATGAACAGCGTGGTGGGGCGAGCGGGCGTGAGATATCCGGAGATGAACCCTGCGGGCTGGGAGCGGCCGCCCGGCCGCGATGAATCATCGGTGAACTCGGCGAGCACGCACGTCTCGGCGAAATGCGTGCACTGCAGAAGGTTGAGATACAGTGAGTTTCTATCCAGCGGCGGGCAGGCGGCGATCAACGCGTTTACTGATCTGCCGTCCTCAGCCTGCGGACGGCGCAGCGTGAACTCGTCCGCCGCTGCTCCGCGTCGAACGGCGATGTCTTCGACATTTGAAAGCATTACATATTTTGATAATCAAAGTAATCTGGCTGGGATGGTAGGGATGCACTTGTAAGATATCAACCAGACATTGCGGTATAATCTTTTAATTCAGTTAGTTAAGTAGTGATACAAAGAATCAACATTTATTCGATGCTCGAAGTACTTAGGACACAATGACATGCAACACCCGCCAGCGCGTCCAGGGTCCTCTCCGCCGCCGTCCGCCAAGACCCACATCGAAGACGAGGTGATCACGGAGCTACGGCGCATCATTCGCGCCACTCAACTCAGCGCTCGCACACTTGCTCGCGAGAGCGGTATGACGACATCGCAGCTCATCGTGCTGCAGCTGCTGAAAGCGCAAGGCGAGATGACCGCACGGCAGATCGCCGACGCGATGAACTTGACTCAGGCGACGGTGACGTCGCTGCTCGATCGGTTACAGGACCGCCGCTGGATTGCGCGTCAACGCGGCCGAGAGGATCGCCGGCGCGTGCATGTGCGCCTCACGGAGGAAGGAGAACGTCAGCTCGCCCGAACCCCTGAATCGTTGCAAGAACGCTTCGTGAGCCACTTGCGCGCACTGCAGCCCTGGGAACAGTCCTTCATTCTCGCGGCCTTGCAGCGCGTGGCGCACCTGCTCGATGCCGCGTCGCTGGACGCCTCGCCGGTGCTGGACGTGGGGCGCATCGACCGGTCCGCCGAGAGCGAGCCGGACGCCACGGGTTGAGGCTCGCCGGGCGAAGCTCCGGCGCTTGCGATGCGCGCAGCGCTCCGCTGCTTCATTCGCTGCAGCCCCGCGCACACGGGGTTCGCGACGCGCCTGCTCAGGCGGCGGCGTGTTGACCCCAGCGAGGAGCCGCAAGAACGTCCTCGCCGTAGGGAGTCACCGGCGCGGTGAGCGCGGGGTCGTCATATTTCAGCGAGTTCACACGCGGACTGACCGCATGTGCGAGCATCGCTTCCGGAGCGCAGGTGCGCAGCAGCGCCGCCGCCTCGGCCGGCGGCGCGCCGAGCCAGGCTTCGTAATCGTCGCGAGACAGAATGGCGGGCATGCGCGACCTCGGCGCGTCCAGTTCGCAGATGAGCGCATTGGCGGGGACGGTGACGATGGCGCAGGTTTCGATCACGTCATCGTCATCCTCGAGCACGGTGCGATCCCACAGCGCCGCCACGCCGAATACGGGCCGGTGAGCGAGGCGCACGTAATAGGGCTGACGGTAGCGCTGCGCGGTCAGACGCCACGCGTAGAAGCCCCGAACGGGAAGGATGCAGCGCCGTCCACGCGCCCAGGCGCCGCTGAGCAGCGGACAATGCGTCAGATCCTCGACTCGCCCCTGCCTGGCGCAACCCTTGCGCTCATCGCCTTCCGCCCAATCAGGCACCAGACCCCACCGCAGCATCACCCCCTCACTACGCCCTTCGTACAACCGCACGATTGGGGTCGGGCGCCCCGGGGCTACGTTGAAACAGGCGGTGAATTTCCACCACGCATCAGCGACGCGAAACTCGCGCTCGACTTCCGTCGGATCGGGGATGACGAATCTCTCGCACACGCCGCCGAGGTTAGTGGCGCAATACGGAGAAAGATGTGACGCGCGGCAGGTTCTTATGTCAGGCCGGCGCGACGGCGCGCGCGCTGCGGCTGACGCTCGCGCCGACCAGCGCAGCCGAAGCGACGCCTACGCACAGCATGAGCGCTGCGCCATAGAACACTCCCGCGGGCGAGCCGTGGTCGAGCACCGCCCCGAAAATGGGCGCGGCGAGCGCAAAGCCCAGATCCAGGCCCGAGTACACCGTGCCGTACACTCGGCCGATGGCGCCGGGCGGCGCTGCACGCCGGATGAGCATGTCGCGGGATGGCCCGGCGAACCCGGCGCCGAAGCCGGCGGCGGCGGCGACGAATGCGGCCAGCATGCCGGGCAGCACTCCAGTTGCGGCCAGCGCCAGCAGGGCGGCCGCCGCCATCAGGCACACACCGATGATCAGCTCGAGACGCGCTGCACGCGCCGCCAGGAACCCGCCGAGCACCATCCCCACGGCGCCGAACAGCATGTAGCCCGTGACTACGAACGCAGTCACGGAGAGCGGCAGTCCATACATCTGCTGCAACGCCGGGCTCGCGAAGCTCTGGATCGCGCTCAACGCACATGTGGAGAAGAAAAAGAACAGGAAGCACAGCCAGACCGAGGGCAACCTCAGAAACGCCAGCGGATGCTCAGGACCCGCAGCGGCCTGCGTCGCGCCGGATTCGCGCCCGGCCGCTCTCGCCTGCGCTCGATCGTCCAGGGCGTCGCGATTGACCCAGATGAGCCCAAGCGCCAGCAACGCGAGCAGCGCGGCGCTCGCCGCAGCGTAGCGCCAGGAGCCCAGCGCGATGGAGAGGCCCGCAAGCACCACGGGCGCGGCGCCCCAGCCGATGTTCCCGCTGACGCCGTGCACGGAATACGCATGGCCGAGATTGGGCGGGGAGACGCGTTTGTTCAGGATCGTGAAATCGACCGGGTGGAACGGCGAATTCCCCAGGCCAGCCAGGGCGGCGGCCAGCATCAGCGCGGTGTAGCCTCCGGCCGTCGCCGTCACGAGCGCCGCAAGCACGAAGCACGACAAGCCTGCGAACAACACCGGACGCGCGCCGATACGGTCGACGACAAAGCCGGCCGCCGCCTGCCCCACGCCGGACACCACGAAGAAAATCGTCACCAGCAAGCCCAGCTGCGAATAGCTGAAGCCGAAGTCCTGGATGAACAGCGGGAACAGCGGCGGCAGCAGCATGTGGAAGAAGTGCGACAGGCCGTGCGCCAAGCCCACCAGGGCGATGGTGCGGGCGTCCTTCTTCAACGGCGTCGGCATGGACGAAGCGGTGAGCGAGGAATCAGTCATGCAAGCACCGATTATGCCGCCGACATGCAGGCAAGCGCCGAGCGGCCTGGCGGCGAGCCCATCCTGACAGATTCGAGCCCACGACTCACGGGACGATCGGCTTCAGGGCCGCGACTCCCCGAACAACGGCGCGACGCCTGCGAGGGCTGGAATGTCATCGTCGTCCCGCAGCGGCTGTCGCGCGCAACGACGGCGCCGAGGTCGGCGCCTGGAAGTTCCGTGAACGACCCTGCGGGCCTGGGCTGCTCGCCCGAGACTCGAGCGGCCGGCGATGCGCCGGCCGCGTGCACTTACTTCTTCTTGTTCTTGTCGTTCTTGTTCTTGGCGTCCGGCTTGGCGTCCGGGTTCTCGATCGCCTGCAGCAGATCTTCATCGAGAGCCGGCGGCGCCGCCAGCATCTTCGCATCCGGACCCTTCGCCTCCGCGTCGTTCGCGCCATCGGACTTGAGCTGCTCGTGCAGCTTGGCGGCGAAATCATGCAGTTCGCGGTGCTGCTTGCTGAGCTTGGCGACGTTCTCCTGGAGAGTCGCGAGCTTCTGGTCCTGCTGCTGCTTCTCCTTGCGCAGCGCGGTGAAGCTCGCCTCCACCTGCCGACGCGCATCAGCTTCGTCCTGCTTCTGCTTCTTGAAGGCGTTCATCTTCTTCAGGACGTTTTCCGGCGTGTCCGCGAGCGCCGTATTGATCGCCTTGAGCGCCTTCTCTTTCTCGTTCACCCGGTCCTTGAGCTTCTGCAATTCGGTGGCCATGCCGCTGCGCTCGGCTTCGATGTCGCGCTGCATGCGCTCCTGCGAGGCCGTGAGCTGCGCGGCGGTCGCCTGCGCGGCGGCGCTGGCCTTCTCGGCCGCCGTGATCCTCTTCTCGGCCTCCGCGATGGCGGTGCGCGCCTGCTCCTGCGCGCTCTTCACCTCGGCGTCGGCTTGGGCGATCTTCTTGAGGAAGACTTCGATCGCTTCCTTGAGCTGATCCTGTGTACAGGACGGGTCCAGCTTCAGCGCGTCGGTCACCGATCGCAGCAGCACCTGCTTGCTGATCGCAAGCTCTTTCCACACTTTCAACTGGAGCTCGAAATCCTGTTGATCCACGTCGATCCTCTTGGTTGGCCTGATTGAGCGGGCCGCGGATTGTAGTCCAGAACGGGGCCGCGCGCCGAGTCGTCGCGGCGAATTGGCTACCGACCGAGGCGTCTTTGGGGGAAAACCTGTCGCGAGTCCGACGACGCGCCTCCGCCGAGACGCTGCGATCGCCATTCCGGGACCGCCGTCGCTCGCCGCCGGGGGACAGTGATGGGGACGGTTCAGCGCAGCGCAAGGCGTAGAACCGCCCAGCGGCCCCGATTCCGCGCGTCCGCCGCCCTCTGCCTGCGAAGCGAATCGCCAGACACGACGCAGCTCGGTGCGGGCGCTGCGGCCTCGCGCAGCGTGCAGCGTCAGGCGAGAGCGTCCGGAGGGACCTCAGGCGTCGGGCGATGCCTGGATCAGATCCTCCCGATACAAGCGCGAGAGCACTATGCGGACGCCCTCGGTCGATGAGGCGGGAGGCAGGTCGAATTCGTTGGTCAGTACGCGGCAGATCGTCTCGACGGTTTGCGGCGTCTCGAGCAGCTCCCAGATGCGCGCCAGGGCGTCCGCCGGCGTCGCATCGCTTTGCAGCGAGCGCAGCACCATCTGCTCTTCTCCGGGGGCGCCAGGATCAGCAGGCGCCTGCGGGGCGCGCACGTAGGAAACGCCGCTCTGAATGTCTTTCATGGCGAATCGCTCCACGGACCGGGCCGTGCGGGCTGGTAGACCCCAGGACCCACCAAGAACTGGCGTCCAGCCGTCGTGTTCCCCGATTCTTGCAACAGGTCAAGGCAGGCGCGAGTTCGCCGGCGCCGGACGCACACGGCGCCGGCGATTCGCCGTCTCAGTACTGCCGCCCATCCTGGTCGCGGCGGATGGACGCGCCTGAGCCGTCATTCATCACCGCTCGGGCCCGATTCTTCGTTGTCCTCATCGTTGTCTTCGTCATCGCGTCGGCATTCGACGAGCACGCCAGTCACATCGCCGCCTTGAACGACCCCTGAACCGTTGATCACCCGGCAAGTACGCCGCGAGAAAGCCGGCTGCTGCGCCACGGCGACCTGGTAGCTGGCGCCGCTTTGCAGACGCGTCGGGAACGTGAACGGGCCATTCGAGGAAATGGAGATGCGATCGTCGCCGTTGTTCTCGAGCGCCAGTCCGAAGCCGGTCAGGCCAACGACCCGACCGCCAATGCTGAACGCATCCGTGGAGCAGGTAACCGTCACATCGGCGATATCAGCGCCCGCGATCGTTCCGGCGCCGTTGGCGACCACGCAAGTCTGCGTTGGATTGCGCGGCTGGGAGAGCACCGCGACGTCGTACGACGAGCCGTCCGGCAGCGAGCCCGGCGCCGTGAACGGTCCGTTGGCCGCGATCTCGAAACCTGCTTCACCGTTGTTCTGCAGCGTGAGCCCCGAGCCTTCCAGGCCCGACACACTCCCGCCGACGCGGAACTGAGTGCTCGTGCAGGACACGCGCACGTTGGTTACGTTGGCGCCGCTCACCACGCCGTTCGAGTTCTCGAGCGTGCACACCTGCGCGGGATCGCTCGGTTGCGCCGCGATCGCGAGCTCGTACGCGGCGCCGGTCGGCAGGGCGGTCGCGAACGTGAATGGACCGTCCACGGAGATCGCGAGCTCGTCCGTGTCGTTGTTGCGCAGCACGAGTCCACGCCCTTGCAGACCGGCGACGACGCCGCCGATCGTGAAGTCGCTGGTCGTGCAGTTCACAGCGACGTTCGATACATCGGCGGACTGCACTAGCCCGGAGCCGTTGGAGACTGTGCATGTCTGATCGGGGTCGGACGGCTGATCGCGCACAGTGACGTCGTAGCCGGCGCCGTCGGCGACTCGACGTGCGAAGACGAACGCGCCGTTGGATTCGATCTCCACCGCGTCGCTCCTGTTGTTCTGCACCACCAACCCGCTTCCCAGCAGTCCCGCGACGGCGCCGCCGATCGAATATGTTTCATTGGCGCAGGAAACGGTGATGTTGCGGACGTCTGCGGCGCCCACGGTTCCGCTCCCATTCGCCACCGTGCACGACTGACCGCTCGGCTGCGCAGTCGCCGTCACGTCATACGCCGACCCGCTCGGCAGCGGCGTAGCGAATGTGAATGCGCCGTTGGAAGCGATCGCCAGCGATTCGGAGTCGTTGCGCAACACTAGTCCGCCGTTCTCCAGGCCAGAGACCCTTCCACCGATGGTGAACGACCGCGTTTCGCAGTGCACCCGCACGTTGCGGACGTTCTCGAGCTCCAGCACGCCGGCGGCGTTCTCTACCGAGCAGGTCTGCGCGGGATTGCGCGGCTGCGCGCGAACGCTCACAACGTAACTGGCGCCGCTGCGCGCGGCGAGCGGGAAATCGAAACTCCCGTTCGCCGTGATCTCACGCTGCGAGCGTTCGCCTTCGACTTCGAGCTGCAGAACGAGACCCGAGCCGCGCAATCCTGAGACCGAGCCGCCGATGGTGTACTGGTTCGTGGAACAGGCCACCTCGATGTCGGCGACATCCGCTGCGCCGACTACGCCGGCGGCGTTCGCCACCGTGCAGGTCTGCGCGGGGGCGCTAGGCTGGATCGCCACGGTAACGCTGTACGAAGAACCTTCCGCCAGACGTATGGCGAAAGCAAATGGCCCGTCGAGAGCGACCGCCAAGTCGTCGGCCCCGTTGTTGCGAAGCACCAGACCGGAGCCTTGCAGGCCGTTCACGACGCCTCCCACGGCGTATTGCGGGCTCTGCACGACCGAACACTCTACAAGCACGTCCACGACGTCGGCGCCGGCGATCACGCCCGAACCGTTGGTTACGTTGCAAGTCTGACTTTGCGGCTGTGCGGCGACGCTCACGGCGTAGTTGGCGCCATCGGTCAGCTGCGCGTCGAACGTCGCCAGGCCGTCGGCCTCCACCGATAGATCGTTCGCCGAATTGAGCTGCAGCACGAGGCCCGCGCCTCGCAAACCGCTCACGGCAGCGCTGACGGTGAACTGCGCGGCTGCAGGCGGCGGCTCGACCTGCTCACCGCTCTGACGATCGACGCTGCCTGTCCCGTTCGAGCACGCGGCCGACAACGCAAGAGCAGCCGACAGAAGAACGCTGCGCTCGGCGCGGGCTGTAGTCATCTGTGCGACTCCGGCGTCGGCTTTTTGTTTCGCCTGCGTCCATATCGTGGGACGCGCACGAATGTTCCGCGCGCATTGCGCATCAGGCCGGTCCGGCAGACAGCGTGTGCTAAAATTTCCGGCCACCAGCCGGCCGGTAGCTGGAATTGCGCTGAGACGCCGTGCGCCAGTCCGCGTCGGCGCTCCGAACTAACCGCCGGCTCGCGCCATGCGCACCGCCCCACAGTTCGCCAGCGCTGTGGAATCGCGTCGTCGACGCATCCTCAAACGCCACGGAGGCGCACCGCAGTGAACGACAGCTTCGCGGCCATCAATACGTCGAAGGCGAACTTTGACGAAATCTATGCGCGCCAGGATCCGCGCGCCTACTTCTCCGTACTCGGCTCGCTCGATTACATGATCCCGGACCTCGCCGCGCCGATTCTGCGCCAACTGCTTGCAGTGCGCGCCCAACGCTACGGCCCCCAGCAAACGGTGCTCGACGTCGGCAGCTCATACGGCGTCAACGCGGCCTTGCATCGCTTCCCGCTGAGCTTCAGCGCGCTGCAAGCGCGCTATGCACGCCACGAGATGACCGCGCTCGACAGCGAGCGCATGGCGCAACTTGACCGCAATTTCTACAGCAGCTGGCCCGATGTCGGACTCGCCCGCTTCATCGGCCTCGACGTCTCGGCTCCGGCGGTCGAGTACGCGCTGCGGGTCGGATTGATCGACGAGGGCCTGGTCGCAGATCTGGAGCGCAACGAGATCACGCCGCAGCAGGCGCGCATTGCAGGCCAAGCCGACCTGATCCTCTCGACGGGCGCTGTCGGATACGTCACCGAGAAGACCTATCACCAGCTGCTCAAAGCCACGCCTCGCCCCCCGTGGGTGGCGTCATTCGTCCTGCGCATGTTTCCGTTCGAGCCGCTGGCGCGCGCCCTCGAAGGCCATGGACTGGTGACCGAGAAGCTCTCCGGCGCCACCTTCGTGCAGCGCCGCTTCGCCGATGTGCAAGAGTTCACCTCGACGCTCGCCACGCTCGCCGAGCGCGGCGTGGACCCCAACGGCTTCGAAACGGAAGGCATGCTGCATGCCGAGCTCTACGTGTCGCGCCCCGAAGAAGACGCACGCGCGGCGTCTCTCGACGAGCTCATCACGATCACGAGCGGGCGGCATCGCCCCGTGGGGCCGCGCTATGTACAGGTCGAAACGGACCGAGGTGTGGAGATTGCACTTGAACCCTAAGACGACAAATTGGGGCTGAGCAGCTCGACTCCCCTGACCTTCAAGCACATGACGCCCGCAAGACCATGCCGATCGAAACTCTTTTCGGCATGACGCCCGCAAGACCATATCGATCGAAGCTCCTTTCGGGATCGCATGACAAGGGATCCGAACGACAAAGCAGCAACGATGAACATGCACAGCGCCGCTGCGCCGGCCATCGAGCTGCGCGGCGTATCCAAGTCCTTCTCAGGCGCGCCGGCCGTGCGCTCCGTGAATCTCACCGCGCCGCACGGCGCATTCATCGCGATCATCGGCGCATCTGGCAGCGGCAAGACGACCACGCTGAAGACCATCAATCGGCTCGTCGAGCCGGACAGCGGCGAGATCCTGCTCGAGGGCGAGCCCGTGCACGCCTCGCCGCCGCACCTGCTGCGTCGACGCATCGGCTATGTATTCCAGGGTGTGGGGCTGTTTCCGCATATGACGGTCGGCGAGAACATCGCAGTCACGCCGCGCCTGCTGCGCTGGGATGAAGAGCGCATCACGCAGCGCGTCGCCGAGCTGCTCGAACTGGTCGATCTGCCCCAGGACTACGCGCAGCGCTTTCCCTCGATGCTCTCCGGCGGTCAGCGCCAGCGCGTCGGCGTGGCGCGCGCGCTCGCGGCCAGACCCGCCATCATGCTCATGGACGAACCGTTCGGCGCGCTCGATCCGCTGACGCGCGATGCGCTCGGACGCGAATATCGGCGCCTGCACGAGCGTCTGCAGCTCACCACGGTAATGGTCACGCACGACGTGCTCGAGGCGATGCTGCTGGCCGATACGATCTTGGTAATGCGCGCCGGCGAAATCATTGCGCGCGGCGCGCCACACGAACTCATGAACGAGCACGCCGATGCGGCGGTGCGCGAGCTGATCGATATGCCGCGTCGCCAGGCCGAGCGCGTCCGCTCGCTGATCGAGAACGCCGCTGCACATGGATGAGCGTATTGCAGCGGCGTGGCGCGTCCTGCCGGATTACCTGAGTCAGCACGTGGTGCTGAGCGCAGCCTCGCTGGCGCTCGGATTGCTGATCAGCCTGCCGCTCACAATAGGCGCAATCCGTAGCGAGCGCCTGCGCTGGCCGGTGCTGGCGTTCGCGAGCCTCGTGCAGACCATCCCTGGCCTGGCGCTGCTCGCACTGTTTTATCCGCTGTTGCTCGCGCTCTCGGCGGTTTCGCTGCGCACCTTCGGGCAGGGCTTCTCGGCGCTCGGCTTCCTGCCTTCGCTGCTGGCTCTGACGCTCTATTCGATGCTGCCGATCATCCGCAACGGCGTCACCGGCGTGCTCAATCTGGATCCCGCAGTCATCGAAGCAGCGCGCGGCGTCGGCATGACGGATCGTGAGCGGTTATGGCGCATCGAGCTGCCGCTTGCGACGCCGATGCTGATGGCGGGCGTGCGCACCTCGGCTGTGTGGGTGATTGGCGCAGCGACGTTGTCCACGCCCGTCGGGCAGACGAGCCTCGGCAATTACATCTTCTCCGGCCTGCAGATCGAGAATTGGGTCTCGGTGCTGTTCGGCTGCGTGGCTGCGGCGGGATTGGCGCTGGTCACGGATCAACTTCTCGGCGTCATCGAGCGCGGAGCTGCACGACGCGACCGCCGCAGCATCGCAGCAGCCCTGACGTTGCTGTTCGCCGGGATAGCCGCAGCGGCGGCTACGCCTCTGCTGCAGCAGCGGAGCAGCGCGTACGTGATCGGCGCGAAGAGCTTCACCGAGCAGTACATCCTCGCGGCGCTGCTCGCAGAACGTATAGAGCGCGAGGGCGCCAGTGCAGCACGGCGCGCCGGGCTCGGCTCGGCCGTCGCATTTCGCGCCCTGGCGAACGACGAGATCGACGTTTACGTCGACTACTCCGGCACGGTCTGGGCGAATTTCATGGGACGCACACACACGCCCGCGCGAGAAGTCGTGCTGCGTGAGGTGCGCGAGTGGCTGCAGCAGACCCATGGCGTGCTGCTGCTTGGGACGCTCGGCTTCGAAAACGCCTATGCGCTCGCGATGCGTCGCTCGCAGGCCGAGAAACTCGGCGTGCGCAGCATCGCCGATCTGGCGGCGCGCGGATCCGAGCTGCGCATCGGCGGCGACTTCGAGTTCTTCGCGCGCCCCGAGTGGCGCGCCCTGCAGGAGGGCTATGGCCTCAGGTTCGCCGAGCGGCGCCAATATCAGTCCACCTTCATGTACAAAGCCGTCGCCGGCGGCGAAGTGGACGTCATCTCGGCGTTCTCCAGCGACGGACGCATCGCGGCCCATGATCTGATCGTTTTGGACGATCCATTGCAGGTCATCCTGCCTTACGACGCGATCATCCTGGTTTCTCCCCGCCGTGTGAACGACCCGCTGCTGCGTCGCGCGCTCGGGCCGCTGGAGGGCGCCATCAATGTGGACATCATGCGCGAGGCCAGCTTGAGCGTGGATCGCGACGCCGAAAAGCGTACGCCGGCGCAGGCGGCGAGCTGGCTGGCGCAGCGCGCGGGGCTCGGGTCCTGACCTCTGATGTGGCGCCGATGCGCTGCTGATTCGAATCCGCTGAGACAGGGCCCCGACAGATCACGAGCGCGCATCGGCTGGGCGCGGAACCTGTACATGCGGCGGGCGTTGCATCAGCAGGCGACGAACGCTGCGAATCCGGCTGGGGCTCCGCCATGACCTCAAGCCATCCCAAGACCTCTCATCTCACTCCAACCAGACGCGCCACAAGTACATCTCCTGCGCATGGGGCGCCTCGCCCGGCTCCAGATCGCGGAACACGACCACGCCAGCCACTCGCGACATGTCCATCTCGCGCGAGCCGGGCGCGGTGCGCACGTCGCTCAGCGCGACGCGCAGGGTCTGCCTGGTCGCCGGCGGCAGGATGAAGGCTCGGTTGAATCGATCGTCGTAGGACTGATCGTGGGCCGCGTCGTGAACGCGCACCACGACTCGCAACGGCTGTTCGCCAGGATTGCCGACATCGACCGCCAGCGTCTGGTAGCCGCGCCAATCGGCCCACGGCTCATGGAAATTGAGCCCCGGGTAACGCCCGGTGAGAAAGCGCACCCGCGCGGCGCGCTCCTGCGGCGCGCCGCGCAGAGCCTGCGGCGCGGGAGCAGCCTCGAGCAACACGCCCAGACGCCACACGAAATAGTCGTCGAATCGTTCCGAGAAATCGGCGATCACCGGAAAGATCGAGCGACGATGCTGATACTCGATCACTGCGCGAGCGAACGGCGCAACGAGATAGCCGATCAGGATCGCGCCGAGCGCGGCCAGCGCGACTCTCCGCGCCGTCCTCACGGGCCGCGCGCTGGGCGCCGGATCGAACAGGCTGAACAGCGCAAGGAAGGCGACTGCGCCCAGGACATCGCTGCGTACGTCGGCCCAGGACGCATCACGGCCGACCGGGATCTGCGCGATCTCAGTCAGCAGTCCGAGCAGCGTCGAGATCGCCAAGGCGAGCGCGTACTGACGTGCGGGGGCCAACCGCACGAATGCGGAACTGCGCCGCAACGCGAGCAAAGACAACACGGCCGCCGCCCCGAAGATCGGGCCATGCACGAAATCGTACAGTCGGCTCAGCCAAAGTCTGCCGCCGGGGGCTGGCGCGAACACGACGCCGAGCAGCAGAATGAGGATTGCTGCGCCCGCGAAGGCGCTGACTCTTCTCATGATCGAGGTCTGTACGAATGAATGATGCTCGCCAACGTCCGCCCGCAACTCCGCGCCAGGCAGCCACCGTCATACTGCTGCGCGAAGCGAGCTGCGGCGTGGAAGTGCTGGTCATTCGTCGCCACAAGGACCTCGCGTTCCTGGGCGGCATGTGGGTGTTCCCAGGCGGAGCGCTGGCGCCGGCGGACAGCTCGCCCGAGACGCTGGCGCGCATTCCGCAGCATTCGCGCATGAGATGCGCCCGGCTCAGCGACGATCGTGGCCGGCCGCTCGAAGTCGAGCAGCGACTCGCACTGATGGCGGCGGCCTGCCGCGAGACCTTCGAGGAAACCGGATTGCTGCTCGCCACGCACGCCGACGGAAGCCACTGCGAGGGCGACCTGTTGCTCCGCCTCCAGGCGCAGCGGTCCGCGATCGCTTCGCAACCTGAGCGCTTCGCCGGGCTGCTGGCGCAGGAGAGCCTGCAGCTGGAAGTGGATCGCCTCGTTTACTGGGCGCACTGGATCACGCCTTCGCCCGCCCCCAGGCGCTTCGACACGCGCTTCTTCGTGGCCGCCATGCCGCAGCGACAAGACGCGATCATCGACGCAACAGAGGCGGTCGAGCACGTCTGGATAACTCCGGGTGCGCTGATAGAAGCCATCCGCGAGCGGCGTATGAGCGTCTCGCCGCCCACGCTGTACAACCTCATGGAGCTCGACGCCACGTGGCGGCGCCACGGATCGCTGCAGGCCATGTTGGCGGGCGAGTTGCAGCGACGAGTTCCTCCCGTGCAGCCGAAAATCATCAGCGAAGGCGACGACCAACTGATCGTGCTGCCATGGGATGCTGCTTACGCGCGGGCGGCCGGCGAAGGCGAGGCGGTCGATCTCCTCGAGTACCCGGCCCGGCTGCGCGAGTTGCCCTCTCGCATGAGCATCACCAGCTGATCAAGCTTCGCTACGCGCTGCATACGGCGTGAATCACAGGTTCGCTAGAGCTGCAGAATGATCTTGCCTTTGTGCGCGCCGCTTTCCATGTACGCGTGCGCCTCGGCGGCGCGCTCGAACGGCAGCACTTTGTCCACCACGGGGCGGATCGTCCCGTCCGCAAACAAGGGCCAGACATGTTGCAGCAACTTGTCGCGAATCTCGCGCTTGAACTGCGATGAGCGCGCCCGCAGCGTCGAACCCGTGACCACCAGCCGGCGCTGCATGATGCGCAGCACGTCGACCTCGCCTTTGGCGCCGCCCTGAGCCGCTATCATCACGAGGCGGCCCTGCACGGCGAGCGACTGCAGGTTGCGCGCCAGATAAGAGCCGCCCACCATGTCCAGCACGACGTCCACTCCCGCCCCGTTCGTCTGCTCCGCCAGCACTGCGACGAAGTCCTCTTCTCGATAGTTGATCGCGCGCTTGGCGCCCAGCTGCTCGCAGAAGCGGCGCTTGTCCTCCGAACCCGCGGTAGCGAACACGGTGTGCCCTCGCGCGGCGGCGAGCTGGATCGCACAAACGCCGATGCCGCTGGCGCCGCCATGCACGAGCAGCGTCTCACCAGGCGCCAGGCGCCCGAATTCGAAGACATTGCTCCACACCGTGAAACAGGCTTCGGGGAGCGCTGCGGCCTCCACCATGCTGAGCCCGTCCGGAATCGGCAGCACCTGCCCGGCGTTCACGGCGGTGAACTGCGAGTAGCCCCCGCCCTGCAGCAGCGCGCAGACCTTGTCGCCGATTTGAAACTCGCGCACGGCGCCGCCCATCGCAACAACCGTACCGGCGACTTCCAGACCGGGGTTGGACGGCGCGCCCGGCGGTGAGGGATAGTGGCCGCGCCGCTGCAGGATGTCTGCGCGGTTGAGTCCGGCGGCGGCCACTTCGATCAGCACTTCCTCTTCCGCCGGGGTTGGCGTCGGACGCCGCACGATCTCGAGCACTTCCGGGCCGCCTGCGCGAGCGACGTCGATCGCCTTCATCGTCTCGGGCAGCTCGCTCATTGGCTCACCTCAATTCAGCGAGTAAATCGCTGGTCAAGCCTGCAGGCCAAGCGGCCGCGAAGCCGCCGCGTCCTTGAGTCACTGGCGCTTTACGCCATGGTCGCGCAGCGCTTCGAGGCCGCGCAGATCCACTTCGTTCGCCGCACGCCTGAGCTGTGCGACGCCGCTCGCAGCGCCGCTCACCTTTACGGTGAATCGTTCGCCCACCACCACTGAATACTCGCCCCAGGACGCGTCGCGGTCCCATTGCTCGTGCACCAGGCGTCCGCCGTCGCGATAGGTCTTCTCGTAGCCGCTCGAACTCTCGCTCTCGCTCTCCATGCCCGCCCATCCAGCGAATGCGAGCAGGGCCTGGGCGGTTCCCGTATCGGTGATCTCGAGTTCGAGCGTGCGCCCGTCTGCGTCCCCGTAAACGGCGCGCACTTCACTGATCTGCATGCCCATCGCGCTGTTGCGCTGAACGGTCAGATCGCTGCGCTCAAGCCCGGCGAGGGATGCGGGTGCGAACGCCCTCAGACGCTCGGGCGGCAGCGACTCGACCGATCCGTCGCCGCCGAACGCAGCGCCCATCATCTGCCGAAGCGCATCGGCCTGCGCCTGCTCGTCGCCCGAGCGCTGCGCCTCTTCGAGCCGCTTGCCGGCTTGTTCGACCTGCTTGCCCCAGCGCTCCATCTGCCCGAGCGGGCTGTCCGGATCGAACTGCCCTTTATCGCTCGATGCGCCGATCGAAGCCCCGCGCATGGCGGAGCCCACGCCCACGACGGCGCCGACGACCGCCGCGAACAGAAAGCTCAGGACGAGAGCGACGATGATCGTCACCGCCGTGTAACCGGCGGCCTTCTCCTGCGGGCATTTCATCGTGTGGGGCAGCCCGAGGTACAGCAAGTAGATGCTGTACACGCCGCCGGCGAACGCGATGAGCAAGCCGATCCCCGGCACGATCTGGGCGACGCCGGCGACCCAGCTCGCCGTGTAAGCGTAGGCCACGGTCTTCAGCGCCTGCGTGCGGTCCTTCTGGCCGCCGAAGGTCGGCGCCAAGGCGTCGACGATCAAAGCGATCACGTACACCCCGGCGAGCGCCAGCACGTAGCTGAGCAGCATGGCGCCGATCCCCGCGCCGACCGCGGTGCGCAACGTCCCGGTGAACGGCGTGCTCACGCCGATCAGGCTCATCTTGATGAACCCGAACACGACCGGAAGGGCCGCGAGCAGCACGATGTAGTTCTTGTACAGGTCGGCGGGCGTCGCCGGCTCGCTCGCCGCCGCCGGCCACTCCTGCCGGGGCGCGAGCAGCATCCCTTTCACGCGCGCGACCAACTTGTTGAAGTCCATCGATCAGCCTCCCTAGAGTTACTAGAGTTATTGTTGCGGCCGATGATTGTAGACGCGTCGCCCGGGAAAGCGCTGATCACCTGTTCACTGGCGATGACTCCCTGGCGACGCGGCTCGAAGCAGCGCGCGCGACGCCTGGGCTTTCGAGCGCGTCGAGACCGCAGCGGCAAGCTGGTCGCTGGCCGCCGCGCCTACTTCTTCTTCGGCGTGTACAGGTCGGTCAGCGTCCCTTCGTACGCCTCGGCGGCGAACATGATCGTCTCGGACAACGTCGGATGCGGGTGGATGGTGAGCCCAATGTCCGCCGCATCGCAGCCCATCTCGATGGCGAGAGCGATCTCCGAAATCAGGTCGCCGGCGTTCGGTCCGACCACGCCGCCGCCGATGACGCGGCGGGTCGTCGGATCGAACAGCAGTTTGGTGAGCCCCTCGTCGCGCCCGAGCGAGAGCGCGCGACCGCTCGCCGCCCATGGGAAGCTGGCCTTTTCGTAGGCGACGCCCCGCGCCTTCGCTTCCGTTTCCGTCAGGCCGACCCATGCGATTTCCGGATCGGTGTACGCGACCGACGGAATGACCCGCGCGTCGAACGCACGCTTCTCGCCGTGCGCGACCTCGGCCGCGAGCTTGCCTTCGTGCGACGCCTTGTGCGCCAGCATCGGGGCGCCGGCGATGTCGCCGATGGCGTATATGTGAGGCACGTTGGTGCGCATCTGTCGATCGACGGGAATGAAGCCGCGCTCGTTGACCAGCACTCCGGCGGCCTCGGCGCCGATGCGCTTGCCGTTGGGAGAGCGGCCTACGGCGATCAGCACCTTGTCGTAGGTCTGCGGCTCGGGAACCGCATCGCCCTCGAAAGTGACCTGCAGGCCATTCTTGCGCGCCTGGATCTTGGCGACCTTGGTCCCAACCAGAATGCTCTCGTAGCGCTTGGCGATGCGTCTCTCGAGCGGCCTGACGAGGTCGCGATCGCAACCGGGCAACAGCCCTTCGGTCAATTCGACGACGCTCACCTTCGCGCCGAGCGCGTGGTGCACGCAAGCCATCTCCAGTCCGATGACGCCGCCGCCGACCACCAGCAGGCGCTTCGGCAGCTCGAGCTCCAGCGCGCCGGTGGAATCGATGATGCGCGGATCGTCCGGCGCGCCCGGCAAGCGCGCCGACTCCGAGCCGGCGGCGATGATGCACTGGGCGAAGGAAACCTTGCGTACGGCGCGCGACGCGTCCGAGTCGGCGTCGCTGGTCACCTCGATTGCGTGAGGCGATACGAACACGCCGACGCCGTGGAGCACGTCCACCTTGCGCTGCCTCGCGAGCGTGCTCAGCCCGCCGGTGAGCCGCTTGACCACCGAATCCTTCCACTCGCGCAGCTTCGCCGCATCGATCTTCGCTTTGCCGAAGCTCAGGCCGGCGGCTTTCATCTCTTCGACTTCCTCGATGACCCGCGCTGCATGCAGCAAGGCCTTCGAAGGGATGCAGCCGACGTTCAGGCAAACGCCGCCGAGCTGCGGCCAGCGTTCGATGAGCGCGACCTTCATGCCGAGATCGGCGGCGCGGAACGCCGCCGTATAGCCGCCCGGTCCGGCGCCGAGCACCACCAGGTCGTAGTCGTAAGACCCGACCTGCGGCGCGGTCGCAGCAGCAGGCGCTTGCGTCGCGGCGGCTGCGGCGGCCTCGCGCGCCGGCGCGGGTTCAGCGGAGCCGGACTCAAGGCGCGGCGCTTCCTGCGGCGTCTCTTGCACGGAGGGTTCAGCCGGCGCCGCTTGCTCGGCGCCCGCCTCCTCGAGCGACAGGATGAGGCTGCCTTTGGAAACCCGATCGCCCTTCTTCACAGCGACGCTCTTGACGACGCCCGCCGCCGAGGCGGGCACGTCCATGGTCGCCTTCTCGGTTTCAAGTGTGATGAGCGGCGTCTCGAGTTCGATCCGCTCGCCGGGCTTCACCAGTACGTCGATGACTTCGACGTCTTTGAAATCGCCGATATCCGGGACGGTGATCTCTGTCACGGAACCGCCTCCAGCAAGCCGCGCACATCGCCGAGCTGCGCGGCGAGGAAGGTGGTGAAGCGCACGCCGGCGGCGCCGTCGATGACGCGATGGTCGTACGCGAAGGTGAACGGCAGGATGAGGCGCGGCGTGAACTCGCCGTCGCGCCACACCGGCTTCATGCTCGAGCGCGCCACGCCGAGGATCGCCACTTCCGGCGCATTGATGATCGGCGTGAACGCCGTTCCACCGATGCCGCCCAGGCTCGAGATCGTGAAGCTCGCGCCCTGCATCTCTGCGGCGGACAGCTTGCCGGCGCGCGCCTTTTCCGAGAGCGCTGCAAGCTCGGAGGCGAGCTCGTAGACGTCCTTGCGATCGGCGTCGCGTATGACCGGCACGACCAGCCCGTTCGGCGTATCCGCCGCGAAGCCGAGGTGGATGTACTTCTTCATCACCAAAGCCTGCCCGGACGGATCGAGCGAGCTGTTGACGACGGGGAACTCCCGCAGCGCCTTGACGCAGGCGCGCAGGATGAACGCCAGCGGCGTCAGCTTGACGCCGCGTTCGGCGGCCTGGTCCTTCAACTTGGCGCGCGTCTCCTCCAACTCGGTGATGTCGGCCTCGTCCATCTGCCACACGTGCGGGATATTGAGCCAGCTCGCCTGCAGACGCGGACCGGAGATCTTCTGGATGCGTCCGAGCGGCCGGACTTCCACTGCGCCGAACTTGGCGAAATCCACCTCGGGGACGCTCGGCAAGGCGCCGCCGCCCGCAGCGCCGGGCTCGCCCTTGGCGAGCCTCGCCTTGACCCACGCTTTTACATCTTCGGCGGTGATGCGCCCCTTCAGCGCCGAGCCTTTCACCTGCGTGAGATCCACGCCCATCTCACGCGCGAACTTGCGGACCGAGGGACTCGCATGAGCGCGTGAAAATCCAACTTCGTCGATCGGCGGCAGCGCTCCTGCGGGGCGCTGAGTCTCCCAGGGAGCGGGCGCTGTCGGCGACTCGGTAGGCCCACCTGGCGGCGTCTCGGCCGGCGCCGCGGGTCGGGCTGCAACGCGCTCCTCGACCTGCGGCGTCGGCGCAGCGCTCTCGGGCGCCTTCTCGCTTTCCGGCGCCGGCCGCCCCGCTTCCTCGCGCGGCTGCGGTTCTTGCGATTCCTGAGCCGCGCCCTCGCTCTCGACATTGAGAATCAGGCTGCCCTTGGATACGCGATCGCCCTTCTTCACCAGGACGTCCTTGACCAGGCCGGCTTCGGGAGATGGCACGTCCATGGTGGCCTTTTCCGTTTCCAGCGTTATCAGCGGCGCATCGACTTCGATTCGGTCGCCGGGCTTGACGAGCACGTCGATCACTTCGACGTCTTTGAAATCGCCGATGTCGGGGACGGTAATTTCGGTAGGCATACGCGAGCTTTAGAAGCGGATAGCGGATAGCGGATAGCGGATAGTCCGAAGCGGTCGGCTGATCTTCCCGGCGCGCGCACCAATGGAAGATGGCGGCATGCCGCCTATCCGCCATCCGCTATCCGCTATCCGCTTCTTCTTCACAGCGTCACCGGATTGGGACGCTGCGGATCGATCTCGTATTTCTTCATGGCGCTGCGCACGGTCGCCATGTCGAGCTTGCCTTCGTCAGCCAGCGCGCGCAGCGAGACCACGACGACATGCGCCGCGCTCACTTCGAAGTGCTTGCGCAATTGCTGGCGTGAGTCGCTGCGGCCGTAGCCGTCGGCGCCGAGCACGATGTAGCGGCCAGGCACCCATTGGCGTATCTGGTCGGGCACGATCTTCATGTAATCGGTGGCCGCGACGAACGGACCGGTGCGCTCGCCGAAGCAGGCGCGCACATACGGAGTCTCGGGCGCCTTGTCCGGGTCGAGCAGATTGCGCCGTTCGACGTCGAGCGCTTCGCGACGCAGTTCCGAGAAGCTGGGCGCACTGAACACGTCCGCCGCCACGCCGTAATCACTTTCGAGAATCCGCGCCGCCTCGAGCACCTCCCGCAGGATCGTTCCCGATCCGAGCAACGTGACGCGCGTCTTGCCAGGCCCGCCGCTTTGCAGCAGGTACATGCCCTTGAGGATGCCCTGCTGCACGCCCTCGGGCATCGCCGGATGCGCGTAGTTCTCGTTCATGCAGGTGATGTAGTAGAAGACTCTCTCCTGCTCGGCGTACATGCGACGCAAGCCGTCCTGCACGATCACCGCGAGCTCATATGCGAACGTGGGATCGTAGGAGATGCAGTTTGGAATCGTCGAGGAGACGAGCTGGCTGTGGCCGTCCTGATGTTGCAGGCCTTCGCCGGCGAGCGTAGTGCGTCCGGCGGTGGCGCCGATGAGGAAGCCGCGCACCTGGCTGTCGCCGGCCGCCCAGATGAAGTCGCCCACGCGCTGGAAGCCGAACATCGAGTAGTAGATGTAAAACGGCACCATGTTCACGCCATGGTTCGCGTAAGCCGTGCCCGCAGCGATCCATGAGCACAGGGCGCCTGCCTCGTTGATGCCCTCCTGCAGGATCTGCCCTTTCTTGTCTTCCTTGTAGAACATGAGCTGATCGGCGTCCTGAGGGGTGTAGAGCTGCCCCATGGAGGAGTAGATGCCGATCTGTCGGAACAGCCCCTCCATGCCGAACGTGCGCGCCTCGTCCGCAACGATGGGGGTGACGTACTTGCCCAGCTTCTTGTCCTTGAGAAGCGTCTGCATGATGCGCACCAGCGCCATCGTGGTGGAGAACTCGCGCTCGCCGGAGCTCTGCAGAAGCGATTCGAACGCTTCGAGCGGCGGCGTCTCGAGCGGCGGCGCCTTGCACACGCGTTGCGGCAGATAGCCGCCCAGCATCTTGCGCCGCTCGTGCAGGTATTTCATCTCCTCGCTGTCTGGCGGCGGCTTCTTGAACGGCGCGTCCTTGATCTCCTCGTCGGAGATCTCGATGAAGATGCGGTTGCGGAACTCCTTGAGCGCCTCGTCGTCGAGCTTCTTCTGCTGGTGAGTGATGTTCTGGCTCTCGCCCCAGCGACCCATGAGGAAGCCCTTGACGGTCTTCGCCAGGATCACCGTCGGCTGGCCCTTGTGTCTCACCGCCGCGTCGTAGGCGTTCCAGACCTTCTTATAGTCGTGACCGCCGCGGTTCAGCCGCCAGATGTCGTTGTCCGACATGTGCGCGACCATCTCCTTGAGCTCGGGGTGTCTGCCGAAGAAATGCTCGCGCGTGTACGCCCCGCCCTTCGCCTTGAAGTTCTGGTACTCGCCGTCGACGCACTCCTCCATGACCCGGCGCAGCAGGCCCTTGGTGTCGCGCGCCAGCAGCGGATCCCAGCGCGAGCCCCAGACGACCTTGATGACGTTCCAACCGGCGCCCAGGAACGCGGCCTCGAGCTCCTGGATGATCTTGCCGTTGCCGCGCACCGGACCATCGAGTCGCTGCAGGTTGCAATTGATGACGAAGATCAAATTGTCGAGCTGCTCGCGCACCGGCATGGTGATCGCACCCATCGCCTCCGGCTCGTCCATCTCGCCGTCGCCGAGGAACGCCCACACTTTGCGGTCCGACGGCGGAACGATGCCGCGGTGCTCGAGATAGCGCTGAAAACGCGCCTGGTAGATCGCCATCATGGGCCCGAGCCCCATGGACACGGTGGGGTACTGCCAGAAATTCGGCATCAACCAAGGGTGCGGATAGGAGCTCAGCCCGTTCGGACTGGCGACTTCCTCACGGAAATGCGCGAGGTGATCCTCGGTCAGCCTGCCTTCGAGAAACGCCCGCGCGTAGATGCCGGGCGAGGCATGACCCTGGAAATAGATCATGTCGCCTGGATGCTGCTCGGACTGGGCGCGCCAGAAATGGTTGAAGCCTACTTCGTACAAAGTGGCGGCCGAGGCGTAGCTGGCGATGTGTCCGCCGTACTCCGAGCTCTGCCGGTTGACCTGCACCACCATCGCCATGGCGTTCCAGCGCAGATACGCCTCGATGCGCCGCTCGATCGTGCGATCACCCGGATATTCCTTCTCCTGCCCGGGCGAGATCGTATTCAGGTAGGCGGTGTTCGGCCGGAACGGCAGATACTTGCCGGAACGGCGCGTGAAATCGATGAGACGTTCAAGCAGGAAGTGCGCACGCTCTGCGCCGTGCGTCTTCAGCACTGCATCCATCGATTCGAGCCATTCCGTAGTTTCCTGCGGATCGAGATCGTCGAAGCGTGAAGATTCAGACATGTTGGCCAGCGCCGAGAGAACAGGCCGCGTATCATCGGAGTTTGAATTTTGCCGGTCAAGGAAGGCGCAAACACGATGACGGCGAGCGAGCATACGCGCACCGTCATGACGTGCAATCGCGCGCGGGCGCTGTAATTTCCGCTACGAAAACACTTGCGCGGCGCATTCGCCCTGACCGTCGTTCATGCAGAGGATCTCGTAGTGGAATTGTTTCCTGCACAGCGCGACATACGGATTTCTTACAAGCGCGCCTCGCTCGATCAGGACTCGTTCGACGCCCACGATGCATGTGTAATTTTTTGCGAGCGCAAACGCGCGCCCGATTTGCTCAGGCGCCTGCCACACGCACAGACCTGGCGCCGTCTGTACGACCAGGCTCGGGCGCGCGGCGCGGCCACGAGCATCGCCGCGCGCATCGGGAGCAATGCGCTGCCCGTCGCCATCGGCCTGCTCGAGGCGAACGCTTCGGCTTTCGAGAGGCTGACGCTCGGCGCCCGCTTGTGGAAAGAGTTGAACGCGCCGCCTCGCGCACGCGTGCTGCTCGCCACGCTCGGCCTGGACGCAGCGCAAAGCGACCACGCCGTGGAAGCATTGCTCGCGGCCGGCCTGGCGGCCAGCGCGCCAATGCCCGCAATGAAGGCGAACAAGCCGCGCGACGCGTCTCCCGCCGCATTCACGATCCTGCACCAGGGCGGCCGGCCGGACCTGTCGCGCAGCATCGCGGCCGACGCCGGCAATCATCTCGCCCGGTGGCTCACAGCGCTGCCGCCGAACGTGCTGAACACGACCGGTTATCGTCGCGCGCTGCGTGAATTGGCGCGTCGCGAAGGATGGTCGTATTCGTTTCTCGACGAAGCGGCGCTGCGTCGACGCGGCGCCGGGGCGTTCCTCGCCGTTGCGCGCGCCAACGAGCGCCGCGACGCCGGAATCGTGCGGCTGCGTTATCGCAGCACGCGACGCGCTCCTCGCGCGAATCCTCGCGTCGCTCTGGTCGGCAAGGGCGTCTGCTTCGATACGGGCGGCGTCAACCTGAAGACGCACAAGGGCATGTACCAGATGCACGAGGACATGCAGGGCAGCGCAGTCGCGGTCGGCGCGCTGCTCGCACTCAGCCGCCTCGATGCGCCCTTCGAGATCGACTGCTGGCTGGCGATCACCGAGAACCAGATCGGACCGGGGGCGTTCCGGCCTCAGGAAGTCGTACGCGCCTCGAACGGCGTGACCATCCAGGTGGCGCACAGCGACGCCGAGGGGCGCATGGTGCTCGCCGACGCGCTCGCGATCGCCGCGCGCGAGCGACCTGATCTCATGATTGATTTCGCGACGCTGACCGGCTCCTGCGTCGTGGCGCTGGGCGATCGCTACAGCGGCGCGTTCACCAACCGCAGCGACTGGCGCGCGGCGCTCGAGCTCGCTGGGCGTAGCAGCGGCGAACGCGTCTGGCCATTCCCGATGGACGAGGATTACGACTCCGATCTAGAGTCCCCGCTCGCCGACATCCTGCAATGCACGCCCGACAGCAAAGCCGATCATATCCTGGCGGCGCGCTTCCTCAATCGCTTCGTGCCCAGCGAGACTCCCTGGATCCACATCGACCTCGCGGCGGGCAATCGCAGCGGCGGACTGGCGCACGTGCCGACGGACATCACCGGATTTGGCGTGCGCTACACGCTGCAGCTCCTGCTCGAGCAGCAGCTGATGGAGCGACGCCGCACAGCGGCGAAAGCGCCGCGCGCGCGCCGCTGACGGGACCGCGAGCTGTGTGTAACCTGTGAGCCCCTTCGACCGCCTCGCCATCATGTCCACGCTGACGATCACCCGCCCCGACGACTGGCACCTGCACCTGCGCGACGGCGCACAACTCGCGAGTGTTGCGCCGTTCGCCGCAAGGCAGTTCGCGCGCGCGGTAATCATGCCCAATCTCAAGCCGCCGGTGACCAGCGTAGCGATGGCCGGCGCGTATCGCGAACGCATTCTGCGCGCGCTGCCTGCGGGACTCTCCTTCGAGCCGCTGATGACCCTGTACCTGACGCAGACCACCTCGGCAGCCGAGATTCGCGCCGCCAGAGCGAGCGGCTTCGTGATCGGCGCAAAGCTCTATCCGGCCGGCGCGACGACGCACTCGGACGCTGGTGTGAAGGATGTGGAAACGATCTATCCGGCGCTCGAGGCGATGCAGGAATGCGGGCTGACGCTGCAAGTGCACGGCGAGACGACCGATCCGCAGGTCGATATCTTCGATCGCGAAGCAGTGTTCATCGATCGCGTCCTGGCTCACATCGTCGCGGACTTCCCGGAGCTTCGTGTGGTGTTCGAACATGTAACGACGCGTGAGGCCGTGCAGTTCGTGCAGAGCTCGCGGGCGGGCGTGGGCGCCACGGTCACGCCGCAGCACCTGCTGCTCAACCGCAATGCGCTTTTCCAGGGCGGTGTGCGCCCGCACCACTACTGCCTGCCGGTGCTCAAGCGCGAGCGCGATCGGCGGGCGCTGCTCGAAGCAGCCGTCGAAGACGAACGCTTCTTTCTGGGTACGGACAGCGCGCCGCACGCGCGCAGCACGAAGGAGCACGCCTGCGGTTGCGCTGGCGTCTTCTCCGCGCACGCCGCCATCGAGCTGTACGCCGAAGCATTCGAGGAGGCGGGTCGTCTGGAGCGACTGCAGGCGTTCGCATCCGAGCGGGGCCCCGACTTCTACGGTCTGCCCCGCAACAGTGGTCAGATCACGCTGGAACGCTCGATCTGGACGCCGCCGGCGTCCTATCAATTCGGCGACGATGAGCTCGTCCCGTTTCGCGCCGGCGAACCGATCGCCTGGCGCCTTGTACAGAGGACGTCGCTTTGAGCCGAAGACTTCCCATGGCGGCGCGATTCCGCGGCTTTCTGCCCGTAGTGGTCGACGTGGAATGCGGCGGCTTCAACCCGAACACGGACGCCCTGCTCGAGATCGCGGCCGTGCTCATCGAAATCCAGGAGGACGGATCGCTACGCCCCGGCGAGGGCTGGCGCTATCACGTGCAGGCGTTTCCGGGCGCGAACATCGAGGCGGCTTCGCTTGCCGTGAACGGCATCGACCCCTGGCATCCGCTGCGGCCGGCGATTCCGGAGAAGGATGCGCTCGGCCGGCTGTTCAAGGACGTGCGCCGCGCCATGAAGGAGAACGATTGCACGCGCGCCGTGCTGGTCGGTCACAACGCCAGCTTCGACCTGAACTTTCTGAATGCGGCGATCGCCCGCACGCAGATCAAGCGCAGCCCCTTCCATCCTTTCTCGAGCTTCGACACGGCCACGCTGGCCGGCGTGGCCTACGGTCAGACTGTGCTGGGACGGGCGCTGCAGGCCGCGGGCGTCGAATGGGACTCGAGCCAGGCGCACTCCGCAGCGTACGACGCGCTCAAGACGGCGGAGCTGTTCTGCAAGGTGTGCAATGCGTTCGCGGAGAAGCAGGCGAGAAGCGGCTAGCGGTTGGCGGTTAGCGCTTAGCGGTTAGTTAGCCGCGTCACCGCTCACTTCAGCCAGCCGCCTGCCTGCCGCCAAGCGCTCCCACCGCCGCTTCGAATCAATTGCTAAGCGCTTTTTCCGACCATCTTCTGCAGTTCGCCGCTGCGGTACATCTCCATGATGATGTCGGAGCCGCCGATCAACTCGCCGTTCACATAGAGCTGCGGGTACGTCGGCCAGTTGGAATACTGCTTGAGCGCCTCGCGCAGCTCAGGATCCTCGAAGATGTTCACATGCGCGTACTCCGCGCCCACCGCGCCCAGCGCGCGCACCGCCGCCGCGGAGAACCCGCACTGCGGGAAATCCGGCGTACCTTTCATGTAGAGCACGACAGGATTGGAAGAAAGCTGCGACTTGATGCGTTCGATGACGTCCACGTTCTATCACCTCAGGGAAACTGGAACTCTCAGGGGCCTGCCCTACGTCGGCTGATGCGGCGTTCCGCCGCGACGCACACCGCGCGCTGCTGCTCGGCGCTCAGCGCGGACCACTGCACGATCTCCGTCAGCGTTCGACCACACCCCATGCAAACCTGCTGCTCGTCCAGCGTGCACACTTTGATGCAGGGGGAAGCGACGCTGCCGGCGGTTCCGGCGAAATCGGTCGGTGGGCTGGGAATCGGCGGCATGGAGAACGGGCACTGACGCCGAATTATGGGGCTCTCACGCCTTTTCTTCAAACGCGCCTGCTTACGGCCCGCCGGCAAAAGGCGCTCATGAGCACGCATGCAAGCTTTCCGCAGGTCCCGGGCGATGAACGCCCTCGGTCGAAGCGCCATCGCGCGGCCGGCCCGCGGAATGACGGCTGGCCGCCGTTCTGCTCCGAATTCAGGCGCGCCGTCCACCCGCGAGAGACCGCCTGCGGCGGGTCGTTTCATTTGAGCGCACGCGGCGGCTCGTTTGCGCAGGCCGCCCAGGAGACGGCGCCCGGCCCCCACGCTCACGCGCCGCCGGGCAGTAGCGCCGGACTCGAGTTGCGGATAACGTCGCGGCATGAACACACCCGATCCCGACTACATCAGCGCCGCCGTCGCCAACGCGCTGCGCGAGGACATCGGCGCCGGCGACCTCACGGCGCAGCTGGTCCCGGCCGATCGCCAGGCGCGCGCGTCCATCATCACCCGTGAAGACGCCGTGCTGTGCGGTCGCGCGTGGGTGGACGAAGTGTTCCGGCAGGTAGAGCCGCGCATCCAGATCGCATGGCTGGCGAACGACGGCGATCGCATCGTCGCCGACCAGACGCTCTGCACCCTCGCAGGCCCGGCCCGCGGACTGCTCACCGGCGAGCGCACCGCGCTCAACTTCCTGCAGCTGCTGTCCGCTACGGCCTCCACGACGCGCAAGTACGTGGACGCCGTGCAAGGTACGTCATGCCGAATCCTCGACACGCGCAAGACCATACCCGGCCTCAGAGTTGCGCAGAAGTACGCCGTGGTGTGCGGCGGCGGAGTCAATCACCGCATCGGGCTGTTCGACGCCATACTGGTCAAGGAGAACCACATCGCGGCCGCAGGCTCGATCGCGGCCGTCGTGAGCGCCGCACGCGCACTCGACGCCAAGGTGATGCTCGAAGTGGAAGTCGAGAATCTCACGGAGCTGCAGCAGGCGCTGGACGCCGGCGTGGATCGCATCCTGCTCGACAACTTCTCCCTGGACGAGATGCGCTCGGCAGTGCGCGCCGCCCGCTCTCACGCGAACAGCCGCACCGAGCTCGAAGCGTCAGGGAACATGTCGCTCGATGATCTGTACGCCGTGGCGCAAACCGGGGTCGACTACATTTCGGTCGGCGGACTGACCAAACACGTACGCGCAATCGACCTGTCGATGCTGTTCAGCGAGGAGTAGGTTCCTCAGCCGACCGCTGCACGCAGCACGCGCTGCGGCGTGGCGATGCCGTAGCCCTGTGCGTAATCGACGCCCAGGCCGCGCAGCATCTCGATGATCTCGTCGTTCTCCGCGAACTCGGCGATGGTCTGCTTGCCCGTCAAGTGGCCGATCTCGTTGATGGAGCGGACCATCTCGCGATCGATCGGATCGTGCAGGATCTCCTTGACGAAGCTGCCGTCGATCTTGAGGAAATCCACCGGGAAGTGCTTGAGGTAGCCGAACGAGGACAGCCCCGTACCGAAATCGTCGAGGGCGAAGCGGCAGCCAAGCTCCTTGAGCGCGTGGATGAAGCGGTTGGCCTGCGAGAAGCTGGCGATGGCCGCGGTCTCGGTGATCTCGAAACATATCTTCGAGGCGTCGATGCCGCTGCGATGGAAGTGCTCGATGACGAACGGCAGGAACTTGTCGTCCCCCAGGCTCTGGCCCGAGAGATTGATCGAGCACATTTCCAGCTTCTCGCGCTCGTCGGCCTCCGAGACCAGCCAGCGCAGCGCATGCTCGATCATCCAGCGGTCGATGTTCGGCGTAAGGCCGTAGCGCTCTGCGGCGACGATGAACTGATCCGGCGCAACGATCTTGCCGGCCTCATCGCGCATGCGCAGCAGCAACTCGTAATGCAGGCCGGTGTGCGGCTGCTGCAGCGGCTGAATGACCTGACGGAAAATCTCGAAGCGCCCGTCCTCCAGCGCATTGTTGATGCGCGCCGCCCACTGCATCTCGCGCCGCCGGCGCATCAAATCGATGTCGTTTGCCTGGAAGCTGTAGATGCGGTTGCGGCCGTTCTCCTTGGCTACGGCGCAGGCGCTGTCGGCGGCGGACAGCAGCACGGCCACATCTTCATTCTCCGGCGACAGGGGCACGACGCCGATGCTGGCGCCCAGACGGAAGGTGCGCTCCTCCCAGACGAACTTGTAATTGCGGATCGCCTCGCGCAGCGCCTCCGCATTGCGGATCGCCTCTTCCAGCGAACAGCTCTCGAGCAGCACGCCGAATTCATCGCCGCCCAGGCGCGCCACCGTGTCACGCCAGCGGATCTTGGATTTCAGCAGTGCGCCGACCTGTCCGAGCAGCGCATCGCCGGCGCTGTGCCCGCAGTTGTCGTTGATGATCTTGAACTGGTCGAGATCGATGTGACAGAGCGCAAAAGAAGCCTCGCGCGCGCGGGCGCTCTTGATCGCGCGTTCCAGCCGCGCCTCGAACTCGCGCCGGTTGACCAGCCCGGTGAGGATGTCGTGACTCGCGTGATACGACAGCTTGCGGTTGAGCTCGCGACTCTCGCTGACGTCATGGAACACCAGGACGCCGCCGCATACCGCACCCTCGCCGTCGCGTATCGGCGAGGCGCAGCTCTCGATGTACAACTCGTTGCCGTCGCGGCGGATCAACAGGGTGGGACGCACCGACTTGATGGCGCGCGCGCGACGGATCGCCACAGCCAACGGATTCTCGAGCGGCTCGCAGGTCTCCTCATGGAAGCTGCGGAAGATCTCGTCGATGCGCCGGCCTTGCGCATGCTCCAGGCGCCACCCGGTGAGCTGCTCCGCGATCGGATTGAGATACTCGATGCGGCGCTGCGAGTCGGTGGTGATGACGCCGTCGCCTATCGACTGCAGCGTGATCTGCGCGCTCTCCTTCTCCTTGAAGAGCGCTTCCTCGAAGAGCTTGCGCTCGGTGATGTCCAGGTCCACGCCCACGATGCGCCGCGCCCGGCCCTGCTCGTCGATGCGCGCTTTCGCGCGGCTCACCACCCAGAGCCACACGCCGTCGCGGTGCCGGAGCCGATGCACGCTCTCGAACATCGGCTCCTTGCCCGAGAGATGATCGCGCAGCGCCTGCTGTACGCGCGGCAGATCGTCGGGATGCACGAGCTTGCGCCAGTCGCTCAGCGACTCCACGTCCTCGTCCGTGTAGCCGACCATGGCCTTCCAGCGCGGCGAGAAATACGTGGCGGCGCCCTCGAGATCGCAGTCCCACAAGCCGTCGTTCGCCCCGTACAGGGCGAGCTCGTTGCGCTCCTCGATCTGCTCGAAGCGCCGCTGGTAGCGCAGCCGCTCGACGCCGGTCGCATAACTCGAGCCGAGCAGCTTGAGCATCAGGTGCAGGTTGGCGTCCCAGCTATCACGCGGCAGCGTCGAGCACAATGCGATGAAGCCGCGCGTCTGGCCCTCCATGGCCACGCCGACGATGAGCGCGGCGCCCACGTGCAGACTGCTGAGGTAGGCGGCCTCCGGGGCCAGCTGCCGCCGCGGCTGCGAGGTGTCGCGCAGCTCGGCGATCCGCAGGTGCTCGAGCCGCGAGCGCAGGTACGGCAGTCGCTCGAGCGACTCGCCCTTGAGAACTTCCGGGTTGAAAGTGCAGAACAGCGCGCTGGCGCCGGCGACCGATTCGATGGACGTCTTCGCCTCATCGAAAATCGCGATCAGTATGGCGTCCAGTCCGGCTGCTTCGCGCAGCGCTTCGAGATTCTGGCGCAGCGAAGCGTCGTCGAGCTCGTGCGAGAGGTTCTGGAAATCGATGGCGGCCTTGGTGAGCAGGACGTCGAGCCCGGCGCGCGCCTTGCGCCGGCTCGCCGCCCGCGAGCCGAACAGCGCTTCGCCGCCGGCGTTCGACGCGCGCATCGAAGAAGGAGTCGGGTTGCTCGCCACCTCGCGGCCTTGCGTTCGTTACGAGACCGCGCCGCTCCGATCGACCTGCGCACCCACGGCGTGGGCCGGCGCGATCGCAAGCATGGGGTGCATGATCGCCGCCGTCGGGCGGCGCGCTCGGGCTGTTACTTGCACGGCTGATCCTCCGGCCGGCGCAGCCTGTTCGTGCGTTGCGCTCAAGAGAGCGCTCTAGTTCATCTTCACGGTCGGGCGCGTCGGCGCGCTCGATTGTGGCACAGCAGATTTGGCGATGAAAGCAAACCGCCGGATGTGTGCACGGCGCACTTGCCCGGCGCTTTCATTCGTGTGCGCGAGAGCGCCGCCGGGCCGAGGGCGGCGCGTATTCACGCGCAGCGCTCAGGTCTCCACGCCCCGCGCATTCCGGGTTTGCCTCACCGCTCACCAGATACCAGCGCGCGCGATTGGACCAGCCGACCTCGCGCGTGGTCGCCTCGCGGAAGCACCGCTCGCGGGCGAACTCATCGACCAGCAGCATGCGCTCGCCATCCTGCGCCAACCAGGCCGCGGCGTCGTCCGCCTCCTGGCCGCGCTCGCGCCAGCGAGCATGGCCGAAATTCACCGCCGGTCGGGTGATATGCAGCAGATATTGTTCCTTGTATGCGAGCAGCCCGAGCTCGGCGCCGTCCGCGGCGAGCCGTTCGACCTTGCGCATGAACCGTGCGCCGGATCGGGCCTCGTTCATCGCGGGATTCACCCAGAAGCCGACGATCCACAATACGCCCGCCAGCATTGCGCCGTAGGCCGCGAAGCCGCGTCGCGGGCCGCTCATCGCGCAGACGACGGCGATCGTCAGCCCGATCACGAGCAGGGGCGCCACGACATCGATCCCGTAGGCTTCCAGCAGCCACTGACGACGCTGTGCGTCGACCAGCGCGTACGCCGCGGCGCCCAGCGTCAGCACGGCGACTGCGCAGGTCGCAGCGAAAAGCGCCAAGCGAGGTCCTCGCCGGCGGACCAGCTCGCCCAGAAACGGCGCGCAGGCGAGCGCGAACGCCGGCGTGGCCGGCAGCACGTATACGCCGCGCTTTCCGGAGCTCAGACTGAAGAACAGCACGACGAGCACAGCCCAGAGCAATGGCAGCAAGACGCGCAGGTCGCGGCGCCGCCAGCTCAGTCTCCAGCAGCGCCACAACCAGGGCGTGAGCGCCGTCAGCGGCGCCCAGAGCACAGGGATGACCTGCACGAAGAAATACCAGAACGGCTCATGGTGGTGCCGCGCGTCGATGTAGCGCTCGACCGTCTGGCCGTACAGGATCTCATCGCGGTAGGCGGCGATGGCGGGATCGTTGGCCGCGGCGATCAGCATGGGCGCGAGCCACAGGCTCACCGTCGCCGCCAGAGCGAGCGGCCCAGCCGCCCAGCCCCACACCGAAGACGCCGCCGCGCGATCCTCGGCCCGGGGGGACATGCGGCGCAGCACGGCGTGCAACGGCAGAATCGCCAGCGGCAGGAAACCGACGCCTTTGGTGATGACGCCCACGCCCGCCGCAGCCCAGCCCAGCACGAACCAACCCCATCGAGGCCCGAGCAGCAGATGGCGCAGCAGCCCGTACAGCGACAGCGTGGTGAAAAAGCACAGCGTCGCGTCGATCTGCCCCTGTCGCGCCTGCCATACGAACTGCACCGTCAGAAGCAGGCCGAGCCCCGCAGCGAAAGCGATCTCCCGGCTCCACAACCGGCGCGCCAGGTCGTAAACCAACACGACCGTCCCCAGCCCGGCCAGAAGCCCGGGCAGGAACACGGCGAGGCGCAAGGATCCCGTGAGCCACAGCAGCGCGGCTTCGATCCAGAAGAACAGCGGCGGCTTGTCGGCGTAGACGTCCGCACCCACCCGCGGAATGAGCCACTCTCCTGAGGCCAGCATGTCGCGCGCGATGAGAGCGAAGCGCGGCTCATCGGGCGGCCATGGGTCGCGCAGCCCGACGCCGGCGCCGATCAGCAGCAGTCCCAGGCCAAGCAGCCAACACAGATCCAGACGCTCGTGGCGCCGTCCGTGTGCTTGCGGCCGCAGCAGGCGCTCGAGCGCCGTATTCACTGTTCGACGATTTGAATCGGCGGCGGGGTGCGCGCGATCAGCCAGCGCACGCCGAACAGATCGACCACGCCCACCCAGAGCCGATCCCAGACGCCGTACTTGGAGGTCCCGTGTGTGCGCGCGCGGTGATTGACCGCCGTCGAGATCACGTTTGCGCCGGCGCTGCGAAAGAGCGCGGGAAGGAACCGATGCATATGATTGAAATGCGGCAGTTCGAGGAAGGTCTCGCGATGCATGAGCTTCAGGCCGCAACCCGTGTCCGGCGCGCCGTCGCGCAGCATGCGGGCGCGCACTCCGTTGGCGATGCGTGAGGCGATCCTACGCAGCCAGGCGTCCTTGCGCACGATCCGCTGACCCATGACGAGCTTGAGTTGCGGATCGCGCTGCGCCGCAAGCGCGTCCAGCAGCGTCACGATGTCGACCGGGTCGTTCTGACCGTCGCCGTCCAGCGTGGCGATCCAGGGCGCGCGCGCGGCGCGCACGCCCGTCAACACGGCGGCGCTCTGCCCGACGCGCCTGGAATGCCTCAACAGACGGATTTCGGGGACGCCGGAATCACGGACCGAGGTCACCGCCTCGCTCGTGCCGTCGGTGCTGCCGTCGTCCACCACGATGATTTCGAACGGCCCGCGTCCTGCAAGTGCGGCCCGAATCTCGCGGGCCAGCGGGCCCACGCAATGCGCCTCGTTGCAGGCCGGGATGACCACTGAAAGCTGCATGTCGACCGTCATAGCCGCCAGACCGAATCTCCTGCCGTGCTCATTGGACCGGCTGTAGTGACACCCGAGCGGGCAGATCGCGCACGGGCGGCCGGCGCCGATTTCTGCGCACATGCGCCCGTAGGACGCCGGCGCCGATCAGATCAATCGTGCGATCGGCGCGCCTGCCTTGTAATGCCTCTGCTGCACCTTATGCTCCGGGTCATGAGCGCGCTCAATACCCCTCCACGTCGCCCTGCGGATGGGTCGTGTCCGACCGGCGCGGCGGGTCCTCGGAGGCGCGGTCAAGGCGGCGCAGGCGGCCATGCACACTCGCACGATCACGACCATGATCACGCGCACGGCCGCACCGCCGGCCCGGTGCTGGGCGCCGCTCTGGCGCTGACGGTCGCCTTCATGGTGGTCGAGTTCGTCGGCGGCTGGCTGGCGGGCTCGCTGGCGCTGATGGCCGACGCCGGCCACATGCTGACGGACTCCGCCGCCCTCGCCCTCGCCTGGGCCGCGACCCGCATCGCGGCCCGTCCCGCCGACACCAGGCGCTCCTTCGGCTACCAGCGCCTGCGCGTGCTCGCCACTTTCGTCAACGGCTGCACACTGTTGTTCATCGTCGCCTGGATCGCCATCGAAGCCGTGCAGCGCCTGCTCAATCCTGCGCCGGTCGATGCGCGCCTGGTGCTGTGGATCGGCTCGATTGGGCTCGCCGTGAACCTGTTCGTGTTCGCCATGCTCAGGCGCGACCACGGCCACGACATGAACGTCGCGGCCGCCAGCCTGCACGTGCTCGGCGACCTGCTCGGATCGGCGGCCGCCATCATCGCCGCGCTGCTGATCCTGTGGACCGGCTGGCTGCCGATCGACCCGCTGCTGTCGCTGCTCGTCTGCGCCCTGATTGTGCGCAGCGCCATGACGCTGGTGATGCGCTCGGCGCACATCCTGATGGAAGGCGCGCCCGACTGGCTCGATCTGCGCGAGCTGCGCAGTACGCTCGAAGAGCACATTCCGCAGATCCGGGATGTGCACCACGTGCACGCCTGGCTGGTCGGTCCGCACGAGACGCTGCTCACGATGCACGCCTCCGTCAGCGCGGGCGCCGATCACGCACTCGTCCTCAAGCAGGCCAAAGCGCTGCTGGCCGAGCGCTTCGGCATCACGCATGCGACCATCCAGGTGGAAGCCGAATGCGTAGACGAGGAGTGTGGGGAAAGAAGCGGTTAGCGGTTAGCGGTTAGCGGTTAGTTA
>JAVEVD010000132.1:0-3260 GCA_034005205.1 Steroidobacteraceae bacterium | reverse complement strand
CGCCAGGCTCTACACAACATTGAGCGGGAACTGGAAGACCGGTTGGCTGAGCTCAAGCGCGCCGATCGCCTGCTCGAAGCTCAGCGCCTCGAGCAGCGTACCCGGTATGATCTGGAGATGATCCGCGAGATCGGCTACACGAGCGGAATCGAGAACTACTCCCGGCACCTGGACCAGCGCGCACCCGGCAGCCCGCCCTGGACGCTCGTCGATTACTTCCCGGATGACTACCTGCTGGTGATCGACGAAAGCCATATGACCATTCCGCAGGTCCGCGGCATGTTCGGCGGGGACCGGTCGCGCAAGGAGACGCTGGTCGAGTTTGGCTTCCGGCTGCCGAGCGCCCTGGACAATCGCCCGCTCAGCTTCGAGGAGTTCGAGCAGCGCACCGGCCAGACGGTTTTCATGAGCGCCACACCCGGACCCTACGAAGACGCCCACGCCGAGCAGGTCGTCCAGCAGATCATCCGGCCCACGGGCGTCGTCGACCCGCAGATTGATATTCGCCCCACGCAAGGGCAAATCGACGACCTTCTGGCCGAAATCAGCCGGCGGGTCAAGCGCGGCGAGCGCGCGCTGGTTACTACCCTCACCAAGCGCATGGCCGAAGACCTGGCCGATTACCTGCTCGAGATGGGCGTGCGCGTGCATTACCTCCACTCCGAGGTGGACACCATCGACCGCATCGAGATTCTGCGCGATCTCCGGCTCGGCGTGTATGATGTCGTCGTGGGGATCAACCTCCTGCGCGAGGGTATCGACCTGCCGGAGGTGTCGCTCGTCGCCATCCTGGATGCCGACAAGCAGGGATTCCTGCGCTCCGAACAGGCTCTCATCCAGACGATTGGGCGCGCTGCGCGCCACATCAACGGCTACGTCGTCATGTATGCAGACAAGGTCACGCCCGCCATGCAAGGCGCTGTCGAAGAAACGGAGCGACGCCGCGCGATCCAGATCGCATACAATCAGGAACACGGCATCGAGCCTGCCAGCATCATCAAGGAGATCCGCGACCTGACTCAGCGGGTGCAGCAGGCCGCGGCAGCGACCAAACCCGCCGCCGAGCGCGGCGCTCCGGTTCCGGGCGACCTTCCCAAGAGCGAGCTGCACAAACTGATCGAGTCCCTGGAACGCGAGATGAGGGCTGCCGCGAAATCGCTCGAATTCGAGAAGGCTGCCGTGCTGCGCGACCAGTTGATGGAACTACGCCAGATCATGATTCTCAAGGACGGCGAACAGGGGCCAGGGCTTGGCATCGCCCGCCAGACACAGCGCCCCAAACCCCATCCATAGCCCGACGAGCCTTCCCCGATAAGCGGCAGGTTTCCCCCATCGCCCCCGGAGGAAACCTGCCGCTTACAGAGCTATAAATTGCATCTCCGCGCGGTTTGAGGTATCTTCAAGTCTCCATCATATGAGATCTTTTCGGCTAACGACATGATCATTACTCGCCAACAACGCGAAGCGATTGAAGCGCAGACTCTTGCCCCCTATGCTGCCAAAAGCGGGGAGAGCCAAGGCCGCGCGTATCCCGATTCCGAAGCCGACTACCGGACGGCGTTCCAGCGCGACCGCGATCGAATTCTGCACACGACCGCCTTTCGCCGTCTCGAGTACAAGACGCAGGTCTTCATCAATTACGAAGGTGACTACTACCGCACCCGCCTCACCCACACTCTGGAGGTCACCCAGATCGGGCGGAGCCTGGCGTGCGCTTTTGGCGCCAACGAGGACCTCGTCGAGGCGATCTGCCTGAGCCACGATCTGGGGCACTCACCGTTCGGGCATTCGGGCGAGTCGATACTGAACAAGCTCATGGCCGGCCACGGCGGGTTCGACCATAACAAGCAGTCGTTTCGCATTGTGACCATGCTCGAGTCGCGGTATCCGAACTGGCCGGGCCTCAACCTGACATACGAAGTCCGCGAAGGAATCGTCAAACACGAGACAGAGTACGATCTCAGCGATTCCGCCGCCTCCGGTTTCGACCCCACCAAACGCGGCAGCATCGAGGCGCAAATCGCCAATGTAGCCGATGAGCTAGCTTACAACGCGCACGATCTCGACGACGGGCTGCGCGCTGGCCTGCTCGAGCCCGAACAACTCGACGATCTTCGCATCTGGCAGATGCTCAAAGAGAGTATCGGCTGGGATGGCAGCGACTTTTCCGAGCAGGTTCGCCACCGCATCATTCGCCGGATGCTCGGGATCGAGATCGACGATGTGATTCGCGCAACCGGCGCCATGTTGGACCGCCACGAGTTCAACTCTGCGGACGATCTCCAGAGTCTGCCTTACAATGTCGTCGTTCATTCCGATGAGATCAACGCGATAAACGGGGAGCTGAAGCAGTTCCTCTACGCCGAGCTATACCGGCACCACCGGGTCGTCAGGATGGCAGTCAAGGCCGAGCGGTTCATCACCCAGTTGTTCGAGACCTACGTCAACGAGCCCGCCCAGCTTCCGCCGACTGTCCAGGCCGTCATCGAATCGCGCGGCATCCACCAGGCCGTGACGGATTACATCGCCGGCATGACCGATCGTTATGCATTGCAGGAATGGCAGCGCCTGTTCGATCCCTTTACGCGACCGTAACCCACATCCATCCTACCCATGCGATAGTGCACATTCTACTGATTCGAGGTTGAAGTACACCATGACTGACGAGCAACAGTTTCTGACAGCCGAGGGAGCCGCTGAGCTACGCGAAGAACTGGACGATTTGATCAACGTCAAGCGCCCTCAATTGGCCGAGCGGCTCCGCGACGCGATCAGCCAGGGAGACCTGTCGGAAAATGCGGATTACAGCGACGCCAAAGAGCAGCAGGCATTTCTGGAGGGGCGCATCCAGTACCTGGAAAACCTGCTGCGCAGCGCTGTTATCATCGACGGCAATGACGCCGGCGCGCCGCTCGAGGTTCAGGTGGGTACCGAGGTCACCATCCAGGCCGAAGGCGAGCCTGAGGAAACGTACCGGATAGTGGGCGCCGCGGAGGCCAATCCGAGAAATGGCAAAATCTCCAACGAGAGCCCGATTGGCGCCGCCCTGTTGGGGCACCGCAAGGGCGATCTGGTGCAGGTGCAGACGCCAGGCGGCGAATGGACCGTAAAAATTCGCCGCATCACCCGTTAGGCTCCGGCTCACCGGCAAAAAGAAACGGGGCCTTTCGCGGGCCCCGTTTGTGTTCTGGCTCAGTAGTTCAGCAGCTCGGCGGTATCTCCAAACGCCGCCGACGTATCGGGCGGTTGTGGCGATCCGC
>JAVEVD010000014.1:0-65583 GCA_034005205.1 Steroidobacteraceae bacterium | reverse complement strand
TGCTATCCCCTATCCGCTTCCCGTTTGGCTATCCGCCATCCGCTTCCCGACAGCTATCCGCTATCCGCTGCCCCCCTGTGTTAGCATCCGCCCCCCAAAATCCTCGTTTCTGCGTCTACGGAGTTCGTCGATGTCGACAGCGCTCAAGCTGAACGTGCCTGCACAAGGGCAGAAGATCACTATTCAGAACGGCAAGCTGTCCGTTCCCGACCAGCCGATCGTGCCGTTCATCGAAGGCGACGGCACCGGCCCGGACATCTGGCGGGCCTCGGTGAGAGTGCTCGATGCGGCCGTGCAGAAAGCCTACCAGGGCAAGCGCAAGATCCAGTGGATGGAAGTGTACGCGGGCCAGAAGTCCAACGACCTCTTCAACACCTGGCTGCCGGATGAGACCGTGGCCGCCTGCCGCGAGTACCTCGTCTCCATCAAAGGCCCCCTGACCACGCCGATCGGCGGCGGCATCCGCTCTCTCAACGTGGCGCTGCGCCAGATGCTCGATCTGTACGTGTGCCTGCGGCCGGTTCGCTGGTTCAAGGGAGTGCCGTCGCCGGTGCGCGCGCCGGAAAAGGTCGATATGGTGATCTTCCGCGAGAACACCGAGGACATTTACGCAGGCATCGAGTTCGAGGCCGGCACGCCGGAGAACAAGAAGTTCCTCGAGCTCTTCCAGCAGGCCTTCCCCAAGCACTACAGCAAGATCCGCTTCCCGAACACTTCGGGCGTCGGCATCAAGGCCGTTTCGCAGGAGGGCACCGAGCGGCTGTTCCGCGCGGCCATCGAGTACGCGGTCGCCAACAAGCGCAAGAGCGTGACGATCGTGCACAAGGGCAACATCATGAAGTTCACGGAAGGCGCGTTCCGCAACTGGGCGTACGCACTCGCCGAGCGCGAGTTCGCCGCCCAGACCTACACCTGGGACCAGTGGGAGCGCACCAAGGCCGCGAAGGGCGAGAAGGCGGCCAACGAGGAGCAGGATGCGGCGATCAAGGCCGGCAAGATTCTCATCAAGGACGCGATCGCCGACATCACGCTGCAGCAGGTGCTCACCCGGCCGAACGAGTTCGACGTGATCGCCACCATGAACCTCAACGGCGACTACCTCTCCGACGCGCTCGCCGCGCAGGTCGGCGGCATCGGCATCGCGCCGGGCGGCAACATCAATTACGTCACCGGACACGCCGTGTTCGAGGCGACGCACGGCACGGCGCCAAAGTACGCGAACCTCGACAAGGTGAATCCGGGCTCCGTGATCCTCTCCGGCGAGATGATGCTGCGCTACATGGGTTGGGTCGAAGCGGCCGACGCCATCATCAGTGCGATGGACAAGACCATCGGACAGAAGACCGTCACGTACGATTTCGCCCGACTCATGGAAGGCGCGAAAGAGGTGAAGTGCAGCGAGTTCGGCGACGCGCTGATTCGCAACCTGTAAGCGCCCGCGGGCTCGGTGCAGGCATGAGATTCGGGGCGCGCAAGCGCCCCGAATCGTTTCCGCCCACCGTTTGGCCCGCCTCCTGTTTCCTATAGGATGGACGCATGTCAGCCGCCACCTCTGTCACGCCGCGCGATGAGCTGGTCGATCAGTGCGCCGCTGCGCTCGTCCAAGCGTTCGCCGATTACAACGCCGAATATCGCGCCATCACGCGGCGTGCGCCGCAGCGCTTCGAGGCGCGCGACTGGCGCGGCAGTCAGCGCGACGCCGTCGAACGTATCGAGCTTTACGACAAATGCGTCAATCGCGCCGTCGCCCAGATGCGCGCCCGGCTTGGCGAGGACTCCACCGAGCGCGCTCTATGGAGCGCCATCAAGCGGCGCTTCACCGAGCTGATCGACGCCCTTCCGGACCGGGAATTCGACAAGACCTTCTTCAACTCCGTCACGAGACGCACCTTCGGCACCGTCGGCGTGGACGCGGCGGTGGAGTTCGTCGCCCTGGATCTCGACCCGATCGGGTCCATCACCACGCCGATCGAGACGAACGTGTACGTGAACCGCGGCTCACTGGAGCTGCTGTTCGAGGAAGTACTGGCGGATTTCCGCTTCCGCACGCCCTACCTCGATTTCGATCGCAGTGTGCGCGTGATCACGAACGAAGTGCGCGCCCTGTGCGAGACGAATGCGGCCAATCCTCCGTTGGAGGTGGATCGCATCGAGTTCATCCGCACGGTGTTCTACCAGATGACCCGCGCCTACATCGTCGGCCGGATCATTGGGCCGGGCTGGATGCGCCCATTCGTGCTGGCGATGAAGAACTCCGAGAGCGGCGTGCTCATCGATGCGGTGATGATGGACGAAAGCACGGTGAGCATCCTGTTCAGCTTCACGCGCTCCTACTTCCATGCGGACCTGGCGCACGTCGGCAAAGCCGTCGTGTTTCTCAAGAGCATTCTGCCGCTCAAACCGGTCAGCGAGCTCTACACGGTGCTGGGACGCGCCAAGCAAGGCAAGACGGAGCGCTATCGCGAGCTGTTCCGCCACCTGCAGCAGAGTTCGGACCAGTTCGTGCACGCACCAGGGGACCGAGGTCTGGTGATGATCTGCTTCACCCTGCCCTCCTACGACGTCGTCTTCAAGATCATTCGGGACCGCTTTCCCTATCCGAAGAACGTGTTGCGCGAAGAAGTCCTGCAAAAGTACGAGCTGGTCTTCAAGCACGACCGCGCAGGACGCCTGGTCGATGCGCAGGAGTTCAAGCGACTGAAGTTTCCCACCGCCCGCTTCTGCGAAGAAGTGCTGGCGGAACTGCGCGCGGAAGCCGCGAACACGGTGCACTTCGAGGGCGAGGAGCTCACGATCGATCACTTGTATATCGAGCGTCGCATGACGCCGCTGAACCTCTACGTTCGCGACGCATCACGCGAGGACGCGGTGCGCGCCGTGCTCGATTACGGCCAGTGCATTCGCGATCTGGCGGTCACCAATATTTTCGCCGGCGACCTGTTGCTGAAGAATTTCGGCGTGACGCGCCACGGTCGCGTGATCTTCTACGACTACGACGAGCTGTGCGCCGTCACGGATTGCCGCTTCCGCGACGTGCCGCAGGCGCGGCACGAAGAGGACGAGATGCGCGCCGAAGCGTGGTATCACGTCAATGACAACGACGTGTTTCCGGAGACGTTCATTCAGTTCCTCGGTTTCGATCCGCAGCTGAAAGCGGCTTTCCTGGAAGTGCACGGGGAAATCCTGACGGCGGACTGGTGGCGCGGCATTCAGCAGCGTCTGCTCGAAGGCGACGTGCTGGAAGTGCTGCCGTATCATCGGCACCGCGTGCGCGTCCTGAGCAGCGCCTGATGCGCCAGACGGCGGCCTTGGACTGAGGATTCCACGGCGGCGTCTCGCTGATTTTCCGGATGTCGCAAGAACGGCGTTGCATTAGCATGCCGCCATGCGACGCACCCTCATCATCCTCGGCGCCCTGATCATCCTGCTCGGCGTCGCGTGGCCCTGGCTCTCCAAACTGCCGATCGGGCGTTTGCCGGGCGACATCGTCGTGGACCGGCCGGGATTCAAATTCTTCCTGCCGATCACCACGATGATCATCGTGAGCGTCGTACTCTCCGTGCTGCTGTGGTTGTTTCGCAGGTAGACCCGGCTCTCCCTCGTTGCTTACAACGCGTCCAGCGACTGTTTCAGGTCGGCGATCAGGTCCGCCTCGTCCTCAATGCCGAATGATAGCCGCACCGTCGCCTCGGTGACCGCCGCCCATTCACGCTCCTGTGCGTTGAGATCGCGAGGCGTCATCAGCCGGCCGGGCTGCGAGAGCGATTCCGTTGAGCCAAGGCTCGCCGAGATCGGGAAGAGCTCCAGCCTTTCGACGAAGCGCTGCGCCTGGTCCCGGCCTCCGCGCAGCTCGATGGTCGCGATGGTCCCGCTGTCGTGCATCTGGCGCCGGGCCAGCGAGTATTGCGGATGCGACTGCAGCCCGGGATAGCGCACGCGGGCCACCGCCGCGTGCGTCTCGAGAAACTGCGCAGCGGCAAGCGCGTTTGCGCACTGTCGTTGGTAGCGAAGCGAGTATGTCTTGAGCCCGCGCTGGATCAGAAAGGCCGCATGCGGATCGAGCGTCGCGCCGATCACGACGAAATCCGCCTGCATCGCATCGATCAGCTCGCGACGCGCGATGACGGCGCCGCCCATCACATCGCCATGGCCTGCAGCATACTTCGTCAGGCTGTGCACATAGACGTCGATGTCGAACTGACCGTGGTTGTGGAAGCCGGCGAATGTGTTATCGAGCACCGTGAGCGCGCCATGCGCTCGCGCCGCCGCGGTGATGCGGTCGATGTCGGCCACCTTGAGCATCGGATTGCTCGGCGTCTCGAAAATCACGAGCCGCGTCGGCGTCGACGCCAGGGCGCGCTCGATCGCCTCGGCGTCCTCGATCGAAAGCATCGTGTGCGTCACGCCGTACCTTGCCAGCAGACGCCTCACCATGTAGCGCGTCGGCTGATACATCTCGGCGAAAAGAATCACGTGATCGCCCTGCTTGCACAGCGCCAGCAACGTCAGGTTCACCGCCGCCACGCCGGACGCGGTGACGATGCACGCGTCCCGCCCCTGCAACTCGGCGAGCGTCAGTTCGAGCTGACGCAAGGTCGGATTCGAGATCCGTGAGTACTGGAAGCCCTCGCGGCCGCCCCGCGAATGCAGCGCCGCCTGCTCGACGTCGTCGAACGTGAACTTCACCGATTGGTAGATCGGAGCGACCAGCGGCCGATTGTCGCTCGGCACTCCGACCGCGGGAGGATGGTTCAGACGGGTTGCCGGTTTCATATGGGGCGCCTGTTGACTACGTCGCGGCGGAGCGCATCACCCGAGGGCGCGCAGCCGCTCAGCCGCATCTTCCAGAGTTCGGTCTTGCTTGGCGAAGCAGAAACGAAGCAGGCGCAGTCGCGGGGGTTGAGCGTAGAACACCGAGACAGGAATCGAGGCGACGCCTGCCTTGTGCAAGACCAGATCCGCGAACGTCACGTCGTCTTCATCCGAAAGCTCGCTGTAATCGAGCAATTGAAAGTATGCGCCCTCTGCGGGCGTCCACCTGAAGCGCGAGCCGCGCAGGCGCTCCAGGAACAGATCGCGCTTGCTCTGATAAAAGGCCGCCAGGCCGGTGTTGTGCCCGGGCGCTTCGCGCAGGAAATCTGCGATCGCATACTGAAGCGGCGCAGCGATGCTGAACGTATTGAACTGATGCACGCGGCGAATCTCTTCCGTGATCGGCGCCGGAGCAACCGTATAGCCGACGCGCCAGCCGGTGGCGTGCAGCGTCTTGCCGAACGAGAACACGGCGACCCCGCGTTCGTTCAGTTCGGCATGGCCAAGGATGCTGGCGTGGCGGGCGCCGTCGAAAACCATGTGCTCATACACCTCGTCCGCCAGCACCATAGCTTCGGTAGGACGCAGGAGTTCGGCGAGCGCCTCGAGATCCAGCGCGGTCGCGATGCTGGTCGCCGGATTGTGCGGCGTGTTCAAGATCACCAGCCGCGTGCGCGGCGAGAGCACTGCCCGTACGCGATCCCAATCGATGCGGAACCTCGGCGGCTCCAGCGGGATGTGCACGGGACGTCCGCCCGCAAGCAGCACCGCCGGCGCGTAGGAGTCATAGGAGGGATCGAAGAGGATGACTTCATCGTCGCGATGCACCAGCGCCAGGATCGCCGAGAAGACGCCCTCGGTGGCTCCGAGCGTTACTGTGATCTCGCGCTGAGGATCGACATCGCGGCCGTAATCGCCCTTGAGCTGCCGGGCGATCGCCTCGCGCAGCTCCGCAACTCCGATCATTGGGGCGTATTGGTTGCGACCGCGCTCGACGTGCTCGGCGAGCAGCGCCCTGAGTCGCTCGGGCGGATCGTAGTCCGGGAATCCTTGCGCCAGATTCACTGCGCCCAGCTCCTGCGCCCGGTTGCTCATGACCGTAAAAATGGTGGCGCCGACGTGCGGAAGCTTGGACTTGAGCATGAGGACGGAGAGGGACGAAGGCGGCCCGAGGGTCAAGAAGCGGATAGTGGATAGTCAGGCGATCGGGTGTCTTTCGGATCTACTCAAGCGCATCTGTACAGGAGTGCGCATCGACCATCCTGCTGCACAGCTACGCCGCCGTCCGGCTGAAGCCGCCGCCGGAAGAACGAACGGCCGCGCCGGCCCATCTCTCGAAAGAGATGGACCGGCTCAGAGGCGGCCGCAACAGGCGCACGCCTACGCGGCGACAGCCAGCGCCTGGTCGAGGTCTTCGAGAATATCGTCGATGTCCTCGATGCCCACCGAGAGGCGAATCGCCTCCGGAGCGACGCCGACGCTGCGCTGCTCCTCCTCCGTGAGCTGTCGATGGGTGGTCGAGGCTGGATGGCACGCGAGCGACTTGGCGTCGCCGATGTTGACCAGTCTCTTGAACAACTTCAGTGCATCGTAGAAGCGTACGCCGGCCTCGAATCCGCCTTTCACGCCGAACTGGAGCAAGCCCGAGGCCCGCCCGTTCATGTACTTCTGGGCGAGCGTGTAATGCGGATGATCCTTGAGTCCCGCGTAGCTGACCCACTCCACCGCCTTGTGCGACTGCAGATGCTCCGCCACCTTCCGGGCGTTCTCACAGTGCCGCTCCATGCGCAACGGCAACGTTTCCAATCCCTGCAGCAACTGAAAGGCGTTGAAAGGCGAAAGAGCGGACCCGGTATTGCGCAACGGAACCGTGCGCGCACGACCAATGTAGGCGGCTGGTCCGAGCGCGTCGACATAGACGACGCCGTGATAGGACGGTTCCGGTTCGCTGAACATGGGGTAGCGAGCCTTGTGCTCGGCCCAGGGGAACTGGCCCGAGTCAACGAGCAGGCCGCCGAGAGCCACGCCATGACCGCCCATGTATTTCGTCGCCGAATGCACCACGATGTCCACGCCGTGGGCCGCCGGCTTGAGCAACACAGGCGTCGCCACAGTGTTGTCACAGATCGTCGCGACGCCGTGACTGCGCGCCATGGCGGCCACCGCGGCTACATCGATGATGTTGCCCGCCGGATTGCCGATGGATTCGAAGAACACCGCCTTGGTGCGCTTGTCGATCAGCTTCTCCAGAGCCGCCGGCGAATCGCCGTCGGCGAACCGCACCTGGATGCCGAGCTTGGGCAGCATGTGCGCGAACAACGTGTAAGTACCGCCGTACAACTGGGGCACCGTGACGATGTTGTCTCCCGCCTCCGCCAAGTTGATGATGGCGTAGTGAATAGCGGCGCTGCCGGCCGACAGCGCAAGCGCGCCCACGCCGCCCTCGAGCATGGCGACCCGCTTCTCGAGCACGTCGCACGTCGGGTTCATGATGCGTGAGTAAATGTTGCCCGGAACGGCGAGATTGAACAGATCCGCGCCGTGCTGTGCGCTGTCGAACTCGTAAGCGACTGTCTGGTAAATGGGAACGGCGACCGAATGAGTGGTGGATTCGGTCTCGTAGCCCCCGTGAATAGCGATGGTCTGATCTTTCATTGAGCCCTCCGCGGATGAAGGCCCCAAGTGTAGCCGCGAACGCCTGAAATCGGCTTGGCGGATGCGGGCAGGCGAGCGCCGCCGGTTCGAACGCCGGACCCCGCGTCGCAAGCCGCCGTCCCAGGCGACCCGGACGCCGGTCGTCTGAACCCCGAGCGAGGTCGGCCGGCTCGGCTCAGAGGCTTGTTTTCTGGAGGCCTATCCGGGGTCGGGCGGCCGCGCTGGCGGACTTCACGGCGTCCAGGATCGAGCCTTGTGGGCGTCCCGGCCTGGATCTCCGGGATCTGGATCTCTGGGGGTCCGGATCGGAAGGCGGACGCCCAGGAGGGCGGCTATGGGGCGCCGACGGCGCTTGTCCGGGGCGGGCCTGGGCCTGGATCAGAGCGAAGCTAGCCATCGGGGCGCGCCTGCCGGCGTCCAGGGTCGCGGCAGGCGGAGGCGTGCAGTTCGACAGGCGCCAGCGGGCGGCGGGATCTGGGCGAGAAAGACCACCGGATGTGCAGATCGAACAGCGGAGATCTGGGGGTCCCCACCCGACGCTCACGCGCTCCCCAACCGCTTCTCCTGCCGCGCCATCCAGAGGCCGGCGATCACGACGCCGATCGAGACGAACAGCACCATGATCGTGGCGAGCGCGTTGATGTCGGGGCTCACGCCGAGTCGAACTTTCGAGAACACCACCATCGGCAGCGTGCTGGCGCCGGGACCGGAGACGAAGCTGGCGATGACGAGGTCGTCGAGCGAAATGGTGAACGCCAGCAACCATCCGGAAACGAGCGCCGGCGCGATGATCGGCAGCGTGATCACGAAAAACACCTTGACCGGCCGCGCGCCGAGATCCATGGCGGCCTCCTCGAGCGACTCATCGAGCGAGGACAGTCGCGAGCGCACGATGATCGTCACGTAGGCCATCGTCAGCGTCATGTGCGCGATGGTGATCGTCGTCATGCCTCGTCCCGCCGGCCAGCCGAACGCCTGCTCCATGGCGACGAACAACAACAGCAGTGAAAGGCCGGTGATCACTTCCGGCATGACCAGCGGCGCCGTCGTCATGCCGGTGAGCAGCGTGCGCCCGCGGAAGGATCCAAAGCGCGCGAGCGCCATCCCGGCGAGCGCTCCGAGCACGACTGCGCCGGTAGCGTTGATGGCGGCGATCTTCAGCGAAAGCCACGCCGCATCGAGGATCTGCTCGTTGCGCAACAGCCGCCCGTACCATTCGGTGGAGAACCCGCCCCAGACCGTAACCAGGCGCGACTTGTTGAACGAGTAGACGACCAGCGACAGGATCGGCAAGTACAGGAAGGCGAAGCCGAACACCAGGACTGTAAGCCGGAACGTGGAGCGCCGCCGCATCATCGCCGCCCTCCGGCCAGCTGAGCGGATTGCGAGCGCTGCAGCAGAACGATCGGCAGAACCAGCAGCGCGAGCAGAGCGACCGCGACGGCGCTCGCGACCGGCCAGTCACGATTGTTGAAGAACTCGGTCCACAAGACCTTGCCGATCATCAGCGAATCCGGCGCGCCGAGCAGCGCGGGGATGACGAACTCGCCGACCACCGGGATGAACACCAGCATGGAGCCCGCCAGCACGCCGGGCGCCGAGAGCGGCGCGGTGATCGTGAGAAACGCCTTGAAAGGCCGGCAGCCCAGATCTTGCGCCGCCTCGAGCAGCGTCAGATCCATCTTCTCCAGATTCGCATACAACGGCAGGATCATGAACGGCAGGTACGAATAGACGATCCCGATATAGATTGCGAAATCCGTCTGCAGCATCACGATCGGCTGATCGATCACGCCGAGCCACATGAGGAAATTGTTGATCGGGCCGTTGTTCTTCAGGATGCCGATCCACGCATAGACGCGCAGCAGGAACGACGTCCAGAACGGCAGGATCACCATCATCAGCAGGACGTTGCGCCAGCGCCTTTCGGCGCGCGCGATCGCGTACGCCATCGGATAGCCGATCAGCAGACAAAGAAGCGTGGACACCGCAGCCACGCGCATCGAATTCAGATAGGCCTGCCAGTACAGATCGTCCTGGATCAGGAACAGAAAGTTGCCGATGTTCAGGCGGATCTGCAGCACGCCGTCCTGCAGCCACTCGATCAGCGGCTGATACGGCGGCATCGCGATCTGCGCCTGCGAGAACGCGATCTTCAGCACGATGATGAAAGGAGCGAGAAAGAACAGCAGCAGCCAGATGCAGGGCGCGGCTATCACCATGGCGCGTCCGTCCAGCCCGATCCTGCCCAGGCCGGCGCGCACCCATTGCGCGGCGCCCGAGCGACGCACGAGCGTCGCTCGGGGCAGGGTTTCTCCCACCAGGCGCGCCGCCGCTTGCGACTGATCGACGCCCTTTTGGCGCTGTCGACCTTCCGCAGCACGGCGTGTGCTTGCCGAGACGGATTCGCCGTCGCCGACCCGCATCCGCTCCCTCGCCTTGGGCGGTCGCGGATCAAGATCCTCGTTCATTCGACGAGCACCACCGGACTGGACGGATGCCAGTGCAGATACACGCTTTGCTCCCAGGTGATCGTCTCGTCCGCGTGTCGGTACATGTTCGGTTGCGTGACGCGCACCATCTTGCCGCTGGCGAGCTGCACCAGGTACACGGACAGATCGCCGAGGTAAGCGATCTCCTTCACCACGCCCCGCGCCACGTTTTCCTGCTGCTGCGGCGGCGTGGTGGAAATCGAGATCTTCTCCGGACGCACGGCCGCGCACACGACCGCATCCGGAGGCGAGCTGACGCCATGATCGACATAGATCACGGCGCCCAACTCGGGACTGTCGATGCGCACGTGATCGGGCTCGTCCTCGATCAGGCGGCCCTCGAACATGTTCACGTTGCCGATGAATTCTGCGACGAACCTGCTGCGTGGAAATTCGTAGATGTCGCGCGGCGCGCCGACCTGCACGATATGGCCCGCATCCATCACGCCGATGCGCGAAGCGAGCGTCATGGCCTCCTCCTGATCGTGCGTGACCACCACGAAGGTCACGCCCAGGCGCTCCTGCAAATTGACGAGCTCGAATTGCGTGTGCTCGCGCAGCTTCTTGTCGAGCGCCGCGAGCGGCTCATCGAGCAGCAGGAGTTTCGGCCGCTTGACCAGAGAACGCGCGAGCGCGACGCGCTGGCGCTGTCCGCCGGAGAGTTGCTGCGGCTTGCGCTTGGCGAACTGCGTCAGACGCACCATGTCCAGCATCTGCGCCACCCGCTCGGCGATCTCCTTCTTCGGCGTGCGGTCCTGCTTCAGCCCGAACGCGACGTTCTGCTCGACCGTCATGTGCGGAAACAGAGCGTAGGATTGAAACATCATGTTCACCGGCCGCTCGTAGCTCGGCACGCCGGTCATGTCGACGCCGTCGATGAAGATCCGCCCGCTGGTAGGCTCCTCGAAGCCCGCCAGCATACGCAACAGCGTCGTTTTCCCCGAACCCGAGCCGCCGAGCAGACAGAACAGCTCGCCCTGATAGATCTTGAGCGAAACGTCGTTGACCGCCGTGAAGTCGCCGAACTTCTTGGTGACGTTCTCGATCCTGACGTACGGGACGGCCTGGGGATCGTTCCAGGGCGCGAGCGCTGGCTCAGGACGGGCGGAGGGCATCTTGAATCGCAGTACGGATAACGGCGGCTTTCAGTAATGGCGCTGCGCACGGCTGTCGGCCGGCGCAGCGCCCGTGACGCCCGGCGCGTTGGCCGCGATCAGCGGCCGGTCGAGAACTTGGTCCACATCCGGTTCATGGCGCGCTGGAACTCCTCGCCATAGGCGAGCGAGGGGAACAGCTTGGCCTGCACTTCCGGCGGCGGATAGACGCCGGGATCGTTGCGCACTTTCTCGCTCACCATCGGGAGCGACGCGCGGTTCGCATTGGCGTAGTTCACGAAGTTGGAGTTGTCGGCCGCCACCTGCGGATCCATCAGGTAGTTGATGAAGGCGTGCGCGGCGCCCGGATGCTTCGCGTCCGCCGGAATCGCCAGCACGTCGAACCACAGAATCGCGCCCTCCTTCGGGATCACGTAGCCGACCTTCACGCCGCGCCCGGCTTCCTCGGCTCGGTCGCGCGCCTGCAGCACGTCGCCGCTCCAGCCCACCGCCACACACACCTCGCCGTTGGCGAGGTCGTCGATGTACTGCGAGGAGTGGATCTTGCGCACATAGGGCCGGATCGCCGCGAGCTTCTCCTCGGCGGCCTTCAGGTCCTCGAGCCGTTGGCTGTTCGGATCGCGACCCATCCACACGAGCACCGACTTCAGAATCTCGTCAGGCGCATCGAGCAGTGAGACGCCGCAGTCCGCGAGCCTCGCCGCCAGCTTCGGATCGAAGATATAGTCCCAGGAATCCGGCGTGGCGCCGTCGAGCGCCTTCTTGACCATCGCCTCGTTGTAGCCGACGCCGGTCGTCCCCCACATGTACGGAATCGCATGGTCGTTGCCGGGGTCGTGCTGCGCCACCTGCTCCATGATCTGCGGATCCATGTTGACGAGATTCGGCAACTGGCTCTTGTCGAGCTTCTGGAACACGCCGGCCTTGATCTGCCGTTCGAGGAACGACGCCGAGGGCGTCACCACGTCGAAGCCGGAATTGCCGGCGAGCAGGCGCGTCTCGAGCACGTCGTTCGAGTCGAACACGTCGTAGGTCACCTTGATTCCGGTCTGCCGCTCGAAGTCCGGGATGGTGTTCTCGGCAATGTAGTCCGACCAGTTATAGACGTGCAGCACCTTCGCTTCCCGGGCGACCCCATCGACGCCCTGCGCCGGCTGACCCTCATCGCTTCCGCCGCACGCCGAAATCACCAGGGCGGCGGACGTCGTCGCCAGGAGGGCGCGCGTTACTTTGTTCATCGAACCGTGATCTCCGCGTCTTGTGGACGGCGCCAGCAGAGCCGCCGGCGCACTCGCGCGCGAGCGTAGCGCAGTTGCTTGGCGCGTGCTACGGCGGCGCAAGCGCGCCGGCCGACGCCTGAGCTGCTCAGGGGCGTCGGGGCGTTCGGTATCAGCGAGAGCGTCGCGCTCAGAGGAGTCGGGGCGTTCGGCAGCGGTTCATCGTCCTATCACGGCCCGCGAGTCTTTGCGTCTCTGGCGCGGATCTCTTGTTGAGCTGGTCTTGCGACCAGCGAGAGCTTCGCGCTCAGCGGAGTCGGGGCGTTCGGCGGCGGTTCATCGTCTTAAAGTTTCGAGCGTCATGTCGAGCGAGCGACGGGCCTTGTCGATGAGCTCGTCGATCTGCGCGTGAGTGATTACCAGCGGCGGGGCGATGATCATCGTGTCGCGCACGGCGCGCATCACCAGGCCATTGGCGATGCACAGGTCGCGGCACAACCCGCCGACTTCGCCGGGGTCGTCGAAAAAGGTGCGGCGCTCCTTGTCGGCGACCAGTTCCAAGGCGCCGATCAGCCCGACGCTGCGCGCCTCGCCCACCAGAGGATGCTCGGCCAGTTCGGCCCAGCGGCGCTGCAGGTAGGGGCCGACGTCTTCCTGTACGCGCTCGACGACGGCCTCGCGACGCATGATGTCGATGACGGCGCATCCCACAGCGCATGCCGCGGGGTGGCCGGAATACGTAAAGCCGTGGTGAAACTCGCCGCCCCGCTCGATCAGCGCCTGCGCGACGCGATCGCCGACCATCACTCCGCCGATCGGCAGATATCCGGAGGACAAGCCCTTGGCGATCGGCATCAGGTCGGGCCGGATGCCGAAGCGCTCCGAACCGAACCAGCGGCCGGTGCGGCCGAAGCCGCAGATCACCTCGTCCGCGACCAGCAGCAGACCGTACTTGTCGACGATCCGCTGAATCTCGGGCCAGTAGGTCTGCGGCGGGATGACCACGCCGCCCGCGCCCTGGATCGGCTCGCCGATGAAGGCGCCGACCCGCTCGGGACCGAGCTCCAGGATTTTTTCTTCGAGCGCACGCGCCGCCACGAGCCCGAACTCCTCGGGCGTCAACCCGCCGCCCTCGCCGTACCAGTATGGCTGGCGGATGTGTTCGATGTCGGGAATCGGCAGCCCGCCCTGTGAATGCATGGGCGCCATGCCGCCGAGGCTCGCTCCAGCGATCGTGCTGCCGTGGTAAGCGTTCACTCGACTGATGATCACTTTACGCTGCGGCTGGCCGACGATGTCCCAGTAGCGGCGCACCGTGCGCACCACCGTGTCGTTCGCCTCGGAGCCCGATCCGGTGAAGAACACATGGTTGAATTGCGGCGGCGTGACTTCCACGAGCAGCCGCGCCAGCTCGATCGCCGGCGGGTGCGCCGATTGGAAGAAGCTGTTGTAGTAGGGCAGCTCGAGCATCTGCCGATACGCCGCTTCGGCGAGCTCCCGCCGGCCGTAGCCCAGATTGACGCACCACAGTCCCGACATGCCGTCGAGGATCTGTCGCCCGTCGCTGTCGTAGAGGTACACGCCTTCAGCGCGCGTGATGACCCGCACGCCCTTGCGGCCGAGGGCCGCATGATCGGTGAACGGATGCAGGTAGTGGGCGGCGTCCAGGGCGCGCCACTCGGCGGTGGTGCGTGGGGGAATGGTCATGGCTGTCTGGAAGCGGATAGCGGATGGCGAATAGCGGATAGTCAAAGAGCGGCGTTTCGCTCGTGCAGCTTGGCACAGTTCCTCGGAACTATCCGCTATCCGCCATCCGCTATCCGCTTCTCGCTATTACACGTTCAACAACAAGTGCTCCCGCTCCCACGAACTGATCACCTGCAGGAACGTCTCGTACTCGTTTTCTTTCACCGCCGCATAGGCGATCACGAAGCGCTCGCCGAGAATATCGATCAACGGACGACAGTCGCGCAACAGTCGCAGCGAATCCTCGATGTTCCGCGGCAGCGAGAACGGCAGATCGTAGGCGCTGCCGGTGATCGGCTCGCTCGGCTTGAGCCCCTCGATCATGCCCAGATAACCGCACGCCAGCGAGGCGGCGATCGCCAGGTACGGGTTCGCGTCGGCGCCGGCGATGCGGTTCTCCACCCGGCGCGCCGCTGGATTCGATACAGGCACTCTCAGGCCGGCAGTACGGTTGTCGTAGCCCCACTGCGTGTTGATCGGCGCGGAATAGTGCCGCGTGATGCGACGATAGGAATTCACGTTGGGCGCCAGCAGCGACATCGCGGCCGGCAGGTACTTCTGCAAGCCGGCGATATGCGAGAAGAACAGCGGCGAAGGCCCGCCTTCGGCGTCGCTGAACACGTTCGCGCCGGTGCTGCGATCAATGATGCTCTGATGCACGTGCATCGCGCTGCCCGGCTCGCGAGCCATGGGCTTGGCCATGAAGGTCGCGTACATCTTGTGACGCAACGCCGCCTCACGCGCCGTGCGCTTGAACAAGAACACCTGGTCAGCCAGCGACAACGCGTCGCCGTGCAGCAGGTTGATCTCCATCTGCGCAGCGCCGTCCTCGTGAATCAGCGTATCGATCTCGATGTCCTGCGCTTCGCAGTACGCATACATGTCATCGAACAGCGGATCGAACTCGTTGACCGCCGCGATTGAGTACGATTGCCGACCGATCTCCGGTCGACCGGAGCGGCCGACCGGCGGCCTGAGCGGGTAGTCAGAGTCCGTGTTCGGCTCGACCAGGAAGAACTCGAGCTCTGGCGAGACGACCGGCTGCCAGCCGTGCTGCGCGTACAGCTCGAGCACGTGCTGCAGCACGTAGCGCGGCGCCATGGTCACCGGCCGCCCGTCCGAGTAGAAGCTGTCGTGGATCACCTGAGCGGTCGGCTCCGCCGCCCACGGCACGATGCGGATGGTGCTCGGATCGGCCTTGAGAACGATGTCGATCTCTGCAGGGCTGATGGCGCGCTCGTCGTCCGGGTATTCGCCGGTGACCGTCTGCAGGAAGATGCTTTCCGGCAGGCGCATGCCCTCTTCCTCGGCGAACTTCTCCGCCGGCATGATCTTGCCGCGCGCCACGCCCGCCATGTCAGGAATGATGCCCTCGACTTCCGAGACGCCGTGCTCCTTGAAGAATTGCTGAATCACACTCATAACCTTTGCCTCTAGTCGCGCCTCGGCTCGCTCGTCCGATGACGCATCTGTGCGCGCTCGCGCGCGGCCGCGCCGAAAGCCGCGAAGAGCGCGACTGAAAACGGGTCGTCGCGGAACTTCCATTCCGGATGCCACTGCAGCGCCAGCGCGAACGACGGCGCGTTGCGCACCCGGAAGGCTTCGATCACTCCGTCGGGCGCACGCGCCTCGATTTCCAGACCGCGCCCGAGCGTCTGCACGCCCTGCGAATGCAACGAGTTGACCATCAAACGTTCCCGGCCGCCGGCGAGCGCCTGAAGCATGCCGCCGGGCGTCAGCGCCACCTCGTGCGCTGGCCCGTATTGCTCATCGAGCGGCGCCTCGAGATCTTCGCGATGGTCCGAATAGCCCGCCACCTCGTGCAGCTTCTGCCAGAGCGTGCCGCCGAAGGCGACGTTCATTTCCTGGAACCCGCGACAGATCGCGAGCAGCGGCAAACCGGCCTCGATCACGTACGGAATCATCGGCAGCGTCGTCGCGTCGCGATGCGGATCGTGCAACATGCCCGGATCGCCGGGCGCACCCTGATAGCGGTGCGGCTCCACGTTGGAGGGACTGCCCGTGAGCAGCACGGCGTCGAAATCCGCAAGCAGCTCCCTGGGATGCAGCGCCTCGCCGAGCGCGGGGATCAGCACGGGCGTAGCGCCCGCGCCCTCGAGAATGGCCGCGATGTACTTCTCGCCGACGCAATGAAAATAATGCGGTCCCAGCAGACGCCGGTCCGCCGGGACGCCGATGAGCGGTTTGCGGGTAGACACGTTTGAGATTCGACGCCTTGTCGGGCGCCGGGGGCGTGGCCAAGCTTCTTCCCAGCAGCTATTTAAGCACATGTCCCCGGGGGCCGGCCGTTCGGGAAACACGATGCGTCATCGAGCCGCATCCTGTGCAGCAAGCAATGGAACCGACCACAGGGTGAAGCGCTTCGCTCAGGTCGCCTTAGCCCGCCGCCAGCCCCCGCCGTCCCAGCGACTGACCTCCAGGGCTTACAAGGGCTTACAAGCCCGGGGACCGCAGGGCGGTCCTGGCGCGCGCGTCCGGTCGGTCCCGGCCCTTGCAGCTGCGCGACGCGCACCGATATTCTGCTGCGGTTCGCGGTCGGTCGATCGCTGGCTGATTTTGAACAGGCGACGAGCATGACTGCGCAGTTCACCAACGACGATCTCGCCGCGTTGCTACGCGCGCAGCCGCAAGCGCGCTTCATCGACGTCCTGCTGGCGGACCTCAACGGCGTCTTTCGGGGCAAGCGCGTGCCGCTGCATGAGGCGGCCTCGCTCTGGAGCGGCGGCTTTCTCCTGCCCGGTTCGATGTTCGCGCTCGATGTGCTCGGCGGCACGATCCAGGAGACCGGCTTCGGCTTCGACGAGGGCGATGCGGACCGCAGCTGCCTGCCGATTCCAGGCACGCTCCTGCCCACGCCGTGGCGCGCGGACGAAGGCGTAGCGCAGGTTCAGGTCACGATGCACGACCACGACGGCGCACCGTTTTTCGGCGATCCACGCCATGTGCTCGCGAGCGTACTCGATCGATTCCGCGCGCTGCGTCTGACGCCTGTGATCGCAATCGAGCTGGAGTTCTACCTGCTCGATCCAGAGCGCACCGCAGAGGGCCGCGTACAGCCGCCGCGATCGCCGGAGCTGCGCCGTCGCGAGGCGCGCCCGCAGATCAACTCCATGGCCAACCTCAACGAATACTCGGCGCTGCTCGCGGACATCGCTACGGCCTGCGAAACGCAGCGCGTGCCCGCCGGGACGGTGCTCGCGGAGTACGGACCGGCGCAATACGAAGTCAATCTGCGGCATGCGCCCGACGCGCTGCTCGCCTGCGATCAGGCGACGCGGTTCAAGCGCCTGGTATGCGGCGTCGCCTCGCGGCATGGAATGCAGGCGACGTTCATGCCGAAGCCTTACGAGGATTGCGCCGGAAGCGGCGCGCACATTCACGTAAGCCTGCTCGATGAGAGCGGCCACAACATCTTCGCCAGCGAGGATCCGGCGGGCGACGAACGGCTACGCCACGCGATCGGCGGATTGGCGGCCACCATGGCCGATGCGATGCTGGTTTTCGCGCCAACGGCTAATTCCTATCGGCGCTTCCGCACCGAGGCCTATGTGCCTTTGACTCCGAGCTGGGGCCTGAACAATCGCGGCGTGGCGCTGCGCGTGCCGGTCAGCACGCCCGAAAACCGGCGCGTCGAACATCGGGTGGCCGGCGCGGACGCCAATCCCTACCTGCTCGCAGCCGCGGTCCTGGCCGGAATTCACCACGGGCTGGTCCGCCGCCTCGACCCGGGCCCACCGCTCACGGGCAACGCATACCGCGGCCATGAAGCAACATTACCGTCGACTTGGCCGGAAGCGGCGCTTGCTTTCGAGCACAGCGCGTTCGTGCGTGAATACCTTGGCGAGAAATTCCAGCACTTGTTCCTGACCACGCGCCGCGGCGAGTTACGCGCGTTCGAAACCCGTATCACGCGGCTCGAATATGAATGGTACGTCTGAGTCTGGAAGCGGATAGCGAACAGCGGGTCGCGACAGGCTGCTCGAGTGGAGGTCGCTCTCTGACTAACCGCTGTCCGCTTCATCTCATTGTGCATCGATGAGCGAAAACAAGCATATCGACTCCTACTACGCCGCCTCCGCGATTCCCGCCCCCGTACATCCCACGCTCCAAGGCGCGATCGCCGCGGACGTGTGCGTCGTCGGCGGCGGCATCGCCGGCTGCTCGACCGCTTTGCACCTCGCGGAGCGCGGCTACCGGGTCGTCTTGCTGGAAGCGCGCCGCATCGGCTGGGGCGCATCCGGCCGCAGCGGCGGGCAGGCGATCGTCGGCTTCGCTTCAGGACAGCACAAGCTAGAGCAGCAGGTCGGTTTTGACGACGCCAAGCGCATGTGGGAAATCTCGCTCGAAGGACTGAAGCTCATCGCTCACCGCGTCGAGCGACACGCCATCGACTGCGATCTGCACTGGGGACAGATGCACGTGGCGCTCAAGCCGCGTCAGCGTCGGGACCTGCTCGAAGAGATGCACGACTTGCAGGAGTGTTACGGCTATACGCAACTACGATTCCTGGAGAGAGCCGATGTCGAAAGCCTCCTGGACACCAGGCGCTATTGCGCAGGGCTCTTCGACAGCGGCAGCGGCCATCTGCATCCACTGAACTACACGCTCGGCCTGGCGGCTGCGGCCCGATCGGCTGGCGTGCAGATCTACGAGAACTCGCCTGCGACCGATATGCGCCGCACAGACCCGGCGGCAGTCGTGACGCCGCAAGGGGAGGTGCGCGCCAGATTCGTCGTGCTGTGCTGCAACGCCTACGGCGCGCCGTTCGCACCGTCGTTGCGCGGACGGATCATGCCCGTTGGGACATACATCGTCGCAACCGAGCCGCTCGGTGAGGCGCGCATGACGCAGCTCATGCGCGAAAACATCGGCGTTTCGGACGTGAACTTCGTGTTGGATTACTTTCGCCGCTCCGCAGATCACCGCCTGCTGTTCGGCGGGCGCGTGAGTTACTCCGGGCGCGACGCGTTCAACACCAAACGAGCGACCCGCAAACGCATGCTCGAGGTCTTCCCACAGCTTCGCGACGTGCGGATCGATTACGCGTGGGGCGGCCATGTCGATATCACGATGAGCCGCGCACCGGACTTCGGGCGGCTCGCGCCCCACATCTACTACCTGCAAGGGTTCTCCGGTCACGGCATCGCGCTGACCGGCGTGGCGGGCAAGCTCGTGGCGGAAGCCATCGCCCAGCAGGCCGAGCGCTTCGATCTGTTCGGCCGCATCCAGCACCGCAACTTCCCAGGCGGCCCGTTGCTGCGCACGCCCATCCTGATGCTGGCGATGACCTGGTATCGGTTCAGGGATTTTCTCTGACGGGCTTGGCTTGCTCTTCGAGCAACTCCACCGCGGCCCGCGCGAGAGGCGTCAACCCAGCGCCGTCGCCGCGCACGTACTCGACGATCCGTTGACGCATGCGCGGATTCCAGAAGCGCTTCAGATGCGCAGCCACGTCGCTGGCCGGGTCGTCGCTCGCGGCGTGGAAGAACGCGGCGATCTCATTGACCATCTTCACCAGGTGCTCATCGCCCATCTGCATCAATCCTGCAAGCGTTGCGGGTGCGCGTAAACGACGTGACGGTTCTTGCGCGCGAAACCGATCAAGGTCAGTCCTGTCTGCTGGGCGAGGTCGATCGCCAGCGCCGTGGGCGCAGAGACCGCGGCGAGCAGCGACACGCCCACCATCGCCGCCTTCTGCGCCATTTCGAAGCTGGCGCGACTGGTGATGATGAAATAGCCCTCGCTCGAATCCACGCCCGAGCGCGCCAGGGCCCCGATCACCTTGTCGAGCGCATTATGACGCCCGACATCCTCTCGAACGACTTGGATGCCGGCGCCCGGGCGCACCCAGGCGGCCGCATGCACGCTGCCGGTGGTCTGGTTCAGCGGCTGCAGCGTGTGCAGCCGTTCGAGCTCGCCCTGCAGCTCCCGACGTGAGAACTTCAGGTCGTCGCGTACGGGCTGCGGCGCTCGAATGGCTTCGACCGTCTCGATCCCGCACAGCCCGCAGCCCGTGCGCGCCGTCATGTTACGACGCCGTCGCAACAGGCCGGCGAAGCGCTCACCCGAGATGTGGATGTCGATCACCAGCGATTTCCCCTCCGAAATCGCGCGGACGGAGTGCACTTCGGCGACGTCGGCCACGACGCCCTCACTGAGCGTGAAGCCCACGCCCAGGTCCTCGAGATCGGCAGGCGAGGTCAACATCACGACGTGCGGCACGCCCTGGTAGCGCAGTTCGACCGGCCGCTCTTCGGCGACGAAATCGATCGTCTGCTCGATATCGCCGCCGCTCTCGCGCTGCACGTCCACCTGCCGGCAGGTGGCCGGCGCCGCAGACGCATGCGCCAGCGCGTCAGGTTTGGTCGACACGATCCGCCCGGCCCGCCCGCTCCTTGTGCTGGCGCCGCGACAGCTCGCGGAAACGCTGCCGCCACAAGGACGGTTGAGTGACCTTCACGACCTGCACCGCGGTCACCTTGTACTCCGGACAGTTCGTCGCCCAATCGGAGTTGTCGGTCGTGACCACGTTCGCGCCCGATTCCGGAAAATGGAATGTCGTGTAGACCACGCCCGGCTGCACGCGATCGGTCACCAGCGCCCGCAGCACCGTGTCGCCCGCGCGGCTGGCCACGCCCACCCAATCACCGGTGGCGATGCCGCGCATCTGCGCATCGTGGGGATGAATCTCGAGACGGTCTTCATCGTACCAGACGATATTGTCAGTGCGACGCGTCTGCGCACCGACGTTGTATTGCGTCAGAACGCGGCCGGTAGTGAGGATCAGCGGGAAGCGACTCGAGGTCTGCTCGCTGGTCGGCACATACTCAGTGACGTAGAACTTGCCCTTGCCGCGCACGAACCGCCCGACGTGCATGGTCTGTGTGCCCGAAGGCGCCTCGGCGTTGCAGGGCCACTGGATGCTGCCAAGCTCATCGAGCTTCTGATAATTCACACCCGCGAAGGTCGGCGTGAGCGCAGCGATCTCATCCATGATCTCCGAGGGATGCGAGTAGTTCATGGGATAGCCGAGCGCGTTCGAAAGTCGCTGCGTGATCTCCCAGTCCTGCAGCCCGGCGAGCGGGTTCATGACCTTGCGCACCCGCGAGATGCGGCGTTCGGCGTTCGTGAACGTGCCGTCCTTCTCGAGGAACGTCGAACCCGGCAGGAAGATGTGCGCGTACTTCGCCGTTTCATTCAGAAAGAGATCCTGAATGACCACGCACTCCATCGCCGACAGCGCCGCCGTGACGTGCTGGGTGTTCGGATCGGACTGCGCCATGTCCTCGCCCTGGATGTACATGGCCTTGAAATCGCCTTCCAGAGCCGACTCGAACATGTTCGGTATGCGCAAGCCGGGCTCCGGGTCGAGCCGAACGCTCCATGCGGCTTCGAACGACGCGCGCACGGCGTCATCCGAAATGTGCCGGTAGCCGCTCAGCTCATGAGGGAAGGAGCCCATGTCGCACGATCCCTGCACGTTGTTCTGCCCGCGCAGCGGATTCACGCCGACGCCTTCGCGCCCCAGGTTGCCGGTGGCCATGGCGAGATTCGCGATGCACATGACCATCGTGGCGCCCTGGCTGTGCTCGGTCACTCCCAGACCATAATAGATCGCCGCATTCTCAGCGCTCGCATACAGCCGGGCCGCCCCCCGGACTTTCTCGGCGGGCACGCCGGTTACATCCGCCGTCGCCTCCGGCGAGCGGTCCGGGTGCGCCACGAACTGTTTCCACTTCTCGTAGGACGCCTGCTCGCAGCGCTCCGCGATATAAGACTCGCGCGTCAATCCCTCGGTCACCACCACATGCGCCATGGCGTTCATGAGCGCCACGTTCGTGCCAGGCCGCAACTGCAGATGATATTCCGCCTCGATGTGCGGCGTGCGCACCAGCCCGATCGCGCGCGGGTCCACGACCACGAGCTTGGCGCCTTGACGCAGCCGCCGCTTCAGCTGCGACGCGAACACCGGATGGCCTTCGGTGGGGTTGGCGCCAATCAGCAGAATGACGTCGGACTTCATCACCGAGTTGAACGCCTGCGTGCCGGCGGATTCGCCCAGGGTGTGTTTCAGACCATAACCGGTCGGCGAATGACACACTCGCGCACAGGTGTCCACGTTGTTGTTGCCGAAGGCTGCACGCACCAGCTTCTGGACCAGATAAGCCTCTTCGTTCGTGCAGCGCGAGGAGGTGATGCCGCCGATGGAATTGCGACCGTATTTCGCCTGGATGCGCTTGAACTCGCTGGCCGCGCGCTCGATGGCCTCTGTCCAGGACACTTCGCGCCACGGATCGGTGATCCGGGCGCGAACCATGGGTTTGAGCACACGATCACGGTGCGTGGCGTAGCCGTACGCGAATCGCCCTTTCACGCATGCGTGCCCCTGGTTCGCGTGACCGGCGCGATTCGGGACCATGCGCACGACGACCTCGTCTTTCATTTCGGCCTTGAATGAACAGCCGACTCCGCAGTAGGCGCAGGTGGTGGTCACGGCCTTCTCGGGCGCGGGCCCGGCGATCAGGCTTTTCTCCTGCAACGCCGTAGTCGGACACGCCTCGACGCAGGCGCCGCAGGAGACGCACTCCGAATCTATGAATCGCTCATCCTGGCTCGCGACCACGCGAGAGTCGAAGCCGCGCCCCTCGATGGTCAACGCGAACGTCCCTTGCACTTCGTCGCAAGCGCGCACGCAGCGCGAGCAGACGATGCAGGCGGAGGGATCGAAACGAAAATACGGATTGCTCTCGTCGAGCGGCGCCCCGAGATGTCGTGCGCCGTCCGCGCCATAGCGGTTCTCGGTCAGTCCGACGAGCTGCGCCATGGCCTTGAACTCAGTGCGAACCGGGACCTGGTCGCTGACGCACTCTGCAGGGTGATCCGACAGATACAGCTCCATCACGTTGCGCCGCAGACGCGTAAGCGCCTCGCTGCTGGTCTTGATCTTCATGCCCGCGGCGACCTGCGTGGTGCACGAGGCCGGATAGCCTTTGCGGCCTTCGATCTCGACGAGGCACAGGCGGCACGAGCCGAACGCCTTCAGAGTGTCCGTGGCGCAGAGCTTCGGAATCTGTTTGCGCATCATGGCCGCGGCGCGCATGACGGAAACGCCCGCCGGCACGGTGACCGTCTGGCCGTCGATCTCCACACTCACCAGCTCTGCGCTGTCGCTCGCCGGCGTCCCGAAGTCGTAGTAATCCAGCGAATACATGACTGGCCTCTGGCTAACCGCTTCTCAAGAAGTCGTCCCGGAAATGCCGCAGCGCGCTCCTGACCGGGAACGGCGCCATGCCGCCCAGCCCGCACAGCGAGCCTTCCACCATGGTCTCGCACAGATCCTCGAGCAGCTCGAGATTCTTGGCGCGATCCACATCCTTCAGGATGCGGTCGATCACTTCCACGCCGCGAGTGGATCCGATGCGGCACGGCGTGCACTTGCCGCAGGATTCGAGCGCGCAGAATTCCATGGCGTAGCGCGCCATGCGCGCCATATCGACCGTGTCGTCGAACGCCACGACGCCGCCGTGACCGAGCAGTGCGCCGATCTCGGCGAGCGCCTCGTAATCGATGATCGTGTCGAACTGCGATGCAGGCACGTAGGCGCCGAGCGGTCCACCGATCTGAACGGCGCGCAGCGGACGTCCAGACGCCGAGCCGCCGCCGTAGTCGTACAGCAGCTCACGCAGACTCAGACCGAACGCGCGCTCCACGAGCCCGCCTCGTTTGATGTTGCCGGCAAGCTGGATCGGCAGCGTGCCTCTCGAACGGCCCACTCCGTACTCACGATAGAACGTGGCGCCGCGATCGAGAATGAGCGGCGCGCTCGCGAGCGAGATCACGTTGTTCACGATCGTCGGCTGTCCGAACAGGCCCTTGATCGCGGGCAGCGGCGGGCGCACGCGCACTTCGCCGCGGCGGCCTTCCAGACTCTCGAGCATCGAGGTTTCCTCGCCGCAAATGTAGGCGCCGGCGCCGAGACGCACCTCGAGATCGAACGCCCGGCCGCTGCCCAGCACGTCCGCGCCCAGATAGCCGGCTCGATAGGCGGCCGCGATGGCCTCGGTCAGCACTCGATGCGCGTGCGGGTACTCGATGCGCAGGTAAATGAACCCGCGGCTCGCGCCCACCGCCATGCCTGCGATCGTCATGCCTTCTATGAGAGCGAACGGATCGCCTTCCATCAGCATGCGATCGGCGAACGTGCCCGAATCGCCCTCGTCGGCGTTGCAGGTCACGTATTTCTGCGGCGCTTGCGCCTCGAGTACGGTTTTCCACTTCAAGCCTGTAGGAAACGCCGCGCCGCCCCGGCCGCGCAGACCTGAGTCCGTCACGGCCTGCACGACCTCAGCGGGCTGCATGGATAACGCGTTGCGCAGACCCCGGTATCCCCCGTGCGCCACATAGTCCTCGAGATTCGAGGGTTCGATAACGCCGACGCGCTCGAACGTCAGGCGCTGCTGGCTGCTCAGGTAGGGAATGCGCTCGGTCGGGCCGAGCTGCAACGGATGCGCGCCGTTCCGCAGGAACTCAGCGTCGAACAGTGCGGGCGCGTCCTGCGCGCGAACAGGACCATAGGCGTAGCGCTCGCCGTCCACGACGACTTCCACCAGCGGCTCGAGCCAGTACATGCCGCGCGAGCCGTTGCGCCTGACGGTCAGGTCGATGTTGCGCGCGGCGGCCTCCTGCTCAATCGCGCGCGCCACCCGCTCGGCGCCCAGGGACAGCGCCGCCGCATCCCGCGGCACATACACCACGGCGCTCATGATTCTGCCTCGAGTTCGCCGATCAACTCGTCGAAGCGCCCTGGCGAGACCCGCCCGTGCAGCTCCTCATCGATCATGACCGCTGGTGAGCAGGCGCAGTTGCCCAGGCAGTACACCGGCTCGAGCGAGAATCGGCCGTCCGCCGTGGTCTCGTGGAAGCCGATCTGCAGCCGTTGCTGCGCGTGCGCCGCCAGCGCGTCGGCGTTCATGGACTGGCAGGCCTCGGCGCGGCAGATCTGCACGATGTGCCGACCGGGAGCACGACGCCGGAAGAAATGATAGAAACTGATGACGCCGTGCACCTCGGCGCGCGACAGATTCATGACGTCCGCGATCACCGGCACGGCGTCCGGCGGCACGTACCCGTACTCGCGCTGCACGGCGTGCAACACGAGCAACAACGAGCCCGGGCGGTCGGCGTGCTCGCGAACGATCTGCTCGATCGGCTTGTTCACCAGAAGTACTCCAGGCAAGCGCTGAACGACTGGCGTGCGGCGAGAACGATAGTTCGCCCCATCCCTGGTCTTACGACCAACGCCACTGCTGGCCATTCTGCTGGCCAGTAGCCTGCGGGCTCAATCAGAGCTTACTCAGATCATTGATGGGTAGGGCGGAGCGGCTTGGTCTGTCCCCCTCTGCGCAGGCTCTCACACTCTGGGCCTCGCTCGCGCGAATCCTCGCTGGCGCGCGGACTCATTGCGGCGCTGAACGATCGCCGCCCGGCCGCGAACTGTCGCACCGGCCCGGAACAGTCGGTTTACACGATCCTCGCTCCGAGCCGCAAGAAGCAGTCGTCACGGGCCTCGCCGGGCCTCATTCTTCGATTGTTCTCACGGCGAGAAATTGCGGCGGCTGTCGTGCGTAGATGTACGCACCCTCCGGCGATCGCCGGCGTCAGCGCCTAGTCGCGACCGTCGTACACGCAGCCGCTGGTGCACGTTTCGTGCACGATGACTTTGCTGAGCGCCGGCAGCACAGGCTTCGCCTCCCGCCAGATCCAGCGCGCGAGGTTCTCGCTGGTGGGGTTCTCGAGGCCAGGAACCTCGTTGAGAAAGTGATGGTCGAGCCGGTCGTAAATGGGCTGAAACGCCTTGCGTACGTCGGCGAAGTCCATCACCCAGCCGCTGTGCGCATCCACTGCGCCGCTCAGGCGCAGCTCGATGCGGAATGAGTGGCCGTGCAGGCGTGCGCACTTGTGTCCGGCAGGCACGTTCGGCAGCCGGTGCGCGGCCTCGATGGTGAAGATACGGTAGATTTCCATGCTCTCAGGATGCAGAAAGGCGCCGCATTGCGGCGCCTTTCATGCGCTGATTGCTGCTGCGGGCGGCGGTTACGCGGCCCGGCGTCGGCGTGAGCTCGACGCACAGCTACAGGCCCCGCACGTGCAGCGAATCGTGCTGCAGCCGCTGCACACCGTGAAGTCGACGGAGCCGAAATGCCGGCGGCATTGCTCGCAGTAAGGCTTGCGACGCCCGGCGCGCGCGCTGCGATACGTATCCACTTTGGCGGCCTGCTCGCTCGCCTGCTCCTCGGCGCAGGCGCCCAGATCCTTGCTCACAATGTCGCGCATGAACGTGCTTGCGCTCATGGAGTCGAGCTTGAACAGGCGCATCTGCTCGCGCGCCAGACCCATCTGAGCAATCGGATCGTAAATAACCGCGCCAAGCTTGGGATGAAAACAGACCTGAAACGAATCGCCGCTCATGATGAACGCTGCCGGGAGAGATCGAAAAAAGGGGACTTGAAGAAGGCGTAATTGTGCTGCAACGCAAGAGCCAGTTCAATCGGGGACTCTGCCTAATTTCTTCGAAAGGCGGAGTTTCAGGCGCGCGGAGACGCAGTGCGGAAATTCACGAGCGCTCACGCCTGCGTCGCGCTGTCGCAGGATTCCGGCAGCAGCGCGGCGCCCTGCTCACGCGGCCGCAAGACATAACACGAGTGGATGCGCGGGTTACGCTGAAAATCCTGAGGCAGCGTACGCCGCGTCAGATCCTCCACTTGAAAGTCGGACAGCCCGGCCGCGTCCAGGCGAAAGCGCGTGTAATTGTTGGAGAACACGATGAGGCCGCCGGGCGCGAGCAAGCGCGCCGCCGCGATGATGAGCGATGCATGATCGCGCTGCACATCGAAGTCTTCGCTCATCCGTTTCGAGCGAGAGTGCGTGGGCGGGTCGATGAATATGAGATCCCAGCGCCGGTCTTGGTCACGCTGCTTTGCCAGCCAGGCGAGGCAATCGGCTTGCACGAAGCCATGCTGCGGCCCCGCAAGTTGATTCAACGCAAGATTGCGTTTAGCCCAATCCAGGTAGGTGCGCGACATGTCCACCGTGGTGCTGGATACGGCGCCGCCGCCGACGGCGTAAACGGTCGCGGTTCCCGTATAAGCGAACAGGTTGAGAAAGCGCTTCCCGCGGGCGAGCTCGCCGATGTAGCGCCGCGTCAGGCGGTGATCGAGAAACAAGCCCGTATCCAGGTAATCGCTGAAGTTCACGGCGAAACGATAGGGCGTCTCGCGCACCACCTCGAACTCGCGCTCCTGACCGACCTTCTCATACTGCGCGCCATCCTTCTGCAGACGGCGCTCCCGCAGACGGATGCGCTCGGGCGCGACGCCCAGAACGTGAGGAATGACTGCGAGCGCCTCGTTGCGCCGCTGGCGCGCCGCAGCGGGATCGATGCTCCTGGGCGGCGCATACTCCTGCACGACGATCCAGCGCTGCCCTTCGCCGTCGCCGTACTCGTCTATCGCAAAGGCGTACTCGGGCATGTCGGCGTCGTAAACACGATAACAATCGACCGACTCGCGCCGCGCCCAGGATTGCAGGGATTTAAGATTCTTGCGCAGGCGATTGGCGAACATCTGCGCGCCGGGCCGCTCGCGCAGCGCCGCTGCGTCCGGGGGCGTACGCTGCGTACGAAAGTCCTCGGGAACGATTTCGAAGCGCAGCAGGCGACATTCGATCGGCCCGTTGAACAACGTGTGCGTGCGGCGCGCATTGACGCCGATCGCTTTTGCGAGCGGCGGATTTCCAGTGAGCACCGCCGCTTTCCAGCCTTGGAAGTGCTCACGCAGTTTTTCTCCCAGCGTGGCGTAAAGCTCTTGCAGGCGCTGCTGATCGCCGATCCGCTCTCCATATGGCGGGTTCACGGCGAGCAGTCCTGTGGACGCCTTGCTCACGCGCCGTAGTTGCGCGAGTTCGGCGCGCTCGATGTGGGCGAATCCGCGCAGGCGCGCTCGTTCGACGTTCTCGGTCGCGGCTCTCACCGCGGCTGGATCGCTGTCGTAGCCGCGCAGCGTGATGCGTTTCGACGCGCCGCTCTCACGCCGCGCGCGCGCCTCATCCAGCAAACGCTCCCACAGTCCGCGATCATGTCCCCGCCAACCGATGAAGCCGAAATAACTGCGCAGCACGCCCGGCGCGATATCCAGCGCGATCAGAGCGGCTTCGATCAACAGCGTGCCCGAGCCGCACATCGGATCGACGAAATCACCGTCCGAGGCCGCAATGGCAGGCCAGCCGCTGCGTAGCAGCATCGCCGCCGCCAGATTCTCCTTGAGCGGCGCGGCGACCCCCCGCCCGCGATAAGCGCGTCGGTGCAGGCTGTCGCCGGAAAGATCGAGACTGAGCGTCGCCCGCTCCCGGTCCAGGCGAACATCGATGCGCACATCCGGCTGATCGACGCGCACCGAAGGGCGCTCGCCGGTGCGTTCGCGAAGCTGATCGACGATCGCGTCCTTGGTTTTCAGCGCGCCGAAATGCGTGTGCGTAAGCCCGCGGGACGACCCGCCGAACTCGATCGCGATCGTGCGCCGCGGATCTATGTGCTCACGCCAGTCGATCGCGCTGACGCCCGCATAAAGCTCCTCGGGCGTAGCGGCGGGAAAGGCGGCCAGCGGCATGAGCACCCGGCTCGCCGTACGGGACCACAGACAGGCGCGATACGCCGTTTCCAGCGAACCCTCGAACTGCACGCCGAGGCGAAACTCGCGCGTGCTGGTCGCGCCGCAATCGCGCAGTTCGGCGGCGGTGAGATCGGCGACCCCGGGTGGGCAGGAGGCGAAGAACAGCATGGAAGTGGACAGCGTTGGCGGTTGGCGGTTAGCGGTTGGCAATTAACTATCCGTCATCCGCCGTCCGCTCCCCCGTCCAACGTCAGCAGCGGCCGGTAATGCTCGGGTCTTCGGTCGCGGAACACACCCCAGGCGTTGCGATACGCGCGGATGGCGTCGAGATCGAAGCTGGCGGTGATCACCGCCTCGCTCGAGCGGTCCGCCTCTTTCACGATGGCGCCCGTGTGGTCGGCGATGAACGAGGACCCGTAGTAGGTCACCTCCCAGCGCTCGCCCTGCTCCACGCCGATGCGATTCGCGGCGACTAGCGGCATGAGATTCGCCGCAGCGTGCCCCTGCATGACGCGACGCCAATGATCGCGCGAATCGATGCTGAGATCCTGCGGCTCGGAGCCGATCGCGGTCGGATAGAGCAGGATCTCGGCGCCCATGAGCGCCATCGCGCGCGCTGATTCCGGAAACCATTGGTCCCAGCAGATCGCTACGCCGATCGTTCCAAAGCGTGTGCGCCACACACGAAAACCGGTGTCGCCCGGCGAGAAATAGAACTTCTCGTGATAGCCGGGACTCTCCGGGATGTGCGTCTTGCGGTACTTGCCGAGCAGGGCGCCGCCTGCATCCACGATCGCGACCGTGTTGTAGAAGGCGGCGCCCGCGCGTTCGTACACGCTCGCCGGCAGCACCACGTCCAGCTCCTTCGCGAGCTGCTGAAAGCGCTGCACGGCCGGATTCTCCTCGAGAGGCGACGCCAGGTTGAAGTAGTCCGGACAGTGCTCCTTACAGAAATAAGGCGTCTCGAACAGCTCTTGAATCAGGACCACGTTCGCGCCCTGCTTGGCGGCCTCGCGAATCAATCGCTCGGCCGTGTCGAGGTTGGCGGCGCGATCGGCGCTGCAGGCGAACTGGGCGGCGGCTACGGTGATGAGCATGAGGAGCGGTCAGGGGCGCCAGAAGGCGCGGTTAGTCAGAAACGGCGCGGGCTTTTCCGAAACTGCGGACGACAAGGATCGCTCCAGGCGCGCGATATCGCCACCGCTAATCAACAGCCGCCAGCGCCCTCAGAACGTCGGCGGCGTGCTGGCGCTCACGATCTCGCACGGCTCGTCGCCGACATTGCGAAAGCGATGCGGTACGGCGCTGGCGAAATAGTACGCGTCTCCGGGACCGAGAATGCGGCTCTGCCCGCCGATCGTGAGCTCGATCCGGCCCTTGACCACGACGCCGCCCTCCTCGCCCTTGTGGCTGAGCATGTCGGCCCCCGTGTCGGCGTTCGGCCTATAGCGCTCGTGCATGATGGACATCTGTCGATTCGCCCGGCGCGCCGCGACCAGCCGCAAGGACACCTCGCCGTCGCCGCCGATGTCGATCAGCTCCTCGCGCCCATAGAACACCTGCGGGTTGGCCTCCAGATCGAGGGTGAAGAACTCGGCCAAGGACATCGGCACGCCGTCCAGCACTTTCTTCAGTGAGCTGATGGACGGGCTTACGCGGTTCTGCTCGATGAGCGAGATCGCGCCGTTAGTCACTCCGGCGCGCTTGGCGAGCTCGCGCTGCGACAAGCCGTACATGGTGCGCACGGCGCGGAGGCGGCCGCCGATGTCGATGGTCATGGTGACGGAGGAGAAGCGGTTAGCGGTTGGCGGTTAGCGGTTAGTCGGAGCCAAGTGTTTAGAATAATAAACGAGCGATGGTGATGATAGGCGGAAAAGGCGAGCGTTTGCACGCCCATGTTCATTTTTCTTACCATCATGGCCGTTCGCTCACCGGCCCATCATGGCCGTTCGTTCACCGGCAGCCCGCAGGTTCACACAATGTCCGCCGATCTCAGCCGCGTCGATCTCGAAGCCTTCTGGATGCCATTCACAGCCAATCGCCAGTTCAAGGCGAAACCGCGGCTGCTCGCGCGCGCTGAAGGCATGTATTACTGGACGGCAGACGGGCGCAAGGTGCTCGATGGCGTGGCGGGTCTGTGGTGCGTCAACGCCGGCCACGGGCGCAAGGAGATCGCCGAAGCAGTCGGCCGCCAGCTCGCCACGATGGATTTCGCACCCACGTTCCAGATGGGACATCCGCTCGGCTTCGAGCTGGCGAACAAGCTGGTTCGGCTCACGCCCGGCGATCTGGATCATGTGTTCTTCACGAACTCCGGCTCCGAATCGGTCGACACGGCGCTCAAGATCGCAATCGCCTATCACCACGTGCGCGGCGATGCGGCGCGCACTCGTCTGATCGGTCGCGAGAAGGCGTATCACGGCGTGGGCTTCGGCGGCGTCTCGGTGGGCGGCCTGGGCGCCAACCGCAAGTTCTTCGGCCCACTGCTGCCTGGCGTGGATCACCTGCGGCACACGTTGGACCTCGAGCACAACGCGTTCTCTCGCGGTGAGCCACAGTGGGGCGCGCACCTCGCCGACGACCTGGAAAGACTGATCGCGTTACACGATGCATCCACGGTGGCCGCGGTGATCGTCGAGCCGGTGCAGGGTTCGGCGGGCGTCATTCTGCCGCCCAAGGGCTACCTGCAGCGCCTGCGCTCGATCTGCGACAAGTACGGCGTGCTGCTCATCTTCGACGAAGTGATCACTGGCTTCGGTCGACTGGGCGCACCGTTCGGCGCGCAGTACTTCGACGTCCTGCCCGACATGATCACCTCCGCGAAGGGCCTGTCGAACGGCGCGGCCCCGATGGGCGCCGTCTTCGTACGCAAACACATCCACGATGCGTTCATGAACGGACCCGAAGGCGCGATCGAGCTGTTCCACGGTTACACGTATTCGGCGCACCCGACAGCGTGCGCCGCCGCCCTGGCGGCGCAGGAAATCTACGAGCGCGAGGGGCTGCTTACCCGCGCCGCTTCACTCGCGCAAATGTGGGAGGACGCAGTGCATTCGCTGCGTTCCGCGCCGAACGTCATCGACGTGCGCAATCTTGGCCTGGTCGCCGGCGTCGAGCTCGCGCCGCGCGCCGGCGCCCCTGGCGCGCGCGGTTACGAAGCGCTGGTCAAGGCGTTCGAGAAAGGCATCCTGGTGCGCACCACGGCGGACGTCGTGGCGCTCTCGCCGCCGCTCATCATCGAGCCGGCGCATATCGATGAGCTCGTGACTCGACTCGCGGAAGTGCTGCGCTCGATCGCCTGAGATATTAGAGCCCCCGCAGTTTCGTTCCGCCGCTCCCAAGACGAATTCTGGAGGGCGAGGAGATTCGTGCGCCGCGGCGGCGCCACAAGCCGCCAACGCCGCCGCAAAGGGGCGCGCGCGAACCCGCCCGCGCGCGCCCAGAGCGCATCACTCCCAGGGGAACAACGTAGCCACCGACAACACCACTCGATCACCGTAGCCTTCGGCGTCGGTCGTGACCCACTTGATCCCTACGTCGAAGTTCTTCGCGCCGTAGGTCAGACCAATGGAGTAGTCGGCGTATGCATCGCCGAACGCTGCTTCAATGCCGTCGCCGTCGCTGTAGCCCGCATGCAGATCGAGACTGACGACGCCGAGCGGAAAGGTCGCATCGCCCGCCACGTACCATGCGTTCTCGTCTATGTGATCGCCGAGATACGACTTGGCGTACGCCGCCATGCCGCTGAACCAGCCGTAGCTCAGCTTGCCGTACAGCTCCGGGAAGTTGCCGTCGGAGTCGCCGGGATAAATGTAATAGAGCACGCCGAGATCCCAGCCGACTCCGGCGCCGAGCTCGCCTGCAAAGCCCGAGTAGAGGTTGAGCTCATGGCTCGGATCGTCCGTGCCGAAATCCACGTTGCTCGCCCAAGTGCCGACGTACCAGCCGTTCTCGTGCGCCCAGTCGATGCCGACTTGTACGGCGAGATCCTCATCGGTCTGGCTGATGCCGCGGAAATCATAGTCGGATACGAGCTTCGCATTGGCCGAGAACTCCGCTTGCGCGGCGCCCGTAGTGCTCAGCATGCCGAGCGCGGCCAGGATCGTCAGATTTCGCATGGTTCTCCCTCGTGGCGGAAAAGAGCGCGCCCGCTTCGGCGCGAGTCGCTGACCCATCGCGCCTTGACGTTTAACGTGAAGAGCAGCGGCGAGGTCGAGGGTGAGAATGCACTCGGCGTGCCAAGACAGGAGCAGCGCGCGCCAGTCAGTTTTCGCGGCGTCGGTGCAAGAGCGCCAAGTGCTTTTCGGACAGGCGCTGAAGAAAGTGCGTCGGTGAGCGCCGCGACTTCGCGAGCCCTGCTCGCAGAGTTCTCCACTGGCTCGGCTGGGGCTCGAATAAGGCTTGTTTTCAGGCTTATTTGGCAAACGCCGAAGAGGCGCCAGCCGATGAGAACCGCCGTTGTCTCGCCATCATCTCCGTTCTGCTCGATCAGTTGATACAGGCTTGACCAGCGCTCAGGCAGGCGTCCAGCGGCGGTGCAACCGGCCGCAAGATGCAGCGCGTCGACTTCAGGAAGGCGCTTGCGACGCCCCGAACAGGTGCATTGAATCCAGACGCTGCACTATTCGGAAGCCGGCGCGAGGATCGCGCACTGCAGGACCGCGCAGGCGCGCCGGAGATATCGCGGCGTGAAGATCGCGTGCAGCGATTGCTGGCCGGCTGCAGCACTGCCCAGGCGCTCTCAAAGCCTACGATTGCTCCGCCAGGGCGCATGCAGAAAACTCTGTCGCAAGCGTGAAGGGCGTCGAAGGCGCGGCCGATCGGACCCTGCCTGGGTTCGACCGGCCGCATATGGCTCATCACCCGGGGCTCACCACTCGGGGCTAATCACTCATTCGGCGGACTGCGCGAGAGCGCCTTCCGCCACAGGGCGAATCGCGAGACTCACGCGCCGCTCCCAGGCATACGCCTCGAGATCATCCTTGGGCGCAGTGCTCAGATCCTCGCCGTGCGCCGAGACGCGAATCTGATCGGCCGCCGCGCCGCCGCGTATCAAGGCGTCACGCACCGCGCTTGCTCGCGCGAACGACAGCTCGAGATTCCGCTCTGCATCGCCGCGCGGGTCCGCGAATCCGTGCAGATCCACCTCCAGCCGCCGATGCATGGCGAGAAGCTTGCCAAGCTCTTCGAGCTTCATCGCCATGTCCGGCCCAAGCTCCGAGCCGCCCGTACGGAACAACACGTCCGCGTGCAGGCGCGCGGCCAAGGCGTCGAGCATCTCGTCCCCGCCCGCCTGCTCGCTGACCGCAGCGAGCTGGATGCGCGCATCAGTCAGCTCGCGCTCGAGCTGCCGGGCCTGGAGCTCGAGCTCCTTGGCGTGAACGTTCGCGCGATTCGCCATGCCGATGCTGTCGCCGAGCACGCCGCCGACCATCAGTCCCACGGCCGCACCGATCGGTCCGCCGACGATCGCGCCCGCAGCGGCGCCGCCGAGCATTCCGACGCCCTCCTCCTTCGTCAGTTCGTTACGCGTGGATTCTGTTTGCGCGTGGGCGGCGCCCGCGCTCATTGCAATCGCGATCGCTGCAATCAAGGTACGCTTCATCATGGCCGTGCTCCTCTAGTGGCGTCGTCGTTCGCCTCGTGCGGGGCGGGTGACGACCTACCCTGGGGAGCTATTCAAAGCCGCAAAGGCGACGCGACCACGTACGCGACATGGCGGCGTGAGGAAGGATCGTGGCGGAATGTGGCGGACGAAGCATCGGACGGGATGCTTCGGGGAGAGCGGCTGAGAATGGATCGGGCTGAGCCCTGAGCGCGATTGAAGGGCGGCGGCGCCTTCTTAATCTGACTAACCGCTTCTTCTCGCCGCTAACCGCTAGACGATCACAGGCCGCTCACGAGATGTCCGCCGTCTACGGTGATCGTTGAGCCTGTCATGTAGCGCGAGGCGTCCGAGGCGAGCAGCAGCAGCGGACCGTCCAGGTCGGGTAGCTCGCCGAGTCGGCGCTGAGGAATGCGCTTGATCATCGCGGCGCCCACGGCCGTCGCAAAGAGCTCGCGATTGATCTCGGTGGCGAAATAGCCGGGCGCAATCCCGTTCACGCGGATGTTGTAGCGCGCCAGCTCGAGCGCCAGCGTGCGTGTGAGCTGCGTGAGGCCGGCCTTGGAGGCGGCGTACGGCGCGATCTGTCCGGTCTGGCGGAAGCTCATGATGGACTCGATATTGATGATGTTTCCGCCGCGTCCACTGTCCCGCATACGCCTGGCGACTGCCCGCGCCACGAAGAAGGCGCCTTTCAGATTCACGTCGACGACCGCGTCCCAATCCTGCTCGCTCTGCTCGAGCACCGGCTTGGTGATCGACGTGCCGGAATTGTTCACGAGAATGTCGATCGGCCCGAGCGCTTGCGTAAGCCGCTCCACGCCCTGTTCGATGGATTCACAATCGGTGACGTCCATGCGTACGGCCGCCGCGACGCCCCCCGCAGCGCGGATTTCCGCAACGAGTTCTTCGAGGGCGTCGAGCCGACGCGCAGCAAGGCCGACCTTGGCTCCCGCCCGCGCGAGCACGACGGCGAACCGCCGTCCGAAACCGCTCGAGGCGCCCGTGACGAGCGCGACCTTACCGCTGAGATCGAATCCTGTAGCCTGAGACATGAATAAACCTCGACTGATTCATCTGCGACAAACGTCGCGAGAGACGCGAGCTGCGCCCCTCGATCGCGCTGCTCGGAGGCAATGTGCGCGGGCGACCAACGCGCCGCGCACACGACCTTCCGGCGCCGGCGCGCCTGACGCGCTGCAATGTAGCAAATTGCCGCGCTCGTGATTGAGCGCAGGGCGCCAGCGACGGGCGCGAGTTCTCCCGCTGCGGGCCGTTCGATTGACCGCCCGACCGCGGCTGCCGCTCTCGTCGCACTCCGGGATTCGGATCGCCTTTGCGCCGCCGGCGACCAATGACTTGACACCCCTTGCTCACGACCGGGAGAATCGCCGCCCCGCTACAGGGCAGGTCCTGCGGGCCCGTCCGTTTTCCGCGTGGAAAGGTAGCTCAGCCGGTTAGAGCACGGCACTCATAATGCCGGGGTCGAGGGTTCGAGTCCCTCCCTTTCCACCACACAACCATTGTTTTCAGATCGTTACGTCGTTGTGGCGCACCCCGCCAATCCTGGCGGCGGCGGGGTTCGACGTCCCGAAGTCGGATGCGACGTCGTGGTGGAAGCCTGCGACCGCCGCCAGCACGTCCAGTTGGCGTCTGCAGGGTCCGCCTTTCGATCGATCTGCGGACCGCCGCAGATCAGCGCGCGATCAGCACGTCGCAGGGCGCCTCGCGCGCCAGCTTTGTGCTCACCGATCCCAGCAACAGGCTGGCCGCTCCACTCCGCCCGCGCGTCCCGACCAGGATCACGTCCGCGCCGATCTGCTTCGCGGCGGAGATAAGCTCGTCGGCGGGATCACCGACCAACTCCAACGTTTCACACTCGATCTGCCGCTCCAGCAGGAGCGCCTTGGCCTCCTCGAGCAAGCGCTTCTGACTCACGAGATCCGCCGTGTGGGGGCCGCGCTCGACGGCGGTCGCGACGTAGACCTTCGGCTTCGCCGCGGCGAAGCTGATCACCCTGTCGAGCGCGTGTCGTGCAAACGGCGACCCGTCGTAACCCACCAGTAGTTTCACTGTCGCACCTCCAGAGCGGTAGTGGACAAAGACCGCTCGCCGGGCGCACTACGTAATTGCCGGAGGAATGAATCGCGAAGCGCTGTCGCAATTACACGTTGAAGCGGAAGTGCATCACGTCGCCTTCCTGCACGATGTATTCCTTACCTTCCAGCCTCAGCTTGCCGGCTTCCTTGGCGCCCTGCTCGCCCTTGAAGGCGATGAAATCCTCGTAGGCGATGACTTCGGCGCGTATGAAACCCTTCTCGAAATCCGTGTGGATCACCGCAGCGGCCTGCGGCGCGGTGGCGCCGGCGCGCACCGTCCAGGCGCGCACTTCCTTCTCGCCGGCCGTGAAATAAGTTCGCAGGCCGAGCAGCTTGTAGGCGGCGCGGATTACGCGATTGAGGCCGGGCTCCGCAAGTCCCAGCTCCGCGAGAAACTCGGCGCGGTCGGCTTCGTCGAGTTGCGCGATCTCCGCCTCGATGGCGGCGCACACTGCAACCACCTGCGAATTTTCCCGTGCCGCCAGCTCACGCACGGCGTCCAGGTGCGGATTATCGGTAAAGCCGTTCTCCGCCACATTCGCGACGTACATGAGCGGCTTGAGAGTGATCAGATGCAGCTCCTGCAGGAGCTTGCGATCTTCCGGCTCGCACGGCAGCGAGCGCGCGGGCTGGCCTGAATCGAGGTGATCGCGCAGCGTCTTGAGCAGTTCGCGCAAACGGATCGCGTCCTTGTCGCCCGCCTTGGAGGCCTTCTCGGCGCGCTGCAGGGCGCGTTCGACCGTATCCATGTCGGCCAGCGCAAGCTCCGTATTGATGATCTCGATGTCATCCAGCGGCTTGACCCGTCCGGCGACGTGCACGACGTCGTTGTCCTCGAAGCAGCGTACGACGTGCGCGATCGCATCCGTTTCACGAATGTGCGAGAGGAACTGGTTGCCGAGCCCTTCGCCTTTGGATGCGCCGGCGACCAGACCCGCGATGTCCACGAACTCCACGGTCACGGGCGCCGTGCGCTGCGGCTTGACGATCGCCGCCAGCTCATCGAGCCGAGGATCTGGCACAGGCACGACGCCCACGTTCGGGTCGATCGTGCAGAACGGATAATTCTCCGCCGCGATCTGCGCGCGCGTCAGCGCATTGAAGAGCGTCGATTTGCCGACGTTCGGCAGGCCGACGATGCCGCATCTGATGCCCATGTCAATGAGAAGCGGATAGCGGATAGCGGATAGCGGATAATCCGCACGCTTGCGAACAGCACAACGTCTTCATCAAATCACAACGCATGATTTCTGCCTCGACAACGCCTGCGATACTCGAGCCTGATTTGTTTATGCTTCTGACCTTCTGACTATCCGCTATCCGCTATCCGCTTCTTCTGGTGTGCAACCCGTTCATCGCGCGCTCGGCCCCTTCATTCAGGAACACCGGCAACGCATCGAGCGCCTTGCGAACGGCCTCCATGATGGCCTCTTCTTCCTCGCGCGGCGCGCGGCGCAACACGTAGTCGATCACTTCGGATCTATCGCCGGGATGGCCGACGCCGAGCCGCAGGCGCCAGAAATCCGGGCCGACATACGTGATGACGTCGCGCAGGCCGTTGTGGCCGCCGTGCCCGCCGCCTAGTTTGAAGCGCGCCTCGCCGACGGGCAGATCCAGTTCATCGTGTGCAACGAGAACTTCCTGCGGGGACGTCTTCAGGTAATCGGACAGCGCGCGCACAGCCAGGCCGCTGCGGTTCATGTACGTCATCGGCTTGAGCAGCGTGAGGTCGGCGTCTCCCAACTGCACACGACAGAACTCGCCGTGGAACTTCGCGTGGCTGCGAAAGCGCGCGCCGAGATGCTGCGCCAGCGCGTCCACGAACCAGAAGCCTGCGTTGTGGCGCGTGAGCAGATGCTCTGGGCCGGGATTGCCCAGGCCGACGATGATCTTGAGCGGAGTGCCGGGCATGACTCGAAATCTTCCGCTGGCGAGAAAGAGGGGGAAGGCGGGCTGGTCCGCCCGCCCGTAGCGATAGCGACGCCGGACGACCGCCGCTGCGGCCGTCCGGGCGCAGCTTCGCTACTTCTTGCCGCCCTTCGCGGCCTCCGCCGCCGGCGCAGCGCCCGCAGCCGGCGCAGCTGCAGCAGCGGCCGCGGCGGGCTCGGCCGCCTCTTCCGCACGCGGATGGTGGATGGAAACGATCGCTTCGTCGCGGCCGTGCATCAGATCGACGAGCGCAACGCCTGGCGGCAGTGGGATGTCCGACAGGCGCTTGATGTCGTTCATCTGCATCGTCGACAGGTCCACCTGGAGAAACTCCGGCAGATCCTTCGGCAGGCAGATCACCTCGGCGTCGTTCAGCAGGTGGGAGACCACGCCGCCCTGCGTTTTCACGCCGGGCGCCACCGAGGCGTTGATGAAGTGCAGCGGGATTCGCATACGCACCTGCTCGTCCTCCAGCACGCGCTGCAGGTCGAGATGCAGGATCTGGTTCTTGGCCGGATGGCGCTGCACGTCCTTGAGGATGGCGGCCTGCGGCTGGCCGTCGATCTTCAGCTGCAGGATCGTCGAGTAGAAGCGCTCGTTCACCAGCAGCGTCAGCAGGTTCTGGTGATCGAGGGTGATCTGCCGGGGCTCCTGGCGTCCGCCATAGAGAATCGCCGGAACTTTCCCGGCACGACGCAGGCGGCGGCTCGCACCCTTCCCCTGCACGCCGTCCCGAGAATCGGCGACCAGTTCGAATGAAGTTTTCATGAATATCTCCGTGACCAACAAAAAAAGGACGATCCGACCGCGACCAATCGGACGGTCCCGCCTGAAGAAGCGGATAGCGGATAGTTGGAGACTACGCAGCTCGGTCCGCAGACGGCGGAACCCTCTGGCTATCCGCTATCCGCTATCCGCTTCCACCATCAATCTATGTAAAGCGAGCTCACGCTCTCCTCGTCCCGGATGCGGCGCATCGTCTCAGCCAGCAATCCGGCCACCGTCAGCTGGCGGATCTTCGAGCAGCTCTTCGCGTCGGCGCGCAGCGGAATGGTGTCGGTGACCACCAGCTCATCGAGCGCCGAATTGGAGATGCGCTCGATCGCGGGGCCCGACAACACAGCGTGCGTGATGTACGCCACTACGCGCTTGGCGCCCTTGTCCTTGAGCGCCTTGGCCGCCTGGCACAGCGTGCCCGCGGTGTCCACGAGATCGTCGATCAGCACGCAGCTCTTGCCGCCGACCTCGCCGATGATGTTCATCACTTCCGACTCGTTGGCGCGCGGACGCCGCTTGTCGATGATCGCGAGATCCGCATCGTCGAGCCGCTTGGCGAGCGCTCTGGCGCGCACCACGCCGCCTACATCGGGCGATACGACCACCAGGTTGTCGTATTTCTGCTTCCACGCGTCGCCCAGCAGCACCGGCGAGGCATAGACGTTGTCGACCGGAATGTCGAAGAAACCCTGAATCTGGTCGGCGTGCAGATCGACGGTGAGAACGCGGTCCACACCCGCGCTCGCGATCATGTTCGCGGCCAGCTTCGCCGTGATCGGCACGCGCATGGCGCGCGGGCGGCGATCCTGGCGGGCGTAGCCGAAGTACGGCATCACGGCGGTGATGCGGGCCGCCGAAGCGCGCCGGCAGGCGTCCACCATCACCAGCAGCTCCATCAGGTGATCGTTCGCCGGCGGGGAAGTCGGCTGTACGATGAAGACGTCGCGGCCGCGCACGTTCTCCAGCAGCTCGACGGTCGATTCGCCATCACTGAAGCGGCCCACGGCCGCCCGTCCCAGCGGGACCATGAGATGACGCACGATGTCGTGGGCGAGCTGCGGATTGGCGTTGCCCGTAAACACCGCCATCGTCGAACGATCCATCAAATGCTCCGGAAAGTGACCAGCGAGGTCGTGACTGGTCGGGAGCTGCTCAGCGCTCGACCCGACTAGTCCGGCCTCCGACTAGTCACGATTCACCAATCACCAATCGCTTCTTCATCTACAACTGGCTGGGGCGGAAGGATTCGAACCTCCGAATGGCGGGATCAAAACCCGCTGCCTTACCACTTGGCGACGCCCCAATCTCGAAAATGCCGCCGTCCGACGGTCGGCCTGCGTCCTCTTCACCCGCTGCGGCGTTCAGCTGCGCAAGCGGCGTCCTCGCGCGCCAGGCGATCCAGCAGCGGCGAGCGGTTCAGGCTGCGCACGACGTACGTGTTCCAGCGGCCCGGCAATTGCCTGGCGATCGCGCGTGCGCTCTCGGCGTCGGACACGCCGAGGAATACGCAAGAGCCCGTGCCCGTCAGCTGCGCCTGCCCGAATTCACTCAGCAGATCAAGCGCTTCGGCGACTTCCGGATAGCGCCCGCGGACGGTGGAAGTGCAGTCGTTGCGGCCGCCCCCGGCGAGAAAGTCGCGTATTGTCGTGACGGGGGAATTACGTGTCAATTCAGGCGCCTGAAAGATCTCGGCAGTGCTCACGCTGACCTGCGGGCGCACCACGAGATAACAGCGCTGCGGAAAGTCCCAGCTCGTCAGGCGTTCCCCGACGCCCTCCGCCCAGGCCGCTTGGCCGTGTACGAACAGCGGCACGTCCGCGCCGAGACGCAGACCCAGCTGCGCCAGCGTCTCGACGCCGAGATTCAGGTCCCATAACCGATCGAGCGCGACGAGCACCGTGGCGGCGTCGGAGCTGCCGCCGCCCAGGCCGCTCTGCGCCGGAATCCGCTTGTCCAGCGCTATCGCCACGCCCTTGCGAGGGCCGGCGAGCTCGGCCAGCAGCCGCGCAGCCCGAATAGCCAGATCCTGGTCCGGGCGCACCTCCGGCAGACCCGAGAGCCGCTCGATCACACCCGCCGGGCGCTCATAGAAGCGCAGCTCATCACACAAGTCGATGAACTGCATCGCCGTCTGCAGCAGGTGATAGCCGTCCGCACGACGGCCCACGATATGCAGGCAGAGATTGATCTTTGCGGGAGCCGGCCACGGCTGCGCCGAGCCGAGCGATTCACCGACTGGCGAGTTCACTGCCCGAACCGCCAGCGATCGACGATGATCCGCACGCGGGCCTCGCCGCTGGTCGCCCGCATCCGCACGGGCACGCGCACCCCCGGCTCGGCGGAATAGCGTTGGTAATCGATACGCCAACCGCTCTGTTCGAGCATCGCGCCGTCCGGCCCCTGCTCGATCCACTGGTGCTCGCCGGGCGCCGCAAGCCCCAACATCCAGTACCGCAGCTGGCCGACCGGAGCGGGGCCGCCGAGCCTCGCCTCCAATTCGGCCCACGCGGCGTCCGCCCGCAATCGCTGACCGTCGCCGGTCCGAAGCTCCAGACTGGGCCGCGGACCCGAGCCGCGCACCTCGAGCCGTATGCTGCCGATGCCGATCGGACCGCGAATATCGATTTCGGCGCGATCACCGATCTGGCGCCACAGGAAGGAGCCGGAGCCGCCGTCCTGCGGCCCGGAGACGCCCAGCCGTCCGCTCGCCTGCCACCGATCGATCTGGCTCAGGTCTTCAGGCGGCGCCGCCGGCGGCCGCGGCGCGAGCGCGGCGCAGCCCGCGAGCATCCCGAGCGCCAGGAACGTAAGGAGAATGAGCGCGAGCCGCGGCATGAAATCGTCAATTCAGCTTCTGCAAGCGCTGCTTGATCTCGGCGTTCTCTGGGTAGCGCTCGCTGGCCCGCGCCCACACCTCGCGCGCCTCATCGCGGCGATCCAGCGCCAGCAGCACCTCGCCGGCGTGCAGCTCCACTTCTGGATCGTTGATGCGCTGACGGGCGCGCTCCAGATACTCCAGCGCTTCTTCGTGTCTGCCGAGACGATGCAGCGCCCAACCCATGCTGTCGAGCACGGCTCCGCTGTCGGGCGTCTGCTGCAGAGCCTGCTCGATGAGTCGGTAGCCTTCGCGATGCTGACGCGTGCGGTCGACCAGCGTATAGCCGAGCGCGTTCTGCACGGCGGGGTCGTGCGGGCGCTGTTCGGCCATTTGCCTCAGCAGCGCCACGGCTTCGCCGACCTTGTCGGCCGATTCAAGCTGGAAAACACGGGCGAACTGCAGCTCCACCGAATCCGGATATTGCGCCTGTGCGCTGTCCAGCAGCGCCAGCGCGCCGGCCACGTCGCCATGATCGGCGAGCAGCCCGGCGCGGGAGATGATCGCAGAAATACGGAACTGCGGGCGCGTCGAGGCGAATTCCTCGAGGAGCTTCAGACCGGCGTCCAGCCCCTCCTGCTGCACCTTGATGCGCGCTGCGCGCGTCTGCGCCGCCATGGCCATGTCGCCGCTCGTGACGCGACTGTAGAACTGCAGAGCGTCGTCCCAGGACCCGCGCTGCTCGGCGATCACGCCGAGATAGAACAGCGACTCATAGACGAATCGCCCGCTCGAAAGGAGCGTGTTGAAGCGCTTCGCAGCGCTATCGCGATCGCCGAGCTGAAATTCGATATCCGCCAGCGCGCGCTCCACGACGGCGGCGGTGTCTTCGCTCTTGGCGAGCGCCTCGAGCTCGCGCCGGCCCTCCTCTTCTTGACCCGCTTGCAGCAGCAGCAACGCGTATTCGAGACGATACGAGTCCTGATCGTCCTGCTCGAGCACCTGTCTGGCGCTGGCCAGGCTCTCCTGCGGCTGACCGGTCAGCATCTGGACGCGCGCCAGCAACAATCCCGCAGGGCCCCAGTACGGACCCAGCTCACGCGCCTTGCGCGCATGCTCGAGCGCGAGCGCAAAGTTCTCGGACTGCACCGCGGCCTGCCCGAGCGCATAGTGCGCTTCGGTGAGGTTGGCGCGCCCAACGAGCAGTTTCTGCAGCACCGCCGTGACCGCGGGAGGCGTTCCCTCGTCCCCGAGCTGCGGCAGCAGCGCGAGAAATCCCGCCTGAGGATTGATGAACGCGCTCTCGAGCAGCGTGTTGATATGCTCGGCCGCGGCGTCGATGCGGTACAGGTGCAATGCAGCGAACGCAGCGTAGCGGCGCGCCTGTTCGTTCGTGTAGTTCAATTCGAGCCAGCGCTCGGCGGCCTGCTGCACGAGACTCCACTGTTGGTGCTCGAAAGCGACGCGCGTCGCCTGCTCAGCCAGCTCTTCGTCCTCGGACGCAAGCGCCGCCTTGACGTACGCCCGGGCCGCGTCCAGGTGTTCGCCGCGCTGCAGAGCCATTTCTGCGCCGAGCACCAGCGCGTTCGGATCCTCCGGCAGCGTCTGGTTGGCCGCGGACTGAGCGTCGCTTCGCGACTGCGGCAAGCCCGTGCAGGCGGCCGCTGCAGCGAGCGCGAACACGGCGGCGAGCCGCCCGCAGCGCCGAACGAGGCGACCACGGCGGCCAGGGTCAGGCAGGAAATCGGGCTGATCGAGCAAGGTGAGACTTCCCTGGAGGATGATGATCAGGCAAGCCCTAGCGTACCTCAGGCGCCCAGCGGTGCGCTTGTCATCCCTGCACGCTTCCGACGACAATCGCGCGGTTCGCGACACACTCGCATGCCACTCGTCGTCATAGGAATCAATCACCGCACCGCGCCCGTCGAGATCCGCGAGAAAGTAGTATTTGCGGGCGAGGATCTACCGGAAGCCCTGCGCGAACTGGCCGGCGTCGCCGGCGTACGCGAAGCGCTCATCGTCTCCACCTGCAATCGCACCGAGCTGTACTCGTTCATCGAGGGCTCCGAGGAGCCGCTGGTGGACTGGCTGGCCGGGTGGCATGAACTTGCCTCGCACCATCTCACGCGCGGCGGGGCCTTGTATCGTTTGCAGGGTCACGCAGCGGTGCGGCACGTCTTCGCGGTCGCCTGCGGACTCGATTCGCTGGTGATCGGCGAGCCGCAAATCCTGGGGCAGCTCAAGGACGCTTATCGCGCGGCGTTCGAGCAGAAAACCACCGGCCCATATCTCAACCGTCTGCTGCAGACGGCGTTTTCGGTCGCCAAGCGCGTGCGCACCCATACGCGCATCGGCGCGAACGCGGTTTCCGTCGCTTCGGCCGCCGTCTCGCTGGCCCGTACGGTGTTCGAGCGCTTCGCCGATCACACGGCGTTGCTGTTGGGCGCCGGCGAAACGATCGCGCTCGCCGCGCGCCACCTGCACGCCAACGGCTTGCGCCGCATGATCATCGCCAATCGCAGCGTGGAGCGCGCCCAGGAGCTCGCCGGACAGTTCAATGCGTTCGCCATCGGGCTGGACGCGCTGGAAGCGCACCTTGCGGAGGCCGACATCGTGATCAGCTCCACGGCCAGCCCGACGCCCATCATCACGCAACAGGCTGTGCAGGATGCGCTGCGCACCCGTAAGCGCAAGCCCATGTTCATGGTCGACATCGCCGTGCCGCGCGACATCGATCCGCAGGTCGGCTCGCTGCAGGACGTCTATCTCTTCACCATCGACGATCTGCAGAATGTCGTGCAGGAGAACATACAGTCGCGCCGTGACGCCGCTCGCGAAGCCGACGACATGCTCGCCGACGAGGTTGCGCAGTTCGAGCTGCAGTTGAAGAGCATCGAAGCAGCCCCGACGATTCGCCAGCTCCGCGAGGAAGCCGATGCGCTGCGCGATCTCACGCTCGAACAGGCGCGCCGCATGCTGGCCGCGGGCCGCGACCCGCAGGCGGTGATCGAATTCCTGGCCAATACGCTCACCGGCCGCCTGATGCACGGACCGAGCCGGCGCTTGCGCGAAGCGGCCGGACGCGGCGATGCGCCGCTGCTCGAAGCGATGCGCACACTGTTCGCCGACGATCGAATCGAATGAAAGACTCCATACGCAAGAAGCTCGAGAAGCTCGCCGAGCGTCACGAGGAAGTGAGCGGCTTGCTGGCCGATCCAGCAGTGATCGCCGCTACCGACAAGTTCCGCGAGCTGTCCATGGAGTATTCGCGGCTCGACCCCGTCGCAGCGCGCTGGCGCGCCTATCAGGAGCAGCTGAAGGAATGCGCCCAGGCCCGTGAGATGGCCGAAGGCGACGACCCGGAGCTGCGTGAGCTCGGCAAGGAGGAATTGGCGAACCTCCAGGCGCGCATCGAGCGCGAGGAGGAAGAGCTGGCGAAGCTGCTGCTGCCCAAGGACGAGCGCGACGACGCCAACATCTATCTCGAAGTGCGCGCCGGGACGGGCGGCGACGAAGCGGCGATCTTCGCCGGCGACCTGTTTCGCATGTACAGCCGCTATGCAGACGAGCGCGGCTGGCGCGTCGAGCTTCTCTCGGAGAGCCCGGGCGAGCACGGCGGCTACAAGGAGATCATCAGCCGCATCGTCGGGCGCGGCGCGTTCGCGCATTTGAAGTTCGAATCCGGCGTGCATCGCGTGCAGCGTGTGCCCGCCACCGAAGCGCAGGGCCGCATTCACACCTCGACCTGCACGGTGGCGATCCTTCCCGAGCAGGACGAGGTTTCGGACGTCGAGATCAATCCCGCCGATCTGCGCATCGACACCTACCGCGCCTCGGGCGCGGGCGGCCAGCACGTCAACAAGACCGATTCAGCGATCCGCATCACTCACTTGCCGACCGGCATCGTGGTCGAGTGCCAGGACGAACGCTCGCAGCACAAGAATCGCTCGCGCGCCCTGTCGCTGCTCAAAGCCCGCCTGACCGCCGCTGAGCGCGACAAGCGCGAGCAAGCCGAGGCTCGCTCGCGCAAGCTCCAGGTCGGCTCGGGCGATCGTTCCGAACGCATCCGCACTTACAATTTCCCGCAGGGCCGGGTCACCGACCATCGCATCAATCTCACGCTCTACAAGCTGTCCGAGATCATGGACGGACGACTGGAGGAGCTGATCGGCGCATTGCAGCAGGAGCACCAGGCCGAAGAGCTGGCCAGCATCTCCGATCAGTGAGCGTCGCTCCCGCCCCGGCGCTGCGACAGGGCGACGGCGGCGCGGCGACTCGCGTCGCCGCATCCCGCCTGCAAGATGCAAGGCGCACGGTCAGGACAAGGCGTGCTCCAGGTCGGCGATCAGATCCTGGACGTCCTCTATGCCCACCGACAACCGGATCAGTGAGTCGTCGATGCCCAGCTCGCGACGCTTGTCCGCCGGCACCGACGCGTGGGTCATGAGCCCGGGGTGATCCACCAGACTCTCCACGCCGCCGAGACTCTCGGCGATCGTGAAGATCTCGCAGCGCTCGAGGAAGCGCCGCGCACCATCCAGGCCGCCGTTCACGAAAAACGTGACGATTCCGCTGTAACCGTTGCGCATCTGGCGCTTGGCGAGCTCGTGCTGCGGATGGCTCGGCAGACCCGGGTAGAGGACGCGCGCGACGCGCGGATGCTTCTCCAGCCGCGCGGCGATCTCGAGCGCACTCTCGCTCGCCTGACGCATGCGCAGCGCGAGCGTCTTCACGCCGCGCAGCGCGAGGAAGCTGTCGAACGGCCCGCTGATCGCGCCCACCGAGTTCTGCAGGAAGGCGATCTTGTCCGCCAGCTCTTCATTCGCGGCGACTGCGACCCCACCGACCATGTCCGAGTGGCCATTCAGGTATTTCGTCGCGGAGTGCATGACGATGTCCGCGCCGAGCTCGAGCGGCCGCTGCACCCAGGGGCTGGCGAACGTGTTGTCGACCACTGTCAGCACGCCGCGCTCGCGCCCGAAGCGCGCCACCCGCTCGATGTCCACGAGCTTCAGCAGAGGATTGGTGGGCGTCTCGATCCATATCATTCTCGTCTGCGGCCGCACGGCGGCTTCGAGCGCCGCTGGATCGGCGAGATCGACGAAGCTGATGTCGAGGTTGGCGGAACGACGACGCACGCGCTCGAACAGGCGGAACGTGCCGCCATACAGATCATCCATCGCGACGATATGGCTGCCCGCATCGAGCAGCTCGAGCAGCGTGGCGGTGGCGGCCATGCCGGACGCGAACGCAAAGCCGCGAACGCCGCTCTCCAGATCCGCGATGCAGCGCTCCCATGCGCCGCGTGTGGGATTGATGGTGCGCGAGTAGTCATAGCCCTTGTGCACCCCGGGACTGGACTGCGCGTAGGTCGAGGTCGTGTAGATCGGCGGCATGACCGCGCCCGTCGAGGGATCGGGCGACTGGCCGGCGTGAATGCAGCGGGTGGCGAAGGCGGTGCGTCGGTCGTTGGAGCTCATTGCATCCTCGGGTGGGGGTTAGCGCAGTAAAGGCGGACAGCGAGCAGGATGGAAAGGCGAAAGACGGGAGTCCTCACCCGTTCGCGCCTTCATCCTCACGCCTTGCCCAACTGCCGCCTCAAGTAATTCAAGACATCCGAACGAGTGATCAGTCCGAGGAACTTCTCGCCGTCCATGACGGCGGCGGACGAGCGCACCTCGAGCATCGCCACCAGATTGTTCACCGACAGACTCTTGTCCACGCGCAGGAAAGCGGTGGTCATGGCGTTGCGCACCGGCTCGTTGAAGCGCTCCGGCCGGCCGAACGCGAAACGCAGAATGTCGTCCTCGGTGACCACGCCGATCAGAACGTCGTCCTGCATCACCGGCAACTGCGAGAACCCGGCGTTGCGCAGGCGGTTGTGCGCCGTGGTGAGCACATCGTTCGGCCCGACGGTGATGGTCGCGCGCTGTCCATGCGGACGGCCGATCAGGTCGCGCAGGTCGCCGTAGCGCTCGCGCTCGATGAAACCCTGGTCCTCCATCCAGAAGTCGTTGTACAGCTTGGAGAGATAACGGGCCCCGGTGTCGGCGGCGAGGGTCACGACGCGCCGCGGAGCTTGCTGCGCGCGGCAATAGCGCAGCGCGGCCGCGAGAAGCGTGCCCGTCGAGGAGCCGGCCAGCACGCCTTCACGCTGCAGCAGCTCGCGCGCGGTGGCGAACGACTCCGCGTCGGGGATGCTGTAAGCCTGTCGCGTCAGCGAGAAATCGCAAATCGACGGAACGAAATCCTCGCCGATGCCCTCGACCAGCCACGACCCCTTCTGGGTGACGGCGCCGGTGGCGATGTACTCGGCGAGAATGGATCCTTGCGGATCGGCGAGAATCATTTCGACGTGCGGCGCCTCTTTCTTGAAGAATGCGGTGAGGCCGGCGATCGTGCCGCTCGAGCCTACGCCGACGACGACCGCGTCCAGCCTGCCGTCCATCTGCCGCCAGATCTCGGGCCCGGTGGTGAGCTCGTGAGCTTTGGGGTTGTCTGGGTTGGCGAACTGGTTGATGAAATAGCCGCCCATCTCTGCGGCGAGCGTAGCGCCGAGGTCCTGGTAGTACTCCGGATGGCCTTTGGCGACGTCCGAGCGCGTCAGCACGACTTCCGCCCCGAGCGCGCGCAGATTGAAGATCTTCTCCTGGCTCATCTTGTCCGGCATGACCAGCACCAGGCGATAGCCTTTCTGCTGCGCCACCAGCGCAAGTCCCAGGCCCGTATTGCCAGCCGTCGCCTCGACGATGAGCCCGCCGGGCTTCAGCTCCCCGCGACGTTCGGCCTCCTGGATCATGGACAGGCCGATGCGATCCTTGATTGAACCGCCCGGGTTCAAACTTTCGAGCTTCAGGAACAGCTCGCAGGGACCGGCGTCCATACGATGGAGCTGCAGCATCGGAGTGCCGCCGATCATCTCGAGAACGTTTTGATAGACCTGCATGGAAAAAATCGCCGAATGTGGGATATGTGATGGGCGCACAGGGCGCCGCTTCCGCAGCCATCTGCGCGACAATGTGGCTCGATTCTACTTGAGTGCAGCCGTTTCATGCCGACCGTGAATTCCTCGCAGACCGTTTCCGACGCCCTGCATACCGCGACCACGATGCTCGCGCGCAGCTCGAGCTCGGCGCGGCTCGATGCGGAGCTTCTGCTGGAACACGTCACCGGACTCACGCGCGCCGATTTCCACGCGCGCCCCGAGCGTGAGCTGCCAGCAAAGGCCGGCTGGTTTTTCCAGCAGCTCGTCAAGCGCCGCATGCAGGGCGAGCCGATTGCATACATACGGGGGAGCCAGGCGTTCTGGTCGCTGCTGCTGGAAGTCAGTCCAGCGGTGCTGATCCCGCGTCCGGAGACGGAGCTGGCGGTCGAGCGCGTTCTGACGCACGTCGAAGCCGATTCGGCTGCGTCGATCGCCGACCTGGGCGCAGGCAGCGGCGCCATCGCTCTGGCGATCGCCGCCGAGCGGCCCCTCGCGTGCATCGCCGCCGTGGAGAGCTCGAAGGACGCGTTGCACGTAGCCATGCGCAACGTCGCCCGACTGCAGGCGGCCAACGTGACGCTTTTGCATGGATCGTGGTTCGAGCCGCTCGCCGGGCGGCGCTTCGACGTGGTCGTCTCGAATCCTCCCTACATCGCGGCCGACGATCCGGACCTGCAGCAGGAGGTGCGCCGCCATGAGCCGCATGCGGCTCTGATCGCGGGGCGCACCGGCCTGGAAGCGCTGGACTCGATCATCGCTCAGGCGCCGGACTATCTGAACCCGGACGGGTGGCTGGTCCTGGAGCATGGCTGGAAGCAGGCGCCGGCGGTTCGCGACCGACTTGTAGGGCGCGGCTTCACTCACGTACGCTCGCACGCCGATCTGGCGGGCCACGAGCGGGTGACGGAAGGGAGAAGCAGATAACAGATAGTCAGAGAAAGCACCGCACGGGCTTCAAGGTCCACCTGCATCCCTGGACTACCGTATCCCCCTATCATCGCGCTACCGAACAATCGTCCCTCCGCTTCTCTGAACGATCCCCTATCCACTATCCGCTGTCCGCTTCTAAGGATTTGTATGCTCGAGTTCAAAACCTCCAAAGGCGTCTTCACCGTTCAGCTTTTCGAGAAGGAGGCGCCCATTTCCGTCGAGAACTTTCTGCGCTATGCGGACGAAGGCTTCTTCGACGCCACGATCTTCCACCGCGTGATCGCCGGCTTCATGATCCAGGGCGGCGGGCTGACCGCGGATCTGAAGAACAAGCGCACGCATCCGCCGATCGAGAACGAAGCGACCAACGGTCTGAAGAACAAGCGCGGCACGCTCGCCATGGCGCGCACCAATGACGTGAACAGCGCCACGTCGCAGTTCTTCATCAACCTTGTCGACAACGACTTCCTCGATCACCGGCCGGGCAATTTCGGCTACGCAGTGTTCGGGCGCGTCGCGTCCGGCATGGATGTCGTCGATGCGATCGCGGCGGTGCGCACCGGCTCGAAGGGCATGTATCAGGACGTGCCGGTGGAGACCGTGACGATCGAGTCCGTGCGTCGCATCAGCGAGGGCGCGCCAGCCGAATAGTCGCGGTTTGCTGCGCTCGCCATCTGATTTGTTTCGTGGTGTGTAATCGCCGGTCGCTCGAAGCATTGTGCATGTCAGGCGTTTCCTTGGCCTGAACCGTCAGGGCGGCAGGTTGATCGGAGTTTCCTTTGGGGAAACTCTGATTCACCTCGCGTATGTGATCGCCAGGCGCTCGAAACACCGTGCATGTCAGGCGTTTCCTTGGCCTGAACCGTCAGGGCGGCAGGTTGATCGGAGTTTCCTTTGGGGAAACTCTGATTCACCTCGCGTATGTGATCGCCAGGCGCTCGAAACACCGTGCATGTCAGGCGTTTCCTTGGCCTGAACCGTCAGGGTAGTAGGCTGATCCGAGCTTTCTTAGCCTGGCTGATCGTCGGCTGGCTGGTCGCTACGGGCTGCGTCGTGCTGGCGCTGCGCTGGATCGACCCGCCGACCAGCGCCTTCATGCTGCGCGAACGCGCCGCGGCTCATCAACGCGGCGAACGCCTTCTGTTGCGCCATCGCTGGGCCTCCTGGGAAAACATATCCGCGCACGCCAAGCTCGCAGTGATCGCCGCCGAGGATCAGAGATTTCTGCAGCATCACGGCTTCGACCTGAAGTCGATCAACCAGGCGCTCGCCGAACGCAACAGCGGTCGGCGCCTGCGCGGCGCGAGCACCATCTCGCAGCAACTCGCCAAGAACCTGTTTCTCTGGCCCGCCCAGAGCTGGGCGCGCAAAGGCCTCGAAGCGTACTTCACCGTGCTCATCGAAACGGCCTGGCCGAAGCGACGCATCCTCGAGGTGTATTTGAATGTCGCTGAGTTCGGACACGGCGTGTTCGGCGTGGACGCAGCGGCAGAAGCGTACTTCGGCAAACCGGCCGCCCACCTGACGGCGCACGAAGCCGCGCTGCTCGCAGCCGTCCTGCCAAGTCCGAAACGCATGCGCGCCGACCGACCCTCGGCGTACGTGCGCGCGCGCCAACGGTGGATATTGGAGCAGATGCGCGGGCTGGAGGGGGCGGTCTTGAAGCGGATAGCGGATAGCGGATAGCGGATAGCGGACAGTCAGAGCGTATTGGCATTGCTGCGGGCTTGTAACGCAGTCTAGCGGAATGACGCATCCAGATGGCAAGAGGCCCCTCTGAACTATCCGCTATCCGCTATCCGCTATCCGCTTCTAACCACCGTCTGCTCCATCGCCCCGAACACGCTCCGTCCCGCCTCGTCGAACATCTCGATCCGCACGCGATCGCCGAACTTGAGGAACGGCGTGCGCGGCTGGCCGTGCTCGATCTGCTCGAGCATGCGCCGCTCGGCGATGCACGCTGAGCCGCGCGAGCGATCGTAGTTCGACACGGTTCCCGAGCCGATGATCGTCCCGGCGCGCGCATTGCGTGTCTTGACGATATGCTCGATCAGCCGGGCGAAATCGAACGTCATGTCCACACCCGCTTGCGGACGCCCGAAAAGCTCGCCGTTGATCTGCACGGTGAGCGGCAGGTGCACGACGCAGTTGCGCCACGCGGACCCCAGCTCATCGGGCGTCGCCGCCACGGGAGAAAACGCCGTCGCAGGCTTGGACTGGTAGAAGCCAAAGCCCTTGGCGAGCTCATCCGGAATCAGATTGCGCAGCGACCAGTCGTTTACCAGCATCAGCAACTTGATGTGCTCGCGGGCTTGCTCGTGCGGCGTACCCATGGGAACGTCGTCGGTGATCACGGCGACCTCCCCTTCCAGGTCGATCCCGAATTCCTCGCTCGCGAAGGGAGCGTCTTCGTACGGCGCCAGGAAATCGTCGGAACCGCCCTGGTACACGAGCGGGTCCGTCCAGAAGCTCGCCGGCATTTCCGCGCCGCGCGCCTTGCGCACCAGCTCCACGTGATTGACGTAGGCGGAACCATCGACCCAGTGAAAGGCGCGCGGGAGCGGTGAGCGCGCGAGCTTCTGGTCGAACGCGAAGGCGTCGCGCGCTGCGCCCACATCGAGCGCCGCAGACGCCTCACGCAACCGTTCACAGACGCCCGACCAATCGTCCAGCGCCGCTTGCAGCGTCGCTGCAATGTGCGGAACCGCTACAGCGCGCCTCAGGTCGCGTGAAACGACGACCAGCCTTCCGTCGCGAGGATTCGTCGGATCGTGCAGGGTCGCAAGCTTCATTTCTCCTTCCAGCTATCCACGTAGCCCGCCCATTCGACCGCCCGCGCCTGCTCGCTGACTTCGAGCGCATCGCGAGCATCGATCATCACCGCGTATTCGTCGGTCGCGGGTTTGGATTGCACCAGCATGTTCTTGAGCGCTTTGGGATGCGGCCCGTGGGTGAAGCCGCAAGGGTGCAGCGTCATCATCCCGGGATGGATGTCGTCGCGCGAGAAGAAATCCCCGGCGTGGTAGAAGATGACTTCGTCGTAGTCGTCGTTGTTGTGAAAGAACGGCACCTTCAATGCGCCGGGATCGCTCTCGAACGGTCGCGGCGCGAACGTGCAGACCACGAACCGCTCGCCGACGAACGTCGTGTGCGCCGAAGGCGGCAGGTGGTAGCGATGACTGACGATCGGGCGAATGTCCTTGACGTTGATGCGCACCACGCTCAGATCGCCGTGCCAGCCCACAGCGTCCAGCGGATTGAATGGATACGTGATGGTGGAGATCGCATTGCGCCGCTTCACCTGCACGCGCCAGGAACGCTCCTCGCCCTGCTGAGCGACGAACGCCGCATCGAGCTGCGGGATGTCGAGCATGGCTGGATCGAACAGGGCGTGATTGCCCAGCAGGCCCTTGTCGGGCAGCGTGTAAGTCGAGTTCACCGCCTCGATCAGCAGCGCTTCGATCGGCGCGGCGGGCTCGATGCGCCACATCGTGCCGCGCGGAATGACCACGTAGTCGCCGGCGGCGAGCGTCAGGCGTCCGTAGTCGCAGAAAAACTCACCCGCGCCGCGGTGCACGAACATCAGGTCGTCGCCGTCTGCATTGCGCACCAGATGATCCATAGCGGCCCGTGCGCTCCAGAAACGCACGCGCACGTGGGCGTTGCACAGCACCTCGGCGGCGGCCCAGGGCGAATGGTGATCGCGCGGCAGCCGGTTCAGGTCGAAGGCGCGCGGCCGCAGCGGCCCCTCGAAGTCGCTCCACCCCGTCGGCGGCCGCTTGTGATAAAGGAAGGACGCCGGCCCGAAAAAGCCCTCCTTGCTGATCTCTCGCTCGTAAGCGCCCGCGGGCAGGTCGGCGTGCGCCTGTCGGGACGCGGTTCCCTGGACGTGCGGGACGGAGATGTAGCGTTTCATAGGATGAGTCAAATGACTCCCCTGCGCATCTGATCGAGCTCGATCGATTCGAACAACGCCTTGAAGTTGCCTTCGCCGAAGCCCTCATTGCCCTTGCGCTGGATGATTTCGAAGAAAATCGGCCCGATCACGTTTTGCGTGAAGATCTGCAGCAGCAGGCCCTCGCCCTTGTCCGGCGCCCCGTCGATGAGAATGCGGCGCTTGCGCAGTTCCTCTACGTTCTCGTCGTGGCCGCTCACGCGCGCGTCGACGCCTTCGTAGTAGGCGTCCGGCGTGTCCTGGAACTGCACGCCCTGGCGGCGCAGCACATCGACGGCGCGAAAGATGTCATCCGTCCCGAGCGCGATGTGCTGAATGCCTTCGCCGCGGTACTCGCGCAGGTACTCCTCGATTTGCGACTTGTCGTCCTGTGACTCGTTGATGGGAATGCGGATCTTGCCGCAGGGACTGGTCATGGCGCGACTGAACAGCCCGGTCTTCTTGCCTTCGATGTCGAAATGGCGAATCTCGCGGAAGTTGAACAGCTTCTCGTAGAAGCCCGCCCACTTGTCCATGGCGCCGCGCGCGACGTTGTGCGTAAGGTGATCGATGTACGACAGACCTGCGCTCTGCGTCGAGACACCAGCGCTCAGCGGTATGAAATCCACATCGTAGATCGTGCGCTCGCCGTAGCGGTCGACCAGATAGATGAGGCTGCCGCCGATGCCCTCGATGGCCGGAATGCGCAGCTCCATCGGTCCGACGGACGCTTCGACCGGCTTGGCGCCCAACTCCATGCAGCGTCGGTACGCATAGGCCGCATCCTTTACGCGAAACGCCATCGCACAGGCCGACGGGCCGTGCTCGCGTGCGAATTTCTGCGCGAAGCTCTCCGGCTCGGCGTTGATGATGAAGTTGATGTCGCCCTGGCGATGCAGCGTGACGTTCTTGCTCCGGTGCCGTGCAACCGCCGGAAAACCGAGCCGCTCGAACAGCGTGCGCAGCAGCTGCGGATCGGGGGCGGTGTACTCGACGAACTCGAAACCGTCGGTCCCCAGGGGATTGTGGGGGGAAATCTCGGACATGCTGGACCTCGGGAAGCCAATGGGCGCGCCGCATGCCGCGCAATGGTTACAATTGCAACTATATGACGGCCTCGAGTCAAGCCGCAGCGCGGCATAGAAACGCTGCAGTCGCTCCTGCGGCCGCGGTCAGTTGCACTGCAGCGCCCGAACGGGGGCGCGAGAACGAAGAAATGGGACGGCATGCGGAGGTCACAGCGCGATCCTCCCCTCCTCCCGTCCTCCCTCCCATCCTCCCGTTCTCCCTCCCATCCTCACCTCCTTCGAGACTCACGCACATGCCCACCCGACGCAAGTCATCGCCCCACGCATCGTCAGACCAGCTGCATCTCGATCGTTTCATCCCGTACCGCTTGTCGGTGCTCAGCAATATCGTCAGCGTGAGCATCGCGCATGCGTACGAAAGGGAGTTCGGGTTATCCATTCCCGAGTGGCGCGTCATGGCGGTGCTGGCGCGCTATCCGGATTTGTCGGCTGTGGAAGTCGCCGAGCGCACGGCCATGGACAAAGTCGCGGTGAGCCGTGCGGTAAGCAGTCTGCTCGCACGCAAGCGGCTCACGCGCAACCACGATGATGTCGACAAACGACGCTCCATCCTGCGGCTGTCGCAAGCAGGCCAAGCTGTATACAAACGTGTCGCACCGCTCGCATTGCATTACGAACGACAGCTGCTGGACGCATTGAACCCGGATGAGCGTCGCACGCTCGACCGTCTGATCGCGCGACTCACTGAGCGCGCCCGTGCGATCGACCATGCTGAATCGTGGTTTCCTGCGACGGCCGTGCCCATTCCCGCCTCACAGCGCGCGCGAAAGCGGACGCGCAAGCGGCCGCCGGTCAATTCCCGAGGCTATAATCAGTAAACGCCGGACAACTGCTATCCCATGAGAACCGCAGCTTCGCAAAGAGCGCTTCCATGCCGCTCGTTCAGTAGCTCCCGCAACGGATCCTGCGAGCACGAGGGACGAAAACGCCGCAGCGCGCCTTTTTCGAACGATCCGCTGTCCACTTCTTTCCAGCAGTCGGCCGCCGGTCGCTAATCACCAATCGCTAAATCTTTCTCATCATGCCCATCGCCATTCCGGCCGTCCGCCAGAAAATCATCGAACAGATTGCGGCCAGCGCCCGAACGCTGCGTAAGCACGGCGACCCGCTCAGGCCGGACGCCTTCGTCCGCCAGTACTACCGCGGCGTCGCCGAGGAGGACCTTGCCGAATACCCGATAGAGGACCTTGCGGCCGCCGCTCTTGCGCACCTGCGCTTCGCAACGCTGCGCCGTGCACGCCGGCCGCTAGTGCGCGTCTACAACGCTGAGCCGTCGGCGCAAGGCTGGAGCTGTGCGCACACCATCGTCGAAGTCGTCACCGAAGACATGCCCTTCCTGGTCGACTCGCTCGCCATGGTGCTGGCGAAGGCCGGACTGACCATTCACATGATGGTTCACCCGGTGCTCGCCGTCCGGCGCAATCGCGCCGGGCGACTGACCGAGCTCGCGAACATGGAAGGCGCCGCTGGCGATTGGACGCGCGAATCGTGGCAGCACGTGCACGTAGATCGGATCGCCGACGAGGCGCGGCTGCGCGACCTGGAGCGCAGAATCCTGCAGACGCTCGGCGACGTGCGGTTGGCCGTGCAGGACTGGCAGGCGATGCGCGAGAAGGCGCTGAGCATCGGCCAGGAGCTGGAAGCGAACCCGCCGCCGGTGAGCCCGCACGAGGTGCGCGAGACGCGCGCGCTGCTCGAATGGATGGCGGACGACCATTTCACCTTCCTCGGCTATCGCGAATACCGCCTCAAGCGCGGTCGCAGCGAAGACACGGTCGAAGCCATACCGCAGACCGGGCTCGGCATCCTGCGCCAGCGGCCCGGCGTGCGCATCGAGCCATCGCGCCTCAAGGGCGAGCTGCGCGAGCGAGCGCGCGCGGTCGAGCTGCTGATCATCACCAAAGCAAACTCGATAGCGACCGTGCATCGCGCCGCGTATCTCGATTACATAGGAGTGAAGACGTTCGACGCTTCGGGGCGCGTGAGCGGCGAACGGCGCTTCCTCGGCCTGTTCACTTCGACGGTGTACAACCGCAGTCCGCGCGAAATCCCGCTGCTTGCGCACAAGATCGACCGCGTCATCGCTCATTTCGGCCTGGATCCCGCCAGCCACGACGCCAAAGCCGCGGTGCACGTAATCGAGACCTACCCGCGCGATGAGCTCTTCCAGGCGCGCGTGAGCGATCTGATCCGCATCGTGCGCGGCGTGGTCAATCTGTACGAGCGTCAGCGCGTGCGCGTCTTTCTGCGGCGCGACGAGTTCGGGCGCTTCTACTCGGCGCTGATCTATGTGCCGCGCGACCGGTACAACACCCAGGTGCGGCGCAAGATCGAAGATCTGATCCGCAGACAACTGCAGGCGACCGCTCTCGATTCTCAGGTGCAGCTCTCGGAGTCGGCGCTGGCGCGCGTGCACATGATCATTCGCGTCCCGCAGGACCAGAGTTCGAGAATCGACGCGGACGCCCTGGAAGCTCTGGTGGCGCAAGCGGTGCGCACCTGGAGCGATCGCCTGCGCGACGCCCTGATCGAGGAGCGTGGAGAAGTCGAAGGACGCCGGGCCGCCGAGCGCTACGCGAACGCCTTCTCGGCCGCTTACCAGGAAGACACGGACACGCAGACCGCGCTCGCCGATGTCCGCCAGTTCGACGAAGTGCTCGCCGATCCACAGCGCATCGCCATGCGCCTGGCGCCGGGAGAGCAACCCGGCGTGCTGCACCTGCGGCTGTCGCGCGCCGGCTCGTCGATCGAGCTCTCGAAGGCGTTGCCGGTGCTGGAGAGCATGGGGTTTCTGGTGCTCACCGAACGGCCATATGACGTCCAGGCGCCGGGCGGGCGTGAGATCTGGCTGCAGGACTTCGAGATGCAGCTCAGGGAATCCTCGCGCCTCGACGTCGAAGCGCTCGGCGAGCGATTCACGGAGGCTTTCCGGGCCGTATGGAACGGCGTTGCGGAAAACGACGGTTTCAATCGCCTGGTGGTGACCGCCGGCATGAAGTGGCGTCAGGCCGCGCTGCTGCGCGCCTACTGCCGGTTCATACTTCAAACGAGCGTCACCTTCAGCCAGACGTACATGGAGCAGGTGCTCGCAGCCAACACGCCGATCGCGTTCGCCCTGTGGCGCCTGTTCGAAACGCGCTTCGATCCCGATATTTCCGCACACACGCGCCGGCGGGAACTCGCGCGGCGCGAGAAAGAACTCGCCCGCCTGCTTGAGCGCGTCAAGAGCCTGGACGAGGACCGCATCCTGCGGCGCTTCGCCGGCGCCATTCAGGCGACGCTGCGCACCAACTACTTCCAGCAAGACGCGCAAGGCGAACCTAAGCATTGGATCTGCTTCAAGCTCGACTCGCGCAGCATCGCTGAATTGCCGCAGCCGCGGCCGGCGTTCGAGATCTTCGTGTATTCGCCGCGCGTCGAGGGTGTACACCTGCGCATGGGCGCAGTCGCCCGCGGCGGGTTGCGCTGGTCGGATCGCCGCGAAGACTTCCGCACCGAAGTGCTCGGGCTGATGAAGGCGCAGAACGTGAAGAACACGCTCATCGTGCCGGTCGGCGCCAAGGGCGGATTCGTGGCGAAGCGGCTTGCGCAGGGCGCCAGCCGCGAGGAAATGCAGCGCGAAGGCCTCGAATGCTATCGCACGTTCATCCGCGCGCTGCTCGACGTGACGGACAACATCGTCGATGAGCGCGTCGAGCCGCCGCCGCGGGTGGTGCGCCGGGACGGGGATGATCCGTATCTGGTGGTCGCGGCCGATAAAGGCACCGCCACCTTCTCCGACGTCGCCAACGAGATCGCCGCCGAGTACGACTTCTGGCTGGGCGATGCATTCGCCTCGGGCGGCTCCGCCGGCTACGACCACAAGGAGATGGGCATCACCGCGCGCGGCGCATGGGAATGCGTGCGGCGACATTTCCGCGAGATCGGCGTCGACACGCAATCACAGGATTTCACGGCGGTCGGCATCGGCGACATGTCGGGCGACGTGTTCGGCAACGGCATGCTGCGCTCGCCGCACATCCGCCTGCTGGCCGCCTTCAACCATCAGCACATCTTCCTCGATCCCGATCCGCACCCCGCCAAGAGCTTCCGCGAGCGGCAACGGTTGTTCCGCCTGCCGCGCTCCACCTGGGAGGATTACGACAAGAAGCTGATCTCCAAGGGCGGCGGCGTGTTCTCCCGCGGCGTGAAGTCGATTCGTCTTTCGCCGCAGGCGCAAGCGATGCTGGGTGTAAAGCGCGATTCGCTGACCCCGCCCGAAGTCATCCGCGCCATTCTGTGCATGCCCGTGGACCTGCTGTGGAACGGTGGAATCGGCACGTACGTCAAGGCGAGCGATGAAACGCACGCCGACATCGGCGACCGCGCGAACGACGCGCTGCGCGTCAACGGCGCGGACTTGCGCTGCAAGATCGTCGGCGAAGGCGGCAATCTCGGCATGTCCCAGCGCGGACGCATCGAGTACGCACTGAACGGCGGCCGCATCAACACCGATTTCGTGGACAACTCCGGCGGCGTCGACTGCTCGGACCACGAGGTGAACATCAAGATCCTGTTGGACAATCTGCCGCCCTCCGTCCGCCCGAAGCGCGCCGCGCGCAACCGACTGCTGGCGAACATGACGGAGGACGTCGCCGCGCTGGTGCTGCGCGACAACTACATGCAGAGCCAGGCGTTGTCAGTGCTCGAAGCGCGCTCCGCCAAGGACGTGATGGAGCATGCACACACCATTCGCTCGCTGGAGATCGCCGGTCTGCTCGACCGCGAGCTCGAGTTCCTGCCCTCGATCGAGGAAATCGCCGAACGCCGCAGGGCGGGCCGCGGCCTCACGCGGCCAGAGCTCGCCATCCTGCTCGCGTACTCGAAGATGGCCCTGTATCCGCGCCTCATCGACTCCGACGTCCCCGAGGATCCGTATCTCGGGCACGAGATCGAACGCTACTTCCCGCATCTGATCCAGCGGCGTTTCGGGCGCTGGCTGCGCCAGCACCGCTTGCGGCGCGAGATCATCGCCACGGCGACCACGAACAGCACCATCAACCGCATGGGCCCGACGTTCGCCCGGCGCGTGCAGGAGGACACCGGCGCCAGCGAGGCGACCGTGGTGCGCGCCTACGCGATCGCCCGCGAAGCGTTCGACATGCGAACGACCTGGAGCCAGATCGAGGCGCTCGACAACAAGATCGCCGCCGCGATCCAGTACGACATGATGTTCCAGACCACGCGTCTGGTGCGCTTCTGCACGTACTGGCTGATCCACAACCACGGCGCGCGCCTGCACATCGAGCAACAGGTCTCGCGTCTGCGCGACGGCCTCGACAAGCTCAACGAACTGCTGCCGCGCGCGCTGCAGGGAGCGGATCTGCAGCTCTTCGAGCAGCTGCGCAACGAGTATCGCGCGGCCAACGCGCCGGAAAGCCTGAGCCGACGCATGGCGAGCCTCAACGCGCTGCGCGCCGGACCGGACCTGGTGGAGATCTCCGCGCAGCTGCGAATGCCCATGGAGCGCGCCGCCGCCGTTTACTTCGGCGTGGGCGCTGCGCTGTCGCTCGACTGGCTGCGCGAGCGGATCGAAGCGCTGGAAGTGGAAGGCCACTGGCAGGCCGTCGCCCGTACGACGCTGCGCGACAACATCTACAACCTGCAGCGCACGCTGTGCCTGCAGGCGCTCGCCGGCGCGCGGCGCCGTGATCCCGAACAAGCCGTGGCCGCATGGACGCGCTCCAACCAGCGCGGCGTCGAGCACGTGCGCCAGACGATCAACGATATGCGGGCCCTGCCGGAGGTGGACTTCGCGACGCTGTCCGTGGCGTTGCAGTCGGTGAGGAGAATGGCGGAGAAGAAATAGCGTCGCCACCCGCGCAACCTTCGGCCATATCGGCGCTGAGCAGATAATGACGGGTATGGCCAGCCTGCGCGGTATGTTGTCCAAGCCACTGCATACGCGCACCTGCATTGCGCGCCAGATGCACCAGGAGGCTCGCCGACGCATCGTCCAGTAGACCGATTTACTCGCATCGGCTGACCGCTGCACAGCTGGCGTGCGAAACCGAGCATGAAGTCCAGATCACGGCCGACTCTCTGCGCGTGCAGCCGCGGCCCAACGGCCCTGGCGCCATGCAGGAACACCAACCCAGCAGCACTGTCGTCAACCAGCGCCAGCAACGGCTTGCCGGCGGCGGACGATGCGGCAGCGGCGTCGGCAAGCGCGAGCGCTGACTGGCCCTGCGCCAGGCTGGCGAACCCGCTCAACGCCATGCCCTTGAGCACGCCCATGGTGAGCAGCCGTCTGGCTGCTCTTGATGCTCAAGGGAAATGACATTTCATCTCTCTGATGATCGAGCTTTCGAAGAAAGTAGAACTTTGGTTCTGTAGAACCAGTTCTGCCCCCACGCAGGCGACAGCCCGGGGTCGACGTCAGACAAGCTTGAGGATCGGCTTGACCGCCGCGCCGCTGGCGGAATCCTCGAACGCCTGGTTTATCTGCTCGAAATCATAGAACTTCACGATCTTGTCGAATGGGAATTCGCCAGCCTTGTAGTATTCGACCAGCTTGGGAATGAATACCCGCGGCACTGAGTCGCCTTCGATTACGCCGATCATGCTCTTGCCTTCGGCCATCAGATCGTTGTGCACATCGATGTTCATCTCGGGCGTCACACCGACGATGGCCGCCTGCCCCAACGGGCGCAGGGCATGCAGGCACTGGCGCACCACTGGCGGCGCCCCGGTGCTTTCCACAGCGTAGTGGACGCCGCCGCCGGATGAATTCTTGATCTCCTTCACCACGTCCACCTGCTTGCCGTTGAGGCCATGTGTGGCGCCCAGCTTACGAGCCAATTCCAAGCGGCTATCGTGCACATCGATGGCGAAGATCTGCCGGCAGCCGATGATCTTCGCCGCCATGACTGCGCTCAGACCGACGGCCCCGCAGCCATAGATCGCAATGGAGGCGCCGAACTCCGGCTTCAGGCGATTGAGCACCGTACCGGCGCCAGTCTGGATCCCGCAGCCCAACGGCCCAAGCAGCGCCAGGTCCACCTCCTTGTCGACCTTCACCACGTTGCGCTCATGGGCCACCGCATAAGCGCCGAATGAAGACTGACCGAAAAAGGTGGCGATCTCAGCGCCATCCTGATGCAGGCGAAAGCCGCCGTCTTCCATCCGCCCGTCGAAATTGAGCTCATTGAAGCGTGAGCACACCGTCGGGCGACCGGTCAAGCAGTTTTCACACCGCCCGCAATGGGCGAAGGACATCACTACGTGGTCGCCCGCCGCCAGACTCGTGACGCCCTCACCTACTTCTTCGACGACGCCCGAGCCCTCATGTCCGAGCACGATGGGATACGGCGAAATGCCGAGGTCGCGCGCCACCGCGTCGGTATGGCAAACGCCCGTGGCGACGACCTTGACCAATACTTCATTCGGCCTGGGCGGCGAGAGGGTGACTTCCTCGATGACGAAGCGCTCGCCCTGCGCGTGGGTTACCGCTGCTGGAATCTTCATACGGTCGACTCCTGGTCCTTCTGGACCCGGTTCAGCGAAACGAGAGCTCCCGCTCTCGCGTCCGCGTGACATGGCGATGGTCAGCGGTCAAGCAGTGACTTCCGTTACACTGCTCTTGATCGCGCACCATCGCGTTCCACATTCATCAGTAACTTACACCTGCGGGCCTCAGCGCGCTTCCTGGCTTTCCGGGCATGCGCCAGTCATCGGGAACGCGCATACTCCCAGGACCCGCGCCGCCTTAAGCATTCCCTCGAGGTCTGATATAAAGCGTCTCGCTCCCAGTCACCCAGTCACGATCACTAGTAATCGCTCTCATGCCCGGCCAACTCGTTCTCCTGCGTCACGGACAAAGCACCTGGAACCTCGAAAATCTGTTCACCGGCTGGGTGGACGTCGACCTGAGCGAGCTCGGCCGCAAGGAGGCGCAGGACGCCGGGCGGCTGCTCAGGGAGCAGGGATTCCAGTTCGACGTGGTGTTCACGTCGGTGCTCAAGCGCGCCATCCGCACGATGTGGTACGTGCTCGACGAGATGGATCTGATGTGGCTGCCCGTGGAGCGCAGCTGGCGGCTCAACGAACGTCACTACGGCGCGCTGCAGGGTCTCAACAAGGCGCAGACCGTGGAGAAGCACGGCGCCGAGCAGGTGAAAATCTGGCGCCGCAGCTACGACACGCCGCCGCCGCCGCTGTCGCTGGACGACGAGCGTCATCCGCGATTCGACCGCCGCTACGCCTCGCTGCGACCCGAAGAGCTGCCCTCGACCGAATCCCTCAAGCTGACGCTCGAGCGCGTGCTGCCCTACTGGAACGAGCGTCTCGCCCCGGAGCTCGCGGCCGGCCGCAACGTGCTCGTCGTCGCGCACGGCAACAGCCTGCGCGCGCTGGTGAAGATGCTCGACGGCATATCCGACGCCGACATCGTCGAACTCAACATCCCGACTGGCGTGCCGATCCAGTACGAGCTGGGCGAGGATCTCAGGCCGAAGGCGCCCCGCAAATTCCTCGGCGATCCTGCGGCGATCCGCGCCGCAGCCGAGGCGGTCGCCAAGCAGACTGAGCTGAAGGGCTGAGCGGGCGCCTGGCGCCCCGTCGGATCAACGCCTACTGACCTCGCGGCAGGCCGTCCAGAGGTCGCGCACGTACTTGAACAGCCACAGCGCGGCTTCGAACCGAGATCCTGCCGGCGAGCCGCCCGCCGCCACATATGCAGACAGCAGCGCCTCACGCTGCCGATGCCCGTGCTGCTGATACACGCATACCGAGGCGAGATCGAAGGAAGGGTCGCCTAAGCCGGCGTATTCCCAATCGATGAGCCGCAGACCGTCACTCTCGATGAGATTCAGATGGTGCACGTCGTTGTGGCACAGGCGCAGCTCACCTTCGATACGAAGCCTCGCGGCTGCAGCTTGCGCGCGGGCTCGCATCGAATCGGATACGAGGTCGCCGCCCGCCCCGTGCTCCTCTAGCGTGCGGCGGTAGCCTTCGACGGTTTCGGCCAGATCGACGATGCGCACACCCTGCGGCGGCTGCAGCGCATGCAGCCGATACAGCAGCTCAGCGAGTCTTCGAATGCTTTCCTCGAACGCCGCATCCTGCGCCGACCAAGGAGGTCCGAGATAGCTGGTGACCAGCAAACGCCGTTGCGGCGCGCAGACGAGCACGGGCGCTCCGATGTTCGCGGCGGCGACTGCGCGCAGAATGGTCGCTTCGCTCGCTCGGTCGATCCGCAGCGCATCCTCATCGCCGGAACTGATCCGCACGACGACCGCCGCGGTTCGCGTACGCACCAGCCAACTATCGTTGGTCAACCCATGCTTGACCGGCTCGACGCTGACGATCTCGGCGGCGCCGACGCCGAGCGCCGCGCAGGCGGCCTCAGCCGGCGACATGATTGAGCCCGGCGGCGGCGTCCTGCTTCTGAACAGACCACTGCCGGCGCCACACGACATAGCCGCGCACCACGATGCCCAGGTAGATCGCGAACAGCAGCGCCGTCACCAGCAGCCCTTGCGAGAAATACAGGTACGCCGCCAACCCGTCCACGACGATCCAATACAACCAGTTTTCGATGACGCGGCGCGCGACCATCCATGTGGTGACGACGCTGCCCCACGTGACCAGGGAATCCAGATACGGCGCGGCGGCGTCAGTGTACTGCGCGAGCAGCCAACCATTGCCGGCGGACGCAGCGACGATCAGCAGAGCGGCGCCCACATGCCAGTTGAAGCTCCACGAGCGGATCGCCAGCTCGCCGCTGCTCGTGCGTCCGGCCCGCCACTCGATGAAGCCGTAGACCGCCATGGCGAGATAGAAGACCTGGAGCAGCGCCTGCATGTACAGCGCCGCTTTCGCGAAAATCACCAGGTAGATCGCCGTGCTGCTGAACGCGCACAGCCAGCACAGCAAGCTGCGACGCACCGCCAGCAACAAGTAGGCGAGGCCAAGCGCCGCGCCGATCGCCTCGGCGGGCGTGGTGGCCAGGATTTGCTCGGTCAGTGCGCTCATGAATTCCATTCCTGACTTTCTGGCGAAGATCTTCCAGCCGGGACGATCTTGCGCGCATCAAGTACTTCAACCCTCACGATGATCGTTCGGCGGCGATTCATGCCTCAGGGAAGTTGCGGCCCACCCTGCTGCGCGGCCTCAAGGCGCCCGAAAGGCGTGCGTCCGGGCGTTTCCTTGACGTGAACGGCAGGCTATTCGCTCGCGCCTCCGCCCAGCACCTTCATCACGAAGACCTTGCGTCCCGCTTCGCCGAAGCTGCGCTCGGTCTCCAGCGCGAGAATCTCGAAGACGCGGCGATGCTCGCCGGCGATCTGGGTGCTCATCGCATTGGTGGTCACGTCCAGCTCCGGATACGTGTTCAGCCGATCGATGAACGCCTTGATGGACGGAATGAAATCCGCATCGAGCGGATAAAGACTGATCTCCACAGCAGTACGCACGTCATGACTCCCGAGTGTGATTGACGCGAGCGAATGGGCGGCCCTGCCTGCGCTCTGCGTCGCAGCCAGGCCGCCATTCACTCGCCGCGAAGCGCAATTGCATGGGCGCGGCGCCCATCAGAACTCCCAGCGCGCGGTCACGCCGAACTGGCGCGGCTCGCCGAGCTGCACGTACCTGCGATTCTCGAACATCGGCGGTTCGTTGCCGAAGTAGAAGCCGCGGGTCACGTAATCCTCATCGAA
>JAVEVD010000075.1:0-15422 GCA_034005205.1 Steroidobacteraceae bacterium | reverse complement strand
AGAAACAGGAACGGATACCTTCACCTTCAAGGCCAACGACGGCGCATTCGACTCCAACATCGCAACAGTCACCGTCGCCATCCAATCGGCCAATCACGTCGAAGTAGAGGGACGCCGCGGCGGCGGCGGCAGCTTCGACCTGTCGCTCTTGCTTATGGGGGCGTCGCTGCTGGCGGCGCGAAACCTGCGCCCGAGGCTTTCCCGGCGCACGCATCTATAGCTCCGCTGAGCATCCGACCGTCGCGGTCTTCGATACCGTCAGCCCTTCGAGAAGCGCGCCTACACGGATGGCAAGCTGGAGAGGAGCTGCGCATCGTGGATGATTAGGCGTCATGATACGGTACGACGCCCATCAGGCTGAGCCCGCCGCTACACCGAGAGGATGAGCACGTGAATACCGAGAGCAAAGGCGCGGCGCTCCAGGAGATCGCCGATCGCATGGCCATCAGCGATGTGATCTACAGGTACTGTAGGGCCATGGACCGCATCGACGCCGAGCTCGGCTACTCAGTCTGGCACGAGGACGGCGAGGCCGATTACGGGGTCATCTACCGCGGCGGCGGCCGCGGCTTCGTGGACTGGATATGCGGGGTGCATCGCACGATGCTCGCGCATTCGCATCGGGTCACGAACGTGCTCATCACGCTTGATGGCGACAAGGCGGCGAGCGAGAGCTATGTCATGACCACTCTACGCCGCAAAGACGGCGATCGGCTGCTGCAGACCACGGCATGGGGGCGCTACCTCGATCGCTGGTCCCGACGCGCACGGCGTTGGGCGATCGATCGGCGCGTCTACGTGCACGACTTCGACGAGGTGCGCGAGATCACCGAGACTGCGCTCCAGGGCGCAGGTCGCCGCGATCGCGACGATCCATCTTACCGGGTGCTGGAATCATGAAGCTGGGCGATGGCGGCGGGCGCTGAACACCGGTTGGAGGAGTGTCATCTTCCGGCGTTGAAGCCATTTGGATTTCTGCACAAAGAAGACGCCAGTCGATTTTCGGCGTAGTGGAGCGACCGGGCGTTCGGCGTCTTGGCGCCTCCCGAGGTTCAGGAACGGGCGTCTCGGCGCAGGGACTCCGCCCCAAGGGCTTTGCCCGGTCGGAAGAAAGCGGCGCCGCGCAGGAGATTCGAGATGTCCCGGCGTCAAGCCCCGGTGCGCCTGCAAAAGGCGGCGCTCGTCGGGAGATTGCGGCGCACGAGGATGGTGGGCCTGGCAGGATTCGAACCTGCAACCAAGGGATTCACTGTGCCCGGGCGTTTCCGCCCGCAGTGGACTATCTCTTCACCCGCGCATCGCCGAAGGCGATGCGGGAGGGTGCGGGACGCTCGAGCCTGTCATTAAGAGCGCTCGGATCGTCGGATCCAGCTCTCAGGTAGTCTCTGCACCTTCCGGCGATGTATCGCCGGCTTGGCTCAGGATCGCCACCGGGCTCGCACCCGAAGGGTTCCCTGAATTCATCCCGTTCACTTCGGAGCTTTCGCCCCGAAGGCACCATTTCGTCGATGAGTCCCCTGCACTAACCGTTGTGCTACAGGCCCGTCGGGGCGCGATTCTACCGCGCCGCGCGCCGCTGGTGCGGGAAATTCCCGGCGCGCGCGTGACCGGGTGGTGCGCGCTCGGATATCCACAGAAGCGGTGCATAACTTATGGATAAGACGGACTTGACTTCGCCAATCCACAGCGGATTATGGAGCCACGGTTGAATTGCTCGCCGCGTGATCACTTCAGCGCGGCGCGTCATGGGACCGCGTCGTACAAAAAAACAAGTGAGCGGGGGACTGCAGATGGCTGCATCGACTTCACCCGCGTCTGCGGGCGCCCGAAGCGACCAGACGATCACGGAATCGCTCGCGAAGGAAGCGCGCATTTCACTCGAGGAAGTCGCCAGGCTCTACGACCGAGAGCTTGCTGCGCTTGCGGCCGGCGCGAAGATCACTCAGTTCCTGGGCGTGCTGGCCACCAGGCGCGTACGGATGATCTTGCGCAGGCATTAGCGTCATGCGCGCCCCGCTCGCATTGATGGCAGGGGCGCTGCTCGCCCTGCTCACAATGGCGCCGCCCGCGTCCGCGGCCGAGCGGCCCGCGCGCAAGCTGGACGTCTGGTACGTGCCCACGCCGCACGAAGTCGTCGACCGTATGCTGCTGATGGCCGACGTAAAGGCGCTCGACGTGGTTTACGACCTCGGTTGCGGCGACGGGCGAATGGTGATTGCAGCAGCGAAGAAATACGGCGTGCGCGGAGTGGGCGTGGATCTCGATCCGGCGCGAATACGCGAAGCGCAGGCGAACGCCAAGGAAGCGGGCGTCGAGGAGCTGGTCACGTTCAAGGTCGCCGACATGTTCGAGACCGATGTGACCGAAGCGACTGTCGTGTTGCTGTACCTGCTGCCAGAGCTGAATCGCAGGCTCAAGCCCAAGCTTTTTGCGGAGCTGCGTCCGGGAGCGCGCGTCGTTTCGCACGACTTCGACATGGGGCGCGACTGGCCGCCCGACGAGTATGCGAAGTTCGGTCAGAACGGCATTTACCTGTGGATCATGCCGCCATGGGCGGAAAGGAAGCGGATGGCGGTTGAGGAAGCGGATAGCGGTTGAGGAAGCGGATAGCGGATAGCGGATAGTTCAGAGGACCGATGCTGCTCTCAACGGCTGCGCGTCAAGAGGTCGCCGCTGACCTTCCGAACTATCCGCTATCCGCTATCCGCTATCCGCTTCTTCTTCATTGACATCACCGCAAGCACGATCACGCCGCTAGCCATCACGCCGAGCGCGACAAAGCCCGCGTTCTGTGAGTGTGCATGCATGACGCTCGAATAGAACAGATACGCGCAGGTCGCCACGAATACGGCTGGCAGCACCGGGTAGAGCGGCGCCTCGAACGGGCGCCGTGCGCCGGGATCCTTGCGCCTCAGGACGAACAGCGCCGCTCCGCTCAGCATGAAGAAGAACCAGAAGACTGGCGCGGTGAACTCCACCATGGCGGAAAAGCCGTCTTTCTCGAGCGCGCCGAAGCCGATCAACGCAAGCGCAATCCCCGCCTGAACCAGGAAGCCGACGCCGGGCGTGCTGCGCTCGCCCTGCCAGCCGCCCATGAAACCGAACGCCGGCCAATCGCGCGCAAGCGAGTAATTGGTGCGAGCGCCGACGATCATGGTCGAGTTCATGGACGTCAGCGACGCTGCTGCGACCAGCAGGCCGATCAGTCGCCCGCCTGGCGGGCCCAGCGCTCCCTCCACGACGTCCACGCCTACGGCGCTGCTGCGCCGCAAGGCGTCGAAGCCGAGCCCATGCAGGACGCCGCCGACGAATACGAGATACACGAGCGTGATGACCGTGATCGATATCACCAGCGTACGCAGGATCGCGCGTGGTCCGTCGCGCACTTCGGCGGAAACGTAGGCGGCTTCGTTCCAACCGCCGTAGGTCAGTAGTACGAACACCATCGCCAGGCCGAACATCCCGGCGCCGTTCGATGTTGTCTCCTCGACTTGCAGCGGCGCTGCTGCGGCGTCCAGGAGGAACAAGCCCGCCGCCGCCACGAACAGTACGCCGCCGATCTCCACCAGCGTCAGTATGTTCTGCAGTCTGGATGAGCTGCGCAGTCCCGCGAGGTTGACGATCGTCAGCAGCACGACGGCGATCGACGCGTAGATCGCCGAAGAAAACTCTCCGAGGCTGTACAGGCGCGTCAGGTAGTCGCCTAGGATGAAACCCAGCAGCGCAATGGACCCGGTGATGATCACCATGCTGCGCGCCCAGGCGAACAGAAAGCTCACCTGACGACCGAAAGCGCGCGTGAGGAATGTGTAATCGCCTCCCGCACTCGGGTAGGTGGTGGCGAGCTCGGCGTAGGTCAGGGCGCCGATGAACGATAGCGCGCCGCCCAGAATCCAGGCGAGCAGCATCGCGCCGGGCGAACCGGCGATGTCCGCCACAAGCGTAGGAGTCTGGAAGATGCCGGCGCCGATCACGATGCCGACCGTGATCATCGTCGCATCGAAGACGGACAGCACCGGCCTGGGCGCCGCCTGCGCCGGTGCGGCGATCGATTCGCTGTTAACGGTGCATCTCCCCGGCGTCGACCTCAGCGTTCGCTTCTTTCGCCGAGATAATCCAGCGTCTGACCGTCGCGGGTCACCCGAGCCTCGATCCGCTCGCCGGTCAGGCGTCCGTCGACTCGCGTCGGCGAGCCGCTCTCCGCAAAGACCAGCCGAACGCGGTCTCCTTCGAGCTGCGCTTCGGTGAGCGTGCGACCGCGCTCGCCGGCGACGCCGCTGATCTCCTGGAATTTCTGCTCCAGGCGCACGCTGAAGATGCGCCCGTCGCCGTTGCGCGGTCGGAAGCTCCAGTCTCCCGCCACGCTGGCCGGCACGATCCAGAGATACGCATTGCCATCTTCGGTCATGGAGCGCTCGTCCGGCTCCCAGTCGTCCATAAGAAACGAATGTGAAACCACGCGCGTGCCCGGCTTCATCTGCAGCAGGGTGGGGCGCAGCCGCAGGTTCAGGTTCGGCAGTAGATAGAGCGTTACGACCGTCGCATCGCTGAAGTCAGTTTCGAAAATGTCTCCTTGCTGGATGCGGACCCGGTCCGCTACGCCGTCCGCTTCGGCCAGGCACTGTCCGAGGCGAGCCAGCACCGGGTTGTATTCGACGCCCACTGCGCGTGCGCCGAAGTCGCGGGCCGCCGCGATGGCGATCTTGCCGTCGCCGGCGCCCAGGTCGTAGACCAGATCTTGCGGCGTAACTGCGGCCATCTTCAGCATGCGATTTACCAGCGCATCGCTGGTGGGCACCCACACCACGTCCTTGCCCGCTTGTCCGGTCTGCGGCCGGTAGCGATCCTCGCATTGCGCCCGATCAACGGCGCACGCCTGGGCGGCGACCGCGAACGCCGCCAGCAGCGCGCAAGAAAGCAGGGCGGGGCGCGCCCCTCGCCTGCGATTCGCCAGAGTCGTTTCCCTGGTCGGACCTTGGGGATGCAGCAGCGGCACTGTAGTTCTCCTGATCGAACGCCGGGGCGGCGCATCGCAAGATTGCTGCGCGACAACGCGCCGCAGCCTGCGAAAGTTCGCGGACCGTCTGCCGGCGCTTGACGTTCGAGAGGCGGCGGGCGGCGGTGCAGACACAGGAACCCGCAGGTCGACTCGAGCATTGTCCGCGATCGGGTCTCTCGAACGCCCGGGCGCGCCCGAGCATTGGATAAGACGGCATGCGCCTCGAACAAACAAACACCCGTGCTGTTGACGAATTTCTGTCGATTGGGCCGCCGCAAAGGCGCGGCGAGCCGGCGCCTCGCGTGATGCTGCTGACTTCCGGCCTGGGATTCGGGCACGTACGCGCCACGCAGGCGATCAGCGCTGCACTGCGTGGATCGGCCGAGGTGTGCACGCTCGACTTGTGGTCGTTGATGAATCCCAATGCGGCCTCGGCCATCCACCAGACGTATCTCAGCCTGGTGCAGAATCACTCGCGCCTTTACGAGCGTTTGTACCGCCTGGATGAGCACACTTGGCGCCAAATCCTGGAGAGCGAGTCCGGGCCGCCTCCCGAGGTGCTGGAAGTTCTCGAGCTGATTTCCGCAATCGCGGCCCAGGCGGTCGCCAACGCGCCGCGCGGCGGGCGGTACGCTTCGGACCGTGTGCTGCTGTCGTTGTTGTGCGCGGCCCTGCCTTACGATCGTGACAGCCTCGCCGGCGCCGGCGTGCGTGCGCGCCTGGCGCTCATGAAGTGGACGTGGCTGCGGCTCATTCGTCGTCTGGAGCCGGCGATCCGCCGGTTTGGGCCCGATGTGGTCATCAGCACGCAGATGATTCCGGCGGCCATGGCCTCATACCTGCGCCTGCGGGGGCGCGCGCCGGCCCCGATCATCGGAGTGATGACCGATTTCGGCGTGCACGATTTCTGGAAACAGCGCGGCCTGGACTGCTATTGCATCGCCCATGCTTCGGTCGCCGGCGGCGTACGCTCGATGTTCCCGCATGCACAGGAGCTCGATACGGGCGCGCCGCTCATGCCCGAGTTCGCACACCCTGTCACGCAGGTCGAGGCGCGCGCGCAGTTGGGGCTTCCGCAAGGAAGAGGCGTCGTGCTCGTACAGGGCGGCGGTCTGGGTTTGAGCGTCGATGCGGCGGCGCGCATCCTGCTCGATAGGCCGTCGGAAACATACGTGGTCGCGATGGCGGGACGCAATTGGTCCGCCAAAGCCGCGCTTGCGGAGCTTGCCGTGAGTCATCCGCAGCGACTGCGCGTGTGTGAGTGGACCGATCGTGTCGACTTGTACTTGCGAGCGTGCGATATCGTAGTCGGCAAGCCTGGCGGCATCAGCGTCGCGGAGGCGCTGGCGTGCGGGCGGCCGCTGCTCGCCACCCGCTCGCTGGGCGGCCAGGAGGGCTTCAATGTGCGCTTTCTCGAGCGCCACGAGGTCGGCGGCTTGGTCGCCGACGCCGAACTGGGCGCGCGCATCGACGCGTTGCTCGCCGATCGCGGCGCGCTGCAGAGCGTGCAGCAACGCGCCTGGTCGCTGGGGCGACGGGACGGCGCCAGGCGCATCGCAGCGCTTGCGCTCGACCTGGCCGCCGCCCAACCTTCACTGATGCTGGACTGACGTCGGCGGAGCAACAAGACAGAAAGATGAAACTGCTGCACAAGCTTGCGCGAAAAATCCTCGGAATCATCGACGCTTGGTATTACCGCCGTTATCGATTGCGCACTCTCGGGCCGGTGCTCTACCTGGGACGCACCCGGTATCGCGGTCCGGAGATGCGCTTCGAGGATGGCACCGTGCTGCGCGACAACGATCCCATCGGCCGCCTGCATTTCAACAATGCAAGCATTGCGGCGCTCGGTGAAGGGTCGATGCAGCGCGTGGGGTTCCGATTCGCCAAACTGATGCGCGAATCGTTGCGCGCTCTCGCAGACGCCGCCAATCGCGATCCATCACTGAGCGATTTGCGAGTGTTTCAGGGCGTGACCTGGATTCCCGCCCACGGCGAAGTCGTAGGCTTCGTGAGCACGCCGCTGCCCCGCACCTGGAAGGCTCGCCTGCTCGAGCGCCACTTTCGCATGCTCATGTGGGTGTTCGCGCCTGCGGCGCGCATCCGTGCGCGCGAACGAGCGGAGCCGCGGCTTTATTGGCTCACGCGCACGGCGCTGACGCAGAACGTCGGCAAGCTCAAGTATTGAGTGCGCTGCATGGAGCCGATTTATCTCACTTTCGACGATGGACCCGATCCGCAATGGACGCCTCGCATTCTGGATGCGTTGGCGAAAGCGCAGGCATGCGCCACGTTCTTCGTAATCGGACGACAGGTGCGGGCGCAAGCCGCGCTCGTGCGACGCATCGCATCGGAAGGTCATGTGCTCGGCAATCACACCTTCAGCCATCGCCATCCCTGGCTCATGCGCCGCAGCGATGCACGCAACGAAGTGCGTGACGGCGCGCGTGCGCTGAGCGACGTGCTTGGCCGCCCGGTCGGGCTCTTTCGTCCGCCGCACGGGCGGCTGCGCGCGTGCATGGCTGACGAGGCGCGCCGTGAGGGGCAGCGCATCGTGATGTGGAATCGCAGTGCGGTGGACTGGGGCGTGCTCGGCCGCGCGTCCGGGATCGCCAGGCGTCTCGCCAGGGCGAGCGCGCACGACATCGTGCTCATGCACGATGGGCGTAATCGACATAATCGGCCGGAGCAACTCCTGCAGGCGCTTCCCGGTTTTCTGCGCAGCCTATCGCAGAGCGGCTTGAAGCCGGTCGCGCCGCCACTCGAGCCGACCGGGCGTTGAGCGCAGGCCGTGGGCCGTCCGCGGCGCCCCACTCGAGGTCGAGAACCAGCGCACACTCCGGCGTCCTGCGTACAGACGCCGTGCATAACGGGTGGCACATTGCGTCGCGTCGGACCGCGGCGGGTCCCCGGTTGAGGCGACAAGGATTCCGTGAAGACCTCCGTGCAAGCGCCGTCCGAGAGCCGGCGTCGGATGCTGCGCCGCTATCGGCCCGGCATGTCGCTGCGTGTGGCGATCGGCTTCGTCGCTGTGGGCGTCGCCGTCCTGTTCGCTAATGCTCTCACCCAGCGCAGCGCAGCCGACGCCCGTGAGCGCGTACGCCAGCTTCTTCTGCAGCACGAACCCATGGTGCGCGCCACCGAGGACCTCGCGGCCGCAGTGTCTCGCTACCAGCGAGTCGTCATGGACCAGACGCAGGATGCTGCTTCGCACGAACAGGTTCTAGAGGCCGGGCGGCGAATGCAGGAGGCGACGCAACTCTTTGCTTCCACGGCAGGCGCGTCCGATGCGCCCAGCTCGCCGGCGGAGCTGGCCGGAGGGCTCGCGCAGCTCGAAGAGCTGGGCAAGGAGTTGTCGACGCTGAATGCGACGCGCCGAGCGCGTCTGCGCGATTACTGGCGGCGCTTCGACGAGTTGGACAATCTGCTCAACGAGCCGCACGAGCGCGCCGCACGCTTCGCCGGCGCCGTCTTTGCGAGTGAACGCCTCATGGAGCTCGTGGAGCTGCTGGGCGACGTGCGCGAGCAGGTGAGCGCCGCCGCCAGTATCTCGGCGCCCTATTCGCTGCAAGGAATCGTCGCCAGCGAGAATGCCTTTCGCGCCGCTCTGCAACGGAACGGATCGGATCTGGCGAAGTTGCAAGGCGATGCGTGGCGCGACGCCGTCGGTCAGCGCTTCGCCGCGCTGACCGCCGCGCGGCGCTCGTCGTTCGACGCTATTGCGCTGTTTCATGATCGCTCCGCCGCGTTTCGCGAGCACGGCGCGCAAATGTCAGGCCTGATTCTGACGCGTGTCGTCGAGCCGGCCAGGCGCGCATTGGCGGACGCCGACCGGCTGGCGCTCATGGCTTCCGAGAAGGCGGATGCACATCTGCTGTGGGCCAGTACGGCCACACTGCTCCTGCTGCTGGTCATCGCCGTCGCCACGGTGACCAGCGTAACGGCCCCCGTGCGCCGGCTGACCGAGGCCACGCGCAAGTTCGCGGGAGGCGCCGTGCGCACGCGCGTGCCGCGCGGCGGCGTGCGGGAGCTGGATGATCTGGCGGGCGCATTCAACCAGATGGCGGAGCAATTGCAGCTCGCGCAGAGCGAAGTGCGCGCCCAGCAACTCGAGCTCGAAGCCAAAGTCGACGAGCGCACGCGCGAGTTGAATCACCTCGCGCACCATGATCCGCTGACTGATCTGCCCAACAGGCGTCAACTGTTCGGCAGGCTGGACGCGGCCATCGAGAGGGCCGGAAAGAGCGGCGGGCGAATCGCGGTGCTGTTCATCGATCTGGACAACTTCAAGACGATCAACGACACCCTCGGACACGCCTTCGGCGACCGAGTGCTGCAGGCGGTGGCCGAGCGGCTGCGGCCGTCAGGGCCGTTTTCGCGCTCCTTCAGCGCGCGGCTGGGCGGCGATGAGTTCACCGTGGTGTGCGAGCAGGTGACGGGACTCGAGGAAGTCGAGCGGCTGGGGGCAGAGGTGCTTCAGGCGTTCCAGCGGCCTATCAGAGTGCACGGTCGCGAGCTGCGCCTCAGCGTCAGCGTCGGCGCGAGCGTCTATCCGGAACACGCCGCCGATACGCATTCACTGCTGCGAGCGGCGGACGCCGCATTGTTCTGCGCCAAAGGGCATGGCCGAAATTGCGTCAGCCTGTTCTCTGCGGACCTGCTGGATGCGGCTTCCACGCGCTTCAAGCTCGAGCAGTCGCTGCGCCTCGCCATGGAGCGCGGCGAATTCGAGCTCGTCTACCAGCCCGAGGTGTGCTTCGAAACCATGCAGACGCACACCGTCGAGGCGCTGCTGCGCTGGCGGCTAAACAATGGCGGCTACGCGGCGCCGGCCGGCTTCTTCGACGTGGCTGAGCAGTCCGGCCTGATCACCGACATCAGCGACTGGGCGCTGCGGACCGCCATCGAAGCTGCGGCGCGCTGGCGCGGCGGTCCGTGGCCGCAGGCGCGCGTCGCCGTGAACATCTCTTCCCAGCAGCTTCTGGACGGCGGCTTCGTCGAACGCCTGCAGCATCTGTTGAATCGTCACGAGCTGCCGCCGCAAAGCCTGGAAATCGAGCTTACTGAGAACGTGCTGCAGACCGGCGCCGCCACCGTGGCCGCGCTGCACCGATTGCGCGAGCTGGGCGTGAGCATTGCGCTGGATGATTTCGGCGCCGGCTACTCGTCGCTGACGTCGCTCGAGCGCCTGCCGCTGACCCGCGTGAAGATCGACCGCAGCCTGATAGAGTCGATCGACGCCGGCGGGCGCGCTCCAGCCATCGTGCGCTCCATTATCGGATTGTGCCGCAGTCTCGGTCTGCAGGTGACCGCCGAGGGCGTGGAGCGTCACTCGCAGCTCGGACTGCTGCTGGCGGATCGGGGCGTGCACGTTCAGGGCTACCTGATCGCCCGACCGCTCGAAGAGCAGGCGCTGCCTGCGTTCCTGTCGAGTGTTACGGGGAGTCTGGAGGAGCTGCTGATCGCCGCGCCTGCGCCGCCGCCGGCGCTGGGCCGCGCCACGGCGCCGCTGCGCCGTCAGCGGCCGGCGGGCAAGCCGTCGCCCGCCGAATACTGAGCACGCGCCCGGCAGGCGCAAGGAACACCTGCACTGCGTGCGGAGTTTCCGCAGCGTGCCGCGCAATCACATGCCTGTCGGAGATCCGGCGCCGCCTGGACCGCGCTCCTCATTATTGGCGTCCCCGCTCGGGACTCTTCGAGAGGGCGCTCAACATGCCGATTGTGCGAGCCTGCGTGGGGCGAGCAATCGCGCGCGCTCATGTTGATCGCAGGACAGCGCCGCCCGGCCGCGCCAGCGCACGGCTCAATCGCTTCAGTCGCCGACGACCAGTCGCTTCTCGCCCTCGGGCTGCACATGTGCGAGCCAGTGCACGGCCGGCTGCGCTTCACCGGTGCGCAGCCAGCCGAACACCACGTTGTGCCAAAGGATGCGCTGCACGTAATTGCGGGTTTCGTTGTAAGGGATGTTCTCGATCCACACATCGGGCTCGATCGGCTCCGACGGCAGCCAGCGCCGCACCGCGCCCGGACCGGCGTTGTAGCCCGCCAGCGCAACGATGGTTTGACCGTCGAAGCGGTCGAGCAACTCGCGCAGATGAGCGGCGCCGAGCGGTACGTTCACGCGCGGATCGAGCAGCGAGTGAGCGCTCGGCGCCGGGCGCTTCCAGGCGCGCGCCGTACGGCGCGCGGTTTCCGGAAGGAGCTGCAGCAAGCCGCGCGCTCCGGCCGACGAGACGGCGTTGCTGCGGAACAGGCTTTCCTGGCGCATGACGCTGTAGATCAGCTCCGGATCCAGTGCGGCAAGTTTGGCCGCCGTGCGCACTTCCTTCTCGTAAGGGCGCGGATAGAGCAGCTCGTAGTCGTAGAACACGCCTGCGCGCGTGGCTGTTGCAATCGCCTGGTTGTACCAGCCCCATTGGGCGGCCAGGTGCACTGTCTGGCCGCGCTCCGCAGGCGCCAGCCGTTCGTAGCCGTGGGCCCATTCGGCGTTCGCGAGCATGTGCAGATCGCTCAGCACGAGCTCGCGCGCGCGCACGAATTCTGGCAGCTGCTCGATGCGACGCAATTGCGTCTGATCGCGCACCAGGGTCTTGGGATGCGGCTCGACGGCGCGTTCGAGGCGCGCCGCGGCCATGATCGAATAAAAGTTGTCGTCCGGCAGCACGGATTCGTAGAGCTGGCGTGCGAGCTGACGATCTCCGCGGCGCTCGGCGGCGCGGCCGGCCCAATAGCGCCAACGCGCATGCATGCGCAGCTCCTCGGACATCGCTGCGATGGAGGCCGAGGCCAGCTCCCAGTCCTGCGCCCAGAGCGCGGCGCGGGCCCGCCACTCCAGCGCGTAGTCGTCCAGATCGTGCGGCTGAACCATCGAGAAGTATTCGAGCGCCTCGCTGCGCCGGCTCCATGCGAGGGGCAGGGCGAGCGCGAGCGCATAGGGACTGGCGGCCTGTTCGGTGAGCTTGCGTGCGGCGATCAGACGCTGGAAACGCGCCATTGCGGCGTCGCGATCCGCTCGCGCGAGGCGCGACCAGCCCGCCAGCAGCGCTTCATCCGAGACGGTGCGCGCAGGGTTGGCGATCAGCGCGTCGATTTCGCGCCGCGGATGCTGCAGCAGATCCGCCCATTGCCTGAAGGGCGCAGCCTGGGCGTCGGGCCGCATGGCGGCGATCTGGCGGGCGAAGGAGACGTTGTTCGCTTCCAAGGCGCGCCGCACGCGTTGCTCGATGAGCGCCGGCGTGAGATGTCTTTGCTCGCGCAGCCAGTCGAACGCGCGCCGGCAATCGGGCAGGCTGCGAGGCGTCAGCCATTGGGCGGCGACGTCCAGCGCGAGATCTTCCGTGCGCCCGAGCTCGATGCGTGCGGTGAAGTACATGCATTGCAGTGCATCGTCAGCGACGTTCGCGCGGTACTGATCGAGGAACAGCTCCCAGCGATTTCGCTTGGCGAGACTCTCGAGCCAGAAGCGTCGCACGTTGCGGCCGACGGGCTCGCCTTCGTAGTACGTCACGAACGTGTGGGCTCGTTCATCCACCGCTGCGGCTTCCGCCGCGGCCACACTCGCGAGCGAGCGGCGTATGCGCGCGGCCTGCAGATACGGATACAGCGGGTAGGTGCGCAGCGTCTCGGAGTCCGGCTGCTGCGGCTCGGCCGATTTCTCGGCCTGTTCATACGATCGCAAGAACGCCGCGCGCGCCTCGGCGAAAGCATCCCGGCTCTCGCGCGCGGACACGCCGAGCGGCGCGAGTGCGACGAACATCACGGGAAGAGCCAGTATTGCGAGAGCGATGCGAATGCGCGCCATGATGGGCCAGAGGTTAGCGATTGCGTCGTTCGCTGGCCACCGTGGTTGAATTCCGACAGTCGTCGCACCTATGCGCCGGAGCGGACGCGCTGCGCACGCCGACGACCTCGTCGCTGCGCCGTTCGACCAGGCGTGTTCGGCCGCGCTTCCATGACGGCGCGAAGTGCTTTCGCCTCCGGAGAATCGTGTGGACGTGCTTGCATGGTTTGCGGGTGAAGCTACCCGCATCGCGCCATGGGACGCGCTGCTGCGCATGCTGATCGCTGTCACGGTCGGCGCCGTCGTCGGCCTCGATCGGGAGCTGCAGCGCAAGCCCGCAGGACTACGCACGCACATCCTCGTGTCGCTCGCCGCCGCGATCTTCACCTTGATCACTTTCGAGTTGCACGCCGAGGTGGCTGTCGGCCAGGGGCGCACGACCGCCGATCCGATCCGCATCATCGAAGCGGTCACGGCAGGCGTCGCGTTCCTTGCAGCCGGCGCCATCATCCGCGGCCGCGGCGGCGTGGAAGGGCTGACCACCGGCGCCAACATGTGGCTCTCCGGGGCGCTCGGGGTGGCCTGCGGCGCCGGCTATTACACCCTCGCCTTGATTGGAGCCGCATTCGCGTTGATCGTGCTGGTCCTGCTGGTCAAGATCGAGGCGCTGCTGGCCCGACGCTCGCAGGGGAGCGGCGCGCAGAGCGGACGAGATCCGGGCGAATGAATTTCGATTCCGCCAGATCGGCCGTATGTGGCTGGCGCCGGCGTCGGCCGGAAGCTCAGAACCTGTGATCTACTCCGTGTCTGCGATGGTCAGGCGCTCGAAACGCCGTGCATTTCAGGCATTTCCTTGGCCTGAACCCTCAGGGGAGTAGGCTGATTCGAGCTTCCCTCGGAGCTTCTGATCTACTCCGTGTCTGCGAACGCCGGGCGCTCGAAACGGCGTGCAATTTCAGGCATTTCCTTGGCCTGAGCCCTCAGGGGAGTAGGCTGATTCGAGCTTCCCTGGACGCAGTGATCGAGCTGAACCAGCCGGGGGCGGGCTCGGTCTGTAGACGTGCGGCGCCGTTGTGCGCGCGTCGCTGCGACCGTAGCATCGATCACAGTTCAGGCAGCATCAGAGGTTGAGGACACCCGCCATGCCAAGTCGCCGTTCATCGCCCGTGCGGGCGACGCTCATCGTGCTGTGTGGTGCGCTGCTCGCCGCTTGCGCGACCACGCGGGCGCCCAGCACGCGCATCGATTACGACAAGTCCGCCGATTTCTCCGTGTATCGGACTTTCGGGTTCCCGGCCGAGACGGGCACGGATCGCGGCGGATACTCCACGCTGATGACCAGCTATTTCAAGAACGCCGTGACCAACGCCATGGAGGCCCGAGGCTACAAGTACTCCGAGGAGAGGCCCGATCTGCTCGTGAATTTCTACATGAACACTCGGGAGCGCACCGAAACGCGCCGGGATCCGATGGTATCGCCGGGCTACGGCTATTACGGCTATCGCTATGGGCTGTACAACGCTTGGCCCATGTACGACCACGATCGGACAGTGACTTACAAGATCGGCACGATCAATGTGGACATCGTCGATGCGGAGAAGAAGCAGCTCATCTGGGAAGGCGTCTCCGAAGGACGCATCAGCGAGGAAGCGATGGACAATCCGCAGGTCACGGTGAATGCGGTTGTAACCGAGCTGATGCGCCAGTACCCAGGCCGCCCGAATATGTGAGCGACGGCGCCTCCGCCGGGTGGGCGCGCGCTCCAGTTTCGAGCTCGCTTTCGAGCGGCTTCCATCTGCTCTGCATTCAGCTCGATGCCGATCGGCCGCTGATCGGTCGCGGGGCGCACGACAGGGAGTGAACTGGCTGACGGCTGTCACGCAGCCATGGCCAGAGCGCGACGCGGCGATTTGCAGCCCAGTTCATCCCCGAGCTTTGTATGCCGACCAAGCGCCTGCGAGCTCGCTCGAGAAGAAGAATACAGATCGCCACGAGGGACTTACCGTAATGCCGACGCCGGGCCCCCACGCCATCGCGGTCATGTTCCTGACGGCGGCGGCGCTGTACCTGTTCTCGCGCGAAAAGATCGCGATCGAGACTTCGAGCCTGTTGATCGTGGCGCTGCTGGCGATCGGTTTCACGGTGTTCCCCTACCGCGTAGACGGCGATGCAGTCGATCCGATTTCGTTTTTCCACGGATTCGCCAACGAGGCGCTGATCGCGATCTGTGCGCTCATGATGGCCAGCCAGGGGCTGGTCAATACCGGCGCGCTCGCGCCCGTTGGACGCCTGGTGAGCCGCATCTGGGGCGCGAATCCCGTGCTTGCGTTTGGCGTGGTGCTGCTCATCGTGACTCCTGCGAGCGCCTTCATGAACAACACCCCGCTCGTGGTGCTGCTCATTCCCATCCTGACTGCGGTCGCGCTGCGCTCGAACAGCACTCCCTCGCGCCTGCTCATGCCGATGACGTTCTCCGCGCAGATCGGCGGCATGGGCACGCCGATCGGCACCTCGCTCAACCTGCTGGTGCTCGGCACCGCCGCAGCGTACGGCGTCGAGCGCTTCCACATGTTCGATTTCATCGGTCTGGCCGCGACCGCCGCCGTGCCTGGCGTGCTGTACCTGTGGCTCATCGCCCCGCGG
>JAVEVD010000131.1:0-3354 GCA_034005205.1 Steroidobacteraceae bacterium | reverse complement strand
GATGTTTCCTCTCAATTCGCTCTCGTATCGCCGGCGAAATTCCGGCCAGCGCTCCGGCCGATGGCCGAACCATTGGCGCAAGGCGGTGCTGGGTGCGACATCCTTGCGCCACTCATCCATCTCGAGCGCGGCCTTCTTGACGCCGCGAGGCCAGAGCCGCTCCACGAGAATTCGTCGACCGTCGACGCGCTCGACCGGATCGTAAGTGCGTTTAATACGGATCATGGAAAACCTCACTGTTTGGCGAAGCGCGTCCGGACGACCGAAGCAACCCACCGGATTCCGTCGCACGCACGTCGATCATGGTTCGGTGCGTTCGCTACGCGCTGCATCCTCGATCGTATCGAGCGCGAGCAGTGAGTGAGCGTACGCGCCGCCGGCGCGCATCTCGGCAGCAACCCAGATCGCCTCCATGATTTCCGGCGACGTGGCGCCGTGACGCAGCGCGGCTTTCGTGTGTCCACGGATGCAGTAAGGACATTGCGTGACGTGGGCCACCGCCACCGCAATCAACTGCTTGGTCTTTACGGGCAATGCGCCTTCCGAAAAGACGTGCTTGCTGAAATCGGTGAACGCCTCGTGTATTTCAGGCGCCAGTTTTCTGCGGGCCGCCGCCAGATCAGGCGTCGCGTGCGGAAAAATGTCTCGAGGCATGATGCGATTCCCGGGGGTCGCAATCTGCAGTCGACCTCAATGTCTTGGATTTGCGCACCCGCCCATGTGATGTATGGGCATGACAGTATCCGGCCTTCTCGCGCCTCCTGAATACGCAAAGACCGCGCTTCAGACGAAGAATTTCGACGGATGCTATCGATGTTTCCGATGGCCGAACGCGCAGGCGCACCGATCGCGGCGCGCTGGTCAACATCGAGATCTCCGATGTCACGCAGCGATATTCTTCGCTTGTCTCCGACGCCGTACGCTTTCTACGCTGTGCTGGCGAAGTCATTGTTAGGGAATCTCTGATTTGCTCTGTTTCTGTGATCTCGAGCCGCTCGAAACGCCTTGCATTGCGGGCATTTCTTTGGGCTGAGCCGTCAGGGTAGTAGGTTAATCAGAGCTTCCTTAGGAGACAGATCATGAAATCTCGTTTCAGCGTGCGTCGACACGACGGTGATCCGGCGGAAGTATCGGTTCAAGTCGTTCCTGCCGAACTCTCTTCTCACGTGGGCGGCCGAGCATCTGCGAACGACAAGGTAATGGCGGCGCAGCGGGAGCGTGCTGTCAATCCGCTCTGGATGATCACTGTGGCGATGGCGTTCATGTTCGCGTTGCTCGCAGTGCTCGTATCGTTCGACTGACGTAACCGATCAGCTGTTGGACGTTGACCGGCAGAGGGCCTCGGCGAACACGGGCCCTGAGCCTGGCGAACGCGCTCTCCGGCCGCCGGAGCAGACTCCACGACATCTCGCAATATGGGTCGTGAGCTCAGGGCGTGAGCTCAGGGTGCATCTCCCTATTCATCGGCGAGCGCCGGCGCCGCGCACCGGAATCTCAGTCGCTGCAGCGCTTGCGGTCGTGACCCAGCGCGAGCGCGATTCATTCGTGCGGCCCGTCGCCCTCGCCAGATTGCTGTTGGCGAAGTCCCAGTTCACCAGGTGCGCCATGAACGCGCTGATGTAATCGAGACGACGGTGCTGGTAGTCGAGGTAATACGCGTGCTCCCAGACATCGATCGTGAGCAATGGCGTTTGCGTCGAGACAAGCGGCGTCTCTGCATTCGCCGTCGCAACGATCTTCAGGCGCTCGCCGTCGAGCACCAGCCAGACCCAGCCGCTGCCGAAATGATCGCCGGCGGCTGCAACGAACTGCTGTCGAAAGTCGGACTGGCTGTCGAAGCTTGCCTCGATCAGCTCGGCGATTGGCCCCTTTGCTTCGCCTCCTCCGGCAGGATGCATGCTCGACCAGTAGAACGTGTGATTCCAGGCCTGGGCGGCGGCGTTGAACAGGCTCGGGCTGTCCTGCTTACGGCCCGCCAGTACGATTGACTCGAGCGATGTGGATTCGAGAGGTGTGCTCTCGATCAGCTTACGCGTCTTGTCGACATAGGCTGCATGGTGACGCCCGTAGTGCGCCGCGAGCGTGCGCCTGGACACGTGCGGCTCGAGCGCGTTCATCGCGTAAGGCAGCGGCGGTACGACCACATTCATGGACGTTTCTCGGATCGGTAACGGGAGGGAGAATAGATTCTGTAGCGCACCTGACAAGCGAAGAATATTGGCGCGATCTATCGGGATCATCGATGCTGCACCGTGTCCGATCCAGGCGTCGGTTGAGGCGGCGCGTACGAGCACGTCGACATCCATCATTTGCAAAGCGTGCAGCGGCGCACGCGCCCGCCGCGTGCGATGGACTCTTCAGGTCGTAGGCGACGATGTAGAGCTACGCGCATGTCATCGCCGACTCGCCATGGGCGGGTCGGCGCAGTTCCCGACAGGGGCCGCCCGGCCTACACTATCGGACGCCACAATCGAGAGTGACGACGATGGATACCGAGCTCGCACGCACCTTTCTCGTTGTCGTCGCCGCCGGCAGCTTCGTGGACGCTGCTCAGCGCCTGCATGTCACACAATCCACGGTGAGCGCGCGAATTCAGCGCCTCGAGGAGACGCTTGGCGCAGAGCTGTTCGTGCGCGATAAGGCCGGCACGACGCTCACGCCCGCAGGACGTGTATTTCAGCGTCATGCAGTCTCGCTCACGCGCACCGTGGAGCAAGCGCGCCAGGACATCGGAGCCGCGGCGGATTTTCGTGAGACCCTGACAGTGGGCGGTCGTATTGGGCTTTGGGAAGACTTGTTGCTGCGCTGGCTTCCTGCGTTCGCGGCGCTGGCGCCAGACGTTGCGGTGCGAGCGCTAGTCGGGTTCGAAGAGGATCTGATGCAGGCGCTGATCGAAGGACGCGCGCACATCGGCGTCATGTACACACCACAAGCCCGCCCCGGTCTGAAGATCCAGCAGTTGCTCGAGGAGCAGCTCGTGATGTTTTCCACGCGCGCCGATGCATCAAATGAGCCGGAGCGCGACTACGTCTATGTCGATTGGGGTTCTGAATTCCTGGCGCATCACAACCTGGCGTTTCCAAATTTCTCGGGTGCGGCGCTCACTGTCAATGTCGGCTGGCTGGGACTGCAACGCATCCTTGCTTATGGTGGGACGGGCTACTTCCCCAGTCGGCTCGTCAGGGAGTACGAGCTCGCCGGGAGGTTGCATCGCGTCGCCGGAACACCCGACTTTCGGCTGCAGGCTTACGTATGCTTTCCTGCCAATGCAGAGTCACGGATGGTGACGCTGGCGCTTGAGACGATGATGCGCGTCGCAGCCGACGCGGAGTGAACCGCGTCGCGTCATGGGTT
>JAVEVD010000130.1:0-3379 GCA_034005205.1 Steroidobacteraceae bacterium | reverse complement strand
CTCGATGATCTGGTCCTCGTGCGGATCGCCTGCATCGAACGCCGGCCGGCGCGGCGTCAGTGGAGTGCGTGCGCATCATGGGCCGCGGCCGCATGCACGACAGCCGTTGTGGCCACATCACCCGCTTGCTCGAAACGCAGCGTGATCTGCACTGTCTCGCCGGCCGCGAGAGGTTCGGTCAGTCCGATCAGCATGAAGTGGCGACCGCCTGGCTCGAAGCGGACAGTCTCGCCCGCCCCGATGGGCGCGGTCTGCAGCGGACGCATCCGCATGATTCCGTCTTTCTCTTCGGTCACGTGCATCTCCACCCGCTGCGCGGCGGGTGTGGCGGCCCCGAGCAAAACATCGCCGTCTCGCGCGTAGATCTCCATGTACGCTGCGGCGACGCGGGCGCCGGCCGGCGTCGCTCGCAACCAGGCGTTCTCGACGGTAACCGGCGCCTGGTCGCCGGGGCGGCAGGCCGCGAGCAGGACGCATGCAAGCGCCGCAAGCCAGCCGAATCCCATTCTCATATCTTCACCGTCGACTTGATGACTTCGCATACGGCGTGAATCGCCGCCGTGCGTGTACTGCTCTTGCGCCAGACCGCACCGATGGTGCGCGAGGGCGCCGGACGTGCGAAAGGCTTCACGATCATTCCCTGCACCGAACCGAACGGCCCACGTGCGGCCAGTTCCGGGAGCAGCGTCACTCCGAGACCGGCGGCCACCATTTGCCGCAACGTCTCCAGACTGGTGGCCCGGTAATCGTCGCTTTCGCGCACGTCGAGGCTGCCGCAGACCTCGAGCGCCTGATCGCGCAGGCAGTGACCGTCCTCCAGCAGCAGCAGCGTCTCGCCGGCCAGCTCATCGAGCTTCACGTGGCTCTTCTTCGCCAGTGGGCTGGAGGCGGGCGCCGCCAGATTGAAAGGCTCCTCGTACAGCTCTGAGGCTTCCAGCCGGTCGAGCGGCGCGGGCAGCGCCAACACGCCCATCTCGATGTCGCCGCCGCGCAGCTTCTCGAGCAGCGGCTGCGTCTGGTATTCGTACAGCATCAGCTTGAGATGCGGGAGCTGCTTGCGCAGCCGACGCGTGACCAGCGGCAACAGGTATGGTCCGACTGTTGGAATCAGCGCGAGCTTCAGTTTGCCGGATAGCGGATCGTGTTCGTTGCGGGCCAGCGAAACGATCTCGTCGGCGTCCTGCAGCATGCGCCGGGCGATCGGCACGATCCTGGCGCCCATCTCGGTGAGCGTCACGCGGCGCGGTTGGCGCTCGATGAGCTGCACTCCCAGATAGTTCTCGAGCTTCTTGATCTGCGCGGACAGCGTCGGCTGACTCACGAAGCAGCGTTCGGCCGCTTTGCCGAAATGGCGCGTGTCGGCGAGCGCCACGAGATAACGAAGGTCGCGCAGGTTCATGTCAAATCTGTCCTGGCGCGCGGGCCGCGACTACGGCCGGCCGGAGCCGCCGTCGCCCGCGCGCATCATTCTCGACCTTATCATAGCCCAGGTCTATTGAACTCTGTGGCGCAATAGAGTCGGAGGATGACGACCGGGGATGGCGGCGCGGTCCGCAGGGGCTCTATATACTCCGGCCACAATGTCCCTCCGACCCACGAGACTGTCCGCCGGCGTGGTCGTGGTTCGCGAGACGCCGGAGGGCTGGCGATTCCTGCTGTTGCGGGCCTTTAACCATTGGGATTTTCCCAAGGGCATGGTCGAACCCGGCGAGGAGCCGCTCGCTGCGGCGATCCGCGAGGTGCGGGAGGAGACGCTGATCGAAGATCTCGAGTTCGCCTGGGGCGAGCGCTACATGCAGACCGGTCCGTACAGTCGCGGCAAGGTCGCTCGCTACTATCTTGCAAGGACTCGCACGTCGGACGTCACGCTGCCTGTCATCGCAGAGCTTGGCCGGGCCGAGCACAACGAGTTCCGTTGGGTCGATCTCGAGACCGCCCTGCAGCTCGTCTCGCCGCGCGTGCGACCGATCGTAGAATGGGCCGCCGCGCAGCTCGACCAGCGCCTCGCGGCGCCATGATGATTCCCCGACGTTGCGCGCCGTAGGCGCCTCTCCTTCGGCGCTTACGTGCGCAAGCCCCGCGGCATGAGATCGTATGGGTGTTTCCAACCGGGAAGCTGCGCGATGCGCTGCGTCCATGCTCGGATGTTGGGGAAGGCTTCGCGATCGATGGTCGTGTCCTCCTCGTAGTATTGATAGCCCACGAGCGAGAAATCCGCGATCGTCGGCCGCTCGCCGAGCAGGAATGCATGCTTGGCGAGATGCTTGTCCACGACCGCGAACGCGCTGAGCACGCGGTTCCGGAGAAACTCGATCACCGCCGGCTCACGATCATTGCGGATCGCGACCATCCAGCGCAGCGTGGCGTAGTAGCTGGTGAACTTGTGGTTGTCGAAAAGGATCCAGCGAAGCGCCTCCAGGCGCTCCTGCTCGTTGGCGCCGCCGTAGCGAGCGGTGCGCTCGGCCAGCCAGGTGAGGATCGCGCCGCTTTGCGTCAGGCGACGATCGCGCCATTCGAGCACCGGGATCTCCCCCTGTTCGTTCAGTGATTCGCGGTAAGCGTCGCTGCGCGTCTCGCCGTTGAAGTAGTCAACGAATACAGGCTCCCAGTCGCAGCCGCATAACGTGAGCATCAGCGCGACTTTGTAGCAGTTCCCGGATTCGCCGACACAATGCAGACGATATTCGCTCACAGGTGTGATCTCCCTGAGATCTCTATGTGCAGGCGTCGTTGACGCCTCGCTTGATTCGTGAACGGTAGCGTACGTGCGCGTCGCGCCCGCGTAAACCCGACGTAGCGGTGGTCGTCGTCCGACGTCAGAAGCAATGTCGAAAGCAATGTAGTGTGCGCAGCTGCCGCGTCCGGAACTGGTGAGCCGCGTGTGCGTTGTTGACGACAACCCGCACATTCGCTGCGGTTCGGAGGCTGTTCATGAACGCATTGGAAGCCGCGGCGAGGTCGATTCTTTCCAGACTGCTTGTTCTCGGGATCGCCGTCGCCGCCCTTACCGCATGCGGAGGCGTGACGGAGCTGACCGAGGAGCGCGTGGCCAGCAGCGGGAGCGCGGTTCGCCAGGCCGAGCAGACCGTGGGCAATTCCGAATCCGGCGCTCTGGAGCTGCAGCGCGCCAAGGATCATCTGCAACAGGCGCATCGCGCCGTCGAAGACAACGAGGACCAGGAGGCGCAGCGCCAAGCGCACCAGGCGACGCTGATGGCTGAGCTGGCCGTGTCCAAGTCGCAGAGCGCCGAGGCTCGTCGCGCCGCCGATGAGTTGCTGGCAAGCATCGAGACGTTGCGGCGCGAAGCGGGCCTGGAGAGCGGCGACAGGCCGCCGCGCTAAGTCTGCCGAACTGGAGAGCGACCATGGGTTCGATGAT
>JAVEVD010000074.1:0-16276 GCA_034005205.1 Steroidobacteraceae bacterium | reverse complement strand
CCGCCGTGCTTCTCCGCCATCACCTTCGTCAACGCCGCCGTCAGCGTCGTCTTACCATGGTCCACGTGACCAATCGTGCCCACGTTCACATGCGGCTTGGTGCGTTCAAACTTCTCTTTGGCCACAGCGGCTGTCCTCTAAAGTTAGTGCTCAGTAGTCTCTGGTGTCTCGGTTGCGGCAGTTGGCGGCGGCAGTTTGCTGGCCGCCAACCGCTTTCGATCAGCTCTTCTTGGTGATCGCAGCAGCGACGTTCGCCGGGACTTCCATGTACTTCGCGAACTCCATGGTGTACGTGGCTCGACCTTGGCTCATGGAGCGCATCGCCGTGGAGTATTGGAACATCTCCGCAAGCGGCACTTCAGCGGTAACCACCTTGCCGGAAATCGAATCCTCCATACCCATGACCTGGCCGCGCCGACGGTTGAGGTCGCCGACAATGTCGCCGTAGTACTCCTCGGGCGTGACGACCTCGACCTTCATGATGGGTTCGAGGATCACCGGCTTCGCCTTGGCCATGGCTTCCTTGAAAGCCATGCTGCCGGCGATCTTGAACGCCATTTCGTTCGAGTCGACGTCGTGGTAAGAGCCGTCGAACAGGGTCACCTTGAAGTCCACGACCGGATAGCCCGCCAGCACGCCGTTCTCGCTCGCTTCGCGGATGCCCTTGTCGACCGCCGGGATGTACTCCTTCGGGATCGCGCCGCCGACGATTGCGTTGACGAACTCGTAGCCTTTACCCGGCTCCTGCGGCTCCAGTTTGATCCAGACGTGGCCGTACTGACCGCGGCCGCCCGACTGGCGCACGAACTTGCCTTCCTGCTCGACCGCTTGGCGGATCGTTTCACGGTACGCGACCATGGGCTTGCCCACGTTCGCCTCCACCTTGAACTCGCGCTTCATGCGATCGACGATGATCTCAAGGTGCAGCTCGCCCATACCGGCGATGATCGTCTGCCCTGATTCCTGGTCGGTGTGCATACGGAACGACGGATCTTCCTTGGCGAGCCGCGACAGCGCCTGGCCCATCTTCTCCTGATCGCTCTTTGTCTTCGGCTCCACGGCCACGGAGATGACCGGCTCGGGAAAATCCATCTTCTCAAGCTGAATGATATGTTCCGGATCGCACAGTGTGTCGCCGGTGATCACGTCCTTCAGGCCTACGGCCGCAGCGATATCGCCGGCCCGCACTTCCTTGATCTCCTGGCGTTCGTTGGCGTGCATCTGCAGCACGCGCCCGATACGCTCGCGCTTGTCCTTGCCGCCGTTGGCGACCGTATCGCCTGAGTGCAGCACGCCCGAATAGACGCGGAAGAACGTCAGGTTGCCGACGAAAGGATCGTTCAAGATCTTGAACGCCAGCGCCGAGAACTTCTCATCGTCGGACGCCTTGCGCACGCCTTCCGAGCCGTCCGGCAGCACGCCCTTGACCGGCGGCATATCCACCGGCGAAGGCATGTACTCGATAACCGCATCGAGCATCGCCTGCACGCCCTTGTTCTTGAACGCCGAGCCGCACACACACAGAACGATTTCGTTGCGGATGGAGCGCGCGCGCAGTCCGCGCTTGATCTCCTCCTCCGTCAGTTCGCCTTCCTCGAGATACTTGTTGAGCAGTTCCTCGCTCCCCTCGGCCGCGGCTTCGACGAGCTTCGAGCGCCACTCCTCGCATTGAGCGCGCATGTCTTCGGGAATCTCGCGGTACTCGAATTGCGTGCCCTGCGTCGCAGGATCCCACCAGATCTCCTTCATCCGGATCAGGTCGACGACGCCTTCGAAGGTGTCTTCGGCGCCGATCGGCAGCTGAATCGGCACAGGGTTGCCGCGCAGACGCGTCTTGATCTGCTCCACACAGCGCAGGAAATTGGCGCCGGCGCGGTCCATCTTGTTGACGAAGGCGATGCGCGGCACCTGGTACTTGTTCATCTGTCGCCACACGGTTTCCGACTGCGGCTGCACGCCCGCCACCGCACAGAAGACGGCGACCGCGCTGTCCAGCACGCGCAGGCTGCGCTCCACCTCGACCGTAAAGTCGACGTGTCCGGGCGTATCGATGATGTTGATGCGGTGCTCGGGGAACTTGCCCTCCATGCCTTTCCAGAAGCAGGTGGTGGCCGCGGACATGATCGTGATGCCGCGCTCCTGCTCCTGTTCCATGAAGTCCATGATGGCTGCGCCGTCATGAACTTCGCCGATCTTGTGAGAGACGCCTGTATAAAACAGGATGCGCTCGGTGGTAGTGGTCTTGCCGGCGTCGATATGCGCCGAAATGCCGATGTTCCGGTAGCGCTCGATGGGGGTTGTACGGGGCACTTGAAAATCCTCGAATACGGGCGGCCGTCCAGGGGGCCGCGCTACCAGCGGTAGTGCGCGAACGCCCTGTTGGCCTCCGCCATGCGGTGCGTGTCTTCGCGCTTGCGCACGGCGGACCCGCGATTCTCCGACGCGTCGAGCAGCTCGGCGGCGAGGCGCTGCGCCATGGACTTCTCGCTGCGGGACTGCGCAGCGTCGATGACCCAGCGCATGGCCAGCGTCTGGCGCCGCGTGGCGCGAACCTCGACCGGCACCTGATAAGTCGCGCCGCCGACGCGGCGGCTCTTCACTTCCACAGTCGGTTTGACGTTGTCGAGCGCCATCGAGAACAACTCGACGGCCTGCTCCACGGGCTTACCGGTCTTCTCGGAGATCCGGTCGACCGCGCCGTACACGATCTTCTCCGCCACGGACTTCTTGCCCGACTCCATGACCATGTTCACGAACTTGGCCAATAGCAGGCTGTTGAAACGCGGATCCGGAAGAATCGTACGGGTCGGTGCGGAGGCTCTGCGAGACATATGGATACCGGCAGTGACTGGTGACTAAGTGGCTGGTGGCTCGGGCGTAACTTGCGGGCGGCTCATACTCGAGTCACCGCTCGCCATTAACCTTCTCTACTTATTTACTTCTTCGGGCGCTTCGCGCCGTACTTGGAGCGCCCCTGCTTGCGATCGGCGACGCCGGCGCAATCGAGGGTGCCGCGCACCGTGTGATAACGCACGCCCGGCAGGTCCTTCACGCGGCCGCCCCGGATCAGCACCACCGAGTGCTCCTGCAAGTTATGGCCTTCACCGCCGATATAGCTGATGACCTCAAAGCCGTTGGTCAGACGCACCTTGGCCACCTTGCGCAGAGCCGAATTCGGCTTCTTCGGCGTGGTGGTGTAGACGCGCGTGCAGACCCCCCGCTTTTGCGGACAGGCGGCCAGCGCCGGAACCTTGGTCTTGTAGTTCGGCGAACGGCGCGGCTTGCGTACGAGCTGACTGATGCTGGCCATAAAACCCTGATCTTTCCGGAAAAAGCGTTTCTCGAAGAAACACGGGCCGCCTAAGCAGGCGGCCCGGGTGAATTTGCGCGATAGGCGGGCGAGGTGCTGGCGGCGCCGGCCGATCAAAGGCGCGCGATTTTAGAAACCGCACCCTTGGGTGTCAACCGGATCTGCGGCCTCAAGCGATTGAGCCAAAAGCACTTAGCCGCCGGCGCCCGTCGGTGAAAGGGCGACGCCGTCGCAGGATGATCCTGCGCGGCGTCGCGCCCGGCGGTCACTCGGTCGGCGCGCCGGCCTCGTCGGACACCGATTCCTCGGCCTCCGCCACCGCCCCTCCGACGTCCATAAAGCCACGGGCGGCCCCTTCGGCGCGCCGGCGCCGGCGCGCATGGAAGAACGAGCCCGTGCCGGCCGGAATCAGCCGCCCGACGATCACGTTCTCCTTCAGGCCCCTGAGCTCGTCCTTCAGACCGCGCACCGCCGCCTCGGTAAGCACGCGGGTCGTCTCCTGGAAGGAAGCCGCCGAGATGAACGATTCGGTCGCCAGAGACGCCTTCGTGATGCCCAGCAGCACCGGCTCGAGGCGAGCCGCAATCTTGCCCTGCTCCTCGATGCGCTCGTTGACGTCGCTCGCCCGGGCGCGGTCGAGCTGCTCGCCGCGCAGCAACGCGGTGTCGCCCGTATGCGCGATCTCAACCTTGCGCAGCATCTGACGGATGATCACCTCGATGTGTTTGTCGTTGATCTTCACGCCCTGCAGGCGATAAACGTCCTGAATCTCGCGCACCAGGTAGTTGGCCAGGGACTCTACGCCCTGCAGGCGCAGGATGTCGTGCGGGTTAGGCTCGCCGTCCGCAATCACCTCGCCGCGCTCGACCTGCTCGCCTTCGAAAACGTTCAGATGGCGCCACTTCGGAATGAGCTCCTCGTGCTTCTCGCCATGTTCATCGGTGATGATCAGGCGGCGCTTGCCCTTGGTCTCCTTGCCGAAGCTCACCGTGCCGGAGTACTCGGCCAAGATGGCGGAATCCTTCGGCTTGCGCGCCTCGAACAGGTCGGCCACACGGGGCAGGCCGCCGGTGATGTCGCGCGTCTTGGAGGACTCCTGCGGAATACGCGCGATGATATCGCCTACCGAAACCTTGGCGCCGTCTTCGAGACTGACGATCGCGCCCGCAGGCAGCGCGTACACTGCCGGGATGTCGGTGTTTGCGAAGGTCACTTCCTTACCCTTGGCGTTCACCAAGCGCACGACCGGCCGTAAATCCTTGCCGCCGGCGCCGCGCTGTTTCGGATCCATCACCACCGTGCTCGACAGGCCGGTCACCTCGTCCACCTGGCTCTGTACGGTCAGGCCGTCGATGAAGTCCTGGAACTTGATGAAGCCCGCCACTTCCGTGACGACCGGATGGGTGTGCGGATCCCAGGTAGCCACGATCTGGCCCGGCTCGATCGGATCGCCGTCATTGACCGTGATCACGGCGCCATACGGAATCTTGTAGCGCTCCCGCTCACGGCCGAACTCGTCGATGACGCCGAGCTCGCCGGAACGCGACACCGCGACCCAGTGACCCTTCTCATGGTGCACGGTCTTCAGATTGTGCAGACGCGCCGAACCTTTGCCCTTGACCTCCACGGAATTGGCGGCCGCCGCCCGCGAGGCCGCGCCGCCGATGTGGAAGGTGCGCATCGTGAGCTGCGTGCCCGGCTCGCCGATCGACTGCGCGGCGATGACGCCGACCGCCTCGCCGAGATTGATGCGATGACCGCGCGCCAGATCGCGCCCGTAGCATTGAGCACAGACGCCATAGCGCGTCTGACAGGTGATCGGCGAACGCACCTTCACCTGATCGACGCCTTCCTGCTCGAGCAGCTTCACCAGCCGCTCGTCGATCAGCGCGCCTGCCGGCACGACCACCTCGTCGCCGCTCGGCTTGAGCACGTCCATCGCCGCCACGCGCCCGAGCACGCGCTCGCCCAGACCCTCCACGACATCGCCGCCTTCCACGATCGGGCTCATGGTGAGCCCGTTGGTCGTACCGCAGTCCTCCTCCGTAACCACGAGGTCCTGCGCGACGTCGACCAGACGGCGAGTCAGGTATCCGGAGTTGGCGGTCTTCAGAGCGGTGTCGGCGAGACCCTTACGGGCGCCGTGCGTCGAGATGAAGTACTGCATGGCGTTCAGGCCTTCGCGGAAGTTGGCCGTAATCGGCGTCTCGATGATCGAGCCGTCCGGTTTAGCCATCAGGCCGCGCATGCCCGCAAGCTGACGAATCTGCGCCGCCGAACCGCGGGCGCCCGAGTCGGCCATCATGTAGATGGAATTGAACGACTTCTGCGTGACTACGGCGCCGCTCGCGTCGACCGTTTCTTCCACGCCGAGCTTGTCCATCATCGCCTTGGCGACCTGGTCATTGGTGCGCGACCAGATGTCGACGACCTTGTTGTAGCGCTCGCCGTTGGTGACGAGACCGGACGCGTACTGTTCCTGGATCTCCTTCACCTCGCGCTCGGCGCCGCTCAGGATCTTGCCCTTTTGCTGCGGCACGACCATGTCGTCCACACCGATGGAGACGCCGGCGCGCGTCGCGTACGCAAAACCGGTGTACATCAGCTGGTCGGCGAACACGACGGTTTCCTTCAGCCCCACTCCTCGGTAGCAGAGATTGATCACATTGGAGATGGCCTTCTTCGTCATGTCCCGGTTCACGGCGTCGAAGGACAACCCTTTCGGCAGGATTTCCGAAAGCAGCGCGCGACCGACCGTCGTGTCGACGATCCGGCGCTGCACCTTGAACGAGCCGTCGTCCTGACGCAGGTGCTCGGTCACGCGCACCTTCACTTTCGCCTGCAGATCGGCCACACGGTTCTCGTAGGCGCGGTGCACTTCCTGCACGTCGGCGAAGAACATGCCCTCACCCAAGGCGTTCACTCGCTCGCGGGTCATGTAGTAGAGGCCGAGCACCACGTCCTGCGACGGCACGATGATCGGATCGCCGTTGGCGGGCGAAAGGATGTTGTTCGAGGACATCATCAGCGCGCGCGCCTCGAGCTGCGCTTCCAGCGACAGGGGCACATGCACCGCCATCTGGTCGCCGTCGAAGTCAGCGTTGAACGCCGTGCAGACCAGCGGGTGGAGCTGGATCGCCTTGCCTTCGATCAGCACGGGCTCGAACGCCTGGATGCCGAGGCGGTGCAGCGTCGGCGCGCGGTTCAGCAGCACCGGATGCTCGCGGATCACTTCCTCGAGGATGTCCCATACCTCGGCGCCCTCACGCTCTACCATGCGCTTGGCCGCCTTGATGGTGGAGGCCTCGCCGCGCAGCTGCAGCTTCGAGAAGATGAACGGTTTGAACAACTCGAGCGCCATCTTCTTGGGCAAACCGCACTGATGCAGGCGCAGCGTCGGACCGACCACGATGACCGAACGGCCCGAGTAGTCGACGCGCTTGCCGAGCAGGTTCTGCCGGAAGCGCCCTTGCTTGCCTTTGATCATGTCGGCGAGCGACTTGAGCGGGCGCTTGTTCGTACCGGTGATCGCGCGGCCGCGGCGGCCGTTGTCGAGCAGCGCATCCACCGCTTCCTGCAGCATGCGCTTCTCGTTGCGCACGATGATATCCGGCGCATTCAGCTCAAGAAGTCGGCGCAGGCGGTTGTTGCGGTTGATGACGCGGCGATACAGGTCGTTCAGGTCCGACGTTGCGAAGCGGCCGCCGTCCAGCGGCACCAGCGGGCGCAGGTCCGGCGGCAGCACGGGCAGCACGGTCATCACCATCCACTCGGGCCTGTTGCCCGACTCGATGAACGACTCGAGCAGCTTCAGACGCTTGGACAGTCGCTTGATCTTGGTCTCGGAATTCGTGCCGAGGATCTCCTCGCGCACCCTGGCCACTTCCGCCTGCAGATCGAGCGACTTGAGCAACTCGTAGACGGCCTCCGCGCCCATACGCGCGTCGAACTCATCGCCATGTTTCTCGATGGCCTCGAGATACATCTCGTCCGTGAGCAGCTGGCCGCGCTGCAGCTCGGTCATGCCCGGATCTATGACCACGAAAGCCTCGAAATAAAGTACGCGCTCGATCTCGCGCAGCGTCATGTCGAGCATCAGGCCGATGCGTGAAGGCAGCGACTTCAGGAACCAGATGTGCGCGGTCGGGCTCGCGAGCTCGATGTGGCCCATGCGCTCACGACGCACCTTGGACTGAGTCACTTCGACGCCGCACTTCTCACACACCACGCCGCGATGCTTCAGGCGCTTGTACTTGCCGCACAAGCACTCGTAATCCTTTACCGGACCGAAAATCTTCGCGCAGAACAGACCGTCGCGCTCCGGCTTGAACGTGCGGTAATTGATCGTCTCCGGCTTCTTCACTTCGCCGTACGACCAGGAGCGGATCATCTCCGGCGAAGCGAGCCCGATGCGAATCGAATCGAAATTCTCGACCGGCGCCTGCTGCTTGAAGAGTTTGAGAAGGTCTTTCATCTGATCACCTACGGTGAAAGAAGCGGATAGCAGATAGCGGATAGCGGATAGTCAGAACGCTCTCGCGCGCACGACCAATCCAACCGACCCGAATCTCGCCATCCATCTCCTAAGTGTCTTAACTATCCGCCATCCGCTATCCGCTATCCGCTTCAAGCGGTCACTTCTCCGTTTCCTGCTCGAGCTCCATGTTGATGCCGAGCGAGCGAATCTCCTTGACGAGCACGTTGAAGGACTCGGGCATGCCGGCTTTCATCTCGTGATTGCCATCGACGATCGCCTTGTACATCTGCGTGCGTCCGTTCACGTCGTCCGACTTGACGGTGAGCATCTCCTGCAGCGTGTAAGCTGCGCCGTAGGCCTCGAGCGCCCAGACTTCCATCTCGCCGAAGCGCTGGCCGCCGAACTGCGCCTTGCCGCCCAGCGGCTGCTGCGTAACCAGCGAGTACGGGCCGGTGGACCGCGCGTGCATCTTGTCGTCCACCAAATGGTTCAGCTTCAGCATGTACATGTAGCCGACCGTGACGGAACGCTCGAAGCGCTCCCCAGTGCGACCGTCGTACAGCGTTGTCTGACCGTTGGTCGGCAGATCCGCCAGCGTCAGCATGTGCTTGATCTCCTCCTCGGTCGCGCCGTCGAATACGGGCGTCGCAATCGGCACGCCATGGCGAAGATTTTCGGCAAGCGCCTCGATCTCCTCGTCGGTAAGCGAGTCGATGTCGGCCTTCTGTCCGCCGGTTTCGTTGTAGATCTGGTTGAGGAACCCGCGAATCGACGCCGCACCGCGCGCCTCATCGATCATGCGGCCGATCTTCAGGCCGAGACCCTTGGCGGCCCAACCCAGATGGGTCTCGAGGATTTGGCCAATGTTCATGCGCGAGGGCACGCCGAGCGGGTTCAGCACGATGTCGACCGGCGTACCATCCTCGGTGTAGGGCATGTCCTCGACCGGGATGATCGTTGAGACCACGCCCTTGTTGCCGTGCCGTCCGGCCATCTTGTCGCCGGGCTGAATGCGGCGCTTCACCGCCAGGTACACCTTCACCATCTTCAGCACGCCCGGCGCGAGGTCGTCGCCCGCAGTGATCTTGGCGCGCTTCTCGTCGTAGCGCTTCTCGAACTCCTTGCGCTGCGCCTTGAGGCGCTCGGCAGTGCGTTCGACCGCCGCATTCGCCTCCTCGTCCTGCAGGCGGATCTCGAGCCACTGCTCGCGCGGCAGCTCGGCGAGGTAGGTCTCGTCGATCAACGAGCCGGCGCGGAACTTCTTCGGGCCCGCCTCTGCAGCTTTGCCGAGCAGCACGCTCTTCACGCGCTGAAACAGGTCGTCCTCGAGGATGCGGCGCTGGTCCTCCAGATCCTTGCGGACCTTCTCCAGCTCCGCCTTCTCGATGGCCAGCGCGCGCGAGTCCTTCTCCACGCCGTCGCGCGTGAACACGCGCACGTCGATCACGGTGCCGTCCATGCCCGGCGGCACGCGCAGCGAAGTGTCCTTCACGTCGGAGGCCTTCTCACCGAAGATCGCACGCAGGAGCTTCTCTTCCGGCGTGAGCTGCGTCTCTCCCTTCGGCGTCACCTTGCCGACCAGGATGTCGCCGGCCTTCACCTCTGCGCCAATGAAGGCGATGCCCGCTTCATCGAGCTTCGCGAGGGCGATATCGCCCACGTTGGGAATGTCCGCGGTGATCTCCTCCGGACCAAGCTTGGTGTCGCGCGCGACGCAGGTCAGCTCCTCGATGTGGATCGTGGTGAACCTGTCCTCGTGCACAACGCGCTCGGAGATCAGGATCGAGTCCTCGAAGTTGTAGCCGTTCCAGGGCATGAACGCGACCAGCAGGTTCTGGCCGAGCGCCAACTCGCCAAGGTGCGTGGAGGGTCCGTCGGCGAGCACGTCGCCGCGCGCGATCACATCGCCCGCTTTGACCAGCGGACGCTGGTTGATACAGGTGTTCTGATTCGACCGCGTGTACTTCGTCAGCGAATAGATGTCGACGCCCGCCTCGGATGCGGAGGTCTCCTCATCGTGCACGCGCACGACGATTCGCGATGCGTCCACCGAGTCGACCACGCCGCCGCGGCGCGCCACGACAGTGACGCCCGAATCGATGGCGACCGCACGCTCCATGCCGGTCCCGACCAGCGGGGTCTCCGCGCGCAGCGTCGGCACCGCTTGTCGCTGCATGTTCGAGCCCATCAGAGCGCGGTTCGCGTCGTCGTGCTCCAGGAATGGAATCAGCGAAGCGGCCACCGAGACGATCTGCTTCGGCGAGACGTCCATGTACTGAATCTTGTCCGGCGTGGACAGCATGAACTCGTTCAGGTGGCGGCACGAGACGAGGTCGTCGACGAACTCCGCTTTCTCGTTCAGCGTGGCGTTCGCCTGGGCGATAACGTACTGACTCTCCTCAATCGCGGAGAGATAGTCGATCTCATCCGTGACGCGGCCGTTCACGACCTTGCGGTACGGGGTCTCGAGGAAACCGTATTCATTGGTGCGCGCATAGACCGAAAGCGAGTTGATGAGGCCGATGTTCGGGCCTTCCGGCGTTTCGATCGGGCAAACGCGGCCATAATGCGTCGGATGCACGTCGCGCACCTCGAAGCCTGCGCGTTCGCGCGTCAGGCCGCCCGGTCCAAGCGCCGACACGCGGCGCTTGTGGGTCACTTCCGACAACGGGTTGTTCTGGTCCATGAACTGCGAGAGCTGCGAGGAGCCGAAGAACTCCTTCACAGCCGCGGCGACCGGCTTGGCGTTGATCATTTCCTGCGGCATGAGTCCCTCGGACTCCGCCAGCGTGAGCCGCTCTTTCACGGCGCGCTCGACGCGCACCAGGCCGATGCGGAAAGCGTTCTCCGCCATCTCGCCGACCGAGCGCACACGGCGGTTGCCCAGATGGTCAATGTCGTCCACCTGGCCGTTGCCGTTGCGGATGTCGCATAGCTCTTTGATGACCGCGATGATGTCCGAGGTTTCGCCGTGCTCCTCGACGAGGTTCTTGGAGAAATCGTCGGTGCGCCTGGAAAAATGCGCATGGTCATACAGGATTCCCGGCCCGGTGATCACCTCGCGGTGCACGCGGCGGTTGAACTTCATCCGACCGACCGCCGACAGATCGTAGCGTTCCGGGTTGAAGAACAAGTTCTGGAACAGGTTCTCCGCGGCGTCCTTGGTCGGCGGCTCGCCCGGACGCATCATGCGGTAAATCTCCACCAGCGCTTCGAGACGCGTGCGCGTGGGATCGATGCGCAGCGTATCGGAGATGTACGGGCCGCGATCCAGGTCGTTCACGAACAGCACCTGCACCTGCTCGATGCCCGCCTCGATGAGCTTGTCGACCACGGCGACCGTCAGGATCTCGTTGGCCTTCGCCAGGATCTCGCCGGTCTCGGCGTCGAACACGTCGTGCGCCAGGATCTTGGAGGTCAGGTATTCCTTGGGCACCTCGAGACGCGTAACGTTCTTCTGCTCGAGCATACGCACGTGACGCGCGGTCACACGTCGACCTTCCTCGACGATGACCTCATCGCCCACCTTGATGGGGAACGTGGCAGTCTCGCCGCGCAGGCGCGAGGGAATCAGCTCGAATTCGATCCTGTTCTTCGACAGGTGGTAGGTGTTCTTGTCGAAGAACATGTCGAGCATCTGCTCTTCGGTATAGCCGAGAGCGCGCAGGATAATCGTGACCGGAAGCTTGCGTCGCCGGTCGATGCGTGCGAACACGCAGTCCTTCGGGTCGAACTCGAAATCGAGCCACGAGCCGCGGTAGGGAATGATGCGCGCGGAGAACAGGAGCTTGCCCGAGCTGTGCGTCTTGCCGCGGTCGTGATCGAAGAACACGCCGGGGCTGCGGTGCAGCTGCGAGACGATTACGCGCTCGGTGCCGTTCACTACGAACGTGCCGTTGTCGGTCATCAACGGCATCTCGCCGAGATAGACCTCCTGCTCACGGATGTCCTTGATCGTCTTCTTGGTCGGCGTGGACGTCTCCTTGTCGTACACGATCAACCGCACCTTCACACGCAGCGGCGCCGCGTACGTCAGGCCGCGAAGCTGGCACTCCTTGACGTCAAATACCGGATCGCCCAGCCGGTAGCTCACGTACTCCAGGATGGCGTTGCCGGAATAGCTGGTGATCGGGAACACGCTCCGGAACGCAGCGTGCAGTCCTGCATCCTCACGGCGCTCTTCCGCCACGTCGGCCTGCAGAAACTTGCGGTACGAATCCAGCTGGATGGCGAGCAGGTAGGGCACCTCGAGGATGCTCTGCCGCTTGCCGAAATCCTTACGGATGCGCTTTTTCTCGGTGAACGAATAGGCCATCTGGGTCACCCTTGCAAATGCGGACCAGGCGAATACGGGCCACGCGAATACGGATCAGGCGTCATAGTCGGTCGTCGGCGATCGGCCGAGCCGCATGGCTCAGCGTCCTCGCCGCACTCATCCGGCCGGCGTCCGAGCCGAACCTCATCGAGCGCCGCCCGGCTGAACGCTTCGCCGCACACCACGGATCGATGCTCGACCAAAACAAACACAAATAGGGAATGCGGCCGCCCAGCCTTGGCTTCGCGGCCGCACCCCCGTCGGATTCGAGCTCGCAAGCGAACTCAAAATCCGCAGCTTCGTAAGAACACGGGGAACGCTCCCCGGATCCTCACTTGATCTCCGCCGTGGCGCCGGCCTCTTCCAGCTTCTTCTTGACGCCTTCGGCCTCGGCCTTCGGCACGCCTTCCTTGACCACCGACGGGGCGCCTTCGACCAGGTCCTTGGCCTCCTTCAAGCCCAGGCCCGTGATCTCACGGATGACCTTGATGACGCCCACCTTGTTCGCGCCGAAGCTCGTCATCGTCACCGTGAACTCGGTCTGCTCCTCGGCGGCAGGCGCAGCTGCGCCTGCTGCAGCGCCGCCCGCCGCCATCATGGCGACCGGCGCCGCGGCGGTCACGCCGAACTTGTCTTCCATCATCTTCACCAGGTCGACGATCTCCAGCACCGTCATATTGGAAATCGCGTCCAGGATCTCTTCTTTGCTAGCAGCCATTGTGAATACTCCGAAAAATGCCTACCCGAAATCGAAACGGAACTAATCGAACGCGCGGGGGCCTCAGGCGCCCGCCTTCTGGTCTTTCACCGCGGCGATGGTGCGAACCAACTTGGCGTGCGGCTCCGCGAGGGTCCGCACGAACTTCGCGATCGGCGCCTGCAGCACGCCGGCCAGCTGACCGAGCGCCTGCATGCGCGTCGGCAGGCTCGCCACCTTGTCGAGTTCGTTCCCAGGCAACGCCGAGCCGCCGAGCGACAGCACCGTCGCTTTCAGCTTGTCGTTGTTCTCCTTGGCGAACGTCTTGACCAGGCGCGCGGCTGCGCCGGGGTCGTCCTTAGAGAACGCGAGAACCAGCGGTCCCTTCAGGCTCTCGCCGACGCACTCAAACTGAGTGCCGGCGACCGCCCTGCGGGCCAGCGTGTTCTTCACGACTCGCAGGTAGACGCCGGAGCTGCGGGCCCTGACGCGCAGGTCCGTCATCTGCGTCACCGTCAGGCCGCGATACTCCGCCGCGACGACGGATTGCGCGCTTGCCGCAACCGCCGCCACTTCGGCGACCAACGCCTTCTTTTCATCGAGTCTGAGCGCCATGTTTCCTCCTGGCGTGAAGAGCTGTTAACCCGAGTCCGCATCCCGCGGACCCTCCTTCCGACGGCGCCCTTCAGCCGGATCGATAGCGGCTTGCCGCTCGCGTTCCGAATCGGGTGACACCATCTGCGCAGGCATGCATTAAGGACTCGCGTCCGCCTGCGGTCTTCGATGATGGTCGGCCTGGGCTGCTCTGACCGAAGTCAGCACAACTTTGACCGGCCCTGCATCAATCAAACGGTGACCGACGACCAGTGACTCGTGACCGATCGAAGGCGCAATGCCTTCGACGGCGCGAGCCGCCAGTCACGAGTCACTGGTAACTAGTCGCTTCCCTCACGAATTGACGGAGGAAGTCTCCACCGGCACGCCTGGGCCCATCGTGGAAGACAGCGAGATCTTCCGCAGATAGACGCCCTTGGCGGCGGCCGGCTTGGCCTTCTGCAGGTCCTGTAACAGCGCCTGCAGGTTTTCCTTCAGCTTGACCGGTTCAAACGTCGCCTTACCGATCGTGCAATGGATCACGCCCGCCTTGTCGGAGCGGTAGCGCACCTGACCAGCTTTGGCGTTGCGCACGGCTTCCGCCACATTCGGCGTGACGGTGCCCACCTTCGGATTCGGCATCAAGCCGCGCGGACCGAGGATCTGGCCGAGCTGGCCGACGACGCGCATCGCATCGGGGCTCGCAATGACCACGTCGAAATCCAGCTCGCCCGCCTTGACCTTCTCCGCAAGATCCTCGAGCCCGACGATGTCGGCCCCCGCCTCACGCGCGGCGTCCTGGTTCTTGCCGGAGGTGAACACGGCCACGCGAACCGACTTGCCGATGCCGTGCGGCATCACCGTGGAGCCGCGCACCTGCTGATCGGATTTGGACGCATCGATGCCGAGATTCACGGCTACGTCGACGGACTCAGCGAACTTGGCTTTGGCGAACTCCTGCACGAGCGCCAGCGCCTCATCGATCGGGTACTGCTTGCCCGGCTGGATCTTGCCGGCCCAGGCCTTCACTCGCTTGGCTACGAACGGCATGTCACAGGCCCTCCACGTCAACGCCCATGCTGCGCGCGCTGCCCGCGATGGTGCGAACAGCCGCTTCCATATCCGCTGCCGTGAGATCTGGCTGCTTGGTCTTGGCGATCTCCTCCAGTTGCTGGCGATTGATGCGGCCGACCTTGGCGGTGTTCGGCGCGCCGCTGCCCTTCTCGATGCCGATCGCCTTGCGAATGAGGACCGCGGCGGGCGGAGTCTTCAGGACGAATGTGAAGCTGCGATCGCTGTAGACCGTGATCACGACGGGCGTCGGCAATCCCTTCTCCAAATTCTGCGTCTGCGCATTGAACGCCTTGCAGAACTCCATGATGTTCACGCCTTGCTGACCGAGCGCCGGACCGACCGGCGGGCTCGGATTCGCCTGGCCTGCAGGAATCTGCAGTTTGATGTAGCCAGTGACTTTCTTGGCCATTGCTGATGTCTCCGGGTGCAAACGCCGCGGCTAGACGGCTCCCCATCGGGTTGATGAAATTCGAACGATCCTGAACGGGTCCAATAGCTTCGGTCGATGTGGTCCTGCGATCACCAACCGTGTCACGCCCAGGGTAGTCGACCTGCTCGGTGCGGGATTCCTCGTCCTAGGCCTTCTCCACCTGGCCGAAATCCAGCTCCACGGGCGTCGAGCGACCGAGAATCTGCACCGCCACCTGCAGGCGGTTCTTCTCGTAATTCACCGACTCGACTACCCCATTGAAATCATTGAACGGCCCATCGATGACGCGCACCACCTCGCCGGGCTCGAACAGCACTTTGGGCTTGGGTTTGTCGACTCCCTCCTCGACCCGACGCAAGATGCTCATCGCTTCCTTGTCGCTGATCGGCGCAGGCTTCTCTGGAGTGCCGCCGATGAAGCCCAGCACCTTCGGGATTTCCTTCACAAGGTGCCAGGTGGACTCGTCCATCTCCATCTGCACCAGCACGTAGCCGGGAAAGAACTTGCGATCGCTCTTGCGCTTCTGCCCGTCGCGCATCTCGACCACTTCCTCGGTCGGCACCAGGATCTCGCCGAACTTATCCTCGAGGCCCTCGCGCTTGATGCGCTCCTTGAGAGCTTCGGCCACGCGGTGCTCGAAATTGGAATACGCGTGAACGACGTACCACCGCAAAGCCATTTTCAACCCCCGCGCGCCGTGAGCCAGCGCGTCAGAAACGCAAGCAGCGTATCCAATCCCCAAAAGAACAAGCCCAGCAAGAGCACCATCACGAACACCACGATGGTTACCTGGGTGGTCTCCTGGCGGCTCGGCCAGACGACCTTGCGAAGCTCGATGCGCGAGCTCTGCACGAACGTCCAGAATGTCTTGCCCTGGTGCGATTGCAGCGCCACGAGCGCGCCGCCGCCCAGCGCCGCAAGCACGATGATCCAGCGCAGCCAGATCGGCAGGTCCGCGAGCCAGTAGAACCCGGCGACGCCGGCCGCAAGGACCAGCACCGCCGCGACCAGCTTCGCGGAATCAGCCGCCGTGGCGGTTTGTCGAGCCTGTTCAGTCATTGGATCAGCGATTGGCGGTTAGCGGTTGACGCTTGGTCGGAAAGAGGTCGCACCCCTTCCGAACGAGCCGCCAACTGCTAACCGCCAACCGCTTCTCTCCTATGTGATGGCAGGCCAGGAGGGAATCGAACCCCCAACCTGCGGTTTTGGAGACCGCCGCTCTGCCAATTGAGCTACTGGCCTAGAACCTATCTCGAGGCGGTTAGCGGTTAGCGGTTATCGGTTGGTCCAGAACGGAGCACTGCCCCTGTTCCGACTAACCGCCAACCGCTAACCGCCAACCGCTCTCTCCTCAAATTACTTCAGAATCTTCGAGACGA
>JAVEVD010000073.1:0-16469 GCA_034005205.1 Steroidobacteraceae bacterium | reverse complement strand
CTTGAACATCTCTTCGTTCAACAGGAAATTGATCGAAGAGATCGACTGCGGATCCGTGCCTGCAAAGTCGAAGATGCACTTATCGCCTTCGCGCCACATCGCACAGGCGATCTTGTACGGCCCCATTCCGGCGCCGTCGTCGCAGATGTAGTCCTCGAAGTGTTGACGCTCCTCTTTCACGGTGCGGCGAATCAGCTCGCGCATCGCCCGCTTGTTGCGTTCGAGCATGGCTTCGAGCGCAGAAAAGAACGTATCGTCGCCGAACCGCTCTGCGATCTGCAGGCAACGCTGCGCGGCGGTGCGCAGCGCCGCCACGATGGCGTTGAAGTCCGAGCGGTTCCAGTGCGGCAGGCGACAGTTGTGCAGAATGATGCGCAGAATGTCTTCCTGCAGCTCGCCATTGCGGTACATCCTGACCGGCGGAACGAGCACGCCCTCCTCGTAGATCTGCCTGGCGTCGGTCGGCAGCGAGCCCGGCACCTTGCCGCCGACGTCGGTCATGTGGCCGAACATCGCCGTCCACGCGATCAGCCGACCGTCCTTGTAGATCGGCGTCAGCATCAGCCAGTCGTTGGCGTGCGAGATGGCGCCGTCGACGGAGTACGGATCGTTGGTGAAGAAGATGTCGCCTTCCTCGACCACGCCGTCATAGCCCTGCAGGAAACCGTGAATGAAGGAACCGAACTGCCCGACGACCATCTTGCCGTCGACGTTGGCGATCATCGGAAACTCATCGTGCTGCTCGCGTATGCCCGGCGACATCGCCGTGCGAAACAGCACGGTGTCCATCTCGAAGCGCGCATTGCGCAGCGCGCTCTCGATGATGTCGATGGTGACGGTGTCGACCTCGACTTTCCTGAACGACTGCGAATTGCGTTGAACTAATGTCGCTGGCATGTGACGCCCCTGCAGTCAACGGAGCTCGGCGGCGCGGCCTGCATGAGGATGATCATCGGGATAGATGAGGATGTCGCCGAGATCGTCCACGCGCCCCGTGTGGCGCGGCAGGATCACGGTCGTGGAGTCCATCTCGATCACGATCGCCGGACCCGGAATCAGGGCGCCTGCTTCGAGACGCCCTCGATCGTAAACGCGAGCGACGAGATCCTGGCCATCCATGTAGACGCGCTGCACACCGCTGCAGGCCGCCTGCGGATCGGCGTCGCCACGCTTGAGTTTCGGATACGCCACCGCAACGCTCCTGCCGCGCACTGCGGCGCGCAGCGTCACGAGCTCATGTTCGAGCGGCAGCGCGAACGTGAACAACCGTTTGTGCTCCGCATCGAATTTCTCGCTGATCGCCTCGAGCCCGCGCTGCTCCAGCGCCTCGATGTCGACGTCCACGCTGAGCCGCAGCCCCTGTCCGCGGTAGCGCACGTCTGCCTGGTGCGCGGTGCGTATGTCGCGGTCGGCGACGCGCTCCCGTCTGAGCCCCCGGGCGGCTTCAGAGGCAAGGCTTCGCAGGATTTCCGCGACTTCCGCGGCGCTCGTCCGCCCGAACGTGCGCACGAACGTACGCGATCGCTCGTCCCGAATCGCCGTAGTCGCATCGCCGAGCGCGCACAGCACGCCCGGCCCTGGCGGGATGATCGCCGGCCACGAGCCGAGCAGACGCGCGAGCGCATTTGCATGCAGCGGCCCGGCGCCGCCGAATGCGATCAGCGCGTAATCGCGCGGATCGTAGCCCTGCTCGACCGAAACCAGGCGCAGCGCGCCCGTCATGCTTTCATTGACGATGTTGTAGACGCCGAGCGCCGCCTGCTGCAGCGTGAGTCCGAGCGCATCGGCGATCTTCTGCACGGCCGCCGCGGCGCGCTCTCGATCGAGCGTCATTTCACCGCCGAGCCGCTGCATTTCCGGTAGGTAGCCGAGCACGACGTTCGCGTCGGTCACCGTGGGTTCGACGCCGCCCTTGCCGTAAGCCGCGGGGCCCGGGTCGGCGCCGGCGCTCTGCGGCCCTACACGCAGCGCTCCGGTCAACTCGGGGACATGCGCGATCGACCCGCCGCCCGCGCCGACGGTGCGTATGTCCACCGAGGATGCGCGTACGGTGACGTCTCCGACGGTCGTTTCGCGACGCAGCCGCGGCTCGCCGTTCTGGATCAAGGCGACGTCGGTCGAAGTTCCTCCGACATCGATCGTGAGGAGATTGGCGAAACCCGCCTGCATCGCCACCCAGAGCGCACCCGTCACTCCGCCGGCGGGACCGGACATCAGCAGATTGACGGGAAACTCCTCCGACGACGAAGCGGACGCCAGACCGCCGTCGGAGCGCAGGATGTGCAGCCGCACGGCCGGCGCTTTCTCGCGGAGCTTCTCACTTAGATTGCGAACGTAGCGGGCGACTCTGGGCCGCACGTACGAGTTCGCGACCGTCGTGACGGTGCGCTCGTACTCCTGCATCTCCGGAACCACCTGCGATGACAGCGATACCGGTACGCCCGGCGCCTCCTCGCGGGCGATCGCCAGTACGCGCTGCTCGTGCACGTCATTGGCGAAGGAATTGATGAGCGATACGGTAAGCGCCTCGATCTTCTTCGCAACCAGCAGGCGCAAATCGGCGCGCAGCCGCTGTTCATCGAGCGGTTCGACGATTTCGCCCTGTGCGCTGATGCGTTCGTGCGCTTCGATCGTGCAGGAGAGCGGCGCCAGCGGCAGACTCTTGTTGTAGATCACCCAACCGCCGAGGCCGCCCGGCACGTACGAACGCGCGATCTGCAGAACCTGCCGGAAGCCGCGCGTAGTCACCAGCCCGCACTTGGCGCCGGTTCCCGTGAGCACCGTATTCGTCGCCACCGTCGTGCCGTGCATCACATCGGCGATTTCACTCGGCGAGACGCCGGCGTTCGCGCACACACGCTCCAGACCATGCAGCACGCCGATCGACTGATCCGCGGGCGTGCTCGGCGCCTTGGCGGTCCAGATGGCGCCCGTTGTCTCGTTGACCAGCAGCAGATCGGTGAACGTGCCGCCTACATCGATCCCTAATCTGTATGGCACGGGCTGGTTCTCTTGGTGGTCGCCGCTCGCCGTCGACGTCGAGATTCCCATGACGCGGCCTCATGCTCGCCGCTCGGCAAGCGGGCCTGCCCTAGTCAGCGTGCTCGGCGCATGACCCGAGTTGCGTCAGGCCGATCGTATGCAATCAATCGCGTGTACGGCAACTAAGTACCTATACTATGGGGCTGTAACATGTAATCGTATGCAATCAGTCCGAAACGCGATGTAAGGGATGGCGGATGGCGCAGGCGGTCGATCGAGCGTATGCGATGGTTCGGGACGGGATCGTGCGGGGAACGTACGCCGCGGCGTTGCGCATCACTGAGCAGGAGATCGCGCAGGCGCTCGGAATCAGCCGCACGCCTGTGCGCGAGGCGTTACGGCGCCTGCAGGCGGAAGGCTTCCTGAAGGTGCTGCCGAACGTCGGCGCAGTGGTGACGCCGTGGACGGATTCGGACACGCGCAACGTTTTCGAGCTACGGGCGCTGCTCGAGCCGTACGGGGCCCAGCGAGCCGCCCAGAACATCACCCCGGAAGGAATCGCGGAGCTGCGGCGCCTGGCTGACGAGCAATACCAGGAGTCTGTCACTCGATCGGACGGCTACGTGGACCGAATCGGCAGCCTCAACAGCCGGTTCCATCAATGCCTGCAGGAGTACTCGGGCAACGCACGACTGGTCACGCTCCTGCCTGCGCTGCTCGAGGCGCCGATGATGCTCAAGACTTTCGGCAGATATCGACCTGAGCACCTCATCCGCAGCGCCGCCCACCACCTGGAGTTGGTCACCGCGCTCGAGGCTTGCGATGGAGAATGGGCCGCTTCGGTGATGCGCTCGCACATCCTCGCCGCGCACGCTGCACTGCGAGCCGCCGCGGCGGAGTAGGCGGCCAAGAGCGGCTGCTGTCCCTCAGGGGCGCTCGCCTGCTCCTTCCCCCAAATCCGCATCGACATCCATCTTCAATGCGGCGCGGATCTGCTCAGTCGTAAAGCCGCGGTATTGCAGAAAGCGGGCCTGTTTGGCGCGTTCACGGGCGTCGCGCGGCGGCGCGTCGCCGAAACGCCGGCGGCGAACCTGGGCCGCGAGCGTGGCCCAGTCGGCGCCGGCCTCATCGACTTGTTTCTCGATGAGCGTCTCGTTCACGCCTTGCTGGCGCAGCTCTGCGCGGATGCGCACCGGCCCCTGGCCGCGGCTGGTGTGATGATGAACGAAGCTGGCCGCGTAGCGCTGGTCCGAAAGCATGCGCGTGGCGCTCAGCTTGTCCAGAACCGTCTGGACCTTATCCGGATCGCCGCCCCTCGCGAGAAGCTTGCGCCTGAGCTCCTCCGAGGAATGTTCACGGCGGGCGAGCAGGCGAACGGCGGCGGTTTCCAGCTGCTGCAGATCGCCGTTGAAGCCGGGCTCGTCCTGCGAGTCCGCTCCGGCCTCGCGCCCGGATCGCCCGAAGCGCCGCACGCTAGGCTCTCTCGGCAGCCTTCTCCGCGCCCTCCGGATTCTTGGCCGGCAGCAGCTTCTCGCGGATCTTGCTCTCGATCTCCTGGGCGATCTCCGGATGCTGCGACAGGAATACGCGCGCGTTCTCCTTGCCCTGACCGATGCGCTCGCCGCCGTAGCTGTACCAAGAGCCAGATTTCTCCACCAGGCCCTGCGCCACGCCGATGTCGATGATCTCGCCCGTGCGCGAAATGCCCGCGCCGTACATGATCTCGAATTCGGCCTCACGGAACGGCGGCGCCACTTTGTTCTTCACCACCTTCACGCGGGTCTGGTTGCCGACCACTTCGTCGCCGCTCTTGATCGCGCCGATGCGGCGGATGTCCAGGCGCACCGAGGCGTAGAACTTGAGCGCATTGCCGCCGGTGGTGGTTTCCGGGTTGCCGAACATCACTCCGATCTTCATGCGGATCTGGTTGATGAAGATAACGATCGTGTTCGAGCGTTTGATGTTGCCGGTGAGCTTGCGCAGCGCCTGCGACATGAGGCGGGCGTGCAGTCCGACGTGCGCATCGCCCATTTCCCCTTCAATCTCGGCCTTGGGCGTGAGCGCCGCCACCGAGTCGACCACCACGATGTCTACTGCGCCGGAGCGCACCAGCATATCGGTGATCTCGAGCGCCTGCTCGCCCGTGTCCGGCTGAGAAACCAGCAGGTCCTGCACGTTCACGCCGAGCTTGGCGGCGTACACCGGATCGAGGGCGTGCTCCGCGTCGACGAACGCAGCCGTACCGCCGGCGCGCTGCGCCTCGGCGATCACTTGCAGCGTCAGCGTAGTCTTGCCGGAGGATTCCGGGCCATAGATCTCGACGACGCGACCGCGCGGCAAACCGCCGACGCCGAGCGCAATATCAAGCCCGAGCGAACCGGTGGAGACGACGTCCACGTCGTACGTGGCGCTGGCGTCGCCCAGGCGCATGACCGACCCTTTGCCGAATTGCTTTTCGATCTGGCCGAGTGCGGCGGTAAGCGCCTTTCTCCGATTTTCTTCCATCTGATGTTCGCCCCGATGAATTGCGAAATAGTGAGCGCGTCGAGTGCTGATTATCTTACAGACGGCGCGGCGCGTGGGCCTCACTATCTGAGCATTCAGCCAGTTTTCCCGAGGAACGTCTATTTGCCTGCGCGGCGATCTCGACGTGCTCGAATCCTGTGCATTGCGAGCGTTCTTTCGAGCGCCACGCGGCGGGTAAATCCCTGAGCGCGACGACGAAATCGTGTTGGAACATGACAACGTTTCGCGCAAGCACGGCGCAGCACTTTGAGTTCGCTCGAGTTCGCTCGCCCGCCAGGAAGGAGTCTGCTCGGGAAGCGGCCTTGGCCCGCCGCCACCGCATCAAGAGCACGAAGCAGGAGACCGATCGCGATCCTGCTCGCTCAACGGCCACCGCGCCAGCACCGTGTATGTCGAGCCCGCGGGCGTTGCAGTCGATTCCACCAGCGCGAACTCATTCGCCGTCCAGCACAGCGGCTCCGGCAATCGCTCGCGCGGATTCTGCGGTTCGCCCGCAGCGCCGCGGCGACCCGGCCGCGGAACATCGCGCGCCAGCGTGACGTGCGGCCGAAAACGCCAGCGATCGGCCTCGAACCCCAAAGGCTGCAGCGCGCCGCGCAGCGCGTCCAAGAGCGCCGCCAGCGACGCTGGGGTCTCCTGCGCCGTGAGGCACAGCACGCGCGAGCCGCGCAGCACCTCGACGCCGTCAAAGTCGATCTCGATCGCCGAGCCCCGCAAGCTCGCTGCGGCCGCGAGCACGTCCGGGAGATGCGTCTCTCGGACCTGTCCCAGAAAGAAAAGCGTGACGTGCAGGTTTTCCGGCGGCACAGGCCGGCCGCCGCTGCGGCGCGCACGAGCCGCCGTTTGCGCCGCGACGCGCCGGCGCAGCGCGTCAGAAGGCCACAAAGCGAAGAAAAGTCGGCGACTGCGCCGCGCTTCAGGCATCCGCCCCGTCCGGATTCACTGCGTTCAGATCCAGGCGCTCGAGCTCGTCGAGCGCTCGCTGCACGCTCTGGCGGCGCACCGCCTCGCGGTCGCCTGTGAACGTCTCGAGCGCCGCCCGGATTTGTATTTCATCGTTCGCCCGCCAAGCCCACGCGAACCAGACCGTCCCCACAGGCTTGCCCGGGGCCGCGCCCGTCGGCCCGGCGACGCCTGTAACGGCGACCGCCACCTGGCCGCCCAGGGTCTGCAGCGCGCCAACCGCCATTTCCCGAGCCGTGCACTCGCTCACCGCGCCGTGACTGGCGAGCGTCGATGCGTGCACCCCGAGCAGCGCCTGCTTGAGCGCATTGCTATACGCGATTACGCCGCCAAGATACCAATCCGAGCTGCCGGCCGCGTCGGTCAGCACTTTGCCGATCCAGCCGCCCGTGCAGGATTCGGCGGTGACCAGCCGCGCCTCCTGATCGCGCAGCTTCGCGCCGACGCGCGTCGCAAGACAAAGAAGCCCCCGGTCGTCCATGCGCATGGTCTAGGGAATCTCTGATTTACTCTGTTTCTGCGATCTCGACCCGCTCGAGACGGCTTGCATTGCGGGCATTTCTTTGGGCTGAACCGTCGGGGCAGTAGGTTGATCAGAGCTTCCCTAGGGAATCTTCTGTGATCTGGAAGCCGTTCGAAACACGTTGCATTGCGGGCGTTTCGTTGGGCTGAACCGTCAGGGCGGTAGGTTGATCAGAGCTTCCTTAGACCGCGCGACATTCCTCGTCAAGCCTGCAACAGGACGGCGAGATCGTTCAGCGCAGCTGACTATCCTTGCTGCCGCGCCGGTTGTATCCGCTGAATTGATCCACGTCGCGGTCTTCGGCTTCCTGGCACGGCACACAGAGGCGGACTCCGGGCATCGCCTTGCGGCGCGCCTCCGGAATCTGCGCGCCGCACTCCTCACAGTGCGACAGCCCGGGCCCGCTCGGCAGCCGGCTCTGAGCGCGCTTCACTGCATCGCTCACGGTCGCATCGATCTGATCCTGTACGGCTCCGTCGCCCGCCCAACCTGTCGCCATCGTCGCACCATGCCGATTCGCATTTCATCGACCAACGAAGCTCATCATAGAGTCTGCGCAGCAAGTCGCAAGAAGGTCCAACCGCAAGGAACCCCTCTGATTTACTCCGCATCTGCGATCGCGAGGCGCTCGCAACGGCGTGCATTTCAGGCATTCCCTTGGCCTGAACCGTCAGGGTGGTAGGTCAATCCGAGCTCCCCTGAGCGCCGTCACGCTTTCGAGTGCAGAATCCGCCGACAGGCGAGCAGGCCGCGTGTTCGCGATCGCATCAGCCCAGGCGTCGATCAACCTCGAGCAACGATTTTGTTGTTCCGACAACAGACGCCGCAGAAATGGGTCCTGACTTGCAGCACTGCGTCGTCGCTACATTGCGCGCGTTGGGCCGCGTACGGCGCAAGCGCCGCGTTCCATTACGTGCTCGACCGATTGGCGCGCAAGATCCGTCGAGCATATCGGCCGAGCATATCGGCGAGTGTTGCGCGATTCGAATGCCCCGGCCCGGCTCGCTTGGCGGCGAGCTCATTCAGGGTTCTCCAATGCGGCGTCAGCATCCTCCAGCGCGGCGGCGGCGCTCTGGATGTCGAGCAGCTCGGCGGTGACGGCCGCCTGACGAGCCGCCTGGCGCCGGACGCGCAGGCGCGCGAGGCGCTCCTCCACGTTGTGCGAAGCCGCCTCCATGGCGGCGAGCCGCGCTGCGTTCTCGGCCGCCAGCGAGGAGCCGAACGCCTTGACGATTGCGAGCGCCATGCGCTGTCCGATCAGTCCGCGCAGCAGCTCCAGGGGATCAGAGAGCTCCATCGGCAGCTTGCGGGTTTCCCAAGGGAGGTCCTTCAGGCGGCGCATCCAGCCGGAATCGATCGGCAGAACCTGCACGGCGCGCGGCTCGAAGCGCGTGGAGCCCACTGGGCGTGCGTAGACGAGGCGCAGCTGGCCCTCGCGCCCGGCGCGACCGTCAGCGCCGATGAGATGGAGCAGATCGGCGACGGCGGTGTCCACTGCGCCGAGGCTGCTGGGGGCCGGGAGGAGCACGTCCGGCGCCCGACCCATCGACCGCAGCCGTCTGGCCGCGCGCCGGCCGACAGCCAGGACGCGCACGGGCACGCCCTCGGCGGCGATCTCGGCCGCGTCGTTGGCGGCGAAACGAGCCATGCGCTCGTTGAACGCACCGCACAACCCTCGATCGGAGCCGAATACGACAATGGTCGAGCTTGGTTCGCGGCCGGGCCGCGGCGTCGCCAGATCGGGGCGCAGGTGCAGCAAGGCGCGCGCGGCGCGATCGAGGGCCAGCGTGGATGCATCGAGCGCCCGCATGGTCCTGCGGTATTGGTGCACGCGCACGGACGCGAGCCCCTTCATCGTCGTCACGAGGTCGCCCAGGCTGACGGCCGTCTCGAACCGGCGCTGCACGATCCCTTGCGAAATCATTCTTCGGTCCTGGCGCGCGGCGCAGCTCGTTGGCCGACGCCCGCGACTACCCTGCGAGCCGACTCGAGCATGGCGACGCGATCGCCCTCGTTCAGCGGCTCGCCGCGCTCGATGCGTTCGCAGACATCCGGCAGGGCTAGACGAGCGTCCCGGCGCACGGCCAACTCGACCTCGGCGACCCGCGCGGCCGGCAGCACATCGAACACCCCGGCGTCCGCAGCCAGCAGTGAGGCTATCTGCTCGGCCACGGGTATTGGCTCGAACTCGCCCTGCTTGAGCACTTCGCGCACGCGTCTGCCGCGGGTCAGCGTGCCGCGCGTGCTCTCGTCGAGCTCGGCGCCGAGGCGCGCGAAACTCTCCAGCTCCTGGAATTGCGCGTAGGACAAACGCAGACCGCCAGCCACCGCACGATAGGCGGGACGCTGCGCCTTGCCGCCGACCCGGGATACTGACAGTCCAACGTCCACGGCCGGCAGCTGACCGCGTCGGAACAGCTCGGACGACAGCACGATCTGGCCGTCGGTGATCGAGATCAGGTTGGTCGGCACGTAGGCGGCCAGATCGCGCTCCTGGGTTTCGACGATCGGCAGCGCAGTCAGCGAGCCGCCGCCGCGAGCGCCCTTGAGCTGGGTGGCGCGCTCGAGCAGGCGCGAGTGCAGATAGAAGATGTCGCCCGGGTAGGCCTCGCGGCCGGGCGGCCTGCGCAGCAGCAGCGAGACCTCGCGGTGAGCTCTGGCGTGCTGGACTAGATCGTCGAGAACCAGCAGCACGTGCCTGCCCTTCTCCATCCAGGCTTCCGCGACGCTCATCGCCGAGAACGGCGCGACCTGCCTGAGGCCAGGCTCCGCCTCCGCCGGGGCGATCACGACGGTCGTGTAGGCGAGCGCCCCATTCCGCCGAAGGGCTGCAACGGTGCGCGCCACCTCGGCGCCGCGCCGGCCCACGGCGCAGTAGACGCACAACACCTCAGTCCCACGCTGCGCCAGGATCGCACTGAGCGCCAGCGAGGTCTTGCCCGTTTGGCGGTCTCCTACGATGAGCTCGCGTTGGCCGCGCCCGATGGGGAAGAGCGCGTCGACGACCTTCACACCTGTCTGGAGGGGTTCGGCCACTGGGGCGCGGTCGATGATCGGCGGGGCTGGCCGCTCGACCGGCAAGCGCTCCCGCGACTCGATCGCCCCGTCGCCGTCCAGCGGTCGACCCAACGGATCGATTACGCGTCCGAGGAGCGCGTCGCCCACCGGCACATCCAGTTGCCGGCCCGTACGCCTGACCTCGGCGCCGGCATGCACGTCGCGCGATCCGGCGAGCAGCACCACGCCAATGGACTTCTCGCGCAGATCGCTGATGAGGCCGACAGCGCCGCGGCCCAGCGTGACCGTCTCGCCCGCGACAGCGCCTGGCAAACCGCTGACCGTCGCCACACCGCGGGCGACCGCCGTCACCTCCCCGACTTCGTCGAGCACCAGCCCGGCGGACACTTGGCGGCGGGCGGCCTCGAGTGCATCCAGGCCGGAGAGCAGCGCGGCGGCGAACTCGTCCTCGGCCCAATCGGTCACCTTCCCTCCTCCGCCGCGGCTGGCGCGACGGGTCGCGGAGCGATCTCGTCCACGGCGCTCAGCGCCGCCGCAAACGAACGCTCGAGCGCCTCGAGCCGGACGACTGCGGCGCCGTCGAGGCGCAGCCCACCCGCTTCAAGCGCCACGCCGAGGAGCAAGTCGGGATCGGTTGCAAAGCGCACTCTCTCGACGCCGAGCACCTCGGTCAGCGCCGCACGGGCCGCCTCGCTCGTGGCCGCTGGGAGCGGGCGGGGCGTCACGACCTTCACCTCGCCTGCCGCAGCCGCCGCCAACTTGCGGCGTTGCTCGGCTGGCAAGGCGCGCAGGCGCTCCTCGAATCTGGCCCACGCCGGCTGGTCCAGCTCGGCGCCGGCGAGCGAGGCGAGCGTTCGCCTTACCTCATCGATGACGAGGTTCGAAAGGCGCACCCTCATCTCGTCGGCGACGCGCCCGACCTCCCGCTCCACGGCGGCGGCGGCGGCGCGGCGCAACTCAGCGGCTTCACGCTCGACAGCCTCGAGAAGCTGTTCCCGCTTCTCCTCGGCCTCGCGCGTTGCGCCCGCCAGGCGCTCGATGCGTTCGTGCTCGAATGCTGCTCGTTCCTGTTGCAGCGCCTCGCGCTCCTTGGCGGACTCCTCGGCGACTCGCCGCGCCTCGCGCAGCGGCGCGGCCGCCAGCTCCTCGCGCGCGGCCATCACGTTCAGGACGGGGCGATAGAGAAATACGCGCAGCAGCACCAGCAGCAACGCGAAATTCACGAGCTGGGCCGCGAGCGTAAACCAGTCGACTGTCATGGCGTCCTGCGCCGTCCTACTGGACGGCGCGCCAGAACGGGTTGGCGAAGATCAGGATCAGCGAGACGACGAAGCAATAGATGCCGCTGGTCTCGATCATGGCGAGACCGACGAACATCGCCCGCGAGATCGAGTTGGTCTCATCGGGCTGCTGCGCGATGCTCTGCAGCCCCTGCGCCACCGCGCGACCCTCGGCAAGCGCGGCCAGGCCGGCGCCGATGGCCACGGTCAAGCCGGCCGTGAGCACGGAGACGACGGCGATGAGAGACATATCGGTCATGTGGATCCTCCTGTTGAGACGCGCTTCTGGGACTGCGACATCCCAGCGGCGATGTAGACGAGCGCCAGCACCGTGAAGATGTAAGCTTGCAGTACGCCGATCAGCAAGCCCAGCGCCTGCATCAGGACTGGGAACACCAGCGGCGCAACCACGAGCAGGACCGCGATGAGCAGCGAGCTGCTCATGACGTTCCCGAACAGACGCACGGCCAGGGCCAGCGTCCTGGTGATCTCGCCGAGGATGGTGAACGGCAGCATGATCGGCATCGGCTCCAGGTAGCTGCGCAGGTAACGGCGCAGGCCGACCTGCGAGACGCCGAACACCGGCACGGCGAGGAACACCGCCAGCGCCAACGCCGCGGTGGTCGTCAGCGAGCCGGTCGGAGGTCGGAAGCCCGGCACGACGCTAAGCACGTTCGAGGTCAGGATGAACAGGAAGAGCGTGCCGATGAACGGCAGGTATCGTCGCGGCTCCTGGTGTGCGACGTCGCGGATCTGATCGAGCACAAAACCGATGAGCGCCTCGCACATGAGCTGCGCCCTGCCGATCGGAGGCTCGACCCGCAATCCCCGGCGCACGACCAGCGACATTCCGACCAGCAGCGCCATGACCACCCACGTGAACACGAGCGTGGCGCTGACTTTCAGCGGGCCGATGCTGAAGTAGACAATCTCGTCAGGCGACAGGGTCATCCCGCTCGCTCCTTTCGTCCCAGCACCGCGCGCGTGACCAGCGGCCTGGCGACCAGGAGCCCGGCGAACGCCCCCACCAATAGCCATGGACCGTTTCGCGCCAGCAGCAGAAGACCCAGCCCTACCAGGGCGAGGCGCAGCATGAAGCTGCCGGCGAACCAGACCCACGGCCGCCTGGCGCGGCTCGCGCGGCCGATGGTCGTCCACAGCCCCATATAGAACACTGCGCCGAGCGCGAGGCCGACCAGCAAACCGATGAGCAGATGCGCCCCAATGTACGTCATGCCGCGGCCCCGCAGCCGAGCGCCGCGCTAACGGTCACGATCCAGCTCCCGCCTGACCCAGTACCAAGCCGTCACGCAGCCGACCAATAGACCTACGGCCAGCAACATCAGCGTCCAGGAGAGCTCGCTGCCTGAGCGGCGATCGAGCCACATGCCTACCGCCACGCCCAGCAACGTCGGCGTCGCGATCGACCAGCCGACGACGCCGGTCGTCCCGAGGCCTCTGTCGATGTTGGGCCGACCCTCGCGGCGCGAGCGCAGCTTTTCGGCCTGTTTGCGCGAGACCACGTCGAGGAGTTTGTCGTGTTCCTCGTTCATCGCAGCTCTCCCAGGCGCCTCAAGACCTCGGCCTCGAGCGCCATGAGCACCGACTTGGCCTTGCGCTCGTGCTCGCTGACCCCGTGGAGGCGCTGCGCCAGCGCAGATCTCGCGTTCTCCAGGTCGCCGGCGACGACCGCGCGCTGACAAGCGACTCTGACGTCACGGTCCGCTTTCACAAGCACTCCTTCGTCGACCGCTACGAACACCTCGGAACCGTCCTCGCCCACGTAAGAGAACAGGCCAGGGCGCAGGACCATCGCTCCGTCGGCGTGACGGGGCAGGATGGTGAACGAGCCGCGGTCCGACTCGCCCGACACCTTGGCGACCTTGGCGTCGACGACCACGCCGGTCGGGACCGAGAGCAGCAGCCTCACTCCGCCTCCGCACGCTCTGGCAGGGCGCCGATCATGTAGAGGCTCCGCTCAGACACGTCTTGATACTCGTCGTTCAAGATCGCCTCGCAGTCGTCCAACAGCGCGTCGATCGGCACGGTCGCCCCCGGGCGACCGGTGAACGGCTCGGTGACGTGGAACGGCTGGGTAAGGTAGCGCTCGAGGCGCCGCGCGCGAGAGACCGTGCGCTGATCCTCCTCGCTGAGCTCCTCGAGGCCGAGCATCGCAATGATGTCCTTGAGGTCCTCGTAAGCAGCGAGCGCGGCGCGCACGGCGCCGGCCACCCGGTAGTGGCGCTCGCCCACAACCGCAGGGCTGAGAAGTGACGACGTCGAGGCGAGCGGATCGATCGCCGGGTAAAGTCCCTGAGCGGCGCGCTCACGCGACAGCACGATCGAGGCGGAAAGGTGAGTGAATGTGTGCACGACGGCGGGGTCGGTGAAGTCGTCAGCCGGCACGTACACGGCCTGGACCGAGGTAATCGACGCATCCCTCGTGCTGGCGATACGCTCCTGCAGCTCGGCAAGGTCCCTCGCCAGAGTCGGCTGGTAGCCCATTTGCGAGGAAAGCTGACCGAGCAGACCCGAGACCTCCATCCCCGCCTGCACGAACCGGAACACGTTATCTATCAGCAGCAGCACATCACGCTGCTCGTCGTCCCGGAAGTGCTCGGCGATGGTCAGTGCGGTGTGGCCCACGCGAAAGCGAGGCCCGGGCGATTCGCTCATCTGGCCGAAGACGAGCACCGCCTGGTTGAGGACGCCGGCGTCGCGCACGTCCCTGATCAGCTCCTCGGCCTCACGGGAACGCTCGCCGATGCCGCAGAACACACTCACACCTCTGTGCTTGGCGGCCACACTGTGAATGAGCTCTGAGATCAGGACCGTCTTGCCGACGCCGGCGCCGCCAAAAAGGCCCGCCTTGCCGCCGCGCTCGAGCGGTGCAAGCAGGTCGATCGCCTTGATGCCCGTATGCAGGATCCCGGTGGCGACCGGGCGCTCACTGAGCGGCACGACTCGGCCGTACGCCGGGCGGCGCACCCCGCAGATCGCTTCGCCGCCGTCTATCGCCTCGCCGAAGACGTTCACGACCCGGCCAAGCAGGTCGCTGCCCACGGTCACCGTGAGCGGTGCGCCGGTGCTCTTGACGCGCGCGCCGCGCGCCATGCGGTTGGTCACGCCGAACGCCAGACAGCGCACAGTGTGGCGATCGATATGCGCCGTGACCTCGAGCTGCAGGCCGTTCTCCGATGTCAGAAGGTCTCGCACCGCCGGCAGCGGGCCGTCGAAGCGGACGTCGACGACCGAGCCTCTGACGGAGGTCACGGTCCCGGAGTCTGCTGCGCTAGCGTCGAGGCCGGAATTGGCCTCCGGGGGTGGACGTCTGTCGCTCAAGGGCCCCTCCTCGCAGGAAGCGTAAGGACCCTCATGAGCGCAGGCAAGCGTAGCCAGCGTGTAGTCTCGCGCGAACCGCTGCAGCGTCCTCTCGATCCCTTCCTTGTCATCTTCTTGTCATCGAGCCCGCGTCATCGAGCCCGCGTCATCGAGCCCGCGTCATCGAGCCCGCGTCATCGAGCCGGGCGATCGACGTGATGCGCCGGTTAGCATGATAAGCAATCATGGCGTCTTGTCGGTCTTCCGACCTCCATCCTGGTTTCCAGCATTTTGACCGGAGCATGACTTTGCTGTTCTTACCTGAAAATGTCGTCACACGACGCATTCTGGAGCGGCGCGCCCGTGCAACGCCCGATGTCGAGTTCATAAAGTTCGAGGACGGATCATCCTGGACTTACAGACAAGCTCTCGAAATTTCTTATTCCGCCGCCAACGTCCTGCGCCGGGCGGGTCTGCGTCAAAACGACCGGATCGGCATCCTCTATGGAAACGGCCCGGAGTTCATCCGCGCTTGGTGGGGGGCGGCTGCTCTTGGCGCCCAGGTGGTTCCGATCAACATCGGGTATCGAGGCCGTATGCTCGAGCACCTGCTGCGACTGAGCCGCCTGGACGCCGTAGTGGGCGACCCGCAATTGATGAGCGCCTTCGACGCTATCACGGAGCCGGGACTGACGCCTGACCGCAGGTTCACCGCGGCCGATCTGGCGTCGGACGACGCCACGGCGCCGGAGCTGGAGCGGCCGATCGAAACCTGGGATACCGCGTTTTATTTGCTGACCTCGGGAACGACCGGTCCATCGAAGCTTGCGGTGGTCACTTACCGCAACATTTATGCCGGCGTCTTGTGCAGCGTGCCGTTGACGAGAGGACGCGACGACTGCGCCCTGGTCGATATACCACTGTTTCATGGCGGTGCGCTGCGGATGGCGATGGGCGGCCTGTCCTTCGGCTCGCGAATCGCGGTGCTCGAGAGACCACGCATGTCGAGCTACTGGCAAACGGCGAAGGAAACCGGCGCAACGCTGAGCTTCCTGGTGAGCTCGATGGTGGATTTCGTACTGGCGCAGCCGGTGAGCGCGGCCGAACGCGAGCATTCGCTGCGAATCCTGGGCGCCAATCCGCTGCCGAGCGATCCAAAGGGCTTCATGGAGCGGTTCGGCGTCAAGGAACTGCTGGTGGCTTACGGCTCGACCGAGGCGCCTGGTGTGTTGCGAGCGGCAAGCGGCGATCCGCTGGTTCGCGGCTATTGTGGGCGACCGCAACCAGGCTACCAGTGCCGGATCGTCGACGAGAACGATATCGAGCGCCCTGTCGGCGAGCCAGGCGAGCTGATCGTCCGCCACGAAGCGCCCTGGGTAATTTCACCGGCCTATGTCGACAATCCGGCAGCGACCGCCGCGGCATGGCGCAACGGCTGGTTCCATACCGGCGATCTGATGCGCCGGGACGAGGAGGGACGCTTCTTCTACGTCGACCGCGTAAAGGACTCGTTGCGACGCCGCGGCGAGAACATCTCTTCGGCCGAGGTCGAGTACGAAGTCAAGGCCTTCCCCGGCGTCAGGGAGGCCGCTTGCGTCGCCCACCGCATGCCGAACGCGACCGACGACGAGGTCAAGGTATGGATCGTTCCCGAGCAGGGGCAAACCATCGACTGCGAGGCGCTGCTCAAGTTCTGCGTGGAACGGATGCCCTATTTCATGACGCCCCGTTTTTTCGAAGTGATCGATGAATTGCCTAAGACGCACAACCAGAAGATCCTCAAATTCGACTTGCGGGAACGCGGAAACAGCGCGCGGACCTGGGATCGGGAAGCACACGGCTTCGTGGTGACGCGA
>JAVEVD010000013.1:59442-70540 GCA_034005205.1 Steroidobacteraceae bacterium | reverse complement strand
ATCAGAACTCCCAGCGCGCGGTCACGCCGAACTGGCGCGGCTCGCCGAGCTGCACGTACCTGCGATTCTCGAACATCGGCGGTTCGTTGCCGAAGTAGAAGCCGCGGGTCACGTAATCCTCATCGAAGACATTGCGGCCCCATAGCCAGACGCCCCACCGGTCGTTCTCGTAGCCCACTTTCACGTGGGTCAGCGAGTACGCGCCGGCGCGCTGATCGTTCGGCGGCACATCGAAGTAGTAGTCGTCGCTGGCGCTCACGTCGACGCGCGCCATCCAGCCGAGCGGATGCCGCCAAGTTGCATGAATCGAAGCCTGGTACTCCGGCGCATGCGCCTGGTCGCGGTCGCTGAGGTCCTCGCCCGTCGGTCGATAGCCCGAATAGCGCGTGCGCAGCAGGCCGAGCGCCGCACCGAGCTCCAGCTGAGGAGTCAACGCGACTCGCACGCTGGATTCCAACCCGAAATTGCGCCCGCCGGCGGCGTTCTCGGTGAGGAACAGATAGCTGTTTGGATCGCCGATGGGATCGAGCTGCAGGCCGTTGACCACCTGCATGTCCCGCCTTCTCATATAGAACCCGACGAGGTCCGCATACAGACGGCCGTCCAGCCACTCGCCCTTGGCGCCGACATCGATGCTCCACAAGTACTCGGGCTCGAACTCCGGCATGATTTCGGCGGCGCGGCCAAGATTGAACCCGCCCGCCTTGTAGCCGCGTGACAGCGTGGCGAACACGCGCAGGTTGTCGCGCGGGTCGTAGTGAAGCGTCGCCTGACCGCCCACCATCGTGTCGCGCGCGTCCCGCACGATCTCACGCGCTTCCCCCGACTGCACGCCGGCGTCGCGGTAGTCTGCATCGCGTCGCTCGGCGCGCAGTCCGAGCGACCAGCCCCACCGTTCGGCGAACAGACCATCGAGCTGACCGAACAGCGCCACGTTGCGCGCATCGTATCGACTGAACAGACGATCGTCGGTCGACCCCGACCAATCGGGATTGTCCGGATCGACGTACTCGCCCACGCTCAGTTCGTCGATGCGCTCGTCCAGTTCCAGTGTGTAGGCGCCCAGCAACCAGGCGACTCGTCCGAGTTGCGGCGCCGGCGTCGCGAGACGCGCCTCCAAGCTCCGGGTGCGCCGCTCGCCGAGCGCACGGTAGAAATAATCATATGTATAAGGCGCCCAGCTCTGAGCGTTGCCCCAATCGCCGTCGAAGCTGTACTCGGAGTCGACATTGGCGCCGGCGGCGATGAGCGTCAGTTCGAGATCCGACGCCAAGGAAGTGTCGAGCCGCACCGACGCCCCATTGGCGCGCTGCGCGTCCTTGCCGGGACGATCGGCGAGCGAACGGCGCGAATTGTCGATGGACCACGCGTCGTAACCGTTGTCGATGTCGGCGTGCAGCCAGGTGAAGTCGACGGTGGTCGCTTCACTCGGCGTCCATCGCCATTTAGCGCGCGCCGTCAGCTCATCGCGGTCGTTGGTGTCGTCGCGTCCCAAGTACGGATTGTCGCGGAAACCGTCGCTGGTATGACGCTGCACGGACAGACGCCAAGCCGAATTGAGCGATTCGATGGGCGCAGTCGCGACGCCTCCTATGGAGCGGCTGTCGTATTCGCCGATCGAAGCCTGCGCGATGAAGCCTGGTCGATCACCCGGATCGCGGCCGCGCACCGTGATCAATCCCGCAAGCGCGTTCGCTCCGTAACGCATGCCTTGCGGCCCGCGCAGCACCTCGATGCGCTCGACGTCGAACAGGGTCGCAGCCATACCCATACCGCTGAAGTCGATGTCGTCGATCAGGAAGCCGACGGACGGATTCGGGGCGCCATCCCACTGTTCTCGCTCACCGATGCCGCGGATTTGAAAGAACCGCGGGCGTGAGCTGCCGGCCGCCCAATGCAGGTTGGGCACGGCGGTCAGCAGGTCCTCGAAATGTTGCCGCCCGGCGTCTTGCAGCAGGCGCTCGTCGAGCACGGTGATGCTGACCGGCGTTTCGATGAGCTTCTGCTGGCGCAAGGTCGCGGTGACCACGACTTCTTCGAGCACATCCGCAGCGGATGCGGGACCGATTGCGAGCAAGCCGAGACCCAGCGCGCCAACCGCGCGCGCGCATAGATCAAAACGAGAGAACGCGGCGCGGGCGCCGCGACGGGTAATGAAAGAACGCATCTCCAGATCCTCCTCCAAGGCAGGATCCGGTTCCTGGCGGAACGAAAGCAGACGAATGCTACGACGAACGTTTGCGAGACTTCGCACACCTGCTCCCTACGCCGGTACTAACCGGATCAGGTTCAACGGGTTCACCGGTCAGCATGTGCATCCGGCGTCTCAGGCTCTTTGAGAGCCGCCCCTAGGCGAGCGAAATTGTAACCACATGCGTCGCGGCCGGCCAGCTTTACGCCGAGCAGGCGCCGCGGCCGGCCGGAAAAAATGTCTGCAATGCACGGTGTTCAGGCGATCCGGGACCGCAGATCAGAGTAGATCAGGGGCGGCCCTTTGGTCTTTGCGACGGGCGGATTTGACCTCGACGGCCGCATCGGTGATAAGTTTCGGCCCTCCACATCCTTCGAAAGGCTCCTACATGGCCACCCGCCGCTGCCGGCTGTTCCACGTCGACGCCTTCACGCGCGAGCGTTTCTGCGGCAACCCCGCTGTCGTCGTGCTCGACGCCGACGAACTGACGGAAGAGCAGATGCAGACTATCGCCGCCGAGGTCAATGGCGAGACCGCCTTCGTGCTCGAGGCGGAAGACACCGATCACGACATGCGGGTGAAGTTCTTCACGCCGCGCCTGCCGGCGCCCTTCGTCGGCCACGCCACCATCGCGGCGCAGTACGTGCTCGCGAAAAAACAGGGCCGTCCGTCCGGCAAAGTGCGCCAGCAAACCGGCGCCGGCATAGTCGAGGTCGAGGTCATGGAAGCGGAAGGCGACCTGCGGGTCGCCGTCACGCAGAACCCGCCGTCGCTCGGGCCTATCATCCCCGATCACCATCGCAGCCAGGTGCTGAACGCGCTCGGCGTCTCCAGCCCGAGCCTGCACGTGGACTGTCCGCTGCAGATTCTCACCAAAGGCAGCTCGCGGCTGCTGATCGGCCTCAAGTCGCCGGATCTGCTCGATTCCATCAAACCGGATTTCGCCGAGCTCGCACGCCTGACGTCGCACGTCGGCGCCGAAGGCTATTTCGTGTTCGCGCTTCACGAGGAGGACGGGCGTCTGGGCGCGCTGTCACGAATGTTCGTACCCGCGCTGGGGATTCCGGAGGACCCGGTGAGCGGCAATGCGCACGGCATGCTCGGCGTGTATCTCGTGAGCCATGAGTTGCTCACGCCCCAGGATGGCCGCGTCGCCTTCCGCGGCCGACAGGGCATGTGGATGCGGCGGCCGGGCGTGGTCGACGTGGAAGTGGAGACTACGGGCCGCGTCGCGCAATCCGTGCGGATCATGGGCGACGCGGTGATTCTTTACGAGGCTGAAATCCAGGTTTGAGACTGCGGCGCGCAGCGCCGAGCCGCGACTCGCGAGTCAGCGCCGCAGCGTTTCCATCGCCGTTCCGCGGCGAGCGATCTTCAGCACCCTGCTCACAGAAGGTGGGATGTCTTCCGCATCGTGTACGGCGATTACGATCTGAACGCCGCGGCGCGCGAGCGTCTCGATCAGCGCCAGCACGCGGCCACGCACCTCGGCGTCCAGACCCGAGCAGGGTTCATCGAGCAGCAGCAGCTCCGGGTCGTTCACCAGCGCGCGCGCGATGAGCGCGAGCCGCAGTTGTCCGTATGAGACTTGCCGCGGGCCACGCTCGCGCAGGCGCTCCAGGCCGAAGAACGACAGCCACTTGCGGGCGCGCGCCCGATCGGCGCGGCTCGCGGGCTCGTTCAGCCCGACGCTGGCGTAACGGCCGGAGATCACGATCTCTTCGAGCGACTTCGCGTGATAGTGATCGGCCTGCAGCTCGGGCGAAAGCCAGCCGACGCGCCGCTTCCAGTCTGCGATGCGCTGGCCGCTCACGTGTCCGGCCCGCTCGATCGAGCCGCCGAGCGCAGGATGCAAGTCGCCATAGAGCAGGCTCAGCAGCGTCGATTTTCCTGAGCCGTTGGCGCCCAGCACCGCCCAATGCTCGCCGCGTCGGATCGTCCAATCGAGCCCTTTGATCACCAGCCGATAGTCGCGGTACAGATCCGCATTGCGAATGCGCACCAGCCATTGCTCGTCGGGCGTCTTCTCTCCGCCGCCGGCGACGCGCAGGGGCGGCGCAGCAGCGCGCCGTATGTTCGAGGACGACGCGGCGCGCGAGCGCCGTGCGTTTCGCACGGAACCGGCGTCTAACAGGCGGCCAGCTTCGATGTGCGCGATGTGCGTGACGTTCGCCGGCAGCTCGGCCGGCCGGTGCGAACTGATCATCCACACGCGCCCGCCGCGCGGCTGTTCGAGGGCCTTGCGCAGCTTGTCCTTGACGCGCGCATCGAGCCCGTTGAACACCTCATCGAGCAGCAACACCTGCGCATCGCTCGCGAACGCTCGCGCGACCAGCACCAACCTGCGCTGACCGTACGAGAGGGAGAGCATGCGACGAGTGCGCATGCCCCACAGCGAGAATCGCCGCAACACGCGCGCGACGCGCTCCTGCTGCGCTCGCGTCGGCCTGATGAGCGGGATGTCCTCATCGAACAGGCCGGTCGTCACGACCTGCTCGACGCTCAGATTCCAGCCGTAACGGACATACTTGTCCTGTCGCTCGGGACCGATGTACGCAATGTGATGTTTCAATCCCGCCGGCGCGCCGCTCGACTCTCCGTCGAAGCAGTAGAGACGCCGCTCGCGTCCGGTCGGCGTCGGCCAGACGTCGCCGCGCAGCATCTTGAGCAGCATGGTCTTGCCCGAACCGTTCGGCCCTACCAGCGCCCAGCGCTGGCCGCGGCGAAGCTCGAAGCTGACGTCCCGCAGCACGGCTGCGTCGTCGAGCGTCAGGGAGCAGTTCGATAGCTGGATCAGAACGTCCGCGGCCTCATCGCCGCGCTCGCCTATCCGCGCAGCGGCGGCGCGCTGATTCGGGCGCGCGTCCAGCGAAGGCGAGCGAGCGTCGCCTTTGTCAGATCCATCGAAATGCTTCACGGGAGCGGCGTCCAGCGTTCTCGAGCATCGCGCGCGACCCGAGCCTCGCGCTCGAGCTTGAGCAGGTGAGCGAGCAGCGAAGACTTGGCGAGTGGATGCAGCCGCGAGTCGACGTCGTCGTAAACGGCGACCACCAGCTCGTCGATATCCGCGCGCCCAGCAGCACGCAGCCGATCAAACACCTTCTCTTCGCGCTTGAGACGATGCGCGATGAGCCGGGCGATCTCGTCCTGCGCGTCTTCGATCACTTCGCCGTGCCCGGGCGCAATGCGACTCACCGGCTCGCGCTGCAATCTCTCGAGCGAGTTCAGGTACTGCTGCATATCGCCGTCGGGCGGCGCGATGACCACCGTGGAGCCCTGCATCAGGTGATCGCCGGTGAACAGCAGCCCGGTCTTCTCGAGCAGGAAACAAAGGTGATTCGACGCATGCCCCGGCGTGTGCAGGGCCAGCAGGCGCAATCCGTCGATGCTCAGCGGATCGCCGTCGTTCAGCGTCCTGTCCGGGACGAACCCGATGTCCTGCGGCCCTTGCGCGGGCGCCGGCCGCCCGAGAATCTGGGCGCCGCTCGCAGCTGCGACCGAAGCTGCGGCCGGAGAGTGATCAGGATGCGTGTGAGTAGCCAGCACCGCGTCGATGCGCCCGCCGGTCGCCTCGAGGATGCGCTCCACGTGCACGGGATCGTTCGGCCCGGGATCGATCACCAGGAAACGCTCCCGTCCGATCAGATAGGTATTCGTGCCAGGACCGGTCATGTAGCCTGGATTGCGGGCGACCAGCCGTCGAACGGATGGCGCGATCGCATCGAGTTGGCCGCAAGTAAGCATGCGGCTAGCGTAACGCAAAACGCCTGCCTCGGCCGCAAGGCGGCGCCGCCGGGCCGGCGCATTCGCCGATGATTGCGGCTATCATCTGCTCAACGCCCGACAGAGGCGGCAGACGAGATACGACCATCGCCATCGCCACCGGCATCGCCATTGCAACGCTGGCCGCGGCGCTCGCGCTCGGCTGGCGCGCGGTGCGCAATCCGACGACGTTCCGAGCCGCCGCGCGAGCACAACCGCCCGCGCCTGCACCTGGCGGCGAGTCGCCGCAATACTCGAACGAATCGATCGAACGGACGCAGATCGAATGCTGCAAGCTCGCGTTCAGCGTCGCCTTGTTCGATGATCCGATCGACGGCGAACACGCCGCGGTGCTCAAGCGCGTCAGCGCCGCGGCGCGCAGATCGATCGAGCGTCACGAACACTTTCCGCGCCGCCCGCTGCTGTTGCCGCGGCTGCTCAGAGCGCTGAACGACAACGAGGTCTCGCGGCAGAAGCTCGTACAGCTTCTCCTCGAGGACCCCGCGCTCGCGGGCAGCGTGCTGCAGCGGGCGAACAGCACCTGGTATCGCGTCTCGCCCGAGCCGGTGGACAGCCTGGATCGGGCGGTCGTCCTGCTCGGCACGGACGGCCTGCGCAGTCTCGCCGGCGTCGCCATCCTGCAACCCGTGTTCCGACTGCCGAAAGGCTGCTTCGAGAGTTTCGCCACCGTGACCTGGGAGCAGGCGCAACGCGCCGGGCTCGCCGCCCAGGCGTGCGCGCGGGCGACGGGCGACAGCGATCCGTTCGTCGCGCAACTGCTCGGCTTGCTCGGATCGCTGGCGCGCATCGTGCTTTTCCGGCTGACGATGGACGCCTATCGCGAACGTCCGAACGTTCCGCCGCGCGCCGAAGTGTTCATCCGCTGCATGCAAGAGCACGGCGCTGCGGTCGCGCGACGCGCGGCGCAGATCTGGGAGTTGTCCGACGCGTCGATCGCAGCGCTCGAGGAACAGGAGCGCCGCGTGTCTCCTGCAGCGATGTCGCCGCTCGGACAGGCGGTGTACTACGGCGAGTTGTGCGGCGCCTTGGCGCTGCTGCACGCGCGGGGCATATGTACACAGGACGACGCGCACGCACTGCTGCAGCGTCAGGGGCTGAGCCCGACGACGATCACGGCGATGTGGAGCGCCGCGGGACGCGCGGCCGAGGAGTAGCGACAGCGGAACCCCGCGATGAGATGGGCGTTGGGAGGGGAAAGACGGGAAGGAGTAAAGGCGCGCAGGGGTCAAGGCGGCAAGGTGCGAAGACGACGTCCTCACCCAGGCCAGCTTTCCCACCCTCACGGTCACCTCCCTCTCGCACGTCCGCACTGCTACTCTGGAAAAACCCTCCGAACTTGGATGCGACGGCATGCTAGTAGTGTTTCGTTCGACCGCCACTGAAGCGCTCACGATGTTCGAGAGAGACGCCGTAGAGCTGCTGAAGCTCATGGGCGCGACCGGACGAGTTCCCGGTGGTCTGGAGGCGGCGGATGTGCCCGCCGCGCGGGCCAGGCTCGAATCCGCCATCGCCAAGCTGAAGGCCGAAGCGCGCGCCGACGACCAGGACGGCGCTTCCGAAGAAGACCAGGATCAGGATCGTGAGCCGCCGGTGACGATCGCCGCCCGCGCCGTGCCGCTGCTCAATCTGCTCGAGCGCGTCGCCGCGGCCAACGCGGAGCTGGTGTGGGAGGGGCAGTGACTGAGGGAAGCGGTTCAGCAGTCAGCGGTTAGTCGCATGCGCAGCAGCGGTTGCTCAAGCTGCCGAACCTTTTTCACCAACCGCTAGCCGCCAACCGCAACCGCTCCCCGACATGCTCCACGTACAGAATCTGCGCAAACATTACGGCCCTCTCGAAGTCGTACGCGGCGTCAGCTTCCATGTGCCGCGAGGACAATGCTTCGGGCTGCTCGGCCCGAACGGCGCCGGAAAGACCACTACGCTACGCTGCTGCCTGGGACTGACGCGCCCGGATTCCGGCGAGATTCGTCTCGCCGGTCTGCCCGTGCCGGATCAGGCGCGCGAGGCGCGCGTGCGGGTCGGGGTCGTGCCGCAGTTCGACAATCTCGATCCGGATTTCACGGTCGCCGAGAACCTGGTGGTGTTCGGACGCTATTTCGGACTGTCGCGGCGGCAGTGCGAAGCGAAGGTCGATCGTCTACTGAATTTCGCGGGACTGCGGGACAAGGCGCACGCCCGCATCGAGGCGCTCTCCGGCGGCATGAAACGACGACTCACGCTGGCGCGCGCGATGATCAACGACCCGCAGGTGCTGTTCATGGACGAGCCGACCACGGGACTCGACCCTCAGGCGCGTCACTTGGTCTGGGACCGGCTGAAGACGCTGATCACCGAGGGACGCACCATCGTGCTGACCACACATTTCATGGACGAGGCGCAGCGCTTGTGCGACCGCGTCGCGATCATGGACCACGGCGCCCTCGTCATTGAGGATGCGCCGCGCCGCCTGATCGATCGAGAGATCGAAGCGACCGTTATCGAGGTCTACGGCGAGGGCGTCGAGGCGTGGTTCCACACACATGGGAGTCGCCTCTCGACGCGCGCGGAACTCGCCGGCGACACCGCGTTCTGTTACTCGGACGATCCGGAACCATTGATGAAGACGCTTGACGGTCAGAGCGAGCTGCGCGCACTGCGGCGCGCGCCGAACCTGGAGGACGTCTTCCTCAAACTGACAGGCAGAGACCTACGTGACTGACGCCGCCCTCACCGCAGCCCTGGAAAGCGCAAACGGAGCTTCTCCATGGCGCTTCCTGCATGTCGTTCATCGCAACTACCTGGTGTGGCGCAAGCTTCTCGGCTCGGCGTTGGTGGGCCACCTGGCCGAGCCGTTGATCTGGCTCGTGGGCTTGGGATTCGGGCTCGGAAGGCTGCTGCAAAGCGTCGACGGGCTCTCCTATATGGAGTTCCTCGGCTCCGGCATGCTCTGTTACAGCGTGATGAACTCGGCTTCTTTCGAAGGCCTGTGGTCGGCGTTCACACGACTGAAGATCCAGCGCACCTGGGAAAGCATCCTGCACGCGCCGATGACCGTGGCGGACATCGTGATCGGCGAGTGGGTATGGATCGCCTTGAAGGGCGCGCTTTCGGGAACTGCGGTTCTGCTCGTCATGGCCGCCTTCGGGCTGGTGAAATCCATCGCAGCGCTGTGGGTGCTGCCGATCGTACTGCTCGTGGGACTCGCCTTCGGCGGCGTGGCGCTGATCATCACCGCGCTCGCCAAGTCGTACGACAGCTTCACCTATTACTTCAGTCTGATACTCATGCCCATGGTGCTGATGTCGGGCGTGTTCTTCCCTATGCAGCAGCTCCCGCAGGCCGTGCAGGCGATCGCCCAGCTCCTGCCGCTGGCCCACGCCACCGCCCTTGCACGCGGGCTGGTGGTCGACGCTCCGCTCGACAACGTCGCACTGCACGTGACGGTGATCTTGCTGTACGCGGCGGCGTCGATCGTGATCGCGAGTCGGCTGGTGTACAAGCGGCTGATGGGGTGAGAGAGAAGCGGTTAGCGGTTGGCGGTTAGCGGCTAGTTGGAAGGGGAGCCAGGGCCTCTGAAGTAAGCGCCAACCTCTAACCTTTGGCCGCAACCTTTGACCGCGGCCTCTAGCCGCAACCGCTAGCCGCTAACCGCTGATCGCTTATCGCTAGCCGCCACTAACCGCTAACCGCCGACCGCGTCCTGCGGCATAATCGCGGTCCTTAAGCCCCCTCCGAGAATCCTATGGGCCGCATTTTCGAAGTCAGAAAGCACACGATGTTCGCGCGCTGGAACCGCATGGCCAAGCAGTTCGCGCGCATTGGCAAGGACATCACCATCGCCGTCAAGGCTGGCGGACCCGACCCCGCGTCCAACCCCGCGCTGCGTCGGATCATCCAGAACGCCAAGTCCGTCAACATGCCCAAGGACAAGGTGGAAGCCGCCATCCGTCGTGCGAGCGGCAAGGAAGCCGCCAACTACACCGAGATCCTCTACGAGGGCTACGCCCCACACGGCGTCGCCGTGCTGGTCGAAGCGGCCACCGACAACCCGACTCGCACCGTGGCGAGCGTGCGCAACATCTTCTCGCGCAGCGGCGGCAATCTCGGCGCGTCCAACAGCGTCAGCTTCCAGTTCCGCAAGATGGGCGTGTTCCGCCTGAATCCGGAAGGCGTCGACCAGGATGATCTCGAGCTGTACCTCATCGATCATGGGCTCGACGAAATGGGCGAGAGCGTCGGCGAGAAGGGTGAGCCGCAGCTCGTGATCCGCTGCGCTTTCGCCGATTTCGGTCAGTTGCAGAAGGCGCTCGAAGAGCGCGGCATCACGCCGCTCTCGGCCGAGCACGAGTACATCTGCATCACGCCGACGGAATTGCCGGAAGAGCAAGCGACCGAGGTCATGGAGATGATCGACAAGCTGGAACAGGACGAGGACGTTCAGAAGGTCTATCACACACTCGCCTGATCGGCTCGAGCAGGACACGCGTGCAGATCTGGGTCGACGCCGACGCGTGCCCTGGGCCAATCAAGGACATTCTGTTTCGCGCGGCGGAGCGCGCCTGCGTACAGGTGACCTTGGTCGCCAACCAGCAGATCCGGGCGCCCCGCTCGCGCCATGTCCGCTTGATGCAAGTCGCCGCCGGCCTCGATGCGGCCGACAAGAAGATTCTCGAGTTGCTCGACCGCGGTGATCTGGTAATCACGGCCGATATACCCCTGGCCGCCGCCGTCATCGACAAGGACGCGCACGCGCTGAACCCCCGGGGCGAGCTTTACACGCGCGAGAACATCCGCGAACGCCTGTCGATGCGCGACTTCATGGATGAGCTGCGGCGCAGCGGCGTTGCGACCGGCGGCCCTACAGCACTGAGCCAGCGCGACCGGCAGTCCTTCGCCAACAGCCTGGACGCGTTCCTCGCAAGAAGTCGCCGAACCTAGAGGGTGCTGAGCAGCCGCCGAAGCGGTCGCCTGGCCAAACGGCCCGGTCGCCGGATGAACTTTTGCGCGCGTATCGCCCGTCCGCGGCTCGATCTGGACGCGAAACCGGGTAAACTGCGCTCCCCCGCGCGGCCGTAGCTCAGTTGGATAGAGTACCTGGCTTCGAACCAGGTGGTCGGGGGTTCGAATCCCTCCGGCCGCGCCAAT
>JAVEVD010000013.1:0-59342 GCA_034005205.1 Steroidobacteraceae bacterium | reverse complement strand
CAGCGGCGGCATCAGCCAACTCAAGGCATACGTGCGGCCGTTCAAGGTCGTTCGCATCGATCCGGTGGTGCGCTTTGAGACTGCACCGGGTCTGCAGATGCAGGCCGATTTCACGACGATCCGTCGCGGCCGAGATCGACTCCTGCATCACGTACACATCGTGCAGATCACCGGCGAGAGCTATCGACTGAAGGACAAGCGCAAAGCGGGATCGATCAAGGCAGCGAAGAATCAGTAACAGGTCTTGGGGTGGGTCAAATTTACTTCGGCGATTTCGGTCGAGGGTGGGTCAAATTCAGTCGGCGTTGACGGGAAACGTTCAGCGTCTCTATGAAAGCCATGCCGATCTGATCGACGAAGACTTCGACTATCCCATAGCGAGTGCACGCCTCGCTGGAAGAGACGCATCTGCACTCTTGCATCGCCACGGCGATCAATCACAGGCGGTACGCAAACAGCTCAACAGCATTCTCTATGTTGAGGCCGATCCTGCAGGCCCGCGCGTGCTCATTGGGCAATCAGGTGCACTCGATGCCGAGGGGTTTCGCTTGCAGCTGGTAGCTTTTCAGCGCGGGTTAGCCGAGGGATGACTTCGTCGGCTTCGAGTCCGACTCTCTCGCTGCGCGTCGCCCCAGGGCGCCGCTCTCGACCCTAGCCATTTGGTTGCGTGACTTTGAGGACATTGACCTTCGATCTCGGATCGCGTTCGACTGTGCAACAGGCGACCCGCGATTAAGTTGTTGAAGATGCGTGGCGCGCGAAGCGGCGAAACTCGAGTTACGCCCCGATCATCTAGCTCATTGCAGCTTCGAACCAGGTGTCTGAGGTCCCTGGTGCGAACCGGTCGCACGTCGGAGGTGCTTCATTCGCTGCGCACAAGCAGGCGCCGCGCCCTACCGATTCAGATCGTCTGAATAACCTGCCTTCAGGCGGGGCCACTGAGAAATCGGGCGCCCATCGGTAGTCATACCTTCTGGAGCTTGCGGCCAGCCCGCCGGCGAGTCCTCCCACGACTGTCGCCGTCCGTACACCGTCAAGTCGAGAAGACGGTAATTGTTGTCCATCGCCTCAACTCCGCGGCGCGTGGTCCAGTATGTCTCGAAGACATCTGATCCCTGCCGCAGGTAGCAGATGAGGTACATGGTGCGCGCCGGTCGGCCCGCCAGCAGAGTGTCCAGCGATGTCTCTGGAGTGGAGTACCACGGCATTTTCCAGCCCATGAATTGGCGATACCGAGCGCTCTCTTCATAGGGCCCCTGGCAGAACGTCGCGTAGGTGACATCCTTGGCGTGAAGCATCGATAGCTCGCGAACTTGCGAGGTGAAGAAGGTGCACCCCTCGCATTGATTCGACGCCGTATGTCCGGCGTACCACATGAAATAGTAGGCGATGAGCAGTTGGCGTCCCTCGAACGCATCGAGCAGCGTCGCCGCTCCCCTTTCACCCATCAGCGGCGTAGCTCCATCGACGTTCACCATAGGCAACCGTCGGCGGGCGGCCGCAATGGCGTCGCCTGCTCTCGTGTGAGCCTTCTCGCGCACTCGCAATGCGTCCACTTCTGCTTGGAATATCGCGCGATCGACGACCCTCGGGGCCGCGAAATCTACTTTGTCGTGAGACATGATCATCTCCTCTTGATGAGGGATAGTGCTCAGCTTCGAGCCGCCGCACCCGCGCCATCATTTCCAGTACGGCGCCCGACCATGCTGGCCATGTGGCTCGACGCGCTTACAGGGTCCGTTCCGATACGACGGCGGCCCTCGCCTTGGTGTTCCGAGCCCTGCATCGCGCACATCGACAATGGATGCACACGCTGCGTGCAAATCGCGAATCGCGTACACGGATGCTGCGGCTCGTAGCGCGCTCAGACTCTCCGCGAGAATTTGAGAGAACGCTCGCGCCTGTGAGAAGCTGAGCGGCCGCACTGATACCGTGCGATTGGCGCCGTTTCCGGCGACCGACCTCATGCGACGCCCTTGACAAGATTTGGCGCATTATGTTCTTTGAAGATCTTCAACCAGATCGAGACGAGACGCCTGCAGAGCAGGGCCGCCAAGGCTGAGCGGCTCGCTTCAAGTGGTCGGCTCGATGCTCCGCATCGACGCTGTCCGCTCGAATCGTCGACCACGCGCCCCGATTTTGGGAGCCGCTGCTGCTGCAAGCGACCGGGAGAGCAGCTGTGTGGCCTTCTGAGCAAAGTAGTCCGACGTCGCCTTCAGACGCGGGGCTCACCGAAAAGGAACTGCGGCTCCTTGCGGACGCCATGCCGCAACTCGCTTGGATGGCCCGCGTGGACGGCTCGGTCGCGTGGTTCAACCGCTACTGGTATGCGTTCACGGGCGCGACGCCGCAGGAGCCGGCAGACGCGGCATGTCGCGCCGCACACCATCCGGAGCACGTCGATCGAGCGGCCGAAGGCTATCACCGCGCGATTGCGCTCGGCGAACCTTGGACGGACACATTTCCTCTACGCGGCAAGGATGGCCGTTACCGCTGGTTTCTGACCAGCGCCTTCCCGGTACGCAACGAGAGCGGCGCGATCAAGCAATGGTTCGGCGTCAGCACAGACATCACGGCGCAATTCGAAGGCGCCGAGAAGCTGCGCGAGAGCGAAGCCAGGTTTCGCGCGCTCGTCGAAGCGTCTCCACTGGGCATCGCCGTCATGGACATGAACGGCGAACCGATCTTCTACAACCCCATGTGCGAGATGCTTCATGGCTCGAGCCTCGAAGAGGCGCGAGCCAGCGGCTGGACGCGAGCGCTGCACCCGGACGATCGACAGTGGGTTGCGGACTCGTGGCGTCGCGCCCGGATGATGGCCAAGCCGTGGTCCGAAACGTACCGATTCCTGCATCCCGACGGACGCGTTGTGTGGGTAAGCGGGCGCGCCGCGCCCATGCACGTTGCAGGCCGGCAAGTCGGCTACGTCGGCACGCTCGAAGACATTACGGAGCTCAAGGCTGCGGAGTGCGAGCGCGAGCGTCTTCTCGAATTGGAGCGGGAGGCGCGCTGTCGCGCGGAGCGCGCTACACAACAGCGTGGTGAGACGCTCGGCATAGTCGCGCACGATCTGCGCAATTACCTGCACACGCTTGCGATACTCGCGACCCGAATGCTGAAAGCGCCGACCGAGGCGCAAGCCGGTCCGGGCAGCGATCTGGGCATCATGCGACGAACCATCGAATCGATGGGACGGCTCATCAGCGATCTGCTTGACGTATCCACGATCGAGGCAGGCGGTCTTGCGATCGAGCCGATCCGCTGCGATCTGGGCGCTCTGCTGGATGAAGCGCTCGAGTCCTTCATGTGCGCCGCCGCCGAGAAGAACATCACCCTGATCTGCAGTCCGACGCAGGGCCTGCCTGCTGTGCTTGCGGATCGATCTCGAATCAACCAGGTCCTGTCGAATCTCCTCGACAACGCCATGAAATTTACGCCGCCTGGCGGCAGCGTGCGTCTCGAAACGCATTTGCAGGAAAAGTACGTTCACGTAACCGTGGCGGACACCGGTGCGGGGATTCCAGCCGAGAACCTGGCGCACATCTTTGACCGCTTCTGGCAAGCGCACCGCGCCGCGCGCGCTGGCGCCGGGCTCGGCCTTGCGATCGCCAAGGGCCTCGTCGAAGCGCATGGAGGCCGAATCTGGGCGCAGAGCAAGCCAGGAAGCGGTACGACGATGAGTTTCACGATACCCACGGCGCCGAGTTGAAGAAGCGAGCTCGCTCAGGATCGGCCTGAGCGTCGCGCCGCAGCGCGCTTTGCTCGAGGAGCTGCGCCGGCGCGTCGCGGCGTTGCGCGGACTGCCTCGTCATCCGTTGGGGTTTCCTCGATGACGGGCTGTGCTTCGTCATCGCCGGCCATGGCGAGGCGCCGGGCGAGCGCCGCAGCGCGCCGATAATCCTCCGCGAAAAAATCCTCGGGCGGCGCATCCGCCGACCATGCCCGGGGCGGCGGCGCCGAGCGCAGGATCGCCGCAGGCGTCTGCGGCGGCTGGAAAACAAACCGCAGCAGCGGCGCAGCGGCGGCGGGAACGTCGTATGCATTGCACATCTGCGCAGTGACGGCGATGCTCACCTCTGGTCCCGGCGCTTCTCTAGCCGGCGGCTCGTGCTCCTCGCCCGTACGCAGGCGATTGAGCTCTGCGAGCACCTGCTCTCGCGTCCGCCCGCGCAGCTCGAACAGCAGGAACGGATCGCGATCCAAGGCGTCGCCCAGCACGTAGTGCGTGGCGGCCACGTGCTTGCAGGGATTCGCCCAATCAGGACACGAGCAATCCGTCTGCAGCTCGCGGCTCTTGCGCGGGAACAGACTGCGCCTGGCGCTGCGGAACACCTCGTCGATATCGTCCGGCATCTCCCCGGCGAGGAGCTGCGCGGCGAAACGCGCTTGCTGCGCCATCGCTTCGATGGCCGTGGACCACTCCCGATCGCGGAATACGTCGAGCTCCAGCACTACCTCGTACGGCTCGGACTCCGAGCCCGTGACGCTGGCCGTGACGCGGCCCGGCGCGATGCGCAGATCGTGCACGCGGCCGGTGCGCGCATAGGTTCTGCCGCGCCCGAGACGGTTCAGATAGTCGCGCGAGAACAGCTCGAGCGCGCTGATCCAGCGCTGCCCCCACCAAGTCGCCCCCAGCTTGCGGACTTTCACTCCGTCCGCGGGCGGCGGCTTCGGTTTCGATTTGTCAAAATTCCGCCAGTTCATGGTGCAGATGCGCGCCGATCCGGTCCGCAGTCCGCCGGCCGGCGGAATGGCCGTGAGACGAGAGTCCTTGAGGTCTCGCTTTCATCGAGAACGTCCCATCCTTGTTGCGCCAGCAACGTCATTCCGCATCCGCTGCGCTGCCGGCGATTACTGCATCCGGCGACAGCGAGAACAGCTCGCGCAGGTCGGCGTCGTCCAGTTCTGTGATCCACCGCTCTCCGCCCGCAACCACGCTCGCCGCGAGCTCGCGCTTGCGCTCGAGCAGCTCGTCGATCTTCTCCTCGAGCGTGCCGGCGCACAGCAGCTTGTGCACCTGCACTGCGCGACGCTGACCGATGCGATAGGCGCGATCGGTGGCCTGATCCTCGACGGCCGGGTTCCACCAGCGATCGAAGTGAAAGACATGGCTCGCGGCCGTGAGGTTCAAACCCGCGCCGCCCGCCTTGAGCGACAAGACGAACACCGGCGGCGAACGCTCGTCTTCCTGGAAGCGACGCACCATTTCGTCGCGCCGTGCGCGCGGCACGCCGCCGTGCAGGAACAGCGGTTCGAAGCCGAACACGCGCGCGAGCTCGGCGACCAGGCGCTCGCCCATCTCACGGTACTGAGTGAACAGCAGCGCTCGATCTCCCGCCGCAATCGTCTCTTCCAGCATCTCGATCGTACGCTGCAGTTTGCCGGAACGGCCGTGCAGCGGTCCGGACTCGCCGAGGTACTGAGCCGGGTGATTGCAGATCTGCTTGAGCGAGGTCAGCAGCGCGAGCACCTGGCCGCGCCGTTCGATGCCTGTGGAGCTTTCGATGCGACCCATGGCGTCGTCGAGCGCCGCCTGGTACAGCGTCGCCTGCTCGCGCGTGAGCGAGCACAGCACTTTCATCTCCTGCTTGGGCGGCAGGTCCTGAATCACGGCCGGATCGCTCTTCAGGCGCCGCAGGATGAACGGCCCGACGAGCCGGCGCAGACGCTCGGCGACCTCGTCCTGCCCGTAGCGCTCTATCGGGATCGCATAGTCGCGTCGGAACGCGGCCTGCGATCCGAGCAGGCGCGGATTCAGATACTCGAAGATCGACCAGAGCTCCGCCAACCGGTTCTCTACCGGCGTGCCGGTCAACGCGACGCGGAACTGCGCGCGCAAATTGCGCGCCGCCTGCGCCGTGCGTGAGTCGGCGTTCTTGATGTTCTGCGCCTCATCGAGCGCGGCCGTCGACCATGCCACGGCGCTGAGCGCTTCGATGTCCCGGCGCAGCAACCCGTACGTGGTCAGCACGATCGATTGCGCCGGCAGCGCGCCGAACGCCTGATCGTCGCGAGCGCGCTCGGCGCCGTAGTGGCGTACGACGTGCACCGAAGGCGCGAAGCGCGCCAGCTCACGCTCCCAGTTGCCCACCACGGAAGTCGGGCACACGAGCAGCGCGGGCGCCGTCACGCCGCGCTCCCATAGATGAAGCTGCAGAGCGATGAGCTGGATCGTCTTGCCCAAACCCATGTCGTCGGCCAGACACGCCCCGAGTCCCAGCGACGCCATGTTCGCGAGCCACGCGGCGCCGCGTTCCTGGTAAGGCCGCAATTGGCCGACGAAGCCTGCCGGCGCGGTGAACTTCGCTTGCGAAGGGGCGAGCTGCAAAGAGGCGAGCGTCTGAGCCAGCGGCCCTTCCACAGCGACGTCGACTTGCAGCGAGCTCGGCGCCTCGCGCGGCGCTGCGCCCAGCGCCGCAGCGAGCGCTTCGTGAGCAGCCAACTTTCCCTCGCTGCGCGATAGCAGACGCAAAGCCTCCGCCGCCTCGGCCGCGTCGACCGCCACCCACTGTCCGCGAAACTGCACGAGCGGCGCCTTGAGATCGGCGAGCGCACGCAGCTCTTTCGCGGTGAGCGTCTCGCCCGCCAGCTCCGCCTCCCAGCGGAAATCGAACATCTCATCGAGCGCGAGCGTCGTCGTATGAACGCCGGCCGCAGCCGGCGCGTGCTGCGCACCGCCGACCCGCATCCGCATCCTGAGTCTGCGCCGCCCGCTGCGTGTGAGCTCGCCAGGCAAGAGGACGCCGAAACCAGCTTCGATCAGTTGCGGCGCAGCCTCCTCGAGGAACTGCCAGGCCGCAGCGGGCTTGAGGATCAAGTGCTCTGGCCGGGCCTGCGACAGCGCTGTATTGATCGCGGGAAAGATTCTCGCCGCAGTCGCCAAGCCCGCCAGCAGCGTCTCCTGCGCCGCCCGCGCGCCGCTCGGCGATACGCGTCGCACCGCCGGCGACGCACGGAACACCTCCGACGCCGCGATCAGCAGACTGGGATCGCTGGCGGACTGCAGAAAGAAGCGCAGAACGAATTGCTCCGCCGAGGCGCCGTCGCCCACCGTCGGTTGCGGCAGATCGAGGCGAAACGCCGCACGGGCTTCACCACGTTGCGCACCGAGCAGAGGCCTCGCCCAGGCGCGCACTTCGTCGCCGAGCATGCGTTCGTGGAAGCCTGCCGGAACGAAGCGCGGATCGGCGCTGGTAAGCGCGTGACGCAAGCGCACCTCCCAGGGCGCACGCGTCGGTCGACGAGCGGCGGATCCGGCCTCGCGAGCGCCAGCGCGAACCAGCGCGTCCGCGCAAGCGTGCAAGAAGCGTTCGAGCAACGCATCAGCCGACCAGACGTGCGCCGGCGATCTGCGCCGGCGAGATCGCGCAGCTGGCTGCACGGCTTCGCGTGCGGGAACGGCGTGCGCCGCGAGCGGGAAGGATTGCGCCAGACGCGCGAATCTTTCCGCATCAGCGGGGGACGACAGCGACACGCGCCAACACGCCTCGCCGCCCCCTTCCTGCTGTGATTCGAGCCAGGGCGCAAATCGTCCGCGCGCCACGAGTTCGAGCGCCAGCTTGGCCGCCTGACTCCAGGCCGCGATCGAGGCCGGCGCGCGCGCTGCGTCGGCCGAACTCATCGCAGCCAGCGGCCCCAGCGCCTCGATCAGCGGCACACTGAAACCCTCGACGTCCTGAAATGTGCAGTCCGGCCCGAGGCGTCGCGCGCGTTCGGGCCGGCCGGCCGACGCGAGCTCGAGCGATGCAGCCCGCGCGCCCCACAGGAACATGCGGGGATTCGGCTCTGGGAGGAACAACAGATGCGCGCCCGCGTCCATGAGACTGGCCGCCTGATTCATCGTCGCCGGCGCTGCCCCCGCCAGTAACGGATCATGACGAAACCGGTGGCCATGCCGCCGAGGTGCGCGAAGTGCGCGACGCCCGAGGCGGTCTGCGTGATGCCGAGGTACAGCTCGAGAACGCCATACAAGGTCACGAACAGCCACGCCGGCATGGGAATCGGCGGGAAGATCAACATGATCATGCGTTTCGGATAGGCCATACCGAAAGCGAGCAGCAGACCGAACACGCCGCCGGATGCGCCCACGGTAGGCAACGGCGGCAACGCGGCGGAGCTCACCACGATGAGATGCATGAGCGCAGCGCCGATCACACACGCCAGGTAGTAGGTCACGTAGCGCTGCGAACCGAACAGCCGCTCGATGTCCGACCCGAACATGAACAGCGCGAACATATTGAAGAACAGGTGCGCGAACCCGCCGTGCAGAAATCCGTACGTCAGCAGCTGCCAGAGGCGAAATGGCGGATAGCCATATTCGGCGGCCTGCGGGGGCCACAACGCGAAATGGATTTCGAGCAGTCTGCCGAACAGGAACTGCAACGCGAAAGCGCCGACGTTCGCGATGATCAGCGCCTTGTTGACGGGGGTGATGCGATCGAACATCACGGCAGTATGCGCACGTCCGGGCTGGTTTCAAACCGGCAGGCGGAAAATTCCGCGAGGGCTGCGGCGCAGCGCGGTCGGCGGCCACGGCCGTGTGATTCGGCAAGCAAAAAAAAAAGCCCGCCGTAAGGCGGGCTGATTCGGCTCAGGGTGCGGCGTGTGCGCCGCTGCGCCGCAGTCAGGGGGTGGTGACTGGGCTAGCGCCCTGATCCGTAGTTGCAAGATCTGATATGCCGTAGCGTGCGATCCGCAGCTTGCTGCCCCTGAGGACTGCGAGCCTGATGGATGATCCGTGGTCGATCTGTGCTCAGCCGATCCACATCGAAGCGCAGCCGGCAGCGCGCAGCGCGATTGCGCCTGTCCGGACCGGAGCCTTTCAACGCACGAACGCCTCGCGCGTCGGCTGGTTCCATCGGCATGGGCGCGTTCATCACGTTCATCAGGCCGCATGTGCGCCTTGCGCGCAGCGCGGCGCGTACGGCAGGCCCAGGGCGCGCGCTACTGCTTCGTGAGCGATCGCGCCCTGGTGTACGTTCAGTCCCGGCGCAAAGTGTGGATCCATGCTCAGTGCATGTTCCACCCCCTGGTCGGCGAGCGCCTTCACGTAAGGAAGCGTTGCATTGGTGAGCGCGAACGTGGACGTGCGCGGCACGGCGCCGGGCATATTGGTGACGCAGTAGTGCACCACCCCGTCGACGATGAAGGTCGGATCCGCGTGTGTGGTAGGTCGACTGGTCTCGAAGCAGCCGCCCTGGTCGATCGAAATATCGACCAGCACCGAACCGGGACGCATCTTGCCGATCATCTCTCGGGTCAGGATCTTGGGGGCCGCAGCGCCGGCCACGAGCACGGCGCCGATCACCAGATCAGCCTCGAGCACCTGCGACTCGATCGTTTCGGCGCTCGCCGTCGTCGTTCTGAGCTTGCCGGCGAACTGCGCATCCAGCGCGCGCAAGCGAGGCAGCGACTTGTCGAGCACGGTGACCTCGGCTCGCAAGCCGATCGCCATTTCCGCCGCATTCGTCCCGGCAACGCCGCCGCCGATGATCACGACCTTGGCGGGGGCCACGCCGGGCATGCCGCCGAGCAGTACGCCGCGTCCGCCGTTCGCCTTCTGCAGGCAGGCGGCGCCGACCTGCACTGACATGCGGCCAGCCACTTCACTCATGGGCGTCAGCAACGGCAGCGAGCCGTCCGCCGCGGTCACGGTCTCGTACGCGATCGCCGTCGCGCCCGACGTCATGAGCGCATCGGCCTGGTCGGGATCGGCGGCCAGATGCAGATAGGCGAACAACGTCTGCCCGGAGCGCAGCATGCGGCATTCTTCGAGCTGCGGCTCTTTCACTTTCACGATCAGATCCGCAGCGCCGAACACGGCCTGCGCGTCCGGCGCGATGCGCGCCCCCGCGGCGACATAGGCGGCGTCCTGGACGCCGATCCCTGCGCCGGCGCCGCTCTGCACGAGCACCTCGTGCCCGGCGGCGGTCAACTCTCGCACCCCAGCGGGGACCAGCCCGACGCGATACTCGTGATTCTTGATCTCGGTGGGAACGCCGATACGCATGCGAGACCTCGTTTTCTGAGGAGCCGATCAGGGACCTCACTGTAGGGCTCGTCTGGCGCAGAAGATTGCGGATTTCGCTGCATACCCCGACGCATGTGGCAGAATATTCGACAATTCGCCGCTTATGCGCAGGATCCTTTCGTCATGAAGCTCGACCGTTTCGACAAGGCGATCCTGCAGGCGCTGCAACACGAAGGACGCCTGCCCAACAGCTCGCTCGCGCAGAGAGTGAGCCTGTCGGAATCGGCGTGCCTGAGACGGGTGCGCGCGCTCGAGGAATCCGGGCTTATCGAGGGCTACGCGGCGGTGCTGAATCAGCAGCGCGCCGGCTGTCCGGTGAATGTTTTCGTGAACATCACGCTCGACCGCCAGGATGAGCCCGATCTGCGCAAGTTCGAGGACGCCGTACGCCGCATTCCCGAGGTCATGGAGTGCTATCTGATGTCGGGGGAATACGATTACCTGGTGCGCGCAGTGGTGGCGGACACCGCGGATTTCGAGCGGCTGCACAGCAAGCATCTGACGCGCCTGCCGGGCGTTGCGCGCGTCCATTCGAGCTTCGCGCTGCGCACCGTGCAGAAGTCGCGCGAGCTGCCGATCCGGTGAGCGTCACCCTTTTCCCGCAACGAATGCGTGGCCTCGGATCGACACGGCTTTCACGAGCACCCACACGCGCAAGCCGACGCGTAACCCGAGCGCCGCAGACGCCGCCTGCGTAACACGGGCGACCACGCTGGCGCCGCCGACATCGACGTGCACGAGATCGGTGTCCGCGTCGTCCGCGGCGATCCGCGCGATCGACCCGCTCAGTACGTTGCGTACGCTCAGGCCTTCGGGTCGCGAGGTCGCGAGAATGATGTCGCGCGCCAGCAGTTGTACGCGAACGGCCGCGCCGGCGCGGGCGCCGCGCCATGCGACCTGCAGCACGTTGCCGCCGACGCGCAGCGCGGCAAGGCCCGTGACCTCATCCGCCGCTTCCACCACGCCCTGCAACACGGCGCCGATGGCCTCCGGCCCTACGATCGAGCGCACTTCCGGATGCAGACTCACTGCATCCAGCGGCCCCTGCACGAGCACGCGTCCGCGATCCAATAGCACGACGTGAGTGGCGAGCCGCAGCACTTCGTCGAACTGATGGCTGACGTAGATCATTGGAATCGCCAGCTCATCGCGCAGCTTCTCGAGGTAAGGCAGCACCTCCTCGCGGCGCGCCGCATCGAGCGCGGCCAGCGGCTCATCGAGCAACAGCAGCCGCGGCTGGGACAGCAGCGCCCTGCCGAGCGCAACGCGTTGCCGCTCGCCGCCCGACAGTCGATGCGTGCGACGCGACAGCAAAGGCGCCAGGCCAAGCAGCTCGACGACGTGATCCAAGGATATGCGCCGCGCTCCGTCCCGGACGCGGCGCTCGCCGTAGCGCAGATTCCCCACGACGTCGAAGTGCGGGAACAGCCTCGCATCCTGGAACACGTAGCCGATGCGGCGCCGCTCGGCAGGAGTGCGGCGCTTGGCGGCGGAATCTTCCAGCACGACGCCGTCGATCTCGATGTACGCTTCATCGGCGGCCAGCAGCCCGGCGATGATGTTCACCAGCGTCGTCTTGCCGCAGCCGGAACGCCCGAACAAGGCGAGCACGCCGGGCCCCGATTGCTCGATGGCGACGTCCAGCACGAAATTGTCGCGACGCCGCAGCGCTTTGATCTTGTACATGTGCGCGGGAAGGGTCAGCGGCCCAAGAGCCGATGCAGGCGCCGCGCGATGAGCTCCGCCGCCACCAGACCCGCCAGACCCAGCGAGAAGGAAATCGCCGCAAGCCGGGCGGCCAGCGCATCTCCGCCCGGCGTCTGCAACGCCGTGTACAGCGCGAGCGGCAGCGTGCGCGTCTCTCCAGGGATGTTCGACACGAAGGTGATCACCACGCCGAACTGGCCGAGCCCTGCGGCGAACGCAGTCACGGCGCCGGCCAGCACGCCGGGCGCCATGAGCGGCAGAGTGATGGTGAAGAAGCGATCCCAGGGTCCGGCGCCGAGCGTACGCGCCGCATCCTCCAAACCCGGATCCACGGCTTCGAGCGAGATGCGTATCGCGCGCACCATCAGCGGGAAAGTCATCACCGCAGTGGCGAGGGCGGCGCCCGCGCTCGTGAACACGAGCTGGACGCCGAAACGCTCGTCGAGCCAGGAGCCGATCGGTCCGCGCGCGCCGAACAACAGCAACAGCAGATAGCCCACGACTACCGGCGGCAGCACCAGCGGCAAATGCACGAGCGCATCGAGGATCAGACGACCTCGCAGCGTGCGCCGGCTGAGCAGCCAGGCGATCGCGACGGCGAACGGCAGGCTCGCCAGCACGCTGCGCAGCGCAACGCTCAGACTGAGCCGCAAGGCGTCCAGTTCGGCGGGGGTCACGGAACGAACGGGGCGATTCGTGTAGTCATTGGCCCGTAAAACTAGCAGGTTTTCTTGGAGGTCAGCGGCCGGTCAGGGGGAAAGAAGCGGTTAGCGGTTAGGGGGAAAGAAGCGGCTAGCGGTTAGCGGTTAGTGGGGAATGGCGCGCCGTCCACCCAACCTACTGGGACAACGCCGGCGTCGCGGCGGCCGTCCAGCCAAGCGCATCGCCTCTGACTAACCGCTAACCGCTAACCGCTAACCGCTTGCATCTGGCCGCTAACCTCTTCTTCCGACATAGCCACGACGGTCGCGCGGATTTAAGATGACCCGCGCTATGCCCGCGCCGAAGCGTCGCGCTGCGCCGCGGGCGATCGATACACGACGCCGCTAGGGGGTTCGATGAAGACCGATCTGCTCGCCCGTTTCCGCTGGATTGTCGCGCTGGCCGCCGTGCTTGCCGGCGCCGCCGCCACAGCCGAATGCGTGTATCCACGCGCGCCCTCGAACATGCCCGACGGCGCCACCGCCACCGAGGAGGAAATGGTCACCGGCATGAAAGCCGTGAAGGAGTACAACACGGAGGTGACCGCCTACCTGAGCTGCCTCGAGATGGAGATGAACGCCCGCATCGAGGCCGCAGGCCCGGAGGCGCCCGCCGACCAGATCTCACAGATCAAGGCGATCCATACCAAGCGTCACAACGCTGCTGTCGAGGAGCTCGAAGCTCACGCCGCCCGCTTCAACGAGCAGGTGAAGGTTTACAAGGAGCGGCGCAAGAGCTGAAGAAAGCGACGGGCGACCAGGCGCCGGGGCTCGGCCCGAGTTTCGCGCCAGCCGGCCGCCGTCGCGCCTGGCGCGGCGCCGCGGCCGTTCCCCGCTGTCTGTCCCGCTCCCGCCCGAACAGAGGCCTCGCGACGGCCAACTGCCCGCGTGGGCGGCTCATGAACGCCCAGGTCGCCCCTACCAACCCTGCACCGGTTTCCTGATCGCCAGTCATTAGCCACCCCACGTCACAGTTCCCGGCGTCTGCCTCGCATTATGTGAACTACAGGGGCGCCCCGTCCTCAAGGGATCCAAACCCGAGCCGATCACCGGATCGGGACCGCACGCGCGGTAAGTCAGTCATTGAACGGATCCTGGATCATGCACAGCACCAAGTTGAAAGTTGTGGCGGTTGCGGCGTTTGCGCTCGCAGCGCCTTTCGCGGCGCAGGCCGAGTGCCCCTTCCCCAAGGCCCCGGCGAGCATCCCGGACGGCAAGACCGCCAACGAGGCGGAGATGGTCGCTGCGATGAATGCGTTCAAAGCCTACAACGAGGCCGTCACCGCATTCGGCGTCTGCCTGGAGGAAGAGACCAAGGCCAAGGCCGCCGGCACGGCGCAGCTGATGCAGCTGAAGACGATGCAGACGAAAAAGCACAACGCCGCAGTCGCCGAGCTTCAGGAGAAAGCCGCCAAGTTCAACGAGCAGGTGCGCATCTTCAAGGCGCGTGGCTGAAGGCCGCACAGCATTTTGTCTTTAAGGCCGCGGGTCGGCGGGTTCATACTCACGGTATGAGCCTGCACCCGCGGTCATGATCACTCCTAGCGAAGCCGAAGCCGCAGTCCGTGCGCACGCACGGCTCCTGCCCGAGTACCTGGCGCCGCTCACCGAGCTGAGCGGCGCCGTATTGCGCCAGCCCGTCGCCGCCACGGCGGACCACCCGCCGTACGATCGCGTAACCATGGACGGCGTCGCCTTCGCCATGGCCGCCTACGAGCGCGGCCGCCGCGAGTTTCGCATCGCCGGCACGCAGGGCGCCGGCGCGGCCCCGCTCACCCTGACCGATCCTGAAACGTGCATCGAGGTGATGACCGGCGCCAGCCTTCCGGTCGGTTGCGATTGCGTCATCCCTGTAGAAAAGCTCAGCGTTCGCGACGGCGTGGTGCACCTGGCGCCCGACGCCAACCCGTCCGCCATGCTGAACGTACACGCCCGCGGGCTGGACGCCCGGAAAGGTCAGTTGCTGCTCGAGCCGGGCGTACGCCTCGGTCCACCGGAAATCGCCGTGCTGGCGTCGAACGGCTACACCCACGTGCGCGTGTCGCGCCCGCCGCGCATCGTCGTGATCTCGACCGGCGACGAGCTGGTCGAGCCCGGCAAACCACTTGAGCCCTGGCAGGTTTACCGCTCGAACGCCTACGGGGTGCTGGCGGCCCTGCAGCGACGCGGCTACGCCCGCTTGTCGCACGATCACCTACCTGACGATCCGCCGGCGCTGCGCACCCGGCTGCGCGACCACCTCGCGCTCAATGACGCGCTGATCCTGAGCGGCGGCGTGTCGATGGGGCGCTTCGATTACGTGCCGCAAATCCTGGGCGAGCTGGGTGTGCGCATGGTCTTCCACCGTGTCAGCCAGCGCCCAGGCAAGCCGCTGTGGTTCGGCGTAGGCGCGCAGGGCCAGACGGTGTACGCTCTGCCTGGTAATCCCGTCTCCACCCTCATCAGTCTGGCGAGGTACGTGTTCACGGGCCTGGAAGCCGCGCTCGGCCTGGCGCCGGCCGCGCCGCGCACCGCCGTGCTGAGTGAAGACCTCGAAGTGAAACCTGCGCTGACTTACTTTCTTCCGGTGAAACTTGCTTTCGAGCGCGAACGATGCGTCGCTCAGCCGCAGCCGACGCGCGGTTCCGGCGATTTCACCTCCCTGATCGGCTCGGACGGCTTCATCGAGCTGCCGCCGGGCCCGCGCATCTACCCGCGCGGCGAAAGCGCGCCGTTCTATTCCTGGTAGGCGTCCTCATGGCCGGCAAGCAAGTCGTCAAGCTGCCCGTCGTCGCCCGGCCGACCGACACGCTCGGACGTCCGCTGCACGATTTGCGCATCTCGGTGATGGACCGCTGCAACTTCCGCTGCACGTACTGCATGCCGCGGGAGACCTACCACGAAAACTACCGTTTTCTCAAAGCCAGCGAGCGGCTCTCCTTCGAAGAGATCGCGCGGCTCACGCGGCTGTTCGTAGGGCTCGGCGTGCAAAAAGTCCGGCTGACCGGCGGTGAGCCGCTGCTGCGTCCGAACGTCGCCGAACTGGTGGGCGAGCTGACCGCCATCGACGGCGTGCAGGACGTCGCGCTCACCACGAACGGCGTGCTGCTCGCGCAGCATGCGGCGGAGCTCAAGGCCAACGGCCTGCAGCGCATCACCGTCAGCCTGGACACGCTCGATCCGGATCTCTTCCAGCGCATGAGCGGCGGCTTCGCCGAGCGCGACCGCGTGCTCGACGGTATACGTGCAGCGCAGGACGCCGGGCTCACGCCCATCAAGATCAATACGGTGATCGAGCGCGGGCTCAACGATCATACGGCGCTCGATCTCGTGGAGCACTTCCGCGGCACGGGCGTCATCGTGCGCTTCATCGAGTACATGGACGTCGGCAACCGCAATCACTGGAGCGCCGAGCGCGTGGTCCCCTCGCGCGAGCTGCTGGAGCGCATCGCGCAGCGCTGGCCGTTGCACCCGGTGCAGGAGAACTATCGGGGCGAAGTGGCCGAACGTTATGCGTTCGACGACGGCGCCGGAGAGATCGGCTTCATTTCCTCGATCAGCAACCCATTCTGCGGCGACTGCACCCGGGCGCGACTGTCCTCGGAGGGCGTGCTGTACACCTGCCTGTTCGCCCGCAGCGGGGTCGATCTGCGCGACCCGCTGCGCGCCGGCGCTACGGACGAGGAGCTGCGCGAGCTGCTGCGCAGCACTTGGGCGGGGCGCTCCGACCGTTACAGCGAGCTGCGCGCCACGCTGCGCGACTCCGAGGAGCCGATCCGGAAGATAGAGATGTATTACATCGGAGGATGAGCGGCAGTCGGATGAGCTCTACAGGTTCTTTCTCCCACGTCGAAGCCGGGGCGCCGGCGATGGTGGACGTCGCCGGCAAGGCGGTCACTAAACGCACCGCGACGGCCGAAACGCGCGTCAAATTTCCCGCCCACGTGGCGCGCGCTCTGCGTGAGCAGCAATTCGCCACCGCGAAGGGGCCGGTGTTTCACACGGCGATCATCGCCGGCACGATGGCGGCCAAGCGCACCCACGAGCTGATTCCGTTCTGTCATCCGCTGGGCATCGAGAGCTGCAAGCTGAAGATCGATATGCAAGGCGACGATGCGCTGATCAGCTGCACGGTTTCCGTACATCACAAGACGGGCGTCGAAATGGAGGCCCTGACCGGCGCCAGCATCGCCGCGCTCACCGTCTACGACATGTGCAAAGCGCTGTCCCACGACATTGTGATCGGCCCTGCGCAACTGATCGCCAAGTCCGGCGGTCGCAGCGGCGAGTACGTCGCGGAGGGAAGGTCATGAGCCCGGCGCTGTTCGGCCTGGTGCTCGCCGGCGGCGCCAGTACGCGCATGCAGCGCGACAAGGCGACGCTGCAGTATCATGGCAAGTCGCAGCTCGAGTGGGCGTTCGATCTGCTCTCGGAGGTCTGCGCGGCGACGTTCGTCTCGGTGCGGCCCGAGCAGCGCGATGAGCCGCTGCGCGCACGCTTTCCCCAGATCGTCGATCGCCAGCCGGGCGCCGGGCCGATCGCGGGAATTTCGGCTGCGCTCCAGGAGCACCCGCGAGCGGCGTGGCTCGTGGTGGCCTGCGATCTGCCGTTTCTGACGTCGCACGTGCTGCAACATCTGATCGCGCACCGCGACCCGCAACGCATCGCCACCGCATACCGCAGCGCGCACGACGGCCTGCCCGAGCCGCTGTGCGCGATCTGGGAGCCGAGCGCGCGCGAGGCGGTGCTCGCGCATCTGGCGGCCGGCAAGCAATGCCCACGCAAATTGCTGATCGCCTCGGAGGCGCGCCTGCTCGATCTTCCCGACCCTCGCGCCCTGGACAACATCAATACCGTGGAGGAGTTCGGGGCGGCCAGCACGGCCCTCGGAGCCGGCGCGAACGACCAGGCGCCCTCTTCGAACGCGGGGAAAGAAGCAGATGAAGGCTCCTCGGCGGCTGCGCCATCCCGCGATCAACGTCCGGTGAAAACCGTGCGCGTGCAGTACTTCGCCATTCTGCGCGAGCAGGCCGGCTGCAGCGAAGAGACGCTCGACACTGCGGCCGGTACGCCCGCCGAACTGTACGAGGAGCTGCGTTCGCGACATCCCTTCAAGCTGGCCCCGACGCAACTCAAGGTCGCGTTGAACTCCGAATTCAGCGACTGGCGCGCGAACCTGCGCCATGGCGACACCATCGTGTTCATTCCTCCGGTGGCGGGCGGATGAAAGCCTTCTCGTTCAGCAAGACCGCGCTGGCGCCGGCGACGTACCGCGCGCCCCTGGAAGACTCGGCGGCCGGCGGTTACGCCTCTTTCGAGGGCTGGGTGCGCAATCACAACGAAGGCCGCACGGTGAAGCGGCTCGAGTACGAGGCCTTCGAGGCGCTCGCGGAAAAGGAAGGCGAGCGCATCGTCGCGGAGGCGATCCGCCGCTTCGACGTGCTGCGGGCCGCATGCGTACACCGCATCGGCTCGCTCGAGATCGGCGACCTCGCAGTCTGGGTGGGCGTCAGCTCACGGCATCGAGCGGAGGCGTTCGCCGCCTGTCGCTACATCATCGATGAAGTGAAACATCGTCTGCCGATCTGGAAGAAGGAGCACTACGAGGACGGCGACTCTGGATGGGTGAATTGTGAGCGCTGCGGGCAAGGCGGAAGCGGATAGCGGATAGCGGATGGTTCAGAGGCGCTGCGCCATTTTTCGAACATCCGCGCGCATTCCATCTGCATCGCGTGTTTCTATCAGCTTTCTGCCTATCCGCTATCCGCTATCCGCTATCCGCTTCCAACGACCCGCTAACCGCTTCCTCACGGCCTGATCAGCAGATCAATCCTCCTATTCCTCGCGCGGCCGGCGGTCGTCTCGTTGGTCGCCACCGGTCGCGCCTCGCCGTAGCCGATCGAGCTGACTTTCTCCGGATCCAGGCCGAAGTGGGTCACCAGATACTGCTTCACCGCGTCCGCGCGATCCTGCGACAGGATCAGATTCGCCGAATCGCCGCCGCTCGCATCGGTGTGGCCTTCCACGGTGATCACTGCTTGCGGAAAGAGCTCGAGCGCCGAGCGCACCTTTTCCATCAACGCCGCGCTGTCCGCGCCGATGGTGCTGCGACCGGGCGGAAAGCCGATGCCGAGCAATGAAACCAGCACATCGTCGCCCTGCCGCTCCACGCGGGCTTCGTCCGGTGTGAAAGACGCGGCGATCCGAGCGACGTTGCTGCGCAGCCGCTCCTGCGCGTCGACGCGCCGCTGCAGCGCGATGCGCTCCTGCGACACGCCGCCGAGTCGCGCGTCCAACCGTTCGATCTGTGCATTCAGAGAGCCGATACGCTGCTCGCGGTCCTCCAGCTCGAGCTTCAGCCGGCGGATTTCCTGCGCCTGCTGCTGCACCTGCTCGTTGAGCTCCCGCAGCGGCGTCTGAAAGCCGCGGTCGAACTGCGCGCCGATCTCCATGTTCTGCGCCATGCGAGTAAGCGGCTCCTCCCATGACAGGATCAGCGCCTCCAGCCCCCCGCCGCCCTTCTCCGCCTCGAGCGTGCGACGGATAAGGTCGGCAAGGTAGAGCGCGTGACTGGCTTCGTAACTTGCTTGCGCCGCGAGCCCGCGCGGCAGGATGAGATCGTAGCGGTTGCGCTGGATCTCCTGCTCCGCATCGGCCAGATGTCGGCGCGCGGCGAGCAGCGTGCGTGGGGCGTGTCGCTCCACCCTCGCCTCCTCGGCCTGCGAGATCAGCGCGCGCGACTCGCCCAGCACTTCGTTCTTGATCGCCGTCAGCTCCGCTTCGCGCAGCAGGACTTCCGCTTCCGCCGCGCGGCGCTGTGCATTGCGCAGCTCGCCGCGCTCGTTCTCGCGCATCGCCTGCGCGAAGCGCTCCTGCGCTTTCGCCCAGTCTTCGGGCGCGTACTTGGGCGCCTTGGCGTCGAGCGCATCCTGATAGGTCTCGATCAGGCCGCTCAGCGACTGCCGTGCACCCGCCGCGGCGAGCTCGGCGCGCTTCAAAGCGGCTTCGGCCTGCTGCAGCCGGGCGCGCACGCGTTCCGGATCGCGGCCTCTCGCACGATCTTTGAGAGCGGTTTCGTAAGCTTGCGCGGCTTGCGCAAACGCGGTGGGCGCGAGAACGTCCACCTGCTCGGCGCGGCTTCTGTCGAGCGCCGCGGCGAAATCAGTCGGCTCGGAGCCCTGCGCGCCGGCCATGCGCGCAGCCGCAACGGCGCACAGACAAGCGAGCGCAAGGCGGGCGGCAAACCTCATGGCCGCACCTGCCCCTGGCCGCGCACGACATACTTGTAACTGGTGAGCTGCTCGACGCCGACCGGCCCGCGAGCGTGGAACTTGTCCGTGGAGATGCCGATTTCGGCGCCCATGCCGAACTCGCCGCCGTCGGCGAATTGCGTGGATGCATTGTGCAGCACGATGGCGCTGTCGACCCTCGTCAGAAACCGCTCCGCGGCCTGCGCATCGTTCGTGACGATCGACTCCGTGTGCGCCGAACCATAGGCTGCGATGTGTTCGATCGCCTCCTCGACGTCGCCGACCACGCGCGCCGCGATGATCGAATCCAGATACTCCGTGCGCCAATCCTCCTCGCGCGCCGGCTTCACTCGCGGATCGAATCGTTGCACCTCTTCGTCGCCGCGCACTTCACAGCCGCTGTCCAGCAACGCCTTGATCACAACGGGCGCCGCGGCGCTGACGCGATTCAGCAACACGGTTTCGGCGGCTCCGCATATTCCGGTGCGTCGCAGCTTGGCGTTCAGCACGATCTGCTGCGCCATATGCACATCCGCGGCCCGATCGACATACACGTGGCAGTTGCCTTCGAGATGTCCAATGACCGGCACGCGCGCCTCCTTCTGTACGCGCTCCACGAGACTGCGCCCGCCCCTCGGCACGACCACGTCTATGTATTGCGTCATGGAGGCCAGCATGTAGCCGACCGCGGCGCGGTCGGTCGTCGGCACGATCTGGATCGCCGCTTCCGGCAGCTCCGCCGCCCGCAGCCCCTGCACGAGACGCTCGTGAATGGCGCGGCTGGAGTGCGCGCTCTCCGAACCACCGCGCAGGATGACTGCGTTGCCGGATTTCAGACACAGCGCACCGGCGTCGGCCGTAACGTTGGGCCGGCTTTCGTAGATGATCCCGACCACGCCCAACGGCACGCGCACGCGCTGGATGAGCAAGCCGTTGGGTCGCGTCCATTCGGCCGCAACCACACCGACGGGATCGTCGAGCGCAGCTACTTCCTCCACGCCCCGCGCCATGCCCTCCACGCGCGCCTCATTCAGCATGAGCCGGTCGAGCATGGCGCCTGACAATTCGCGCTGCTTCGCCTGCTCGATGTCCAGCCGGTTGGCCTCGAGAATAGCGTCCGCGTGGGCGCGTATCGCCTGAGCCGCCGCCTCCAGCGCGGCGCGCTTCTGCGCCGACGTGGCCTGCGCAAGGGCGCGCGCAGCCTGGGTCGCGGCGCGTCCCAGTGAGTCCATGAGTGCGGGAATTTCGGTGGCGGTCGTAGCGGCGTTCATGCGCGGCATTCTACCGGCACAGCAGCGCCTGTTGCGCAACGCCGGCCCGCGCTCGGCGTGCGGTTGCCGCGCTGTCCGACGTTGCTTCACACTGCGCCCACATCGCTCGCCCGATCTCGCTCCATCACCGGTCAGCAACCCATGACGCGACTCGACGGCAAGACGGCCATGATCAGCGGCGCGGCCAGCGGGATCGGCCGTGCAAGCGCGCTGCTGTTCGCACAGCGCGGCGCCCGCGTGGCGCTGCTTGATCTCTCACCCGCCGTCGAGGAGACGGCCGTCGCGATCAGGCGCGAAGGCGGCCAGGCGCTCGCCTTCGTTCGGGACTCCTCGCAAGAGGAGGACGTCGAGGGCGTAGTCGATGCGGCCGTCGGCGAGTTCGGCGCGCTCGATGTGTGCTTCGCCAATGCAGGGGTGAGCGGCGGCCTCGCGCCGCTTTCGCTGCTCGAACAGACGCCGGAGCACTGGGCCGAGATCCTCAGAATCAACCTGATCGGGACATTCCTGGCGGTAAAACACGCCGCCCGCGTCATGACGCCGCGCAAGCGTGGTTCGATCATCTGCACGGCTTCCGTGGCGGGGTTGCGCTCCGGCGCAGGCGGTTCGCCCTACAGCGCCAGCAAGGCGGGAGTGATCAGCCTGGTGCAAACCACGGCGCAGCAGCTCGCTGGAACAGGCGTACGCATCAACGCCGTCTGCCCGGGCCTGATCGAAACGGGAATGACCCGCGGCCTGTTCGAGGCGGCGCGCGCCAGGGGCTCCGGCGACAAGATCGGACAGCTCAACCCACTGCGCCGCGCCGGAACGCCCGAGGAGATTGCGCACATGGCGCTGTTCCTCGCCTCGGACGACGCCTCTTACGTCAATGGCCAGGCGATCGCGGTCGACGGCGGGCTGTCGAGCTCCCTTCCGATCGTTCCTACGGGCGGCCAAGTCAGGAAGCCCTGACCACCCGGAACCTCGACGATCGACGACGCGTCTTTTGAGTGACGCATCGCATCGATCGAGGAACCGCATGCACCAGGCGAACGCACGCAATACGGCGCAACACGCGACACGCGTCCTGGAAGGAGTCGTCCTGCTGGGAGCGGCCGCGCTTATCGCCTATCCGGCAGTGAAGAACATCGCGCGACGCTGGCGCACGCGCCACCCGTACGCCGAGACGGAGTCGGCCATCGACAAGTCGCTGGACGATACGTACCCGGCGAGCGATCCGCCCGCCTCGCGGTATGTGGATATTCCGGTGAATAGGAGATGAGATGAGAAAAGCGGTTAGCGGTTAGCGGTTAGCGGTTGGTTCAGAAGCCCAGCAGGAATTCAAAGCTCAGCGGCAGGCCAAGCGGCAGGCCAAGCCGCAGGTCAAGAGGCTCAGCGGCGCTCAAGACTCAGCCGAGGTCAAGAGTTCAGCGGCAGCTTGAAGCTCAGCCTCAGGCCAAGAGGTTCAGCGGCATCTGGACGACCGTCCAACGCCTCTGACTAACCGCTAACCGCTAACCGCTAACCGCTAACCGCTTCCTCGACCAACCGCTAGCCGCTTCTCCCAGATCCTGTCAGCACCAGATCGTCGCGATGTATGAGCTCGTCGCGGCCGTGGAAGCCGAGTAGTTCCGCAATCTCGGAAGACCTCCGGCCTCGCAGTCGCTCGGCGTCGGCGCTCGAGTACGCGGACAGGCCGCGGGCGATCTCCGCACCGTGCGCATCACGCACGACCAGCGCGTCGCCGCGTTCGAACTTCCCTGTGACGCGCAACACCCCCGCCGGCAGCAGGCTCTTGCCGCCGCGCAGCGCGTGCGCGGCGCCCGCGTCGACGTAAATCTCGCCGGCGGGCTTGAGGGCGCCGGCGATCCACTGCTTGCGCACCGTGGCGGGAGTCGTCGAGGGATAGAACCAGCTGCAGCGCTCGCCGCGCTCGATGGCCTTCACGGGGCGCTCGCGACGCCCGAGCGCGATGCACATATGACATCCAGCGCCCAGCGCGATCTTCGCCGCAGCGATCTTGGTCGCCATGCCGCCCGAGCCGACGGTCGACGCCGCGCCGCCCGCCATGCTCTCGATCTCGGGCGTGATGCAGCGAATCTCCGGGACGAACTTGGCGTTCGGATCGCGCGCCGGGTCAGCCGTGTAAAGGCCTTCGACGTCGGACAACAACACCAGGCAATCGGCGCTGACCATTTGTGCGACACGAGCGGCGAGGCGATCGTTATCGCCGTAACGGATCTCGGCGGTCGCCACCGTATCGTTCTCGTTGATGACCGGAACGGCGCCGAGCCGCAACAGCGTATTGAGCGTGCTGCGCGCGTTCAGATACCGGCGCCGCTCCTCGGTGTCGGTGAGCGTCAGGAGTATTTGCGCGACGCTCAAGCCGTGCATCTCCAGTGCGTCCTTCCAGGCGTGCGCCAAGCGGATCTGCCCCACCGCCGCCGCCGCCTGTTTCTCCTCGAGCCTGAGCTTGCCGCCGGTAAGCCCCAGCTCGCGCCGCCCGAGCGCAATCGCGCCGGACGACACTAGCAGTACTTCCTTGCCGCGACTGCGCAACTCCGCGACGTCCGCGGCGAGCCCGTCCAGCCAGGCGCGGTCCAGCCGACCGCTCTCCATGTCGACCAGCAGGGCGGAGCCGACTTTGATCACGACCCGGCGCGCGGTGGACAACGGGCCGGCGGCGGCGGAATGCAACTGCGATGCGTTCATTGAATGCGCTGAGTCTGGGATTGGATCGCCTTGGGACGCTCGACCTAGTCTGGAATGGATGTCTGCGACCTCGGGCGACGCTCGGCCGGCGTGCACGACACGTCGGCGTGCTTGATGATGCTACAGGCGCCGGCGCCTGGCGAGCGTCGAGCCGAAACGACGGGCGGCGCCGAGGCGGCCTGGGAACGTCATGGTCAAATTGGCAATTGATCTGAGATTCCCTAATATTCCGCGGCCGGCGCTCGTCGAGCCGGTCCTGCATGGTCTGAGGTGTCGCGTGGCCAGAGACTACGATCCGGTTCAGGGACAGTGGTACGAGGATCTCGAGGATAACGAGATCTTCAAGGTGCTGTCCGTCAATCCGGATGAAGAGATCATCGAAGTTCAATACGAGAACGGCGATATCGAAGAGATCGACCTGGACACTTGGCACGAGCTCGACCTCGAGCGCGCCGAGGAGCCCGAGGGCTGGGCGAGCGATGAGGACGAGGATGACGAAGACGAAGACGAAGACGAAGACGATGATGATCTCGACGAGGACTGGGACGACGAAGACGAGGACGACGACTGGGACGACGACGAGGACGACGATTTCGACGACGACGATTACGGCGATCGGGATTAGACGCGGTCGCTTCGATCGAGCCTGACGGGCCGCGCCGGAAGGCCACGATGCGGATGGTCCGAATCGGTCGGTATTCTCGTCCCTCCAGGCCGGCGGGGCGACGCCTGCGCCACGCGGTTGAAAGCCCGCCAAGCGGTCCTCATATGGTCGGATGATCGACTACTTCCCAGCGGGCGACTCTCACGCATGAAACGGGTATTTCTACTGGTCGCCACCAACGTGGCGATCCTGCTGGTCCTGAGCCTCAGCCTGCGGCTGTTGGGCGTGGATCGCATTCTCGATGAGCAGGGCGCAGGACTCGACCTCAACGCGCTGCTGATCTTCTCCGCCGTACTCGGCTTCGCCGGTTCGCTCGTCTCCCTCGCCATGTCCAAGTTCGTGGCCAAGCGCATGATGGGGGTGCGGGTCATCGATCAGCCGCGCAATGCTGCGGAAGCTTGGCTGGTGGAAACCGTCCGGCGCCAGGCGCAAAGCGCCGGCATCGGCATGCCTGAGGTGGGCGTGTTCGACGCCTCCGAGATGAATGCATTCGCCACCGGCGCGCGGCGCGACCATGCCTTGGTGGCGGTGAGCACCGGACTGCTGAACGGCATGTCGCAGCGCGAAGCGGAGGCGGTGCTCGGCCACGAGATCAGCCATGTCGCGAACGGCGACATGGTCACCCTGACGCTCATCCAGGGCGTCGTGAACACGTTCGTCATCTTCCTGTCGCGAGTCATCGGTCACACGGTCGATCGCGTGGTGTTCAAGACCGAGCGTGGCCACGGGCCCGCGTTCCTGATCACGGTCATCATCGCGCAGCTGGTGCTTGGCGTGCTCGCCAGCATGATCGTGATGTGGTTCTCGAGGCAGCGTGAGTTCCGGGCCGATGCGGGAGGCGCGCACTTGGCCGGACGTGAGAACATGATCGGCGCGCTGGAGCGTCTGCGTCGCGCCCACCCCGCGCCGTTGCCCGATCAGATGGCGGCGTTCGGCATCAGCGGCGCGCTGGGCCAGGGACTCAAGCGTCTGTTCATGACCCACCCTCCGCTCGAAGAGCGGATCGCTGCATTGCAGGCGGCCGGCCGAAGCTGATCGGCAAGCGCTGATCGAGCCGGCAGGCCGCCGCCCGAGCACAGTCAGCGCAATCCCGGATCGTGGCGCGGCGAGAGCACGCGCCGTTCGACCATCGTCTGGGCGCGGCCGCGTCGGTAGAATTTCACCTGCCGTGCCGCCGATGCGTTTCACCGCCGTCCTTTCGTTGTGCGCCGTCGCCCTGTGGGGCTTGTTCTCCCTCCTGGAGAATCTGCGCAAACCCGAGCTGCTGCGCTCTTCCCAGGCGGTAGTGGTGAAGGGCTGCGAAATCATCGAGTCGGACGAGGCGCGCCGGCTGTGTCCGCAGCTCAATTGTCAGAAGGCGCTGCTGGAGGCGCGCACCTTTCCCGTCTCTGCGCGTTTCGAAGTGACCGTGGACGAACGCGCGCTGCAGCGGCGCATCGTCGCCGGCCTCGTGAAGGATCGCGCATCGCCGACCCAGGGCGGCTTTGCCTGCGTCATCGAGCGCGGCAAGGTCGTCCTCGCGCGGTCCGTAGACGAGGCGCAACTTGCCCGCCTGTCGCAGGACGCCGGAGGCGCCGTGCGAGACTGGACGGACGATTGGTCGTCCACAACGGAGTCGCCGTGAGCATTCCCGCAGACGTTCTGCAGAAATTACGAGCCGCTGTGGGCCCGCACGGCTATCTGGATCAACCCCAGGACATAGAGCCGTTCACGACCGATCATCGCCGCCTGTACCGCGGCGCCACGCCGCTCGTGGTGAGGCCGGACAGCACCGCGCAAGTGTCGGAGGTTCTTCGTGTATGCAACGACGCGGGCGTGGGCGTCGTGCCGGTCGGCGGAAACACCAGCTACTGCGGCGCAACAGCGCCAAGCGAAGACGGCTCACAGATCGTGCTGTCCATGGGGCGCATGCGGCGCATCCGCGCCATCGATCCCGCAAACTTCACGCTGGTCGCCGAAGCCGGCTGCGTGCTCGCGCAAATTCAGGAGGCGGCCGCTTCGGTCGATCGACTGTTCCCGATGAGCCTGGGTTCGGAGGGCTCGTGTCAGCTCGGCGGCAATCTCTCCACCAACGCGGGCGGCACGGCCGTGCTGCGTTACGGGATGATGCGCGACCTGGTGCTCGGACTGGAGGTCGTGCTGCCCGACGGGCGTGTGCTCGAAAACCTGAGCGGGCTGCGCAAAGACAACACGGGCTACGACCTGCGCAATCTGTTCATCGGCGCCGAAGGCACGCTGGGCGTGATCACCGCCGCTGCATGCAAGCTCTACTCTCGCCCGGCCTCCACCGTGACCGCTTTCATCGCAGTCGCCGAACCGCAGGCGGCGGTCGCGCTTCTTGCGCGAATGCGCGCGCTCACCGGCGATGCGGTAAGCACGTTCGAGCTGATTCCGCGCATCGCACTCGATCTCGTGCTGCGCCATATCGAGTCCGCGCACGACCCGCTGGATGCAATGCACCCGTGGTACGTACTGCTCGAGATCGGTCTTGGCCGCATGGATTCGGGCGGGCGCCAGGCGCTCGAAGCGGAGCTCGCGGCGGCCATGGAAGCCGGAGAAGCGCTGGATGCGGCGATCGCAGCGAATGAAGCCCAGCGCGAGGCCTTCTGGCGTTTGCGCGAGCTCATCCCAGAAGCGCAGCGTCGCGAGGGCGCGAGCATCAAGCACGACGTGTCAGTCGCGACCAGCAAGCTGCCGCAGTTCATCGTCGAAGCCTCCGCTCTGGCCGCCGAGATCGCGCCGAGCGGGCGGATCATCGCTTACGGCCATCTCGGCGACGGCAATGTGCATTTCAACATCAACGCATCCGCGGGCGAAGACCGCGCCGCGTTCCTGCAGCTTGCGCCGCAACTTCACCGCGCCGTGCACGACCTGGCGGCGCGCTTCGGCGGCAGCTTCAGCGCCGAGCACGGCGTGGGCCGCCTGAAGCGTGACGAGCTCGTGCGCTACAAGTCTGCGACGGCCATCGATCTGATGCGCGCCATCAAGCGGGCGATCGATCCGAAGGGCGTCATGAACCCAGGTAAGGTGCTGTGAACGCTGCGCTCCTGGGCGCGCTTGTGTCGGTCGCCGCAGGCGCCGCCGCATGCGGCGCGCAGGCGCAGGAAGTCACCGAGCTCGTGCGCGATGAGAATGGCCGCCGCACGGTCGTCGAACAGCGCTGGAGCCACGTAGGGCTGCTGCGTGCGCGCGATCTCACACCCTTCGGACTGTTGCGCCTGGACATGCTCCCGGCGCATACGGCCGACGCCGAGGTCGGCGTGTGGACGTACGAACTGCAGCTTGCGTACCAAAGCACGTACATCATGAGCCGGAACGTTCGCGGATACCTCGCAAGCCGCGGCGACGGCAGACAGGCGATCACCGAGCGGGATGCGAACGCCATCCTGGATCTGCCGGGCGACGCCTACCTGTTCGACGGCGAGATCGGGCTCGTGGACATCATCGTGCAGCGGCGCATCAGCGACTATTGGAGCATCTATCTCTCCATTCCGTACCTGCACTATGGCGAAGGCGTTTTCGACCAGCTGATCGAGGACTTTCACGACACATTCGGATTCAGCCAACAAGGACGTACTCTCGTGCCGCGCAACCGCTTCCACATCATCTACGACGTGGGCGGCGTTCAGTTTGCGCAACTCGGCCGCAGCGTGCGCGGCGGGTGGGGCGATCCTGTGATCGGCGTGCGTTACTCGCTGCCGCAGCCCCATTTCGGCTGGGATGTGGTCGCCGAACTGGCGGCGAAGATCGCGGTCGACGGCGAACGCTTTCTGCTCTCGACCGGCGAGCACGACATCGGAGCGCAGCTCACCCTGCAGCGCCGGCTCGGCGCCGAGGGACGGCATGCGATCTACCTTGCGGGCAGCGCCGTCTACTACGCCGGCGGCCCGGAGATTCCCGGCGACGAAACCGAGATCATTCCCACGTTGATCGCGGGCTACAGCTACGGCTTGACGCCGCGCACCAGCCTGATCGTGCAGGGCTACGCGAGCCCCAGCGTCGTGCAGCATTCGAGCCTGGACGAGCTCACCGACGACAAGTTCCAGGTCAGCCTGGGCGTGCAGACGCGCACTCAGAACTGGCTGTGGAGCTTCGCGGTGACGGAGAACGTGTCGAACCTCAGCAACACGCCGGACATCGGCGTGCAGCTGGGGGCGGCGTACATGCCCAAGGCGAAATAAAGAGAAGCGATTGGGTTGGTCAAAGGCGCGTCGGGGCGCGCCGGTTCTGAACAAGAATGCGACGGGCGGCGGTCTGAGAACTCTCAGCGGGCGCCGGCGGCCTTGAGCTCCTCGCCAGCTGCTTCCTCGGCGACGCCCAGGCGCTTGTGCATCAGCGGGCTGGTCGTCGTGTACTGCAGGTGCACCTTCTTGCCGGGCTCGAGATATTCCTTGATGGCGAACGCGGCCAGGGCGGCTTCGTGGAAACCGGACAGGATCAACTTCTTCTTGCCCGGATAGGTGTTGATGTCGCCCACGGCGTAGATGCCCGGCGTGCTCGTCTGGAACTTCTCGGTGTCGACTGCAAGCTGCTTCCTGTTGATCTCGAGCCCCCACTGCGCGATCGGGCCGAGCTTGGGGCTCAATCCGAAGAACACCAGCAATTGATTGGCGTCCACGCGACGCACCACGCTGTCGCCGCCGAGCACGTTCACCGACTCGAGCACGCCGTCGACGGCATTGACCGCCTTCACCTGGCCGATCAACACGTCGGCGCGGTGTTCGTCACGCAGCGCATAGAGCTTCTGCACCGACGCAGGCGCGCCGCGGAATTCCGGTCGGCGATGCACGAGCACGACGCTGCGAGCGTGATCCACCAGGGTCAGCGCCCAGTCGAGCGCCGAGTCGCCGCCGCCGAGGATCACCACGTCCTGATCGGCGAAGGCGCGCGGGTCCTTCACTCGATAATGAATGTAGCTGCCTTCGAGTTCGGCGGCGCCGGGCGCATCGAGCTTGCGCGGCTGGAACGAGCCGACGCCGCCGGCGATCACGACCGCGCCGGCGTCGAACACCGTGGCTGCGCTGGTCACGACGCGAAAGCGTCCGTTCTCCTGGCGCTCGACCTGCGTCACTTCCTGCCCGAGATTCATGCCCGCGCCGAACGGTTTGATCTGCTCGAGCAGCCGATCGGTGAGCTCCTGCCCCGTGCACACGGGCACTGCGGGAATGTCGTAAATGGGCTTGTCGGGATACAGCTCCACGCACTGCCCGCCGGGCGCCTTGAGCGAATCGACGAGCTGCGCTTTCAGACCCAGCAGCCCCAGCTCGAACACCTGAAACAGGCCGCACGGACCGGCGCCGACGATGACCACATCGGTGTGGATGGGCGGGCGTTCGAACTTAAGCGCTGAGTCGTTGTGGGTAGCCGTCGACGACACGAGGGGTCTCCGTGATGGAAGGGGACAGTATTTGCGTTTCCGGCTGCGTGAGTCCGGCTGCTTCCAGCAGACTTTTCTCCGCAAGCCATTTGCGGTTGAACAGGCGCGACTGGTACTTGGCGCCGCTGTCGCACAGGATGGTGACGATGGTATGGCCCGGTCCCAGGCGCCGCGCGAGCTGCAACGCCGCGGCCACGTTCACGCCGCTGGTGCTGCCAAGGAACAGGCCTTCATCGCGCAACAGGCGATATACGGTGCGCACGCACTCGATGTCAGTGACGTGCAGCGCGTCGTCGATGGGCGAGTCCTGCAGATTCGCCGTAACGCGACCGATGCCGATGCCTTCAGTGATCGAGCTTGCGCCGGTGGCCTTGAGCTCGCCGTGACGCAGCCAATGATACAACGAGCTGCCCTGCGGATCGGCTAGCACGACCTGCACCGGGCGGCCGCGATCGTTGGCTTGTCGCCGAAGGAAGCGCGACACGCCTCCGAGCGTGCCGCCGGTGCCGGTGGCGGCGACGAACGCGTCGATCCGGCCGCCGGTCTGCGCCCAGATCTCAGGGCCGGTGGTGCGCTCGTGCACGTCGCGGTTCGCGGTGTTGTCGAACTGGTTGGCCCAGATCGCATCCGGCAGCTCCTGCGCGAGGCGGCCGGCGATCTTCTGATAGTGATTAGGATCACTGTAGGGAACGGTCTTGACGCGCAGCACTTCCGCGCCGAGCGTCTCTATCGTCTGGTGCTTTTCCGGAGACTGGTTGTCCGGCATTACGACGATGCAACGATAACCGCGAACGTTGCAGACATGCGCTAGCCCGATCCCCGTATTGCCTGCTGTACCTTCCACGACCGTACCGCCCGCCTTCAGGCGACCGCTGCGTTCGGCGTCTTCGATGATGCCGAGCGCCGCTCGGTCTTTCACCGACCCGCCCGGATTCATGAACTCGGCCTTGCCGAGGATTTCGCAGCCGGTCTCCTCGCTGAAGCGGTTGAGACGAATCAGCGGCGTGTCGCCGATTGCGTCGGTAAAGCCGCGCCGGATAGCCGTACGAGCGGCGACGCCGCCCGTCGGCGCGTCATGTTGGATGCTCATGCGCTGAGCCTCCCCTGATGTGCGCTCGGATGTGAGCTGAATTGCGGGTCTTCGCCGACCCGCCCGGTGCGGAACAGGCCGACGCCGAAGGTCGCGACGCTCGGCTGCGGCCAGTCCGAAGTGGGTGCGGAGTTGAACCATTGCAAGGCGTCGTGCAGCCGAGTTACTTCGCCCACGATCAGCAGCGCTGGCGACTGCACTTGCGCCTCGCGTGCGCGATCGGCGAGATCGGCGAGCGTGCCGGCGATCACGCGCTGCGCCTGCTGCGTGCCGTGCTCGATGAGCGCCGCGGCGCGCTCGCTCGGCGCGCCCTGCTCGCGCAGGCGTTGCAGGATGTGCTCCAACTGGCCGAGGCCCATGTAAAACACGACCGTCTGTCCAGGGCGCGCGAGCGCCGCCCAATCAACGTCTGAATCGCCAGCCTGTTCACCCGCCTTCAGGCGTCCCGTGACGAACGTCAGCGACTGCGCGTAGTCGCGGTGCGTCAGCGGAATACCGGCATAAGCGGCGCAGCCGGCGGCAGCGGTCACTCCAGGCACGACTTCGAACCGCACGCCTGCAGCGGCCAACGCCTGCAGCTCTTCGCCGCCGCGGCCGAAGATGAAGGGATCGCCGCCCTTCAGACGGCATACGCGCCGACCTTGTTGCGCCAGCGAGACGAGCAGCTCATTGATTTGCTGCTGCGAGATCTGCGCTGCGCCGACGGTTTTGCCGACGTAGATGCGCTGCGCGTCACGCCTCGCCAGATCCAGAACCTCAGCGGACACGAGGCGGTCGTAGAGGATGACGTCTGCGTCCTGCAAGGCGCGCAGTGCGCGCAACGTCAGCAGACCCGGATCGCCGGGGCCGGCGCCGACGAGCACGACGTCGCCCAGATCGCGATCATCGACTTCTTTGCGTTCGCCGCCTCCGCGCCCCTGCTCCACGTTGCGGCGTCGTGACGGTTGCACGTAGCAGGCGGCGGACAGCGCGGCCTCGATACGCTCATTCAGAACGGAATCGTCTGGCTGTCGACGTCCGGCCAGAAGGTCTGCGGCGATTTCACCGTCGAAGAATGTCTCCCAGAAGCGCCGGCGTCGGAGCGGATTGGACAAGCGCGATTTCACGGCCGAACGGAATTTCCCGGCCAGGGCGGCCAGCGCGCCAAGACGCTGCGGCAGAAAAGTCTCGAGCTTCTCGCGCAGGCGGCGCGTCAGCACTGGCGCATCGCCGCTGCTGCCGACCGCTACGATGACCGGCGAACGGTCGATGATCGCCGGCATGATGAAGCGCGACAGCTCGCGATCGTCGACCACATTGACGGGGATGTTGCGTCGCTCGGCCTGATGCGCGACCCAGGCGTTGAGCGAGCGCTTATTGCTGGCGGCGATGGCGACCCGCGCCCCGTCGAGATGATCCGCTTGGAATTCCGCCTGCACGTGCCGCACGAGGCCCTGCGCCGCCTTGCGGCTCAGCGAGTCGGCGAGCTCGGGCGCAACGACGGTCACCTGTGCGCCGGCGCGCAGCAGCAGCTCGACCTTGCGCGCCGCCACCTCGCCGCCGCCGACCACGAGCGCCGGCTCACCGGCAAGCCGCAGGAATATGGGGAAGTAGTCCATGACGGCTCGGGTCGCCTCGGGCCGACTCACTGACCGGCCGCGCGGCGCGGCTCGATCGTGAGCGGAATCACGCGGCGGCGCGGTTGCAGACCGCACTCGCGCGACTCAGGGTGCTCCCACCACCAGCGGCCGGAGCGCGAGTCGGCGCCGGGCTCCACGGCGCGCGTGCACGGCGCGCAGCCGATGCTCGGGTAGCCCTGGTCGTGCAGCGTGTTGTAAGGAAGATTTCGGGCGCGGATGTAGGCCCACACGTCCTCCTCGGTCCATTCGAGCATCGGGCTGATCTTCCACAGTCCGTAGCGCTCGTCCCAGGAGATCGGCTCGCCGAGCGCGCGCTCGGTCGACTGCTCGCGACGCACGCCGGTCACCCAGGCCTTGCGGCCGGCCACCGCGCGCCGGAACGGCTCGACCTTGCGAATCTCGCAGCAGGCGAGCCGCTCGGGCACGCCCAGGTAGAATCCGTTCACGCCGTTCTCGGCGACGTACTGCTCGATCTGCGCCGCGTCCGGGTGGTAAACGCGGATGCGCCGCTGATAACGCCGCTCCAGGCGATCGAGCAGCGCGAGCGTCTCGTCGGGCAGCCGCCCGGTGTCGAGCGTGAACATGGCGATTTCCGGCGCAAAAGCGCAGATGATGTCGGTGAGCGCCATGGCCTCGGCGCCGAGGCTGTTCGCATAAACGACGTCCTGGTGCTCGCGCACCGCCTGCTGCAGCACTGCACGGGTGTCCTGCACCAGGGACTCGAGACGCGGCGACAATGACTCAGTGCTCATAAAGGCTTCTTTTCGGAGTTCTTCGGGAGCTGCTTGGCGCCGACGGCGCTCGCAGAGGGCTTTGGGGTGACGGTTTGTGCCAGTACGGGAGCTTGACTGTAGCGGTCCGCTCAAGAACCAGGGAAAGACTGGTTTGTTCTGTCATGATGCGGGGCTGTTATGACCCCCAAGGCAAAGCTAAGTCGATGAAACTACAGCAGTTACGCTACCTCGCGGCAATCGTCGAGAACGATCTGAACATCACCGCGGCGGCCGAACGCCTGCACACCTCTCAGCCCGGCGTCAGCAAGCAACTCAAACAGCTCGAGGACGAGCTCGGCTTTCCCATCTTTCTGCGCCAGGGGCGCACGCTGACGCGGGTGACTCCGGCCGGCAAACGAGTGATCGAACGGTCGATGAAAATCCTGAAGGAGGTCCAGAGCATCAAGCGTCTGGCCGAGGAGCAGAAGGGCGACGGACGCGGCTCGCTCGCGATCGGCACGACGCACACGCAGGCGCGCTACGTGCTGCCGCCGGTCATCCGCATCTTCCGGCAGCGCTACCCGCAGGTCGAGCTCCACCTGCATCAGGGAACCTCGGAGCAGATCGCCGACATGGCGAGCCGCGATCGCATCGACTTCGCGATCAACACCGGCTCGCAGGAGCTGTTCACGAGTCTTGTGCTGCTTCCCTGCTATCAGTGGCACCGCCGCATCGTCGTGCCGCAGGGACATCCGCTCGCCAACGAGTCCAAAGTCACGATCGAGATGCTCGGGAAGTATCCAATCGTCACCTACGTGTTCGGCTTCTCGGGCCCCTCGTCGCTGCAGCAGATCTTCGCGCGCGCCGGCCTGAAGCCGCACGTGGCGCTGACCGCGCGCGACGCCGACGTCATCAAGACATACGTGCGGCTCGGCCTCGGCGTCGGGATCGTCGCCAGCATGGCGGTGGACCCGCGCGAAGATGCGGACCTGGTCTCCATCGACGCCTCGCACCTGTTCCCCGCGCACATGACCTGGGCGGGATTTCATCAGGGCGCGCTGCTGCGCGGCTACATGTACGACTTCCTGCAATTGTTGGCGCCGCACCTGACGAAGCGACTCGTCGCGCGCGCCAGCAACGCCTCCTCGCCAAGCGATGTGGAAGCGCTGTTCGCCGGCGTCGAGCTGCCGGTGTATCGATGACCCAGAAGCGGATGGCGGATAGCGGATAGTTGAAAAGGGAGCATTGCGCGTTTCGTAGTGCGAACCCTCTGAACTATCCGCTATCCGCTATCCGCTTCTGGGTTTCCGCCGTCTGCTTCTCACCAAGCCGCATTCACCATGCAAGCACCCTCGGATCGTCCGCCCGCCCGCTCGCTGAAGCCGCTGCGTTCACTCTGGCCGTATCTGCGCGTCTACAAGCGCACGCTCGCGCTGGCGCTGGCGGCGCTGCTGATGGCTTCGGCTGCAATGCTCGTGTTGCCGATCGCGTTCAAGAACGTGATCGACCAAGGCATGGCCATGCAGGATCGCGCCACCATCGATTTGTACTTCGCAGCGTTCCTTGCCGCGGCCGTCGTGTTCGGTGTTTTCGCGGCGTTGCGCTTTTATCTGGTGACATGGCTCGGCGAGCGCGTGATTGCGGACCTCAGAAGCGACATCTACCGGCGGGTCATCCGCATGGATCCGACGTTCTTCGAGGTCACGCGCACCGGCGAAGTGCTGTCGCGTTTGACGACGGACACCACTCTGGTGCAGTCGATCGCCGGGGTGAACCTGTCGATCACCCTGCGCTCGATCATCCAGCTGATCGGCGCGCTCGTGCTGCTGGTCGCCACCAGCCCATCGCTCGCGGGCATGATCCTGCTGCTGATCCCGCTGGTGATTGCGCCGCTGATCATCGTTGGCCGCAAGCTTCGCGCCCTCTCGCGCGAGTCGCAGGATCGCATCGCGGACACCAGCGGCCTGGCCGGCGAGACGCTCAACGCCATCCAGACGGTTCAGGCGTTCACGCTGGAATCCTTGCACAGCGCGCGCTTCGGCAAAGCGGTCGAAGATTCGTTCGCCGCCGCCGTGCGGCGCACGCGCATGCGCGCCGCGCTCACGGCGATCGGCACGATGCTGGTGTTCGGCGCGGTGACCTTCGTGCTCTGGCAGGGCGCGCACCGCGTGCTGGCGCAGGAGATGACCAGCGGCGAGCTGAGCCAGTTCCTGATCTACGCGGTGTACGTGGCGATATCCGCGGCGGCGCTCAGCGAAATGTGGGGAGAGGTGCAGCGCGCAGCCGGCGCCATGGAGCGGCTGACCGAGCTGCGCAACGCCACGCCCTCGATCACGGCGCCCGAACGACCCGTGCCGCTTCCGAGTCCGGCTCAGGGCCGCATCCGCTTCGACAGCGTGTCATTCCGCTATCCTTCACGGCCCGAATCGCTGGCCCTCGACCGGTTCACACTCGATATCGAGCCGGGCGAGAACATTGCGTTCGTCGGTCCGTCAGGCGCGGGCAAGAGCACGACCTTTCAGCTGTTGCTGCGCTTCTATGATCCCGAGGGCGGCCGCATCCTCATCGACGGCGTGGACATCGCGCATGCCGATCCGCAGGACGTGCGCGCGCGCATCGGGCTCGTGCCGCAGGAGACCGTGCTGTTCGGCGCCAGCGCACGAGAGAACATACGCTATGGCCGGCCTGCAGCCACCGACGAAGAAATCGAAGCCGCGGCCCGCGCCGCAGGTGCGGATGAATTCATCCGCCAATTGCCCCAAGGATACGATACGTTTCTCGGCGAGCGCGGCGCACGGCTGTCGGGCGGCCAACGCCAGCGCATCGCCATTGCGCGCGCGCTGCTCAAGGACCCGCCGATCCTGCTGCTAGATGAAGCGACCAGCTCGCTCGATGCGCAAAGCGAGCGTTACGTGCAGCAAGCGCTGGAGCGCCTGATGGTGAACCGGACCACCATCATCATCGCCCATCGCCTCGCCACCATACTCAAGGCCGACCGTATCGTGGTGCTGGACGAGGGCCGCATCGCGGCGATCGGCTCGCACGCCGAGCTGCTTGCGTCGAGCCCGTTGTACGCTCGTCTGGCCGCGCTGCAGTTCACCGATCAACCGGCGCGACGATACGCCGTCGGCGGTTGAGTCACGGACGGCTCACGGCTCGCGTTGCGCCGCTGAGCGAGTCGCGAAGGCTGGCGCCCGTCAACCGAAGGCGCGACGCTGCGGCGCGACCGCGCAATCGACGGCGCCCTGATAGGCGACCGTAAAATCGTCGAACGCCGTGAGCGCGCCTTGGAGGTCGGCGCCCTCGGGCAGTTCGAATGCATCGAATCCGCAACGCGCCATGTAAAAAAGCTGATCCCGCTGGATGGAGCCGACGGCGCGCAGCTCGCCCGTGAACTTGTGACGCTTGCGCAGCAGCTGCGCCTGCGTGTAGCCGCGCCCTTCGGCGATCCCGCCAAACTCGATTGCGACCAGGCTGACGCGCAGAAAGTCCTGCTCGAGCTCGGCGACCGGATCGGCCGGACCGATGCGCACGCCGAGCCGGCCGTCCCACAGCCACCAGCGCTCACGCTCCTCGCGCCAGCGCTCGAGGGGCAGGATCAGCGCCCGTTCGCGCCCGAGCGGATCCTCATCCGCATAGCGCCACGGATCGACGATGATTTCACGCTGCTTTATGAGATGGCGCATAGACTCGTGCCTTGAACGGCGCCACACCGATGCGGCGCACGGTATCGATAAACCTCTCGCCTTCCTCGCGTTCGGCAAGATAGACGTCCAGGATGCGTTCGACGACCAGCGCCACTTCGGCGTGCGGCACGGACGGACCGATGACTTGGCCGATCGCCGCGTCCCGGCCGCTCGATGAGCCGCCGAGCGTAATCTGGTACCACTCCTCGCCGTTCTTATCGACGCCGAGAATGCCGATGTGTCCGACCGAGTGATGCCCGCATCCGTTCATGCAGCCGGACATCTTCAGCTCGATGTCGCCCAGATCGTAGAGATAATCGAGATCGTCGAAACGCTCGTTGATCTGCCGGGCGATCGGGATCGAGGTGGCGTTGGCGAGCGCGCAGAAATCCAGGCCCGGGCAGCAGATCATGTCGGTCAACGTGCCGATGTTCGCCGTGGCGAGGCCGATCTCCCGCAGCGCAAGCCAGACGTCGTACAGATCGCGCTGACGCACATCGGCGAGCAGCAGGTTCTGATCATGCGTGGAGCGCACATAGCCGAATGAGTAGCGGTCAGCCAAGTCGGCGACGCGATCCATCTCCTCGGCCGTGATGTCGCCCGGCGGGCGTTCGGGCGCTTTCAGGGACACGAACACGGCGCGATACCCCGGCGCCTTGTGACGCCGAGTATTGCGCTGCACCCAGTTGCGGAACTCGCTCGGCTTGCCGGCGAGCACGTCCTGGTCCGCCAGCCGCTCGTACGGCGGCGGACGGAAGAACGCCGCGATGCGTTCGATATCCGCCGGCTCGAACACCGGAGCGTGGGCGCGCGAAGCCTCGAACTCGGCCTCGACCAACTCGCGGAACTTCTGCGGTCCGACCGCCTTCACCAGGATCTTGATGCGCGCCTTATGAATGTTGTCGCGCCGACCCTCGAGGTTGTACACACGCAGAATCGCTTCGAGATAGGCCAACAGATCCTGCTTGGGCAGGAACTCGCGGATCACGTGACCGACCATGGGCGTGCGGCCGAGTCCGCCCCCCACCAGCACTTCGAATCCGACTTCGCCCGCCGCGTTGCGCACCAGGTGCAGGCCGATGTCGTGCACCCTGGAGGCAGCGCGATCCTGCGCAGATCCAGTGACCGCAATCTTGAACTTGCGGGGCAGGTACGAGAACTCGGGATGCAGCGTGGCCCACTGCCGGATGTACTCGCACCAGGGGCGGGGATCCTCCAATTCGTCGGGCGCGACGCCCGCCAAGTGATCCGCCGTCACATTGCGCACGCAATTGCCGCTCGTCTGGATGGAGTGCATCTGCACGGTGGCCAGCAGTTCGAGGATGTCCGGCACGCGTTCGAGCTGCGGCCAGTTGAACTGCATGTTCTGCCGCGTGGTGAAGTGACCGTAGCCGCGGTCGTACTCGCGGGCGATGCGCGCCAACATTCGTAGTTGGCGAGTCGCGAGCAGCCCGTATGGAACCGAAATGCGCAGCATCGGCGCATGGCGCTGGATGTACAGCCCATTGCGCAAGCGCAGCGACTTGAAGTCGTCCTCCGAGATCTCACCGGCGAGGAAACGGCGCGTCTGGTCGCGGAACTGAGCCACCCGCTCATTCACCAGGCGCTGGTCGATGGCGTCGTACTGATACATGGCCGGAATGTAGCCCCCGGCCAAAAACGGGCGAAATACGGTTTGGGTATGTGCTGATGCTAGAAGCGGATAGGGAGATCTAGAAGCGGATAGCGGATAGCGGATGGCGGATAGTCAGAAGGGGCCTGCGGCCTGGGGCGTCCCATTAGTCGCCGCCCGATAGCGGATAGTCAGAAGGGGCGTGCGGTCTGCGGAGCGTCAACAGCTTGACGCCGACCGCGAGGGCGGAGAGTCAGACGCGGCTTGGGCCTCACTGGTGATCCTAGATCCGACCGACGGACCCTCTGAACTATCCGCTATCCGCTATCCGCTTCCAGGTCCGCTATCCGCTATCCGCTTCCAGGTCCGCTATCTGCTATCCGCTTGGTCCGCCATCCGCTGGGCGCTTTCCAATCCTCACAAGCCCTTCCTGGGCCGTCGAGGCCACGAGCCGGCCGTCCTGGGTCCAGATCTCGCCGCGCGCGAAGCCGCGCGAGCCCGAAGCCGTAGGGCTGTCCATGGCGTACAGCAGCCACTCGTCGGCCCGCGCCGGACGGTGGAACCACATGGCGTGGTCAATGCTGGCGATCCGCAAGCTGCTGCGGCCCAAAACGAGACTTGCGTCCAGCACCGCCGCGCTCAGCAGGTAGAAGTCGGAAGCGTAGGCCAGCAGACAGCGGTGCAGCGGCTCGTCGTCGGGCAGTCGATCGGCCGCGCGGAACCAGATTTTCATGCGCGGCTGGCTCGGGATCTCGGCCCTGGGGTCGGGAAGCTCGGCGGCGCGGAACTCGAAAGCAGTGGTATGTACGCACAACGGCGCGGCGCGCTCCGGGGATAGCTTCTTGAGGGCCTCGACGGCCTCGAGCAAGTCCGGAACGTCCTCGGGCCCGGGCGCCTGCGGCATCCGGCCTTGCCGATCGGCGGCCTGCTCGCTCGCCTGGAAGGAAGCCGACATGTGAAAGATCTGCTCGCCGCGCTGGATCGCCACGACGCGCCGCGACGAGAAGCTGCGCCCTTCGCGACTGCGATCGACCTCGTAGACGATGGGCAGCTCCGGATCGCCCGCCCGCAGGAAGTAGGCGTGCAGCGAATGCACGGCGCGCTCCTGGACGGTTGCATACGCAGCCATCAGCGCCTGACCGAGCACCTGGCCGCCGAATACCCGGTGATGACCGGGGTCGCGACTTTCGCCGCGGAACAGGTCGAGCTCCAGGCGCTCGAGCCTGAGGACTTGCAGCACATCAGTAAGCAACGGGTCCATGGTGCGCTCCGCAGACGGCCGCTCAGTCAGGAACGCCGAGCCGCTTGTGCATGATAGGGCTGGTGGTGGTGTACTGCAGCGGCACCTTCTTGGTCGGATTCAGGTGCGCCGCGATCCCGAACGCCGCGAGCGCCGCTTCGTGAAAGCCAGAGAGGATCAGCTTCTTCTTGCCGGGATAAGTGTTGATGTCGCCCACCGCAAATACGCCGGGGATGTTGGTCTGGAATTTCTCCGTGTCGACCACGATCGCGCGCTTGTCGATCTTCAAGCCCCACTCGGCGATCGGCCCGAGCTTGGGGTGCAGCCCGAAGAACGTCAACACGTGGTCGCACTCGAGCTCCTCGATCCGCCCATCCGTACGCTTCACCCGCACGCCGCGGAATGAAGCGTCGTGGGCGTCGCCCTCGGTCATCAAGGAATGCGCCACGCCTTCCACGTAGCGCATGCTGCCGCCGCTCACCAGGTCGCGCATCTTGGCCACCGAGGCGGGCGCCGCCCTGAACTCGGGCCGCCGGTGCACCAGCGTGAGGCTGCGCGCCTTGCCGGCCAATTCGAGCGTCCAGTCGAGCGCGGAATCACCGCCGCCGAAGATCACCAGCCGCTGGGCCGCGAAATCAGCGGCGCTCTTGATCTTGTAATGGATGCGGCGTCCTTCGAGGGCCTCTGCGCCCTCGACGCCCAGCCGCCGAGGCTGGAACGAGCCGAGTCCGGCGGCGATCACCACGGCCCTCGCATGAAAGCGGGTCCCGAGCGAAGTGCGCAGCAGGAAGGCGCCGTCCTCGAGCGCCTGCAGCTCCGTAACTTCTTCGCCCAGATGAAACTGCGCGTTGAACGGCTTGGCCTGTTGCAGCAGGCGGTCGATCAGCTCTTGCGCGCCGCACATCGGCAGCGCGGGAATGTCGTAGATGGGCTTGTCAGGATAGAGCTCGCTGCATTGTCCGCCGGGATGCTTCAGAGAATCGACCACGTGGGCGTGGATGCCGAGCAGGCCCAGCTCGAAAATCTGAAACAGACCGCAGGGACCCGCGCCGATGATCACGACGTCCGTCTGAATGGCGCCCTCGGCTGCGGCTGCACCGGGCGATGGCGACGTGCTGGACGGTGCGCTCAATGATCTCTCCTCCGCAGGCATTGCAAAGCAAAGGGGGCGATTCTATACGAGTGCGCCCAGAGAGCGGTTCAGACGAGGCGCCGGACGACCCGGGCTGAATCCAGGGAAGCGCCGATCAAGCCCGCCGACCTCGCAGAACGAGATTGAACCGGCGCTCTACACTTGCGTGCGCAGCCGCAGCGCGTTGGTGATCACGGACACCGACGAGAGGCTCATCGCGAGCGCCGCGATCATCGGCGAGAGCAGCCAACCGGTGAAGGGATACAGCAGGCCCGCGGCGATCGGCACTCCCAACGCGTTGTAGACAAACGCGAAGCCGAGGTTCTGGCGCATGTTCTTCACGGCGCCGCGCGAGATGTTCAGCGCGCGGGCCACGCCGCGCAGGTCGCCCTTGACCAACGTCACCTGCGCGCTGCTCATGGCGACGTCTGTGCCCGTGCCCATCGCAATGCCGACGTCGGCTTTGGCGAGCGCCGGCGCATCATTAACGCCGTCTCCCGCCATGGCGACCACGCGACCTTCCGCCTGCAGCCTCTCCACGAGCTGCAGCTTGTCCGACGGCTTCACCTCCGCGTGGATCTCATCGATGCCGAGGCGCGCCGCCACGAATCGCGCCGTCGTCAAGCCGTCGCCTGTCGCCATGACGACTCTGACGCCCGCATCGCGCAGAGCCGCCAACGCCTCGGGCGTGCTCTCCTTGATCGGATCGGCGACGGACAGCAGCCCAAGCAGCCGTCCGTCACTCGCCAGATAGATCACGCTGGCGCCCTGCTGACGCAGCTCTTCGCTGTGCGCCGAAAGCGCACTGATATCCACGCCGTCCTGTCGCAACAGTTCACTGTTCCCGAGCGCGAGTCGCCGCCCTTCGACGACTCCGCGCACTCCCATGCCCGAAGCGGATTCGAAGTCCTCCACCGCCGCGAGCGGCATGTTCCGCTCGCGCGCCGCCGCCACCAGCGCTGCAGCCAGCGGATGCTCGCTACCCTGATCGACGCTTGCAGCGAGACGCAGTACTTCGTCCTCGGCGCCGGCGTCGACCGCGATCGCCCTGTCGAACGCCGGCTTGCCCTGCGTGAGCGTCCCGGTCTTGTCGACGATGAGCGTATCGACGCGTCGCAGGTTCTCGATCGCTGACGCATCGCGGAACAGCACGCCCTGAGTCGCCGCCCTGCCGGTCGCCACCATGATCGACATGGGCGTGGCGAGCCCAAGCGCGCACGGACAAGCGATGATGAGCACCGCCACCGCGTTGATCAGGCCGTACAGCCAGCCCTGTTCGCCGCCCAGCAGGCCCCATGCGAAAAAGGACGCGAGCGCGACCAGCACGACTGTCAGCACGAAGCGCCCCGCGACGCGATCGGCGAGACGCTGCAGCGGCGCCTTCGAGCGCTGCGCCTGCGCCACCATCTGCACGATCTGCGAGAGCACCGTCTCGGACCCGACGCGTGCGGCGCGAATCTTGAGACTCCCGGAGGTGTTCAACGTCCCGCCTATCACGCGATCGCCGGGCCGCTTGGTCACGGGCGAAGGCTCGCCGGTGAGCATCGATTCGTCGATAGCGCTCACACCCTCGAGCACTACGCCGTCGACAGGCGTCTTCTCGCCAGGCCGCACACGCAATACATCGCCGACATGCACTTGCTCGAGCGGAACATCGTGCTCACTGCCGTCCGGGTCGATGCGTCGCGCGGTTTTCGGCGCGAGGCCGAGCAGCAGCTTGATGGCGGCGGCTGTGCGCGAACGCGCCTTCAGTTCGAGTATCTGGCCGAGCAGCGACAACGAGACGATCACGGCGGCCGCTTCGAAATACACACCCACACGGCCGTGATCTCGAAAGCTTTCCGGGAACAGCCCAGGCGCGATCGTCGCGACCACGCTGTAGACGAAAGCAGCCGATACGCCGAGCCCGATCAGCGTCCACATGTTCGGACTGCGGTGCGCGAGCGAGCTCACCCCGCGCTCGAGAAACGGCCGGCCGGCCCACAGGACGACGGGCGCGCTCAGCAGGAGCTCGACCCATGTCTGAGTCTCCATATCCATCCAGCCCAGACGCCCGCCGAACATGGCGAGCAGCGCCACCGCGGCGGTCAACGGCGCCGTCCACCAGAAGCGGCGCGTGAAATCGCGCAGCTCGGGATGATCTTCTTCATCGAGCTGCGGCATGAGCGGCTCGAGCGCCATGCCGCACAACGGGCAGCTTGCCGGATGTTCCTCTTGGATCTCCGGATGCATCGGGCAGGTATAGATTGCGCCTTCGGGGGCCGGCGGCGCGGCCGGAGCGTTGTCCGGATCGAGATAGCGCTGGGGGTCAGCGAGAAACTTGTCGCGGCAGCGAGCCGAACAAAACACGTAGCGCTCGCCAGCGTGCTCGGCCTGATGCGCCGAGCGTTCGGAAACTGTCATCCCGCAAACCACATCACGCAGCAGCGCGCCTTCATCTGAGGGCGCCGTTCGAGCATGCCCCGTATGACCGCAACAGGTCCGCTGCGAACGCTCGCGCTCGGACGCTTCTGCATGCCTGGAATCGTGTTTCATGAGTCGTATCCGTCCAACCTACTTCCGTCGCTGATCGCCGGAACACCGGCCGAGATCGTCGAGAATCGGGCATTGCGGGCGCTCGTCGCCCTGACAATGCGCGGCCAGATCGGCGAGCGTCGCACGCATGGACTGCAGCTCGCTGATCTTGCGATCCAGCGCCGCAATGTGCTGCACGGCGAGGCGCTTGACCTGTTCGCTGGCGCGACGCTGGTTGCGCCACAATCCGAGCAGGCTCTCGATTTCCTTGATCGAGAATCCGAGATCGCGCGCACGGCGGATGAAGCGCAGCGCATGCAGATCGCTCGCGCTGTAGACCCGGTAGTCGCCGACCGTGCGGTTCGCTTTGGGAATGAGGCCCTGCGACTCGTAATGGCGAATCATCTTGGCCGTCACGCCGGTCAGCTCGGCGGCCCGCCCAATGCTGTAGTAGCCTCGCCCTTTCGCTTCGGCGAGCTCGACGGGCGCTCTGGCGGCGCGCATGGCGACACCTCGATAAGCTCTGAATGACGCATTGAATGGAGCATGATGAACCTTCCTACCATGGGAAGGTCAAGAGCGCGATGAGCGATCCGACCGGTGTGCACAGCCGCCTGACGCGCTTACGCCGGCAACTCGAAGTCGCCGCTCGCGAGCACCAGCACGCCGAGAACCAGGAAAATCACCGACGCGACGCCGTGCATGAGGCGCATGTCGAGGCGCTGCGAAACAGCGTCGCCGAGGTAAACGGCTGGCGCATTCGCGATCATCATGCCGAGCGTCGTGCCGAAAACCACTGCGCCGAGGGCCTTGTACTGCGCAGCCAGCGCAACCGTGGCGATCTGCGTCTTATCGCCGATTTCCACCAGGAAAAAGACCATCAGCGTGGTCGCGAACACACCCAGCCGCCGCGACGGCGGCTTGTCATGATCGAGACGGTCGGGAACCAGCATCCAGGCGGCCATCGCGATGAAACCGAGCCCGAGCGCCCAGCGCAAACCGGCGCCGCCGAGCAGGTTCGCCAGCCCTACGCCGAACGCCCCTGCAGCGCCATGATTCAGGAGGGTGGCGCAGAAAATTCCGAGCACGATGGGCGCGGGCTTGCGATAGCGCGCCGCAAGGGCCACGGCCAGCAACTGAGTCTTGTCGCCAATCTCGGCGAGCGCCACGACCGCGGCGGATACGAAGAAGGGATCCATCGCACACTCGAGGGCCTGACGCACGATGACCATCGCGCCGCCGGCCCTGCGCCGCAGCGGATGGTCAAAGGTCTCATCAAGCGCTGAAGTGAGCCGCCTGCACCATGGTCGAACGGTTGCGGAAACCGCTCGACCAAGTCTGTTGATGCAGACCCCGCGACGCCTCCGCAGGAGATGCGCGGGAGATTACTCCCCAATGACGGCGGCGATGATATCCGCAGGCATGCGCCGGTGTCGATAAGTCCTCAGCCGCGTATCGACGCCCCGGCGCCGATCGCAACGGTGCGTTTGCGCCGGCCGCAAGAGCACGCGGACCTCATCCCTGGTCGGCGCCCGCCTCGCCGGCGAGACGGGGCGACCTGGGCCGCAGGTACGCTCCGGTCGGCCACAGCCCAAGTCTCATGATCGGCAAGGTCTTCCAGTGCGGAGCGCCGACCAGCAGGTCCATGCCGACGCGCTGCCGCCCTAGCCAGCGACGCTTGTGCTCGGAGACGCCGGCGAGGAAGTCGTACTCTCGCAGTCTGCTGCGGATGCAGTCCTCTATGACGCGCGCCCTGAGCACGTTGCCTGCGTGCGGCGAGTAATTCGGGTCGAAACCTTCCTGGAGCTGCACGAACGTGGAGTCATAGACATAGCCGAGCTGCACGGCTTTCGGCTCGCCGCAATCCAAGAGCACATACAGCGCCAACCATCCGGCGGCCAGCGCTTTCGGCGCGAAGCGCTCATAGAACGCCTTTTCCTTCGGATTGCGCGCGAACACGCCTTGCCCGCCCGCCGCCGACCAGCGTTCATTGTGCAAGCGGAACAACGCCTCCAGCGCTGGGCCAAGCTCGGCGCTGGATCTCACCCTGCGCACTTCCACGCCGGGCCGCGACAGTATCTTGTGACTCATGCGCCGCACCTGTTGCCTGCGGTTTGCAGACATGAGCGCCAGATAGCTCGCGTAATCCTGCGGCAGTGCGATCGAGGTGAAGGAGTTCGCTCGCTTGTTGAGCGTCAGGCCGCCCGCCTGCATGGCCTCGATCATGGGCTGATGTGCGCCTGACCAGGACGGCAGCTTCGGCATCCAGATCAGATCCCACTCCGAGCGCAGCGCCCGCAGCGCCCGAACGATCTCCGCCGACACCTGCTGCTCGCACGAACGCGGCGCAATCCAGGTGAGATACTCGCCGCCGCAATCCACCTCGCCCGCCATGCGCAGCACGCGATAGGGGACGGCGCCAGCAAGCGTGTAGTCCACCTTGTGGAACGGCGCGATTCCCAGGAGCTCACCGCGCGGACCGCGTATGCATATCGTGAGCAGGTCGCCATCCCGCTCCTGCAAGCTGCGCCACGTATCCTGCCACTCCCAGGTCAGGAACACGCAGTTCGCGCGACTCTCCTCGAGCAGCTCGTTCCACTGCACCGCGAGCGCCGACCACTCACGGGCGGTGCGCGCGATCTCATATCGCAGCTCCGAGCCGCGGGCGACTCGGGCCGTGCCTCGCCGCACGCTTGCATTCAAAAACGGCACGCCGCCCCCGTTTCTTGTCCGCCCAATCTTTGCCTCTGACATAGCAGAGAAGTTCGCTGGTCGACAATCGAGGACGCTCGCGCCGATCTGCGCTCGCGCGCAATCGGGCGCCGCCGGGGCGTGTGCATTCAGCAGCGCGAGCCGGACGTCGCGTTCGTTTGGCGCAAGCCAAGGCGGCCAGCGATTGCGCGGCGCACAAGCAACCTATCCTGCGGGGCAGGCCGCGCCGCCTGACCAACCGGCGGCGCGCGTGCTCGGCTATTTCGAGTTGAGGCTGAAGCGACCGGGGCCGATCAGCGCGATGGCGACCGCGGTGAACAGGAACATGCCTTGCAGCTCTATGGCCCATCCACCTGTCTGAGTGCGCTCGAACAGGTGTGCGCTGTGAACCAAACCGATCGCGAACAGCATGTTCACCGCGATCAGCGCTGCACCGATTCTCGAATACCAACCGAGGATCACCAGGATGGGCGCGATCACCTCGCCGATGTAGACCGCATAGCCGAAGAAGCCCGGCAACCCCACGCCGGACACCATTCCGACGATTCCGCCCACGCCGCCGGTGAGCTTCGCTACGCCGTGCAACAGGATCAGCCCTCCCAGCGTCAGGCGCAGGACCAGCTTGCCGATGCTTTCGTTCACCTGTGTCTCCTTTTATAGCGTTGTAGCGCCGGCCCATGCGGAAACGTCTGCAGCCGGGTGCGCACAGTGATTGAGGTTACGATGTACGACCATGACAGTACGTTACAAAGGCGTCGACGTCGACGTCGAGCACGCAGCTCGTGGTCCGGAGTATGCCCCCGCCGTTTGGCGCGCTACGATTGGCGCAGCAGTGGCTCCAGGGAAGCTCTGATCGACCTGCCGCCCTGACGGGCAGTCCAAAGAAGCGTCCGCAGGCGACGTATTTCGAGCGGCGAGAGATCACAGAACCAGAGTAAAGCAGAGCTTCCCTCGATCACCGCCGTATGCCTGATCCTCTATGAAGCGCACAGAGAGCTGGTTCCGTCGTGGGCGCCCGCCCGCCGCCGGGAGCGTGGGGCCGAAGTTTGTGGCGTCCCTCGCACGAGGGTTGTCGCTGTTGTCCTGTTTCAGCGTGCAACGCCCGTACCTCGGCGTCGCCGAGTTGTCGCGCGATGTGAACCTGCCGCTCTCGACCGTCAAGCGCATGGTTCGCACGCTGGCGCTGCTCGGCTACCTGCAGCATGAGGAGCGGCTGGGAAAGTACAGCCTGGGCCCGGCGGCGCTCGCGCTGAGCGCACTGGCGCCCGGACCGGCTCAGCTGCGCGATTTTGCGGCGCCGTTCATGCAAGAGCTTGCAGAAGAGACGGGCGTTTCGGTCGCGCTCGGCTCACGGCAGCAACTCAGCATGGTGTGTATCGAGGTCAGCAACGCCAGCGGCTTGGTCACGTTGAACATGGAAGTCGGTATGGAGCTGCCGCTGGCCGAATCCGCCATTGGCCGCGCCTACCTGGCCGTGTGCCCCGAAAGCGAACGCCGCATTCTGCTGGAGACCACGCGCGCCCCCGACGGCGTCCCAAGCACGAGCCTGCAGCGCGCCATCGATCGCTCGATCGCAAGCTACGCGGCCCTAGGCGCATGCAGCTCGTTCGGCGAATGGCGGCCGGACGTGAACGGCGTGGCGGTGGGCTTGCGGCCGGCCGGCTCGCCGACCATGTCGATCACCTGCGGCGCGCCGGCGGCGCGCGCCTCGCCGCAATACATGCTCGACGAAGTGCGTCCACGCCTGCTGGAGTTCGTTCGGAGAATCGAGCTTGGCATGTACGGGAGGGCGTCTGAGAAGTGACTGGCGACCATGCCTGAGCGCGATATGCGGCGCGGTCCGCACCGCATGGACCTGTTTAACGGCTCGCCTCTCGGTAAGATCGAGATCCGCGGACTCGATGCGGCCGAATTTGGTTTCGGTCCGTACTACGACCACAGCTAGCTGCAGCAGTAGCTTGCGCGTGCGGCCGGCCGCCCATTGTCGATGAAAGAATCATGTCGCAGTTCATTCTGAGTATGTCCTGCCCGGATCGCACGGGCATCGTCGCGGCCATCACGACGTTCATCGCAGAGCGCGCCGGCCTCATCATCGAGGCGGCGCACTTCGTGGACGCCTACTCCAATCGCTCGTTCATGCGCACCAAGTTCTGCGGCGACGCCCTGCCGCCGCATCAGGAGCTGTGCTCGCAATTCGCGGAGCTGGCCGCACGCTTCGAGATGGACTGGCGGCTGCACCCCGCCGAGCAGCGCTGTCGGGTTCTCGTGGCCGTGTCGAAGCAGGGACATTGCCTGAACAGCCTGCTGCATCGCTGGAGCATCGGCACGCTGCCGATCGACATCGTGGGCGTAGTCTCCAATCACGACACGCATGCGCGGCTCGCGGCCTGGTACGACCTGCCCTTCCATCATTTTCCGATCGACGCGGCGGGCAAACTCGCCCAGGAAGCGCGCATTCTGGAGCTGTTCGACTCGACGGGCGCGGAGTTGCTGGTGCTGGCGCGCTACATGCAAATCCTTTCCGACGCCGCCTGCCGCAAGCTGGCGGGGCGCTGCATCAACATCCACCATTCCTTCCTGCCGGGCTTCAAGGGCGCCAAGCCCTACCATCAGGCCTACGCGCGCGGTGTAAAGATCATCGGCGCCACGGCTCACTACGCTACTACCGACCTGGACGAGGGTCCGATCATCGAGCAGGACGTGCAACGCGTCGATCACACCATGACGCCCGAGGCGCTGATCGAAATCGGTCATGACCTCGAGGCCATCGTGCTCAATCGCGCGGTGCGCTGGCATGCCGAGCACCGAGTGTTCGTCACCGGGAATCGCACGGTGGTGCTGAGATCGTAAATCGCCGGCGAGCCGGTCTCACCGGGCGCTGCGTGAACTTTCCGACCTTGCGCTTCGTTACCGGCCGCGCCCGGCGCTAGCGCCGCCCGCCTTCCGCCAGCAAGCATCGGACCGAGCGTCAGCGAAACACCCGGCTACGCCGGGACCACGCACTGCGGTCCGTGCTGCGGCGACCACTTGCTGCGCAGGAGTACTCGATATGAACGTTCGCAACGGCCGCCCACTCGCAGGTGCGGTCATAGTCTCATCGTGCTCGCTTGCGATACTCGCCGTCGGCGCCGCCGAGCACGCCGCGGCTCAAGACGGCGCGCCTGCCGACTCCCTGATCGCGCAGGTCAGAACCGCCACCGCGGCGTTTCAGGACGTCGCCGCAGCGGAAGCGGAAGGCTGGACCAGCACCGGCGCATGCGCCAGCGGTCCGGACTTCGGGGCGATGGGCGTGCACTACGTCAATGCGGAGCTGCTCATGGACGGTCAGCTCGACGTGCAGCGCCCCGAAGCCCTGATGTATGCGCCGGCGGGCGACGGCGTGGAGTTTCTCGGCGTGGAGTACATCGTGATCGCAGAGGACTGGCATGCCAACAACGAAGCGCCGCCGGTGCTCAATGGGCAACTGTTTAACTACAACCCCAGTCCAAATCGGTTCGGTCTCCCGGCGTTCTATGCATTGCACGTCTGGGCCTGGCGGGAGAATCCCAACGGTTCATTCGCGAACTGGAATCCTGACGTGAAATGCGATGAGTACGTCGCTGAGGCGGCAGGCCCGCCGGATGAGGCCTGACCGAGCGCTTGGCGGACCAATCTGGTCGACGCCTCTGTGCGGCGCGCGTCGCTGCGCGCCGCCTCGTTGATCAGGTTCGTCAGACGCTCGGGCGCGGCGTGCGAATGATCTTCCCCGGATGCGATTGATCTTCCCCGGATCGATCGTCTAATGGCCGGCGCTCCAATCACCGCCGAGTCACTGAATGAGAATGACTATCGCCAGCGTGCTCGACCCTGCATGGGCGTGGAAGATCATAGTCTGGGTCGTACTCCTGGCCGCCACGCTGACCATATGGGCAGCGCCGTCGCGCGCCGAGATCGTCGACGCCCACGACCTGCCGCTGCTCGAGCCTCTGCAAGGCAAGGTCGTGCTGCTCGATTTCTGGGCCTCATGGTGCGCTCCCTGCCGTCGGTCCTTCCCATGGATGACCGACCTGCAGAGGCGCTACGACGCCGACGGCCTGGTCGTGGTTGCAGTCAATCTGGACCAGGAGCGGAGGCTCGCCCAGGGCTTCCTCGATCGTACGCCGGCCGGCTTTCGCGTCGAGTTCGACCCGCGCGGCGAACTCGCCGACCTGTTCGGCGTGACCGGCATGCCGATGAGCTTCCTGATCGATCGGCATGGCCGCGTGCGCCAGCGCCATGTCGGCTTTCGCGAAGCGCAGCGCGGCGTCCGTGAAGCGCAGATCCAAGAGCTTCTCGAGGAATAAGACATGCGACGGTCATTCCGCAGCGGTGGGCGCGCCATCGCGGTTACGCTGATTGCAGCGACGTTCTCCGTCGGCTGCGCCAATCTCACCCCCGACGTGAAGCCATGGGAGCGCGATCTGCACGCCCGCCCGGACATGCAGCCAGACAATCTGGACGTCGCCATCGACGAACACATCTATTTCAGCAAAGAAGCCTCGAGCGGCGGACGCGGCTTCGGCGGCGGAGGCTGCGGATGCAACTGAAGAACAAGCGCCCGATTGGCGGCGCGCTCGCCTCGGCCGCGTGCGGGCTGCTGGGCGCCTTGCCCGCAAGCAAGGTGCACGCCGAGGAATCTCAGACGTGGCAGGTCGACTCGGCTCTGCTCTATTACTCTGAGGACGATGATCGCGTTCGCGATGTCAGCTTGAAGGCGGCGATCCGGCGCGCATTCGACGAAGACCGCTCGCTCGACATCGGACTGTCCGTGGATACGCTCACCGGCGCTTCCCCGTCGGGCGCCGCGCCGTCGGACGTCGTGCAGACTTTCACGCGACCCTCCGGTCACGGCAGCTATCAGATTGCTGCAGGGGCGCCGCCGCTCGACGACACTTTCAGGGACACGCGCATCGCGCTCTCGGCCAACTGGTCGCAGCCGCTCGGCGAGCGCTCCCGCATCGCGCTCGGCGTGAGCGGATCGAGCGAGTACGACTACCTGCATCTCGGCGCCGACGCTCGCTGGGAACGTGACTTCAACCAGCGCAACACGACCTTGTTCGTCGGCGCGGCATACGGGAACGAGCGCATCGACCCTGTCGGCGGCGCACCCATTCCGTTGGCGCCCATGCGCGGCCTGGACGATCCATCGAGCAAGCGCAGTACGGACTCCAAGCACGTCGTCGACGGATTGATCGGCCTCACACAGATCCTGAGCCGTCGCGCGCTGCTGTCGCTGACGTACTCGTACAGCATGTCGGACGGTTATCTCAACGATCCATACAAAGTGCTGTCCGTGGTCGACCCGAACACCGGCCGTCCGGCGGCGGGCCCGGTTGGCGACGGGCTCGGTTTGTATTTATACGAGAGCCGACCAGACTCCCGCACCAAGCAGAGCCTGTACGCCGAAGGGCGTTACGCCCTGGATCGAGATTCGGTGCGCATGAGCTATCGCATCATGGACGACGACTGGGGCGTGACCTCCAGCACCGTCGAAGCCGCCTACCGCTGGAACCGAACGCCCTACGATTACATCGAGCCGCAGGCCCGCTACTACACGCAATCGGCGGCGGATTTCTACCGTACATACCTGGTCGACGGCGCTCCACTGCCTCAGTACGCGTCTGCGGACTACCGCCTCGCGGACCTGGACGCATTCACCGTCGGATTGAAATACGGCCGCCGCGCCGCCTTCGGCGAATACTCGGTGCGGCTGGAGTACTACCGCCAGACGGCGGATGCGCACGACTCGGGCGTCGGCGTACTGACCGGCTACGACCTCATACCGCCATTGACCGCATTCATCGTGCAGTTCGGCTATAAATTCGGATTCTGATGACGTCAGGCGCACCGCGGCTGCAGTTGCATCGCCAGCGTGGCTTATGGCGCGCTACGTTTGCAGCGATGGCGAATCCGTGCGAAGTCTTGTGCGACGGCTCGGATGAGCCGAGCGCGCGGCGCATCGGCGAACTTGCGATGCGAGAGGCGATTCGCATCGAGCGCAAGTTCAGCCGCTATCGCACTGACAGCGTCGTTCACGAAATCAACGCCAGCGACGGTCGACCCGTTCTGCTCGACGACGAAACCGCCGACCTCATAGACTTCGGCGAGACGTTGTGGCGCCTGAGCGAAGGCGCCTTCGACCTGACCTCGGGGGTGCTGCGCCATGCCTGGCGTTTCGATGCACGCGCAGCAGCGCCGTCCGCGCAGCTCATCGCGGAACTCCTCGAGCGCATTGGCTGGCGGCGGGTGAGCTGGCGGCGCCCGCAATTGATGCTGCCGCGGGGCATGGAAATCGACCTGGGCGGCGTAGGCAAGGAGTACGCGGTCGACCGCGTGGTCGCCGCCATCCAGCGTGTAACCGATGCGCCCGTGCTCGTGAACTTTGGGGGCGACCTGCGCGCCACCGGCCCGCCGCGAGGGCAAGCCGCGTGGCAGGTCGGCGTCGAATCCGCCTCGACGCGCGGTCAAGCTGAGCAAGTGATCCAGCTGAGCGTCGGCGCCCTGGCCACGAGCGGCGACACGCGTCATTGCATCGAAGCGAATGGCAAGCGTTACGGCCACATCATCGACGCACGCACGGGTTGGCCCGCCGCCGATGCTCCGCGCTCCGTCACGGTCGCTGCGGATACCTGCACGCAAGCCGGCGCCTATGCCACGCTCGCCATGCTGCAGGGCCGGAACGCCGAACGTCTCCTGCAAGAGGAAGGCGTGCAGTTCTGGTGCTTGCGCTGAATGGGACGACCGCAGAGTCCTGAGCGGCGCCACACGTTGACAGGGTCGCGCCCCGCACCAGCCGAACGTCTCCAGGCAATTGCGAGAGGTCCAGATGGACATGCACACGAAACTCGACTAGCCTGCGTCGCCTCAACCCTGCCCTCGCCTCGCTACAAAGACTTCCACAATGAAAAGCGTTCGCTCTTCATGGGTTGCTTGCGCCCTCGTGTTCGCAGGCTGGATTCTGCCCACTCTGTCTCAGGCGATGCCGGCGTTCGCACGGCAGTACAACGTGAACTGCGCCGTCTGCCACGATGCTTTCCCGCGGCTGAATGCGTTCGGGGAATCGTTCGCAGCGGACAATTTCCGGATGCCGCACTGGCGGCAGACCATGATGGACCTCGGTGACGAGCGCCTGGCGATCCCCAAGTCATTGCCGCTCGCCATTCGTGCACAGGCGTTCGTACAAGGCCGCGAAGGTGAGGATATCGATCTGGCGACCGGTCCGACCGGCAATAAGTCGAGTTTCGACTTCCAGGCGCCTTACCTGATCAAGTTGTTGTCCAGCGCGCCGCTCTCGGAGCACATCACGTTCTACTTCTACGGGATCTTCGCCGAGAAGGGCGGCAATGGCGAAGCGCTCATCGAGGACGCCTGGTTTCGTCACGACGACGTGTTCGGCTCCGGCGTGGGCGCGCAGCTCGGGCAGTTTCAAATCTCCGATCTGATGTTCCCGCGCGAGGTGCGGCTTACGTTCCAGGACTTCTATGCCTACCGGGCTGCAGGCGTCACCTATGATCGCGGTCTGATCCTGGACCGCAGCGTTGGGCCGCTCGACATTGCCGTCGGCGCGGTGAATGGCAACGGCATCAGGCAGAACTTCGCCATCGACAGCCCCGGCTTCAACCGGCCCGACAAGATGTTCGACCGCGACTCCCGCAAGAGCTTGTTCGGTCGACTCGGCTTCGCCGCCGGCCCCGTGAACGTCGGGATCTTCGCTCTCACCGGCGAGCAGAAGAGCGCCACGGGATTCGCCGGCGCCGAGACCGGCGACCGCGACACCGACAAGCGCATCGTCGGCCTGGACCTCTCCGGCAGTCTCACGCCGAGAACCCACTGGTTTGCGCAGGGCTTGTGGAACGAATGGAAAGATTTCCTGGATGCGCAACCGGGGCGGGACTTCGACTGGTTCGGCGGCTTTGCCGGCGTCGATCATGTGCACAACGACCGCTGGGCGTTCTCGCTCCTCTACAACTACGCGGAAGCGGACGACTTCCGCGGAACCGGCGTCGTCTTCGAAGGAATCAAGATCAACTCTCTGTCGCTCTCCGCCTCGTACTACTTCATGCGCAATCTCAAGGGCGTCATCGAAGTGAACGCCGACCTGCTCGGCGAAGACTCCGCAGGGCCGCCGTACGTCGGCCACCAGACGAAGGAGCACTATCTGCTGATCGGATTCGATGCGGCGTATTGAGTCAATATCGCCACAGCACGCCTAGCGAGGGCACGACGCCCAGCCAGTGGTTCACGTCGCGCCGCAACGTCCACTCGCCGCCGGCGTCCTGAACGGCGTCGATATCCAGGCAGCAGGGATTGCGTTCGTTGGCGAGGTTGCTGATCTCCAGGTAGAGATCGAGTTCGCCGCGCGCCATCGGGAAGCGACGACTGACTCGTAAGTCGAGCGAATTGAAATCGCCGAAACGGGCGCTGTTGCGTGCTCCGATGAGCGTCTTCGGACCTGTCGATTCGTCGACCAGCGTGACCGGCGTGGTGGGCCAGCCGGTGTGGTAGGCATCTGCAAGCGTGATGTCCCAGCGACCGTCCGACCAGTGAACGCCGGCGCTCAGCGCGTGACGCTGATCCCAGCTGCGCGGGATGCTGCGTCCGTCTACGACATCATGCGCTTGCGACCAGGTGTACGCCATCCACCAAGTCCACGGAACGCCGGTGCGGTGAGTAAGCAGAATCTCGATCCCTGAGGCGCGCGCACGCTGCAGGTCGACCCGGACGCGGTCGGCTTCGAGCTCCGGCAACAGGACCAACGGATCGAACAGATTCTCGAAGCGCGGCCGCAGGGAGGTGTACTTCTTGCGATAGCCCTCGATGCGCAGTTCGCTCCCGCCGGGCAATTCGGTCTCGAAGCTCAAGACGAGATGTGTCGCGCGCTGCGCCGGGAAGAATGACGTGACGCCGTCCTCGACCTGCAGCTCGTTGATCGCCTGCGCTTGATAATATCGACCCCAGCTCGCGCGCAGGCGCTGGCCGCCGGAAAGCGTGTACATGAGACCGATGCGAGGCGCGAGCTGGGTTCCGCCTTGCGTACCGGTGTACGTCTCATCGTCCCAGCGCAAACCGAGATCCGCCTCGAGCGAGGGCGCCATCTCGATGCGGCTCGACCAATAGACGGCGTACTCCTGTCCTTGTGGATCAGGTGAGGCGCTGCGCAGCGCTTCGAAGCCGGAGGAGTCGGGGAACGGGTAGCCGGGCTCGAAACGTACGCTGCTCGCGTACTCATACTGCGCCGAGAGCTGCCGGGCGAGCAGGCCCCAGCGATGCGTCGCACCCGCCCCTTCATACGTAAAGTCGGCCTGCAAGCCGGCCACATGGAACGTGCGCTCGTCATTCACTTGCCCGACCCGCCGATCCGCTTGCGCCGCGCTGCCGCTGCGCAGATTGGTCACGTCGGTGAACGATCCAATGAAGCGCGCGGCGAGCCGCCGAGACCATGCGTGCTCGATAGCGACCCATCCATAGTTGTTGCGATACTCGGCCTCGGAGCGCTCGGCGCGCGACTCGCGCCTCGCCGTAATCCGATCGCGCGAGCCAAGATAACTCGCTGAGAAGCGCGTGCTCTGCGAAGGCGAATAGTCGGCCCGAGTGAAGACATCGAAGTATTGCGGCTCGCCGTAGTCGGACTTCAGGACGCGCGCGAGCTCATGGAGATTGCTGCGTCGCGCGGACAGCAGCCATTGGCCGCGGCCGTCCGCGAACTGCCGCGCGGCGAGTCCGTTGGTATGAAAGAGGCTCGCCCCGAGCTCGTAGTAGCGCGGCGCCCGAGGGCGCGTCGATCGCGCTTCGACGACCGCGCTCATGCGCGTCCCGTACTGCACCGGGAATCCGCCCGAGTAGATCTCTAGACTCTCGAGCATGCGCGCGTCCAGCAGGCTGACCGGACTCAGGAAGTTCTTCAAGTGAAAGGGCTCGACCAGCTGCATCCCGTCGAGCACGATCTGCGTCTCGTTGGGATCGCCGCCGCGGATCGCAGCGAGCCCCGAGAAGCCGTTGCTGGCGGCGCCCGGGAGGCGGTGTACGGCGCGCAACGTCTCATCGCCGAGCCGTGGCAGCGCATCCACGTCCTGCTGTGTCATGAGCGTGCCGGCCGCTGTACCGCCGCTCGCCAGCGCGTATCGACTCGTCGAGACGACCACTTCCTCGACGGTCCGCTGCTCCGCAGTTGCAGGCGGGACCTCAGGCGGCCGGCGCGTCGCGCCGGGCTTGCGCACGACGGCGTACACGCCCGGTCCTGCGCGCGTCAGATCGAGGCCATGTTGCGCCAAGATCTCGGCCGCGAGCTTCAGGCCCTGAGTAGCGCCCGGCTCGCGAACCACCGTGAGGCTTTCAGGTACGAGCGTAGTGTTGTAAATGAATGTCAGCGCCTGAGCGCGCAGATCCTCGAGGACGTCCTGCACCGGACGACCGACGAAGCGCTCGGCCGCGCTGGTCCACGCCGGCGCGAGGAGCGACAACAGCAACAGCGCCGCCGGCAGGCGTAGGCGGCGCAACCACGGGGCTCTCGACATCCTCGGTCTTCGGCTCGTCGCTCCGGACAGAAGAACCGAATGTTAATCACTGTCGGGTCAGGCCGGGGATCGGTTTGGAACGTCATTCGAGCGACAGTTGGATCTGTCGGGCGTCGCGGTGCGCTATGTGCAGGTCCGTGGTGGCGAGCACCGCATCGAGCGCCGCCTCGGGGTCCAGGTCGGCGATCGAGCCACGCAGAATAGTCGTTTCCGCCGCCTGCTGCGCCTTCTGGCTGGCGAACTCGATGCTGCAGCCGGTCTCGCGCGCCGCCCAGGCGAGAAAGACGCTCAACGGCTGGTTTGCAATCTCGAACGGCGGCGCGATGCGAACGGCCCAATCCCAGCGGGCGTCGCCAGGCGGCGTCGGTTCCCTGGCTACGGAGCCGTCCGGCCGTACGAACAACTGCTCACCGGCGGCGCCGCCATGCGTCACGCCGCGATCCGTGAACGCCACGCGCCCCTCGCGCACGCTGATGCGCAGCGCGTCGCCGAGGTCGCGTACTTCGTACTGCGTTCCGTGGTGGCGAACCGAGCCGATGTGCGTGTCGACCACGAGATCCGCCGTCGCGCCGGTTCCTGGGTTGGCGTCGACATACAGCGCGCCACGCAGGAGCTCGATCCGGCCGGGCTCGACGAATCGTACGCGCGAATCGCGGTCGACGCGCACGGAAAGACCTCGGCCTAGATCGAGCGAGACGCCGCCCGTCTCCGCCGTGAGCATCTCATCGCCCGCATACATCGTATCGCCGACCGCGAACGCGGCGCCCATGCGCACTGCGCTGCTCGACCGCGTCGCCTCGCCGACGACGCGCACGACCGACGCCAACGCGGTCGGCGTTTGCTCGAACCGGGGCGTCATGAACAGAGCCACGCCGAGCGCGAGGATCACCGAGGCCGCAGAGGCGAGCAACCAGGTGCGCCGGCGGCGCTTGCGTCCCGCCACCACATCGCGCCACTCGGCGCGCACGCCCTCGTAAACCTCGCGCGTCACCTCGGAAGGCGGCGTGCTGCGCGAGCCTACCTCACGCAACAATTCCTCGAGCCCAGCCTCGTGCACTTGCGACTCTTCGTTTGATCGACGGCCGCTCATGGGAAGTGCTCCCCCGTGCGCATTGCAGCCAGAACATCGGCGGCCGTGGCGCCGAATACCGCTTCGAGCGCTTCGCGGAAGGCGACGCGCGCCCGCGCAAGCAGGGACTGGGCGGCCGTGCGCCCCACGCCGAGGCGCGCGCCGATCTCCTCCACTGAATACCCCTCGACATACTTCCACTCGAGCGCGTCTGCGTAGCGTGCGGGCAGACGGTCGAGCACTGCCTGGATGAGCTGGCGCGTTTCGCCGCGGCTGTAGCGATGCGCGGGATTCACTTCCGCCGGGGCTTCGATGGATTCGAGCGCCGCCGCGAGCTCCGGACTGTCTTCGAACATGACAATGCGCTCATTCTGGCGTCGATGAGCGCGCAGGTAATCCACGATCTGTCGGCGACAGATCTGGCAGATCCAGGTGAACATGGCCGCCTCCGCGCGGTACTCGCCCAGGTTGCGGATCGCCTTGATCAAGGTAGCTTGCACCACGTCCTTGGCCGCCTCGACATCGCCCGCCAGCCGCGGCAGGGCGAAGCGATAGACGCGCGGGAAATAGTCCGTGAAGAAGGCGTCGAAGGCGCGCTCGTCGCCCGCCAGCATCTTCGCCCTCAGCTCTCGCTCGTCGACCAATTCCGCGTCCCATCGCTGAACGTTTTGTCATTAGACGACCGCGCCGGCGAAAGCAACCGCCAGGCTGGGGATTCTCTGTCCGCCTGGCGAGCGTTCACCCTACAAATCGCCTCGTCCGGCTCTCCTCGAGTCCTACGATCGTCTACCTGCGCAGGAAGCGCGCCGCCCGAGCGATCCATCTGGAAGGCACATACGCCGCCGGTGAGATTGATTACCGAATCGCAGCCGTCTTATCTATTGACCGCAACCCGGGAGCCGAGGAAGCACGGTGGACACCCCGCTCTTTACAATCTTCGACATCATGATTACCCCTTGGAAGCTGATCGGCTACCTGGGGGTGTTCATGTTCACTGGTCGCTGGGTCGTGCAGGTTCTTGCGACACGCAGGCGCCGCCGGCCGGTCATCCCGACCTTCTTCTGGACCATGAGCATCATCGGCAGCGGTCTGCTGCTCGCCTATTTCATTTGGGGCAAGAACGACTCGGTAGGCGTGCTATCGAATCTGTTTCCCATGACGGTGGCGGTCTACAACCTCATGATGGCGCGCCATGCGCGCTCGATGCAGGGCCCCGCGTCGCTCGAAGCCCAGCCTGCCCCGCAGGCTGGGCGCGAGATGCGCGGCGAGGCCCAGGCGCTCGCCGATGCTGCTCAGCGCGCGTCCCGGCGCCCATCCAGGACGCCCAGCCCGTCGATCACCGTCCGCCCCTGCCGCACGACCGTGCACGCCGGCCGCCGTCCGCACGCATAAACCAGCTCATCGAGTGTGCGCACGTCCCACAGCACGAAGTTCGCGGGCCTTCCTGCACCGATGGCGCCGTGGGAATCCTGCAACCCGAGCGCCCTGGCCGCGTGCCTGGTCACGCCGTCGAACGCTTCGGCGACGGTCAAGCGAAACAGCGTGCACGCCATGTTCATCGACAACAGCAGACTGAAAAGCGGCGACGTGCCCGGATTGTGGTCGGTCGCCACCGCCATCGGTACGCCCGCCGCTCTCAGCCGATCCACAGGCGGCGGACGGGTGTCGCGCAGCGTATAGAAGGCGCCTGGCAGCAGCACCGCTACCGTACCCGCGACCTGCATGGCGGCGATCCCTTCGTCGGACAGGTATTCGA
>JAVEVD010000072.1:10513-16509 GCA_034005205.1 Steroidobacteraceae bacterium | reverse complement strand
TGTCGCTGCGCCTAACACCCGACCTTGAAGGATGACGCCGTTCGTCCGAACTAACCGCTAACCGCTAACCGCTAACCGCTTCTTCTTTTCCCCCTCACAACCCTCCAAGTCCCACCCTTTTGTAGAACTTGTCCATCAGGAACAGCGGCCCGATGAGCAGGAAGACGAGGTCTTCGATGAAGGACGGTTTGGCGCCTTCGATCTGGTGACCGTAGAACTGCAGCGCCCAGGCCGAGATCCACAGTACGGCGGCGCAGGCGATCAGCCACTGGGTTCCGATGGCGTGCAGCAGCGCCATGATCAGCACGACGCTCGCTGCGAACCACAGCGCCATGCTGAGAAAACTGCGCAGCGACAGCCGCAGGTAGAACAATCCGACCGGCGCGTATCCCAGCGTCACGGGGTTCACCCAGTCGGCCAGCGGCTGCTCGAACCCGAGCCAGCGCCCGACAGGGACCGTCCACAGCAGCGCCAGGGTCGAGAAGGCGATGATCGGCACACAGACGTAGTGAATGAGCTGGTTCAGCGGGTTGCGATGACTCTTGGCGTAAGCGCTCAGAAACTGCTGTTGAGTGCGCATGAGTCGCTCCGGCGGACGGATCTGCCGAGAGTCTACCGCTTTGGTCGCTTCATCGTATAAACAGGATTGACGATCGAATTGCGGAAACTGCACACGAGGTCGTGCACCCGGTCGTCCAGCGCCTCGAAGGCCACGGTGCTGCTGTGCGCAGTGTGTCCCTGGGCGCGGCAGATCCAGAGCGAGAACAAGTCGTGTTCGATGTGGCTGATCCCCAGCTCCGCCGGACCTCGCGGGTCCGAGCAGTCGAGCGCGTACGTGAGTCCGCCGAGCTGCAGCAGGCGGTAATGTCCGCAGGCGGCGTTCCAGCGCGATTCCGCCAGCGCTTCGAGAATGCGCTCACTGCCAGGGATGATGAAATAAGCGGACGGCTCGCGCTTGTCGAACAGCTTCTGCCGCAAGCGCGCAATGGCCTTTTCATGTTTGCGCCGTTCCTGCGCGGTCAAGGTTTCGCGAACCATCTAGTTGTCGCGGCAAATGCGCCGATACGCTTGCAGGGCCGAGCCGTGTTTATATATACAGCAACGGCCTTTGCGCAATAGGCGAAGCCGCGCGTTCGAACCTGCCGTCGTTCAGCGCACTGTGAGATCCGCAGGCGCCTTGGGGGCGCCGCGTTCTTGAATCCAGCCGCGATCGCTGTATTCGCCGCCGGCCAGCACGAACTCCTCGCCAGCCTCGAGCGCCGCGATCAACCATGTCGGATTCGTCTGGATTTGGCGAGTGTCTCGATTCGCGGACAGGGATGCGCTGCTCGCAATCCGCTCTTGTCGCCCGTTCCAACGGACTGGCGAGGAACTCGATGCGCGTTCCGTTGGTTGCAGTCTCACCGCACGCCTAGAGACATCGAAATGAAGGGAGGCGAAGAGTGCGCCATCGAAATCCGCCTGCGTCATTCATCCTGGGCAAGAGCGCGCGCACCTGTATTCCCCTCGCGGTTCTTGCAGCGACGCCCTTGGTCGTCGCCACGCTCGCCGCCGCGGACGGTCAGCGCGGGCATGCGGCGCTGCTGCAGCGCTTGCAAGTGCAGCCGGATCGTTCTTCTCCACAGGTGATCGTCGCCGAGTACGAGGCGCATGAGCCCACCCACAGCGCGCGCAATCAGACGTTCGGAACGCAAGTGGCGCTGAGCGGCGACGGCCGTACGATGGCGGTGACCGATCTGTGGTACTACGGCGGCCCCGTGTGGCCTTGGTACGGCTCGGGCGCCGTGTACGTCTACTCGCGAATCGAAGGCGGCTGGGAGCTGCAAGCGAAACTGGAGCCGCCCGATGCGCGCGGCTACGACTTCTTCGGCTCGGATCTCGCGTTCAGCACGGACGGCGATACGTTGGCGGTGGGCGCACAGTACGAAGGCTACGATGCGCCCAGCCAGGAGGCTGGTCCGGGCGCGGTGTTCGTCTTCACGCGCAGTGCGGGCCAGTGGTCGCAGCAATCGGTGGTGCGCTCGCCTCATCCGCAGGACGACGCATCCTTCGGTCGGAGCGTGGAACTCGACGCGCGGGGCAGGGTGCTCGCGGTGGGCGCGCCGTATGAAGCGATTCGGAGCGAGCAAGGGGAATTACAGCAAGCGGGCGCCGCCTACGTGTTCGAGAAGAAAGGCGCAGCATGGATCGCGCGCGAGACTCTGGCGGCGCCGGCGTCCGAACGTCATGACCGCTTCGGGCTCGGTCTCAGGTTGAGCGAGGACGGCCGTACGCTCGCAATCCTGGCGGGCGAGCAGAACGACGCCACCTACGATCCAGTCACGGGCGCCTGGCCCGATCGGAACAACACCGTGTACGTATACGAGCGTACGCCGGACTGGACGTTGCAGGCGCAGTTCGAGGGCGCGCCCGACGACACGATGCTGGGCGGCGATGGATTCGATTACGAAGGCCAGGTGGAAGGCTTCGATCTGAGCGGCGACGGCCGCACGCTCGCCATTGCTTCGCCCTATGCTCGCGCCGCGGACGGCGAGAGCGGTCTGGTGCGCTTCTATCGGCGCCTTGGCCGGCATTGGACGCCGGCGGGCCAGGTCGTCCCGTCGCTGTCCGGGCGCGTGGCGTTTGGATTGCAGGTCACGCTGAGCGGCGACGGCCGCACCATGATCGCCAGCATGCAGGGTGCGGAAGGGCCCTATGGCCGGCCCTGCGTGGTGGAGTTCTCGCGCGTCGCACTGGGTTGGAAGCAGAGCGCCGTCATGGAGTCGCCGGCCTGGCCCGCCTACACATCTTTCGGCAATTCCCTGGCGTCTTCCTGGAACGGGCGCATCCTGGCGCTGGGCTCGCAGAGCTATGCGACCGAGAGTTCCAGCTGGGGCGCGGTGTTCGTCTATTGAGAAAGAAGCGGTCGGCGGTCGATGGTTCGTGTCGGGAGGACTTTCGCGCGGCTCGAGATTGGTGCGCAAGCGGGCGCGTCGTTAAAAGCGCACGACTGGATCCGCGGGGATGTCACAGTTGTCTACGGGACTGAGCGAGGGTAAGTTCGCCGCTCCTGCGCAGGAGCATTCAAATGGCCAAGAACAAGCAAACGGCGGCTCGAAACGACAAGGTTCCGCAGATCGATATCGGAATTCGCGACAAGGACCGCAAGGCGATCGCTGGCGGGCTCTCGCGGGTGCTGGCGGACACTTATACGCTGTACCTGCAGACGCACAATTTCCACTGGAATGTGGAAGGCCCGATGTTCAACACCCTGCACCAAATGTTCATGGTGCAGTACACCGAACTGTGGAACGCCCTGGATGAAATCGCCGAGCGCATTCGCGCGCTGGGCTACCCGGCGCCGGGTACGTACCGCGAGTTCGCCAAGCTGACCTCCATCAAGGAAGCCGAAGGCGTGCCGGACGCGATGGAGATGGTGCGCTTGCTCGTGCTCGGCCATGAATCCGTGGCTCGCACGGCGCGTGCGGCGTTCCCGGCGGCCGAGGAGGGCGGCGACGAGTCGACGGCGGACCTGCTGACGCAGCGCCTGCAGGTGCACGAGAAGACCGCGTGGATGCTGCGCAGCCTGCTGAAGTGAAAAGCGGTTGGCGGTTGGACGACTTGCGAGGCTCGTAAGGTCGCTGCGGCTCAGGACGCGGCGGCCAGTGATGAGCCGCGGGCGGCGGCGGTCCGAACCAACCGCCAACCGCCGATCGCCAACAGCTGATCCCTAGTCGCCAAACTCGTACCTGAACTCCACCCCGTACGTCCGCGGCGCCGAGGCCGAGCCGAGGTCCACGCCAGGCGCGCCGAATTCCAGGGCGTTGAAGTCCTGCCAGTAGAACTCGTCGAGGAGGTTGCGACCCCAGGCGGTGACGGTCCAGCGCTCGCCGCCGATCGAAGCGCGCATCTCCAGCATGTTCACCGGATCGCGCACGTCGACATTGTCGGGATGCCAATACTTCTTGCCCCAGCGGCCGTAGTCGGCGCGCAGCGAGCCTTTGAGAGCGCCGAGCGGAATCTCGAGCTGCGCCCCGAAGGACAGCGTCGACTTCTGCGTCTTGGGCGTGCGCGCGCCGCGGCGCGTCGGGACCGTGAGGGTCTGGTCGTAGTCCTTGATGTCCGAATCGAGGACGCCTATGGCGCCGTGCAACGAGAGTGCGTGCGTCACGCGCGCCTGCCATTCCAGCTCGGCGCCGAGGAACTCCACCTCGGATAGATTATCGATGACCTGCGCGCCGCCCTGGTCAAAATCGATATAGAAGAACTGGTAGTCGTCGCTCTGCGAGTGGAACACGGCCGCGTTGACTCGCAGGCGATCATCGAGCCAGGTCGATTTGTAGCCGATCTCGTAGTTCTGCAGCGTCTCGGCGTCGAACGGCCGCCCGCCGACGCCGTTGAAGCCGCCGGAGCGAAAGCCCGTCGCATAGCTCGCATAGCCGAGGTGATCGTCGCTGAATTTGTGGCTCAGCACGACTCGCGGCTGTACGTCGCTGAACGTCTTCGAGCGCCGCGGGCGCTGCGGGTCGCCGGCGTTGGTCTGCTCGCGTCGGTCCTCGTCGTAACGCAACGATACGCCGAGTGTGGTGCGGTCGGTCAGGTCGTAGTCGATCTGTCCGAATACGGAGTAGGCGTCGTTGTCGTTCTCCTCGTTATTGCTGATGAGCCCGATGGGAGGGATGTTCGGAATCAGCAGATTGGCGATAGTCTGCAGATCGCGGCGCGTGTTCATGTAGAACGCGCCCACGATCCAGCGCAACCGCGCCTCGTCCGGCGAGGTGAGCCGCAGCTCCTGACTGAGAAGCCTGACGTCAAGAATCTGTTGCTGGTCAGCCTGCGGGCCGAGACCGAAGATGCCGTTCGGACATTCCACGGGATTGCAGAAGTCCAGGTCGCCGTAATAGCTCTCGGTCAGGTCCGTGTAGCCGGTGATCGAAGTGAGCGAGGCGAAGCCTGCGCGCCAATCGATCTTCAGCGCGGCGTCGTCGATGCGCCGCTCGCTGTGACCGAGAATATCGGAGCGTGGCCACGCCTCGCGATTGGCGTTGCCGCTCTGCGCAGGATCCATGGAAGAATCCATCACCGCGCCGCCTTCCACATCGGACCAGGAGGCGCGCAGGTCGATGGTCAGCGAGTCGGCAGGTGTGAACAGCAATCGTCCACGCAGGTCGCCGGACTCGAGGAAATCCACCGGCGTGTTCAGGAACGTGTTGCGGATCGAACCGTCGCTTTCCTTGTAGGCGCCGGTGAGCCGGAACATCAGCCGGTTCTCGATTATCGGACCGGACGCCGCCGCGCTCGCGGTGCGCAAACCATCCGACCCGTAGCCCCCCTGCAGCCAGCCGCCGAATTGATTGGTCGGCGCGCGCGTCACGATATTCAGGGCGCCGCCGATGGCGTTGCGGCCGTAGAGTGCGCCTTGTGGTCCCTTGAGCACCTCGATGCGCTCGATGTCGAACAGCTCCATGCGCAGCTGCTTCTGGCTGTTCTGCGGCACGCCGTCCACCACGATCGCTACCGGCGAATCGGCGTTGTTGATCTGCGCCACGCCGCGGATCGACACGAAGCTGTTGCCCACCGTGAAAGACTCGTCGTACGTGACGTTCGGCGTCATCGGCAGCACGTCTCGAGTGCTCTGTACGCCGCGCGCCGTCAGCTCCGCACCGGTGAATGCGGTGACCGCGACCGGAACATCTTGCAGACGCTCCTCGCGGCGCTGTGAAGTGACGATCACTTCTTCGAGCAGCAAAGTTTCCTGCGCGTGCAGCGCCGCGGGCGCAAGAACCGACACGAGCGGCAGAAGGCTGGACGCCAGCGCCGACTGCCTGCGGCGCAATGGATGGGTGGTCATGGGTGGTCCCCTGTTGTGTATTGATGAAGTGGTTAGCTGTTAGAAGAAGGAGAAGCGGTTAGCGGTTAGTTCAGAAGACGCCATCCTGTCGCGTACTACCGAGTCGGAAACGGCAAAACCCCTCCACTTTCTGACTAACCGCTAACCGCTAACCGCTAACCGCTTC
>JAVEVD010000072.1:0-10413 GCA_034005205.1 Steroidobacteraceae bacterium | reverse complement strand
GCTAACCGCTAACCGCTTCCAGGCATTGAAACGGCTCATCGAATCCGAACGCTCTCGGGCCCCAGACTTCCAGCGCACGGGCGCTGCGCATGATCGACGGCGCGCTCACGCCGACGACTTTCACGCGCTGACCGTACTTCAGGTTCTCTGTGGTGATCGGCTCGGCGGTCTCACGATCCAGGATCGCGATCAGGTCAGGCGCGATTGCGACGGTGTACTGCTGGCCGCCGCTCGCGCGCCGCGCGCGCAGGTACTCGTTGCGCAAGTCGATAATCAGGCGCTCGGCGCCGGTAGGATCCTCGATGATCGCCTGGCCGCTCGCCCAGCCGTCGCGCGTCTCGCGCCGCAGATCGACGATCTTGCCGTCGAACAGCAGCTTGCAATGACGGTAATGCTTCGTGCCGCGCAAGAACTCGAACAGGGCCTCGAACGGATCACGCTGGTCGTCGCGCGCTGCGGCCAGGGCCCGACCCACGCCGAGCGCGAGGCTGAGCGTCGTGTGCACCGCGCACTCGCGCACCGCCGCGCCGCTCATGGGATAAAGCGCCATCATGCACAGCCCGCCCATGGGTACGACGACCGGGCGTGCGAGCTTTTCCACGCGATGATTGTCCAGCGATTCGATCAGCACGGCGTCGCCGTGCTCGTCAGTCATGACCGCCGGCGCGGCGCGCTGGCCGTAGATGTTGAAGCTGACCATCTGCAGCTCGGGGAACGCGCGGCCCATGCCGTCGGCGTCCACCACTGGCAGGCCGAGGTGCGCGGCGATGGCCACGGGATAGAGCGCGTTCAGGCCGCCGATCTCGGCGCTCATGATCGCGCTCGCCTTGCGGCCGAGCCGCTGCTCGATGGTGCGCAGCGCGAGTTCGCCCTCGGCGAAGCCGAGGATCTTCTCCACGATCACGGTGGGCGCCCCCATGCCGGCGATGGGAATCACGAGCGCGTCATCCTCGAGCGAGTCGGCGGCGATGACTTGCGCAGGGCCGCTGCGCCGCAAAGCCTGTTCGAGCAGCAGCCGGCCGATGTAAGGATCGCCGCCGCCGCCTGTGCCGAGAAACGCTGCGCCGCGGGCGAAATCGCGAGCGTCTTCCAGTGCGATCTGCATCACGCCTCCACGAACGCTTGTAGCTCGCCCATGGCCTTCACGCGCACGCGCACGGCGCCGCCCGGCAGGTACTGCAATGGCAGTTCCTCGATGTCGGCTATGCGAACGCTGTCCGGCGCCGCGCCAGCCTCGAGAGCTTTGGCCGTCGCGGCGCTGCGCGCCTGATCGAGCGCGGCGTCGCGCCCGAGCTGCTCATAGGAATAGACCTGGTCGACCTCGCCGCTGACCTGCGCAATCGCCGCGCCGATCGCATTCGCTACGCTTGCCTGCGGCGGCGCGATCACGCGCGCAGCGCCGCGGATCCGCCGCGGCGCCAGTACGCTCCCGCCGCCGACGAGCACGACGTCGGCCGGCGCCGCACAGGTCTTCATGCGGTCGATCGCCTCTTCGATCATTGCATCGATGCGCTCCAGCGCCTTCGGCGCCAGGGCGCGCTGCTGCGCGCTCAGCGCGCCTGGATCGCCGAGCTGGGCGCGCTCGCCGGCGACCGCGATATCGGTTGCGGTCAGGGTTGCGCCGCCGAAGACCTGAGCCTCTTCCCGCAAGCGGTAGCCCACCGAATCCGGGCCGATGCAGACCGCGCCGTGCTCGCCAACGCGCACGCGGCTGCCGCCGCCCAAACCGATCGAGAGCACGTCCGGCATGCGGAAGTTGGTGCGCACGCCGCCCACGTCGACCGCCGCCGAGCTCTCTCGCGGCAGTCCTTTCGACAGGGCGCCGACGTCGGTCGTCGTGCCGCCGATGTCGACGACGATGCAATCGTCGAGCCCGCTCAGAAAGGCCCCGCCGCGAATACTGTTGGTCGGCCCGGAGGCGAACGTGAGCACCGGAAAGCGTTGCGCGACTTGCGGCGCCATCAGCGAGCCGTCGTTCTGGCTGATATAGAACGGGCAATCGAGACCGAGCGCCGCCAGCGAATCCGCGAAGGATCGCACGACGCCGTCGGCCAGCGCCGCGAGCGAGGCGTTCATGATGGCCGCGTTCTCGCGCTCGAGCAGACCGATGCGACCGATGTCCGCGGAGCGAGTGATGCGGCAGTCGGGAATCGCGGCGCGCACCAGCGTCTCGGCGCAGCGTTCCTGAGCGTCGTTGACCGGCGCGAACACCGAGGAGATCGCCACGGATTGGACGCCGCTCGCACGCATCGACGCGGCCGCCTCCGCCAACTCCTGTTCGTTCGGGGCGGCGATCGGCGCGCCGTCGAAGTTGTAGCCGCCGCGCACGATGAACGTCGGTCCGGCGACCGCCTCGCGCAGCGCATGCGGCCAATCGACGAACGGCGGCAGGCTGACGCTGGCCGGCGCCGCCAAGCGAATCACGCCGACCCTGGCCAGATCGCGCGCCTGCACGAACGCGTTCGTGAAGTGCGTGGTCCCGATCATGACGGCCCGCACCTGGGCGGGCGTGAGCTGCCCTTGCTGCAGCACTTCGCGCAGCGCCGCCTGAATGCCGGCGCCGACATCGGCCGTGGTGGGCGTTTTGCACGCCGCGCACACTGTACGCCCGCGCATCACGACCGCGTCCGTGTTGGTCCCGCCGACGTCGATCCCGATCCGGAAATTGCTCGCCTTCATCGCCCTGCAGTGCGCAATCCGACTGCTGCGTATTAACCATCGCGAGCGCCGGCTCGGCGCTGCGAAACCGGGTAGGGGCCCAGCGCGATGAGGGGTAGGTAAGAAGAAGCGGATAGCGGATGGCGGATAGTCGGAATCAGGTCGGCGGCTTCGCTGCGCTTCGCGAAGCAGTGTGTGGGGTGCGGTGAGCGCCTTTGCGTCCTGCTCGTTTACGTTTCAGGTAAGCGCTGATCAAGTCCGCAGGCTACTGACCCAACGGCATGGAAGCGGTCGTAAGACCAGGGCTTACGAGGGGCGGCTTCCATCGGAAGCGGTTGCTCAGCGTCCACCCTGGCGCTTTCAGGCGCCGGCTGCGCGCCCCGCGATTCTCGCCGCCTCGCTGCGCGAGACCACGCCGAGCTTGGCGAAGATGTTCTTGAGATGGAACTTGATCGTGTTGTCCGAAACGCGCAGGGCGCGCGCGATCGCCTTGTTGCTCAGACCCTGCGCGAGCAGGCCCAATACGGCGCGCTCGCGTTCGCTGAGGCGCGATTCGGCGTCGGCGTCGTCGCGCTGTTGATGTAGATCCTGGACCACGCGCTGCAGGAACCGGTCGCGTACGCGCGGTTGACGCTCCTCGGCGCCGTCGAGCGCCGCATCGTCGATCAGCGCGAGTAGAGCCGGGCCGATGTCGCAAAGGGCCTGCCGGCCGTCTTCGAACATCGCCAGGCCGATCGCGGTCTCGAACTCGCGCTGTGCGAGCGCGAGTTCGCCGAGGCCGCGGCGGGCGAGCGCCAGCAGCGCATGCGCCTGGATCTGCACACGGCGATTCTGCCCGGCGCGAGACTGCTCGAGCGCTTCCTGCAGCAAAGCTGCTGCGGTCCGATGCTGCTGACGCTCGAGCGCGAGGCGTGCGAGCACGAGCTGTGACCTTTGCCGCAGCCGCGGCGCTTGCGGGAGCGCGAGTCGAGCGCGCAGCGTCGCTTCCAGGCGCAGGACGTCGGCGGCTTCGGTCTGTCCGTCGAGCACCCGATGATGCAGCTCGAGCCAGTCGGCGAGCTCCTCCAGGCGGATCAGCCCGCGGCTTGCCGCAACGCCGCGCGCCCGCTCGATGATGGCCGCCGTTGCTCGCCAGCCGCCGCGCCTTCGGGCGATCGCAGTGGCGGTCGCATATCCGTTGGCGAACAGCTCGAACCAGCTTTCGCCCTGCTCGATGGCGGACAGGCTCGGCTCGAGCAGTCGCTGCGCCTCGTCGATCTCGCCGCGCTCGTAAAGCGTCGCGGCGAGCATGCATGCGGCGACCGCTTCGGTCTCGGTGTCCGGGCCTGTGGTGTCGCGCGCCAGCAGCCATGCTTGGCGCAGCACGGCTTCCGCGTCGCGAAGTCGTCCGAGCTCCAGCAGCGCGCATCCCTGATGAACGTACACGAACACTTCGCCGAACAGGGAATGCATTGCGCGGTAATGCTGAATCGATTCATCGCCGGCGGAAAGCGCAGCGCTCAGGTCGCCGGCTTCGAAGTACATCGCGCACAGAATGTTCTTCGCAGTGGCCCGCTGCACGTGCTGATCGACCGGCATGCGCTGCACGGCCTGCGCGAAGCTCGCGCACTGGGCGGCGTCGACGCAGGCGTCTTCATATCTCAGCAGGCAAGCGTTGATGATGGCGACGTCTTCGTGCAGCGAGTCGCGCGTATCCGTTGCAATGCGCGCGTCGTGTTCCGAGACGTCGCTGCTGGACAGCCGCGCCTGGAGCAGTTCGAGCTCGCGCCGCGCTTGCGCTACGCAGTTCTGCTTGCACAACATCAGAATGTAGGCGAGATGCGAGCGCGTGAATCGTCGCAGCACCTCGAGCGGGATGCAGTTCAGCGCGTTGCGCGCCAAGCCGATGGCGCCGAGCGCGATGAGTCGCCACCCGCCCGCGCGCTCAAACAGGCGCGCCAGCAAGTCGGCGTCGGCGGATGCGACCGCATGACGCACCGCTTCGGCGTGCAGGCCGGCCGCGAAGAACCATTCGGCGGCTTGTGCGTGCAGCGATCTGGCGAGCGCCGGATCTTCACGCTGCAAGACCTCAAGCGCTGCGTCGCTCAGCAGGCGATGGCACCGCAGCCAGCGGTCGCCGCCGTCCCAGAGACTCACGAGCAGATCCTTGCGCTCGAGAGACGCGAGCACGCCCGCGACCTGTTGCTCCGGACACAAGGTCTCGGCGAGCGGCGGGCAGAAGCGATCCGCGACCGATATCCGCATCAGGAACTCGCGTTCGGCGGGCGCGAGGCTGCGCAGGATTTCGGCGGCGATATAGCCATGCAGATCGCGGCCGGGACGCGCCAGTGCGTGCAGGACTTCGTCCACATGCAGGCCGTCGCCCAGCCACTGGCGCGCCATCGCGAGGGCGATCGGCCAGCCGTCGGTATGGGCGGTCAGGCGATCGACCTGTTCGGCGCTCAGTGCGGCGGCCTGCAGCAGGCGCCCCGCTTCTTCGTTGCTGAATCGCAGCTCGTCGCTCGCGATCTCCACGCATCCCGCCAGGCGCTGCGCCTGATCCGCGATTCTCGGGCGGCCGCGCCCGCTGATCACGAAGCTCACGCGGGCGTTCGGCAGCCGCAGCAGCCGCAGCAGAGCGCGATCGATCTCCGTGGACGGCGACCGCGCGCTGCGGCCGTGCGAGCGGGCGAAGCGTCGAGTCTGCAGGCGATGAAAGTCGTCGATGAACACCACCATGCGACCCGGCGAGCGTTCGATCGCCTGCGTGAGCGCAGCGACGATGGATGTGGCCGGGACGTCGGGAAAGCCCCGGGCCGCCGCCGGTCCAAGCTGGCCGACCGCCACGCCGCTCGTTTCGAGCGCCGCGGTCAGATACGCAAGGAACTGCAGCGGCTCGGCGTCGTCCTCATCGACCGAGATCCAGGCCGTGCGTACATTGCGTGCGCGCAGGCAGCGGCGCCATTCGGCAAGCGCGCTGGTCTTGCCGAAGCCGGCGGGTGCGTGCACCAGCACGAGCGGCGCGCGCAAGATGGCCGGCAAGCGGTTGCGCAGCCGCGGCCGTGCGATCAGTCGATCGCTGGGGGCCGGCGGCTCGAGCTTGGTGCGGATCAGCCACATCGGCCGAGCTTAACAGCCCGGCCGCAGGCCGGTGAGGGCCTGCGTGCGCTCTGACTATCCGCCATCCGCTGCACGGCCCTTTCAGTTGCGGGAGCGCAGATGCAGCTCTTTCAGCCGGTAGTCGATGACCAGGGAATCGAGCACGCCGATCACGTCCATGCCGATCAGCAGCGCGGGCTCATCCTTCAGGTCCCAGGCGTCGAAAATGAAGAGGTCGCCGAAAGTGATGCGCATGCCGCGGACGATCACGCCGCCGATGTCGACCGGCGGCGCATACACGGCGTCGCCTTTGGCGACATCGAGCGTCACTCCGATGACGTCCGAGTCCACGGCTTCGCGCGCCCGCCGCGCCAGAGCTTCGCGCAGGCTGTTGTTGCCCACGGTCACCTGTGCGCCCGTGTCCAGCATGGCCCTGCAGCGCACGCCGCCCAGCTTGACGTCGAACATCAGCAGGCTGCCTTTCTCGAGCTGAACTCGCACGCGCTTGTAGCCGGGCCCAGGTCGCTCGCGCCGCGAGCGCAGGATCGAGATGTGGTCGTTGCGGAAGTCTATGAAGATCCGCTTGTCCTGCAGGCCCTCCGTGCCGAGCACGCCCTCGGCGCCGCCGAACACGTCCTGCACGATCGGCAGCGTCGCGTTCTCGATCCACAGATCGCCGATCTCCAGGCTCTCGACGCCGATCGTCGGGACCAGCGCCGAGCCGGTCACGCCGTGCACGCGCACGGCGCGCGAAGTCTGGACTTCCTTGCCGAGACGGTCGACTACGGATGGGATCACGGCCGAGCTGTTGGCGCCGGTGTCGAGCACCAGTCGGAACGGGCCGCGGCCGTCGATGTAGACCGGCGCCCAGATCCGTCCGATGCGGTCGCGCAGAGTAGGCGCTACGTAGCGCGGCTCCGGCGCCGCGACCACGACTTCTTCGAGCGAAGCTGAAGGGTCCGTATTCTCCGGCGGGCCTACGGCGGGTCCTTCGATGAGCTGCGAGGTGAGCAGCGAGGCGACGATGAAAACCTGCACGTACATAAGGCGATCTCCCCCTGGTCGACGCCTTGCCTTGGCGGGGCAGGTTCGGCGGGCGTGCTCCGCCGTCCGGTCGGTGCGTCAAGCTTGGACCAGGCGCGCCGACTTGGACCATAAGGGAAGCGCCTCGTTCAGCGCTCGCGCGCCTGGCGGACCGCAGCAACCGCCTGTCTACGATCTCCGGCCGCGCCCGCCGCGTCCAGGGCGGCGTCGATCTTCTTTACGGTCGGTTCGCCAGCGTCCGTCGCAACCCTTGAAAATACTGACGTGGCCCGCGGCTTGCAGCGATCTTTCAGATGCTTGCTGGAGGAGCACGATGACGAGCAACCTAGGCGCCCGGCCCCGAGGCGCGAGTCAAAAGGTCGACGGCGCGCGTCCGGGCGGCCATCCGGAGGGCGTCCGCGAGAGGGCGGCGGCGCTGGCGGGCGAGCAGCTCTCGTGCTCGGATCCGTTGGACGTGGGGAGTTGCGATCCGTACAACACCGGCGCGTTTCGCGTTCTGGCGCAGCGGCCGCGGCGTCGAACGCTCGACGACATGCGACAGCTCGACGCCGAGATCAGGCGTTCGCGCAAACCGTGGCGTTAGGAAGCTCCAATCAACGACTGCCCTGATGGTTCAGGTCAAGGAAGGGATTGAAATGCACGGCGTTTCGAGCGCCTGACGATCGCAGACGCGGAGTAGTTCAGATGGACGTCCTGCGCATTCTCATCGCCATCGTGCTGCCGCCGCTCGGCGTATTCCTGCAGGTCGGGATCGGCCTGCATTTCTGGCTGAACATCCTGCTCACCCTGCTCGGCTACGTGCCGGGGATCATTCACGCCGTCTGGGTCATCTTGCGCCGCTGAGTTCCGACGGCGCGCGAGACGCCGGACGATCCGCACCCCTGCGATTGCATGCCGGTCAACGGGTCGCCCGCGAGCGTTTTCGCGCGACGCGCTGGCGCGCGCCGGACCGGGCGCCCGCGGCGAAAACGCGCACAGCGCTTTCACGAATCGCCGCCGCAGCCGGGTGCTTGAATTTGCGCTCCGTTGAGATTGCGTAGAACTCCGCGCGCACGCGCTCGATAGCGCCCAGCACGGCGAGTTGCGACTCTTCGCGAAACTGCTCCACCAGCACGTCGGGCGCGGGCGCCGCGCCGCGTCCGGCCTGTGCGAACTGGCGCAGCAGGGCGTAATCCTCGAACTCTCCCACGATGAACGGCCGCACATCGTGCTCATCCAGCCATTGGTCGATCGAACGGCGAATGGCGGTGTCCGCCGTGGGCAGCAGCACCGGAGCGCCGTGCAGCGATCCGGGATAACCACGGCGCAGCTTCCTGGCCAACTCCGGAGCGGCCATCCAGGACACATCGCAGGAGCCGAGCCGATGGTTGTGCGCGCGCAGATTCAGGCTGGGCGTGACCGGTGAATCCGACAGCACCAGGTCGATCTCGTGCGACTGCACGGCCGTCAACAACTGCTCCAACGTGCCTTCGCGACAGGTGATCTGCACCCGCTGCCGCAGCGATAGTGCGGCGTCCAGCAGGCGCTGCGCGATCTCCTTGGGAACGACGTCGTCGATGCCGATCGTCAGGCGCATCGGCTTGCCGGTCGGCTGCTGCGCCAGCGCGCTCAGCAGGTCGGCGCCCAATCCGAAAATCTCATCCGCATAGCTGTACACGAGCCGGCCCATTTCCGTCGGTGCGAGCGTGCGGCCGGTCTTGGTCAAGAGCTGCTCGCCGATGCGACGCTCGAAAGTGCGAAGTTGCGCGCTCACCGCCGGCGCGGAGAGGTGCAGCTCGCTGCACGCGCGCGTCAGGCTTCCGGTGCGCACCACCGTCCAGAAGTAGAGCAGATGCTGATAGTTCAGGCGGGGGATGGGCGTCATGGCTCTTCGCTAAAGTGGAAGTAACAGCATCAACAATTCTAATGGATCTAACGTTGCGTCGTGCGTATAACGGTTCTGCGAGACAAAGTGCGACTAATGCGCCCCGCGCCGGCGTGCGGGCGCCGCAGCGGAGGAAACGACGAGCAAATGGCCGCCAGATTGATGTGTGCGACGGACCTGACGGCGAGATCCGATCACGCCGTGACGCGCGCCGCGTTGCTGGCGAAGCAAATGAGCGCGAAGGTGCTGCTGGTTCACGCCGTGGACGACTCGCAGCCGGGGCGCGTGATTCGCATGCGAGCGAATCGCGCGCAGGCGAGGCTCATGTCCCAGGCGGAGCGCATGATGAAGCACGCGTCGCAGGACGTGGAGATCGCAGTGCGGCTCGGCAAGCCGCTGCAGGTGATTGCAGGAATCGCCAAGGAATGGAGCTCTGACATGGTCGTCATGGCGGCCCCGCGCCCTCATCGGCGCGACTACATCATCGGGACGACCGCCGAGCGCGTGATACGCGCTACGCATCGACCCGTGCTCGTGGTGAGCACCGCGGCGCAGGATCCGTATGGTCGTGTGGTCATCGCCTCGGATCCCTCCGAAATGTCCAAACAGATCGCGCGAACGGTGGGCGCGATGGGCGTTCTGAACGGCGCCTACGCCTGGGTCGTGCACTCGTTCGATCCGCCGTTCCGCGGCCTGCTGACCACCGAAGCGCACGCCGAGTGCGAGATCGAAGACCACAAGAGACGTTGGCGCGATGCAGTAACCTCAGGGCTGGTGCGCGACCTGGTGGGCAGCGGCGTCGATCCCAACCGCATTCAGGTGTCCGTCGAGGCGGCCCGACCGGTCGATGCGATTCACGCGGCCATGAGCGCCGTCGAGCCGGAGCTTCTGGTGATCGGCGTGAGCCGATGGTTCATGCTCAACAGACTGTTGTTCGGCAGCGTGGCGCAGCAGGTGTTGCAGCATGCGAAATGCGACGTTCTCGCGATCTCTCCCGCGGTCAGACGCAAGAATTGGTTGCGGGCGGCATGAGCAAGCTCACTGTCGCGCCCGCATCCGGCGCTTCGATGGCGCTGCACGCCGGAACGCCCACGGAGGATCGGCCCCTCAGGATTCTGTGTGCGACCGATTTACGGTCGGCCTCGGATCGCGCCATTGCGCGCGCCTTGCTGATCGCCGAGCGTCGTGATGCAAAGCTGCTGCTGTTGCACGTCGTAGATTCGCAGACGCCCCGTCGCATTGCAGCGCGACGAGCGGATCACGCACACGCGGCGCTCCGCTGGCGGCTGCGCGACCGCAAGGATCGGCGCTCGCCTGCGATCTCCGTAATGCTGGGAGAGCCGCGCGACGTCATCGCAAGCAAGGCGGAGAGTTGGCGCGCCGACATCATCGTGCTCGGCGCCCACACGCCGCGGCGGTGGGACGCCGTTCTCGGCACGACTGCAGAGCGTCTCGTAAGTCGAACGGATCAGGCGGTGCTCGTGGTGCGCGGCAAGGTGCGTGGGCAATATTCCAAGGCGGCGATCGTCGCGGAGTCCGATCATGCGGCCGATCGGCTGACCCGCCGCGCCAAGCGGCTCGATCTGGTGAGCGGCGCCCAGGCAAGCTCGACGGTCGTCGTGGAAGTCAGTCGGACGCCATGGTCCTGGGGCGGGTCAGCCGATCAGAGATCCATTGCGACTTTGTGGGGAGGCTGGCTCGGCGATGTCGTCGAACAGATTAAAGCCGCGTCGGCGAATCTCATCGTGGTGGAAGCGCCGCGCGCCCCG
>JAVEVD010000071.1:0-16755 GCA_034005205.1 Steroidobacteraceae bacterium | reverse complement strand
CCGAAGTACTCGAAGGCAGCGATCAGGCCATCGCGCCAATCTGCGAACTGCTCGGCGTCCGTGAAACGAACGAAGGCGGCGCGGCTGTAGCCGAGCGTGGCCACGAAGGCAAGCAATCGATCACGGCCGCGACGGATCGTCGTGAAGTCCGCCTGCATCTGCAGACCCGCCGCGGTCTCAAACCGCACCACCGGATCACTGCGAACCGCCTTGAACGGCCGGATGAATGCCTTGAGCTGACTGATCCCGCCGGCGTAACCGGCCGTTTGAATCTCGCGCATCAGCACCGTCGCCGGGATCCAGTCCGGGCGCGCCTGCTCGATGCGCTCGAGCAGATAGGGCTTGAAGGGATCGAGCTTGCACGGCCGCGCTGCGCGCGGCCCGTACTGCACCTTCACCGGCTCGCGCAGGTACTTGCGCACCGTGTTACGCGACAGCCCCGTCTCTCGCATGATCTGCCGAATCGAGCGGCCTTGTCGTTCTAATACCTTGATCTCCACCGCTTGCTCCTGGGTCAACATCTCGACGGCTCGAAAAAAGCCGCCATCCTCGCCCAGGGGGGTCAAAATTACTTCGGCAGGGGTGGGTCAGTTTTACTTCGGCGATGACACCTTGCCTCGCGCATAGCTCGCGATGTTGAGTAATGGCTCGCCCAGGGGGAGCCTAAACGTCTTCGCCATAGCCACATTCCCAGCTCGTGAGATTCGCCTTCAGCAACGCCTTGGTGTTGTCGCGCAAGGCTTCGCAGACCTTCAACATGGCACGGAACTCGTCGCGTACCGACGTCGGCAGCCTGCCGCCCTCGTTCGCCGCCCGCGCAATCTGATTGATGTTGCGGCCGATCGCCACCAGTTCTCCGATGGTCCGCCGCAACGCCGCCAGTTCGTCCTTGGGCAATGGGGCGAGGTGCCGGAGATGGCCCCGCAACAGCGCTGCCGCATACGTTGCCGATCGCATGCCGCGCGCCACCGCGCGGGCGTCCAACAGGAGTCGATCCTCGGCCCGCAGCCGTACGAGCATCGGTCGGTCGCAGGGTTCGGCCCGGCGCCTTTGCGGCCTCGACCCCGCCACAGAGCTTTCGACCCTACGGTTGCGACCGTGATCGCTTGCCCCGAGAGCGGTAGCCCGAAGCTCCCGCACAACAAGCCGCTTCAACCATGCCGCCTCGGTCAGCGACTCACGCTCAGCAATAGCCCGCGCCTCGCGCTTGATCTCCGGCGACACCCGAGCCTTCAATATCTCCGTGCAATTCATGGGACCCAATGTGTCCCATCCGTAAGCCGCAGGCTATCCTGCGTTTTCGGGAAAATCGCACCTGAACCCTCGCGCTCTCCGCGGCGTACCCACGCCTTTGCCCCCGCGCGTAGCGACGGGCCGCCGCTCGTCTTCGATCGATCGCATGACCCCGACGCCCGTCGCTATATCGCCTGCGGTCTGCCCCGGCTCGCCCGTTCTTGCGCCTCGGCGACGCGGTCTACTCGCCCCGCTCGTCAACCGCCCGGCTCGAGCTACGGGGAAGAGGCGCCGGGCGACGCCCCCTCCCCGCTGCCATCACAGCAGCCCGCGCTCGGACATCGAGACCACGGACTGGCCGCCGACCACGATGTGATCGAGCACCCTGACATCAATCAGAGCCAAGGCGTCGCGCAGCCGATGCGTGATCATCTCGTCCGCGCTGCTCGGCTCGGCCACCCCCGACGGATGGTTGTGCGCGAAGATCACCGCCGCCGCGTTGTGCACGAGCGTCCGCTTGACCACTTCCCGCGGGTGAACGCTGGCACCGTCGACCGTCCCACGGAACAACTCCTCGAACGCCACCACGCGATGACGGTTGTCGAGGAACAGGCCGCAGAACACCTCGTGCTCGACGTTCGCCAGGCGCAGGCTCAGGAACTGTCTCGTCGCCCGCGGGTTTGCCAGAACGTCACCGTGCGCAATGCGGCCGGCGGCCACCTGCAACGCCGCCGCGATCAACTCGTCGTCACTCAACGCGGCATAGTCACCGTTCGATTCCGAGACCAGGCCCGAAGTGAACCGTAGGCTCGTCTGGTCGATCGCACCGCACTCGGAACGCACGCGCAGAGCACGCAGGACGCGCTGTCTCTTGGTCATGGTCGGATCCTCAGGATGTCTTGGGCGGGATTGCCCGCACCCCGGGGATCACGGCGCGCGCAGCGGTCAAGGATCGAAGACCGCCGCAGGCGGCGAGCGCGTCTGCGCGCTCGTCCTTGACGGCGAGCACGGCGTGATAGGCTGGAGGAAATCAGGAATCCCGCCCTCTTCCTCCTCGGTTCCGTGTCACGCGAAAAGAGGGGAGAGAGCGCGACGTGCACCCTCTCCCCGAACATCAGCTCAAGCCACGAGCACCTGCGCCGCTAGGTTCCACAGACCACCGTTGAGACGAACGTCTTCACGGATCGAACGAATGCGCCGCGTGCGCGTCAGCCGCCCCGTGGCCGAGCGACGGCTCAAGCCGCCGCGCAGCAGGTTCTCCTGCACCCGGTTCAGCACCGCCCACAGGCTGTCGCCCATGTCCTCGATGCGCCGCGCATTCAGCAACGCAGACGGTGGCATGCCGGCGTCGGCGACATCGGCAAACCGCAGCGCCGGCGCTCGCCCGGCGAAATGGATCTGCTCGACCTCGTGCAGACGCCGCCGCTGCATCTGCTGCACCTGAGCGGCGAGTGCCTCGAAGCGCTCGGCCATTTCGAGTGCACCCGCGATCACTTCGTCCACCACGTTGCCGCGATGGTTGACGCGAAGCGCCGGGAACGCGCCCTGCGAGACGATGAGGCCATTCGTGCACACCACGCGGAACAGCCCCATGCGTAGCTGATAAGCGCTCGTGCCGTCGTGGCTGTTCAGGAACACGATCTCCGGGATCGAGTCCTCGAGCTGCACCGTCTCGAACCGTCGCCGCAGCCGCAGCAGATGCCGTGCATGCAGCGGGCTCGCGTACCGCGACTGGGTCTGCCGCGCCTCCACGGGCACGAAGCCCACGTTCATGAGGCCCGTCAGGACGCGCTCGGTCGGAATGAACGTGTACTTCTCGCTCAGGCGCTCGTGCGCCGCCGGCGCGAACACGGCCGGCACCTGCGCGCGCAGCGTGTCGATCGACAGCGGACGAGAGAAAGCGTGCGCGTGGGACGCAAACGAAAGCGAAGTGGAATTGGCGTTCATGGTCGGATCCTCAGGATGTCTTGGGCGGGATTGCCCGCACCCCGGGGATCACGGCGCGCGCAGCGGTCAAGGATCGAAGACCGCCGCAGGCGGCGAGCGCGTCTGCGCGCTCGTCCTTGACGGCGAGCACGCCGTGATAGGCTGGAACCACCAGGTAATCCCGCCCTCCGAGTTCTTCTTCCTGGATTGGACGGACGTCGTTCAGACCGTCCACGCGACCGGGCAACCGTGGCGTACCACGGTTGCCCGGCTACCGCTACGCAGCGTGCTGGCGGTAGAAGCGCTCGGCACCGGCGAGCCGGCGACGCGCACAAGCAACGTATCGAGCTTCGAGTTCGATGCCGACGGAATGCCGCCCGGTCAGTGCTGCGGCAACGAGTGTCGATCCCGAGCCCGCGAACGGATCGAGCACCGTTCCGCCCCGCGGACAGAACGACTGCACCAGCGGCTTGAGGATCGAGACCGCCTTCTCCGTCGGATGCAGGACGTTGCCCGTACTGCCACGGCCGCACGTCATCGAGCGGATCGCGCGGCTGCGCGGGACGGCCTTTCACGAGTAGGTAAGCCTGCTAGTGGCGTGCGCACAGAAAGCCACGCCGCGAGGCGTACTCTTTGGACCAGACGAGATGGCCCACGGCCCGGAACCCCGCTCGATGCCAAGCGTCGACGAATGCTGTCACTGAGTTCCAGCCATAGAACGAGACGCAGAACGTATCCGGCTTCAGCACACGATAGAGGTCTGCGAACGCATCCAGCACGCGTGCCGAGCGGCCGTCATTGGCGATCGAGCGGCCGCTGCGATCCCGCTAGCGGACAAGGTACGGTGGATCCGTCAACACGAAGTCCGCGCTCTGCGCCGGCAACGTTGGCAGGACCTGCAAGCAATCGCCGTGTATCACGCGACTCTGCAACATGGCTTTTCTCCGAGTCTTCGGGCGGGAGTGCCCGAAGCCCCGGCGGCGCGGCGCGCGCAGCGGTCAAGGATCGTCAGACCGCCGCAGGCGGCGAGCGCGTCCACACGCTCGTCCTTGACGGCGAGCACGGCGTGCCAGGCTGGCACGAAGGGAATCCCGCCCTCCTTTCGGCGTTCAGCGGCTGGGCGGATCGCGATCAGAACTCGACGGTTTGGGCGCCTGTGACGGCCGGCCGGCCGTGCTACGCGCCGACGCCGCCATCACGGCCTTGACCCGGCGGACAAACAGCTCGCGATCGCGGGGATCGTGGATGTGCTCATCGGCAAACTGCTGCGCGGCGCTCAAGGTGATGTAAGCGCTGCGCAGCTCCGGGCGCTCGGTCAGGGCCCGCCGGTCCTCAATCTGCACCTGCACGTCGCGATGGGCGCGGCGCGCGGCGTCGGCGTAGTACCCGATGCTCTCGACCATCCAGCGCGTGCGGCGGAGCGTTCGCGGTTGCGTCGTACCACCCGCCGTCGGCGGCACGGTGACCAGCTCGGCGCCGATGCGGCGCACACCCACGATCGAGCCCAACTTCGGCTGCGTCTTCGAGCGCTTGAGCGCGCGCTCGAGATCCCTGCCCCACAGCGTCTCGACACCGCGCGTCGAGACCAGACGCACGTAGTAGGACGGACTGCCGTCGGGCTCGAACTGATAGTTGGCCGGCCCGTGCGCCTCCAGCCTTCCAGCGACCAGGTCGCCTCGCCGGCCGCGCGGCGGCAGGTTCGAGCCTTGGCCGATCACGCGCTGGCGACCTCAACGGGTGGGGTGGTAGTCGCGGTCCGGGCTGCGCGGCGGCACCGTCCGCTCCTCGGCCCCGCGCAGCGGCACGCTGTCGAGCGGCAGGCCGTTCTCCACTCGCTCGGCCAAGTGCGCTCGCAGGTGTTCGACGAACTGCGCGCGCTGCGCCTTGCCGCCGTACTGCTGATCGGCGAGCGCGTTGCCCAACTGCAGCAGGAGGTAGGATCCCTCAAGCTCCGGATGCCTGTGAATCGCATCCTCGGCCGTGACCTTGGTGTCGCGAAGCACGTCGGCGATCTTGCGCCGCTCGTCGAGGAAGCTTTTGCGCTCGACCACCCACTGATTGCGATGCGCCTCGACCGGCTTAGCGCCGACCGTCTGGCCTTGGGCGTCGCGGGTCGCGGCCAGCACCGTCACCGGCTCCTGCCCGATCGCGCGCAGCCCGACCTCATCGCCGATGCCCGGGGTACTCAGCGACTGACGAAACGCCCGCTCCAGGTCCACGCCCCAGACCTCGCGGTCGCCGCGCTCTGTCTCGATCCTGACGAAATACGACATCTGCTGCTTCGGGTCGTGGCCGTAGGGCGCGGGGCCGTGATCGACCAGCCGCCCGACGATCAGCTCGCCGGCGCGCGGCGGTCGGCGCTCCTCTCCGCGCGGCACCGATGTCGGCCGCGCAGCGTCGGGGGCCTCCCCCGACGGCGCCTGCGCCGCGGGGCCAGGAGCGCGTCGTGCGGCCACCGCGCGCACCAGGCGCTCGCGTTCGAACTCAGTAGGCTCGTAACCGCGCACCTCGATGCCCGCCAAGCTCGCTGCGAACCATGCCTCTTTCTTAAAGAACTCCGTGCCGGCGACCGTCACGCGCTCCGCCCCCTGCTCGCGCGCGATGGCCACCATGCTCTGGATCACGACGGCGTTCTCCGAGCGCGTAGTCAAACGGTTGTGCTGATGCGTGAAGGCTTCGGTGCCGTCCGGAAAGTGCCATTTGTTGCCGATCTGGATGAAACGTTCCTGCACTGAGTCGGGCACGCGTAGCGCGCGGGCGGCGACGCGAGCCGGCGCTTCGCGCGTCGGCTCGGCGGCGCGTTGCGGGCGCGGCCGACCTTTCCGGGCGGGTCGATCTACGACGCCGACGCTGCTCTCGCGCGCCGTACCGCCAACCGGCCCGCTGGCCGGCTCACCGAACTCGATGAAGTTGTCGACCGGCGCATCTGCAACCGGCCCCTTGGGGCGGCGTCGGGGCTGCGATACCTGCGGGCGCTCGCTCGATGCGTGCGTGGGATCTTGGGGCGTGATGGGCATGCAATGGTCCTAGCGCTCGCGCAGCGCAAGCATGAATGAGTTCACGGCGGCATCGAGCTCGTCCGGTGTCAATCGCTCGCCCTCGGGCTTCTGCGGCAACACGACCTGACTCAGATCGACGTCGAAATCCTTCAGCGTCAGTTGGTCGACGCGTTTCCTGCGGGCGCCTTCCGGCCGCCGGCGCGGACCCTGCCGCTTCGGTGGCGGTGGCGGCGGCATGCCGGCATCGGCGTGCGGCACGTGGGCGGGCGCCGGTCCTGGCGCCGCCGGCAACGGCGCGGCCGTTCGTCCAGAGGCCGCCTGTGTGGGCGGCGCGCAGATCAGGCGTTTGAAACGCCGCTCGCGGAAGTAGCGGATTTTGGTGCAACGGATCGGCCGGATACCTTCATAGAAGACAATGGCCTCCTCGCCCTTCATGGCCTGCACTTCTTGCGGCAGGAGCAGCGGACGCCGCTGCTCGCTGACGTTCACGCTGCGCGCTCGCTGCGCCTTGCCGAACAGGTCGAACGCCGGCTTCGAGACCGAACGGGTCTTGACCGTGATCGTGCCAAGTTCCTCGGAGATCTCCCGTGCATCGGCGTATTCGTCGGCGCCAAACACGACACGGGCCGCGAGGTTGCGCAGGATGGTCTCAGCCGCATTCGGACCGTAAACTTCGCGCAATTGCGAACGGGCCTGGATCACGAGCACGGTGCGGATGTTGTACCCGCCCATCAGGCCGATCGCCTCGGCGATGATCGGAATGCGTCCGAGCGAAGTGAACTCATCGAGCAAAAACATCACCTGATGCTTCAGCGCCGGATTGTGCTCGGGCAGTTGCCGCGTCTGCAGCGCAATGGCCTGCTGGAAGAACAGCGACAATACCGGCCGCAGCCGGTGCAGGTCCTCCGGCAGCACGCCGACGTAGATGCTCATGCGTTTGGAGCGCAGCTCACGCAGGTCGAAGTCGTTGGCTGAAGTTGCCCAGTCGAGGATCGGGTTCAGCCACAGATCGAGGCGCGAGGTAAACGTCTTGCGGATGGAGGAAGCCGTTACCGGCGCCAGATCGATGACGTCGCACAACGCCCGCACGCACTCGGCGGACAGCGGGTATCGGCCGGCGTTGCGGCCTTCGATCAGGCGCTTCCAGTGCGCGCCGAACCCCTCGTCATCCGAGGCCATACCGAGCCGGAGGATCTGGCCAATGGTGCGCGGCAGGCTCGGCGTCTCGAACACATAGAGGCCAATGCCGAGGAACAAGGTGCGTGCGGAGGCCGTCCAGAACGGATCGACGCCCGGCGCGTCCTGGTAGAGCATGTCGGCGATCCGCTGGAGGCCGTTCACGCGCAGCGCCGGATCCTCCGGGATGTAGCCCAATGGGTTCCAGCGCGCGGTGTTGCGCGACTCGGAGAATGGATCGAACAGGTAGACCGCGTGTCCGCAGCGCGCCCGGTGGCCGGCCGTCACCGTGTAGTTCTCGCGCTTCGGGTCGACGCAGATCACCGAATCCGGCCATTCGAGCAGATTCGGGATCACGATGCCGGCGCCCTTGCCGCTGCGCGAGCGGGCGATGACGGCGACGCCCTGCTGGCCGGACAGGCGCAGGAGTCGCCTGCCCATTCGTGCCAGGATGATGCCGCCCGGCGCAAGAAGGCCGGCGCGGCGCACCTGCCGCCTGGTCGAGAACTTCGCATCGCCATGCAACGGCCGAGCGCGCGGGCGCAAAGCCAGCGCCACGGGCAAGAGCACGAGCGCGAGCCCGGCACCTGAGCTGATCCAGAGCTTTTGCCGAATGTCCTCGCGGGCGCCGAAGTAGTAGCCATAGCGCACGACGGTCAACGGCGTCGCCTCGCGCGGATCCGCCTGCACCGAGCGCAGGAACAGGAACCCTGCCAGGTATTGGCCGGCAAGCACGAGCACGAGCGCCGCAACCCCGCCCTTGACGGCACGCGCGACCCACGCGGGCCTAGCGGTGGGTCGCCAGCGTGCCGTGCTTGCGTGCAGGGTCATACCAGATCTCTCGAATGCAGCGCTGCCGATGCTCGATGCCGAACTGCACGACCACGTCGATCAGCAGGTACAGCAGGTGCTTGATCTCCTCGCGCGCGAGCTCCTGGCCTGCGCGGCTCTGCTTCACCAACAGCACCAACTGCTCGAACGCGAGTTCCGCGCTTGCTGCGTGGATGCTGGTGATCGAGCCTGGGTGCCCCGAGTTCACACTCCGCAAATAGTCGAACGCCTCCTCGCCGCGCAGCTCGGCGAGCAGGATGCGATCGGGCTTCATGCGCAGACAGCTCTCGAGCAACTGCTTCGGCGTCACCCGTGCAAGCCCCTGGTCGTCCTTGCTGTAGAACAGCCGCACGTGGTTGGGGTGGCGGTCGAGGACGAGTTCCTGCGCATCCTCGATCGTGATCAGTCGCTCGTCGGTCGGGATCTCTCGGATCAGCGCCTTGGTGAACGTGGTCTTGCCGGAGCCGGTCGGGCCAGAGACCAGAATGTTGCGGCGTCGCTCGACCGCGAGCCGCAGGAACCCTTGATGGTCTTTCGCCTCCAGCCGCCGCAGGAGTTCTGCTTCCGTATCGTCCGGCGCCCCGCTCGCGCGCCGCGTCGAGCGGAACACCCCGCGCTCCTCGAGCTCGGCCAATGTCCAGATCTCGTCCGCTGGCCGGCGAATCGTGATCGCGACGGTTCCGGCCGTGGTCGCCGGCGGCAGGACGATCTGGATCCGCTCGCCGCCCGGCAGTGCGGCTGACAGCAATGGCGACTCTGCGTCGACGCGCTGCCGCGTCGAGTTCGCGACCAGACGCGCCAGAGACTGGCACCACTCGAACGTCGCGAACGGCAGCGGCAGGCAGCGCCAGCCATCACGCGTTTCCACGTAGGCTTCGCCCGGCCGGTTGATGCAAAGCTCGGTCACCTCGCGGTCGCTCAGAATCGGCCGCAGCGCCCGCAGCGTCAGCTCGAGCGCCGAAGACTCCGCGCGGGGTACGGCGCTAGCGCTCGACGGGTCGTAGCTCATACACGCTCCGGAAATCGAGGTCGCGCGCGACCAGCACCTGGATGCGGTCGCCCTGCGACTTGACGACGGTCGGCGGAATGTTGACCGTGGAGCGCAGCACCTCCGTCATGATGTCGCGCGTACCGGACGGGTCGAGCACGACCGTCGAGTCCCCCTCGTGCTGGGCGGCCACCGCGGCCTGGATGACGCCGTCGATGACGCTGATCAGGATCGCGGACCCGAACCGCTCGAAGAAGTGGCGGTTGACCTTCCCCGGCAATCCGGAGCGCCCAAGCTCGTCGGCGCCAGGTGAGGCCAGCGGTACGACGACGCCAGAGGGCGTGCGCGCCTCGGCCCACAGCACGAACACACGCGCCGCGCCTTGGCGCACCTGGCCGCGGGTCTCGCCAATCAGCTTCGTGCCGCGCTCGAGCAGCACCACGCGCCCGTCCGCGCTGAACGTATCGGTCGCCAGAATGCACGTCGTCATCCCCGACAGCGTCGAGTCGATCGCGGTCTCCAACGTGCAATCCAGGAACGCGCCTTTGGACAGCAGCAGCCGACGGTCCGGCAAGACCTGAGCATGGGCCGCCGGCGTCATGCTCGGGCGCAGCAGCGCGTCGAGCTCCCCCGCACCCCGCGTGGCATCGCCCGCCGCGGGAGTCGGGGCTTCCAGCTCGACCGCAGTCGCGGACCGCACGCCACCGGCCGCGAAAGCTCGCCCGGCCAATTGCCTTTCGATCAGCAGATCCTCCGGGGACTTCCCGGTCGTCGCCGGCGGGCCATAGGCCGGTGGCGTATACGGCGCCTCGGGATCCTTGGCCGGCTGCAGCCAGACCTCCGGGAGATCCTCGGGTGGCGGCTCCTCGGGCGCCTCTCCGAGCAGGCGAGCCACGGGCGACGACGGGTCGACGCGACCGAGCGGCCGCAGGTTGATTTCGGCCTCGGCCTGCCGCTGCGCCGAGGACTCCGCCGCCTCTCGGGCACTTGCGCGCGAACCCAGCCAGTTTGCGTAATACCAGGCGAGCAGCCCGAGGCCGATCGCAGCCAGCAGGCTGAATGCCAGCACGTTGCTCAGTCGCGTCTGCAATGACGCTGGACGCTGCACGGCACTGGTCGTGCGCTCACCCTCCACCGCCGCGTCAATGCCGTCCGCTGCCTCCGCAGGCTCCTGCTGCGACTCGGCCGGGTCGCGCCTCAGCAGGCGATCGAGCAGGCTCATGGCCGCGCGCCCTTCATGTCCCGCTCGACCCGCGGCGACACGGTGCCGCTCTCCAGCCGCTCGCCGGCCCCGGCGTAACCCTTGTTGACGATGCACCCGGTGAGGCGCCCGCGCCGCAGCACGAGCTTCGGAGCCAGCCGGTGGATCACGACGTCGCCCGCCTCCATCGAGAAGTTGAGCAGCGACTCGGAGCCGTCGTCATTGCGCACGAAGAGCGCGGGGATTTCCGAGCGGTCGCTGAACGTGACGCGGGTCTGCACCCCGTCGTCCGAGGCCGCCACCGGCCGCAGCGACGCATGGCCGCAGTACCAGTAGTCGGTGTTGCGCGGACGCAGTGCGGTAGCCGTCAATTCCCGCTCGACGACTGCGACTGGATCCTCGCCATTCGCACCCGGTCGCGGCGGATACACGAACCGCACGGCGTACATGACCTCGTCCGTGCCGCGGTCCGGCCGGCGCGCCGCGACCGAGTAGTCGAACCGGTAGGCACGTTGATCCGAGAACACGACGAGGTTGGTCGCGACGATCGCTGCGCGCGGCTTGAGCAGCACCGAGTTGCCGTGCGCATCGACCGTGACGCCTTCCAGGTCGCCGCCGCCGGTGCCTGCGAAGCGCTCGCCCTCATCGAAGATCAGTTCGATCGCATAACCCACGAACCCGTACAGCTTGTAGACCTGATCGGCGTTGTAGACGGCCGTACGAATGCGGGCGTCGACCTGACCGCGCACGGGTGTCGTCTCGGCCCGCGTGGTCGTGCACAGCAGACCGAGCAGGAGCGCAGCGAGGGTGTACCGGGTCACGGCGTCCCTCCAGCCGCGCCCGCGGCTGTTGCGATCGCCGGAGCCGCCTCTGGCGGCAACGACTCAGCCTCGCTGCGAAAGTCGACGATCTTGAACCCGAGCGGATTCCAGCGCCGCAGTCGCGCATCTTTGGCCGGCGCGCCGTAGACATACTGCACGGTCGCGATCCAGTGCGAGCGCTGTTCCGATCCATTGCCAGTCCGCTGTGCCTTGATGTATCGGACCTGCGCCAGGTCTTCGACGCCGCTGCCGCGTCTGAAGAACGAGATCGAGCTCACCTGCACCCGTACGCTCGACCCATCCTTGTGGCGGTTGAGCGGCGAGTCGGGATTGGCGCGATCCCACAGCGTCATCCACTCCTGGTGGCGCGCCGGCGCATGAAAACTCGAACACTCCTCGTAGTCGCTCTCCGCGGTCGCAAACGTGAACCGCTCGCACACCGTCAGGTAGTGATCGAGGAAGTAGCGCGTCACCGCCTCCGGCATGGAAGCCTGCCCGGCAAACACCGGCACCGTGTCGACCACGCCGGTCGTGTTGTCGACGCGGATCAGGAAGGGCTCGACACGTTTCAGCGGCATCAGCAGCACGAGCGCCACGATCGCGAGTGCCGTCACGACGCACGCGCCGATCGCCACTCGCCACGCGGTCTTGGCGCTATGCGCTTGCATCGCGGCCCGGTCTGCATCCCAGGACGCGGCCTCCGTAAAGTACCCGGCCAGCGCCTCATCCGGCTTCATGGACGCTCACCGCTCGGCGGCTCCGCCGGTGACGCCGTCCCCAACGGTGCGGGCCGGTTGATCGGCTGCAACCGCCGCTCGCAGTCCACCCGCCGTGCCTCTGTGCTGCACGCCGCGAGCAGCACGGCCGCGAGCAACGCCACGCCAGCCACGGATGCCCTATTGGCGTTCATTGCCTTCCCTCACTGGTAGCTCAGCGTGTTGCGCCGCGGCCGCTTCTCGCGTACGAGGCGCGCACCGATCAGCCGCTGGCCGGCTTTGCGCGACAAGCTGTCCCAGCGACTGGTGTCCTTGTCGAGGAATGCCCCGCGCATGAACGCGCCGCCGTGCCGGCCGCCAAACTTGAGCCCGCCAACACTCACTCGCACCAGATTTACGACGGCGCCGAAGCTCGACAGCGCAATGCCACTCGCAAGACCCTGGGACATCGCCGGAACCTGTCGCATGATCAGGAACGTGAGCCCCGCCGCCGCGCACACCTTGAGCGCATGCGCGATGCCGATACCGCCACCGACGGCGACGGCCGCTTCCGCGGCGGTCGAGATGACATCCAGCATCAGCGCCGCGACCAACACAGTCAGGATCGCGAGGAACGCATAGTTCGAGAGCTGCGCGAGCCAAGCCTCGAAGAACCGGCGGCTGGTGTCGAACAGCAGCAGCGCGAAAAACACCGGCCCGAGAGCGAGCAGCACCGCGAGCGCGATGCGGCTCAGCGCCAACAGGAACATCGTGTAGACCGTCGTCAGCCCCACGACGACGTAAACCGCCACGGCGGCGAGGTAATACACGATGTCCTCGCCGAACAGCTCGCCTTTCTCGAGCAACAACGTTGCCGCGTCATCGCCGTCGTAGAAGATCTCGTCGACCAGGTCCACCAGCGCGAACCCGGGCGCCCCCGGATCACGCGCGGCGATGATGCCGGCCGCGAGCTCACTCGGTGCCCGGAAGAACGTATCGACGATCAGCCCGTTGTACAGCCAGAGCTGCAGCGAGAGCCCCAGGATCACGCCCAGCGTCACCAGCCGCTTGACGCCCTCGAGGAACGGCTCCTCGATCCGGCCCATCAGGTGCAGGTATCCCCAGACGACGACGTAGAACACGCCGAGCGTCACGATCGCAGGCTCCAGCAGCCCGGCCAGCGCCGCCAAGTTGTCGGCGATGTAGCCCGACAGGATCGCTGTGAGCCAGGCATCGAACTCGGCGAAGAAGCCCATGCACTACATCCCCGACTCCGCGTCGAGCCCGATCGGAGGTTGTTCCCGCAACCGGCCACGGCTCTCCATCCGTTCGGCCTGCAGCGCGTTCACGCAATCAGGGGTGCCGCCGTAAGTGCCGGGGTCGTTGGCGCACTGCGCCACGATCTCGCGCCGTAACGCCGCGTCCGCCCTGTATTCGGCCACCGTGTACCGCGCGGGCTCCAGCGCCGGCGCACATCCCGCGAGCACCAGGAAGACGCCCAGCGAGAGCGTCGCCCCCGTGATAGACCGACTGCACACCCTGATGGCCTCAGCGCCGCAGCCCGACTGCCGGCAACTCGCGCAGGGAGCCAAAGTTCGCGATGGCGAGTTCGCGTGCCCGTTGCTGCTGCGCCCGGTCCTCGGCCAACGCCGCTTGGTGCAGCACCATGAGCTTCGTGTGTTCGTTCTGCAGCATCGCCTGCTCAGCGGCGATCCGAGCCTGCAGGTCGGCGACGGCCTTGGGATCCTCCGCCGAGCCGATCGCATCGATCAGGCCCTGCAGCGACGCAAACCGCGCGCTGCTCGCCTGCAGTGCCTCGCGGCTCGTCACCTGGGCGAGCGCCACGGCGCGGCGGTTGGCCTCCAACTGCGCGAGCTGGTCAGGTGCCAGCCGTGCGGTCTGCGCTGGCGTCAGCACTGCATTGCCGCGCATGGTCGCGTCCATTTGCGAGGCGAGTGCCGCATAGGCCGACTCCGCGCCCCGCAGTGCCGCCTCGAGCGTCGCCCAATCCGGCGGCAGGTAGTTGCGCGTCGTGCCCGCGAGCAGCCGCTCCATACCGCGCCGACCAGTCATCGAGTCGTACTGCCGCTGAGCCTGGGTGAGCTGATTACGCGCCTCCGTGAGCTGCTCCCGCATCACGATGAGCTGCTGCACCATCTGCCCGATCGCCCCGGCGTCAGTGACCGGCATCGCGGCCTGCACGCCCGACACGGCACCCACCGCGGCCACCATCAACACGAGCACACGACCGATCTTCATGACGCAGCCTCCTGTGCAAGAAAGACGGGCAGCCACTGCCGCGGATCGGGCCCGGTCCGGGCCATGAGCCGCTGCAGTTCCTCGACCGTACTGGCTCGTCCCGAAATCACCTTGATCTCTGCCTCGAACCCCTTGAGGTCCAGCTGACACACCGTCGAGTAGTGGCCCTGCTTGACCAGGAACTGTCGTGAGCCGGGCTCCAACTGCTCCTTGAGCAACCTGAACTCGCGCTCGGACAGGCCGAATCCGTCCATGTACTCGGCGGGGTTCGCGTCTGGGTTGGGAAACAGGATCTTGGTCGGCGTCTGCTCGACGATCGTTCGGCTGATGGGGCTGTCCAGCACGTCGCTCGCGCTCTGCGTCGCAAGACACATCACGCCGTTCAACTTCCGCCAGGTCTTGGGGCCGTCCTTGGCGAAGCCCTCGAAGGCAGGGTCAGCCAGCAGCTTCCAGAACTCGTCCAGCCAGCAGACGAACCGCCGTCCATCGAGAAGTTGCCGGATCACCTGGAACAGGTACAGCGTGACCGGCGCGCGGGTCAGCGGATGGTCGAGGAAATCCGTGACGTCGACACCGAACAGCGACGCCTGCTGCAGCGACCCGACCAGCGAGTCCTCGGCGTTGTCGAACACCCAGGCGTAGGCGCCCTGCGTGCTCCCGCACCAGCGCGCGAGCCGCGCGTGGATGCCCTCGTGCCTGGTCGCATCGGTAAACTCGATCAGCCGCGACAGCCGGCGCGCGGGCCGATCGAGCGCGAGCGTGCCCGAAAGCGCCGCATCGAGGTCCGCCTCCTCCCGCACCGTGAGCGGCGTCGTGCCGCGCACCAGCGCCCGCAGCCAGGTCTTCAGGAATTCGACGTTGCCGGCCGTGGGTTCGAGTTGCAGCGGATTGAAGCCCGTCGGGGTGCCATTCGTTAGCGGCAGGTAAGTGCCGCCCAGCGCCCGGGTCAGGATCTCGAGCCCGCGGTCCTTGTCGAACAGCACCTGCGTCGCGCCCTGCCGCGCAAGCAGCGCGACCAGGAAGCCGATCAGCACCGACTTGCCCGAGCCGGTCGGGCCGCAGATGAATGTGTGCCCCGTGTCCTTGCGGCTACCACCGTCCGGGTCGCGCGGATCGCTCGCGTGCAACGAGAAGTAGTACGGTGAGCGCGCGCTGGTCAGCAACGTCGCCAGCGCCTCGCCCCAGTGGTTCCCGCTCGCCCGGCCCGCCGGGAAGTTGTGGAACGGCGCCATGGCGCAGAAGTTGCGCGAAGTGATCGGCGCCTTGCGCGGACGGAGCGAAAAGCAGCCCGGAAGCTGCGCCCAGAAGGCGGCCTCGAGCGCCAGATCTTCCCGTGCGGTCGTAAACCCCGTGTCGGCGAGAATCGCCCGGGCGCGCGCGAGGTCATCGTTCAGTGCTTTGAGCCGCGGAGCGTCGCTGGTGCTGCTCTCCCGCGCTGCGGTAGGCGTCAGCACCTGCAGCGTGAAGTGATGGTCCCCCAACACAAACTCGTTGGAGGTCAGGTCGTCGAGCGCATCCTGCAGTTGCGCCGCCTGACTCACGGCGAAGTCGCCGGCGTTCGCCATCTGGTTGGCCTGTCGCTGCAGCAGTCCCTGGCTCGTGGCCCTGGACAGGAATGCGAACGACTGTGTCAGCACGAACTCGAACGGCGCCGACAGCAGTGCGTCGAACATCCCGACCTCGGACGGGGTCGCGTACTCCAGAAGACCCAGGATGGCGCCGAAGCGCGTGCGGGTCGGCAGCCGGTACTCGATGGTCTCGCTGCCGAAGATCGGACGGGTTGTCGCGAGCACCTCGTGGATCGGCGCCACCGGCAACGGTACGGCCGCACGCTCGCCATTGAGCAACAGCGCGAAGAACTCGAGCGGCCGCGAGTACTGCCGCGCGCCGCGAGAGTACACCCCCAACCGCTCGGGCTCGTAGCGGGCGAGCGAGGAATCGATCGTCTGCGCGAGCTTGTCGCAGGCATCGAGCGCATCGGCGCGCTCTGTGGCCTTCGCCCCTGCGGCCGGCGCCGGCAGCAGCCGCGCCAGCAGGTTCGGGGCCGCGCCCGTCAACGGCTGATAGACCACCGACAAGTACAGTTCATTGAGCATCAGCGTTTCGGCGGCAAGTCGCTTCTGGTAGCGCGCGGCCAGCCGTTCGGCGAAGTCGCTGCATGCGCCGACGGCCTCACAGCCGCGCGCGACGGTTTCGCGTCGACGGACAACGTGCGTCCACAGCGACACGTTCGGCGCCGCGATGTTGCGCCACAGCACGTTCAGCCGCTCGTGCCAGTTGTTCAGCACTTCGTCGTCCGCGCTCTCGAAGCTCGCCCCGTCGAGACGAAACACCTGCACATAGGCGCCACCGTCGGTGCGCACGACAAACGGCGATAGATGCGTCCGGTACGGAATGCGAAACGCCACCGGCAGTTCGCGGCGCAAGGCCGTGGCGCGTTTCATGACACACGCACCGTGATCGGGAGCCGACGCCGCCCACGCCGATCAGGCAGATCGAGCGCCAGCGGGCTATAGCTCGCTCCCTTCCAAAACCGCAGGCTCGACAAGTGCGCGAGCAACCGCGTCCGGACCCACATCAGCAGCAGGTCGAAATAGCGCGGATCGCGGGCGCAGAGCAGCATGCA
>JAVEVD010000070.1:0-16830 GCA_034005205.1 Steroidobacteraceae bacterium | reverse complement strand
CGGTGGGATCGCCCATAGCCGATTCAAGCAGCGGCTATGGGCGATCCCACTGAGAACGCATGGAACCCGGTTGCGTACTGCCCCGGAGGCCATGCGTTCTCGGTGGGATCGCCCATAGCCGCTGCTTGAATCCGAACGTGTACAGTGAGAGCGAGACCATCCAGACGAGCATCGCGCTCCATATGTCGTGGGAGACGAAGTGTGCGCCGCGAGCTTGCTGTGCGAAACCAAACACCAGACCCACTCCAAGCCCGATGGCCAGGCCCATCCGCGCGGCGCGGCGGCTGCGCTCGCGTAATAGAAAGTACAAGGCCAGCAATGCGTAACCGGAGCTGGCGTGTGCGGCAGGGAAGCAGTGCGCCTGTCGAAGGAAGGCTGGGCGATGCTCGAAGAGGTGGATAAACGGAAATGCACCACCAAACTCCGTGAGGTCGCGCGGACAGTCCACGTTGGTCACGGCCTTCATGAACGCGACCAAGCCGATCGATAGTGTCAAAGACATGATGAAGAACAGTGCAGGACGACGCAGCCGCTGCAACGGCGGTCGCAGCCAGCTGGCGACCCAGATCAGGATGGCGAACGCACCGATCGCACGTATGAGCCAACTGCCGCCTCGGTGCACGAGCTCATTCGTCCACCAACTGCCGGTGCCTATCCACTGCAGGCTACCTTCGTCGTAGAACAATGCGTGTGCGATAGAGAGATCCAGCGAACTGGCGGCGAGCAGCGGGGCAATTGACGCAAAGAGCAACAATGGCGCGCGGAGCTGACGCCAGAAAAAGATACGAGCGGGCATGCGTCAGAATGATTTCCGGGTTTCAATCAAGAATTGGAGTGAATCGATGTCGCTGGTGCGGTTCAAGGGCATCGCCAGATCGATGTGCAGTACATTACCGAGCCCCGAACGTGCGCTGCCCAGGCGAAGTCCGACGCCCACGTCCTCGAGCCAACCGGCTGGGGCGGTGGCATGCTCGTCCTGTCCCCAGGAACGGCCCGCGTCGACGAACAGGGCGGCGCCCACATTGAAAAGCTTGAGGGGTTGCCACGAGCTGTAGAAGCGCTCTTCCAGCGTCAGCAGCGCGTTCGCCTTTCCCGCCTGATAGCGCAGTGGATAGCCGCGCAATCCCGTATCTCCGCCCAGCGTCAGTTGTCGTTCGGGATCGAGATTCGATGTGAGGGAAGCGGTGAGCGAGGCAAAGAATACTCTGCGCTCGGACTGCCGCAGGTAAGAGCGACTGTTCACATCGAGAACGCCGTCGTTCAGCTCACTGCCTTCTATACGGCCCCGCCACCCCAGCGAGTTGATCAAGTAGCGCCCATGGCCAAGGTCCAGTCCATCCTGCAGTGCTCCATCGAGGATCAACGCGTCGCGTGTGGAGCCAAGAGCGGTGGTCGCGAATCCAATCTGCATCCGAGCGCTGCGCCCCAGATAAACATCTTCTGTCCGGCCGATCTGATCGAGATTGCGCGTGCTCAGGTAGTTGTCCTCCAGAATCTCGATGCCGACCCAGGGGTAGGAAAGCGTGCGCGCCTCGGGAATGTCGACCTCAGGCTCATTCTCGCGCGCGGTGAACGTGCGCGCATCGTAGCGGAAGCCACCCAGATAGCGAATGGTCCAGCCGTCACGAAGTCCGGTGGAGACGCCGCCGCCCACACTGAACTGCTTCTCATGCATGTCGAAGCGTTCGATGCGCTTGCCGAGCGAGTAGCGCGACACGGCGCTGTCTTCATCCGACAGGCCAAGATTGGCGCTCCATCGGGCATCGAGTGCATAGAACGGCCGCGTCAGTGCAAGGGCCTGCTCGGAGCCATCGCTCATCGAGGAGTATGCCGTCGTGAAGTTCCACCAACTGCCGAGCAGGTGCGGGTCTGTGTAGGCCAGGCGCCATGCCGTGCGATCCACATCGTTCGAGCGGGCCAGCGAAATCTGCTTGCCCAACCCAAGAAAGTTCGTGTCCTCGAATTTCACTCTGGAGCTGTTCTCGCCGCCTTTGCGGCCAAACGAGATGCCGGGACTGAGTGTCCACACATCGTGGACTCGGACGTGAACGTCGACGGTGTTGTCCTCGTTGTATCGCACCACCGTCACGGTGGCGTCGTTGAAGTATCGCTGCCCCCGCAGCAAGCGCTCGGTTTCCTCGAGGACGCGTCGGTGAAACGGCTCACCGGTACGAAACAGCAGTTGCTGCCGAACCGTGGCGTCATGTGTAGAGATGTGCAGCCCATTGACGACCCGATAAGGGGTCGACAGCGACAGCGTGCTCTCGAATACATCATCGACCTGAATGTCTATACGACCGATGCGTGCGCCACGTTTCTCGAGTTCCACATCGGTCGGCAGGGAGGCGGGGGCGACCGGCTTTGCGATCAAAAATGCGAGCTTTGTGTCTTCGCTTCGCGCCAGGGGCGCGCCGATCAGCGTCGCCGCCATGGCGGCAACGAGTGCAATGCCGGCGAAACAGTTCATCGATCCCCCAACGCGTCGCATCGAAGCTGCGAGTGTTCGCGGCTCCGCGCTGCTCAAGCTGTTAGACGCAACAGGGCGGCCAATTCAATCGTTTGACCGCCCGTCACTCGCTGCCACTGCCTTGGCGGCAGCCGGCAATCAGGTCCAGCTTGGGGTCGTAGACCTGGTTGAGTATCTCGGCAGCGCCGAGCACGGTGTGATAGAAGAAGTCGTGGCTCACCGGTTGGCGAGCGGCATCCCGCAGGCACTCTGGCCGTAGCCCAGTGCGGTTCAAATAGCCATCGGAAGCCCATAGCAGCATGGGGACTTGCTTTTGCACTGCCGGCGCGAACGGGTACGGCATACCGTGCAGGTAAAGCCCGTTCTCGCCTAGGGATTCGCCGTGGTCCGAGACATACAGCAGTAGACTGTCGATGTGCGCATCGGCCGCCTGCAACAGACTGATCTGCCGTGCCAGCACGTGATCCGTATACGCTATCGAGTTGTCGTAGGCGTTGGCGATCTCTTGCTGGCTGCAATGCTGTAACTGGTTGGATCGGCACGCGGGGCGGAACCGTTCCTGAGATGGCGGGTAGCGCTCGAAATACGATGGGCCGTGGCTACCCTTCTGGTGAAACACGATCACCGTGTCGCGATGGATCTTGCGGAGCGTTTCGGGCAGGTCCGCAAGCAGGATTTCGTCGTAACAGCCGGAGGCGGAACACAGCGATGAAGCATGAGTACGGGTGTAGTCGATAGTCGCCACGCGGGCGCAGACTCCTTTGCATCCGGAGTTGTTGTCGCGCCATTGCACCTCGAAACCGGCTTTTACCAGCGAGTCGAGCAGATTGGCGTAGCGTTTCGCTTCGGCTACTTTGAAATCAGATCGGCCGAAGTGCGAGAACAAGCACGGTACGGATAGGGCAGTGGACGTGGCGCAAGCTGACACGTTCGAGAAATAGACGAGACTCGGTATCTGCGCCAGCTCGGGGTTGGTGGAACGCTGGTAACCCCCGAGTTGGAAGTTCGCCGCGCGGGCTGTCTCACCGATAACCAGAAACAAGACGAGCGGCTTTGAGGCAACGGCAGAAGTGTGTTCTATGGCTCCCGCGGCGTCGATCAATGGCTGATTCGGGGCTGCGTCACTTGCAGCTAGCAGCGCCGCCATGCTGACGATCTGTGCCGTCGGATTGAGGGTGTAGCGAACCGGCTTGTGTTCGCGGAGGAACGTGGCGTACTGGGCCGAGTTGGCGATCATGCCGAACATGGCGATTGTCACGGACGCGATGAAGGCGATTCCCCGCTGCGCGAGCTGCTTGCGCCAATGAATGCGCGGTAGCCTGATTCGCCATACCAATGCTGCGGGCAAAATTCCCAGCAGGATGACATGGATCGCTACATCCGCGTTCAGCAGCGAGAGCGCCTCAGTCGCGTCTGTCTGCAACACGTTCCGCATCATGTCCTGGTTCATGATGGCGCCGTAGACCTCGCCAAAGTATCCACCGAGCGCGGCGACAACGAACATCAGGCTCGCGAGGACGCGCATCAGGCGGCGCGTTGGACAGACCAGCAACGGCAGTGCCTGCAAGGACAACCCGAGCACGAACAGTGACACAGTGAACAAAAGAGTGCGAGGATTCAATTGCCACATGGCGTCGAACGTCAAACGCCAGAAGTGCGCGTTGTAGAGCAGCAACCAGAGGAATGAAACGCCGAACGCGAAGGCCACGTCGGAAGAACACGAAAGCCCAGTTGCCCATGCGTTGCGAAAACGCGTGGATAGGGAAAACGAAGTGGACGCGAGGCGCTGAGACGACATCGCCCATTGGACGACGAGTACGGCTCGCATCAATCGGACACCATTTCAGAATCAGCGCGGTTGATTTTCCTGAGTGGTTGCCTCTGCGCGGATCGCGCCTGGATGAGTTCTCCATCATTCCCCGTGCGCCGCAACCGTGCTTGAAAGCTGGGCCCCGACGCCCTCCTTCTTGTTACGATGGCCATGGCGACGCCCAAATTGTCCCAAGCTCATTCGGGACAAAGTTGGGACACTTGCCTGACGTAAATGCCCACAAATGCCTGGAAATAGCGCGGAAATGATGGAGTCGGAGAGCAGCGGAAAAACCGGCGGAAAGCTGGATTTTTCGGCCCTGGAGCGGGCTAGACGCATCTGTGTCGCTCCAATGATGGACTACACGGACCGCCACTGCCGCTACCTGCTGCGTCTGCTGAGCCCCTCGGCGTTCCTCTACACGGAGATGATCACTGCGAGCGCGATCGTGCGCGGCGACGCCGCGCGGCTGCTGGCGTTCGATTCGGCCGAGCATCCTGTGGCGCTGCAACTCGGCGGCGGCGATCCGGCGGAGCTCGCCAAGGCGGCGAGGGCCGGAGAGCGCGCCGGCTATGATGAGATCAATCTGAACTGCGGCTGCCCGAGCGATCGCGTCAAGAGCGGGCGCTTTGGCGCGTGTCTCATGGGGGAGCCTGCATTGGTGGCGCGCTGCGTGCGCGCCATGCGCGATGCGGTGTCCATCCCTGTGACGGTGAAATGCCGCATCGGGATCGAGCCCATGCCGACGGGCGCGACGGACGAGTACACGTTCCTGACCGATTTCATTGGCGAGGTCGCACGCGCCGGTTGCGACGTGTTCATCATTCACGCGCGGCGTGCGGTTCTGAACGGCCTCAATCCGAAAGAGAATCGCGAGATTCCGCCGTTGCGCTATGAGGTCGTGCAGCGTCTGCGCGGCGATTTCCCGGCGCTCACGTTGGTGCTGAACGGCGGCGTGCGCAGCGTCGCGCAAGCGTGCGAGCACCTGAATGCGTTCGATGGCGTCATGATCGGACGCGAGGCGTATCAGAATCCTTATCTGCTCGCGCTGCTGCACCAGGCGCTCCACGATCCTGAATGGTCCCCTGCGCGTGAGAGCGTGGTGCGTGAGTACGCGGCCTATGTGCACGCGCGCCTGTTGGAGGGGCATCGGCTGCGCGGAATGGTCAGGCACATACAAGGCTTGTACGCCGGCCTGCCGAGGGTCCGTTCCTGGCGGCGCTATCTCTCCGAGCAGGCCGGGCGCCCCGCGGCGAACGCCGATTTGTTGCTGGAGTCTCTGCGAATAGTGGCGTAGCGCTGCGCCCTTTGCTGCTGGGAGCTGTCGCCGCCTGGGGACTAGGTACTCGGCAGAGGCGGAAGAACCGTCGCGCCCATTACATGCTTTGCCCTTCCACGTGCAATGGGACGGCGGCGCTGTAATGGCTAACTTGGACGCGCCGGCTGCCCGTCCCCACAATCGCGGGAGGTACGCGCGAGACATCTGGAATGCGCGCCCGCGCGGATATTCGCCGTGTGCATATTTGATGCGCATTGACGACCCACATATAATCTTGACTCGCCCGTATTTCTGGAGCATGCATCATGCCGTCCGCCAACCGCGCCCAGCCGAAAGGCGCCACGAACGTCAGTATTCGCCGCGACCTGTTGGAGGCGGCCCGCGCCGCCAAGATCAATTTGTCCGCCACGCTCGAGCAGGCGTTGGTCGAGAAACTGCGGGACGCGCAGCAGCGCCAGTGGCGAGAGGAGAACCGCGAATCTATCGCGGCCTATAACCAGCATGTGGAGAAGTACGGAGTCTTTTCAGACGGCGCCCGGAGCTTCTGATGGCGCAGTTCACCGTGTACAAGAACAAGAACCCGCGTAGCAAGGCGACGTATCCTCTGCTGGTAGACGCCCAGGCGGATCTCCTTGAAGATTTGCAGACGCGCGTGATCATTCCGCTGACCAAGACTCCAGCGTTGACGAAAAGGCCCATTGCACGTCTGACGCCGTCCATCGAGATAGACGGGGAGCAGTATCTGCTGATGACGCCTCAGTTGGCGGGCGTTGCGCGCTCGGAACTTGGGCCTGCGGTCGGCAGCGTCGCGGATCAACGAAGCGCGATCGTTTCAGCGATGGACTTGCTGATTACAGGTGTGTAGGCGCTCTATTCTGCAGCTCACTATGCTCATGGAGGAAAGCCCCGGATGGTCATGGAGAAAGACCCTGGCCTTGCTGGAGGCTGTTACTGCGACGCAGACGTGGTCGCTGTGAGCCGCCCGAAGTCTCCTCGCTTGGAGGCCGCCAGATAGGCGGCGACTGCGTACGCCGCCACCGATTGATCCAGCGCCTTTGCGTCCACCTTGGCGAGGGTGTCGTTCAAAGTATGGTGCACGTCGAAGTAGTGTGTTCCGTCGTGCGTCAAATCCAGCACGGGGACGCCGAGCTCACGCAGCGGGCCGATGTCTGCGCCTCCGGACGCGTCATTGCCGCCGAGCTCGATGGTCATCGGCTGCAACACTTGGTGGATGGCGGCGATCGCCGGAAGCGCCTCGGCGGCGACTTGCGACTGGACGCGCCATACCGGCCCCTGGCCGAAGTCGGCTTCGAGCGCGATGATGTGGCGATCGATTTCCTCCTGCGGGAGCTTGGCGTATTCACGGGCGCCCGACAGGCCGAATTCTTCGTTGGCGAACAGCACGACGCGAATGGTGCGCGCCGGCGCCCGCTCGAGTTTGCTGATGAGTCGCGCCGCCTCCATGACGATCGCAACGCCCGCGGCGTCGTCGAGCGCGCCCGGGCCGACGTCCCACGAATCGAGATGCGCGCCGAGCAGCACGATTTCCTCCGGCCGCTCGCCGCCCGGAATCTCGCCGATCACATTCGCAGACCAGGTCGAGGGCAGCTCGCGCGCAGTGGAGTGCAGCCGCAGCCTGACCGGCTTGCCCGATGCCCCGTGTTGGCCGCTCTGTCGCGCGATCTGCCGGGAGAGGAGGTCCGCATCTGGATTTGAGATCGCGAAGGCCGGGATGCGCGGCGCGTCGATCCGATACACAAGCGCGCCGGTGTGGGCGACGCGCTCATCGGACGTGCCCACCGAGCGGATGACCAGGGCCGCCGCCCCCAAGCCGCCGGCGGCGCTCGGTCCCTGAGTACGGATGCTCACAGCGGCGCCGTATCCGGAGCCATCCCGTGTGCGCTCCATCCGTCGGTTGATGAATACGATCTTGCCGGAAACCTCGGTCGGCGTGAGGGCGCTGAGCGCTTCGAGCGACTCGACCTCGACCACAGGGGCTTCCACGCCCGCTTCGCTGGTTCCTACGCTGCCGCCCAGGGCCACGGCCACCAGCGGCTGCGCTCCGGGACCCACAATCTCGACCCGCGCTTCGCCGCGCACCCAGCGCGGCGCGAGCACGTCCTGGGTGCGCACCTTCGAGAAGCCAAGCTCGCCCAGCCGGTTCAGCGCCCAGCGCACCGCGACGTCGTCGCCCGCCGATCCTGCAAAACGCGGTCCGACCTGGGTTACGAGGGCGCTGACGTGCTCGTAGGCTGCAGTTCCCGCCAGAGCGCGCTCCTGCAAGGCTGCGGCCACGGTGAGATGTTCTTCGGACCAGTCCTGGGCGGCGCTCACCCAGCCTGTGGCCAGGAAGAAGCAGGCGCAGCCCGCGCGCATCGATCTCAGCATCGGAAACTCCTGTTCCAGCGGTAATTCCCGCCGGACGAGGTTATGTAGTGTTGTGTATATAATGCCAACGCGCCCGGCTGGTGGGGCGCGTAGTCCAGGAAGCCCCGCAGCGATGGGAATCGACGCCCGGACATGGGAAAAGACATAGAACTCGCCATTCTGTTCGCCGATGTCGTCGGCAGCACTCGCATCTACGAGGCGATGGGCGACCTGCGCGCCAGGGACATGGTGCTCACCTGTGTGGAGATCATGCGTGCGGCGACCGAGCAGAACCACGGCACGGTGATCAAGACCATCGGCGACGAGATCATGGCGACGTTCCCCACGGCGAACGACGCGCTCAACGCCGCCAGCCGCATGCAGCACGATATTCGCATTCACGCGGAGCTGAAAGTCGACGGCCAGCCCATCGCCATCCGCATCGGCGGCCACTACGGACCGGTGGTGCTGGAGAACCGCGACATCTTCGGCGCGGCCGTACACACCGCCAATCGCATGACCAGCCAAGCCAAGGCGGGTCAGATCATGGTCACGAGCGCCATCGTCGAGCGTCTCGCGCCGGAGTGGCGCTCGGCCGTGCGCCAGATCGACGTGGCGACGCTCAAGGGCAAGACCAGCGAAGATGAGCTCTACGAAGTGCTGTGGCAGAAGGAAGACGCCACCAGCATGCTGCCCGCCATAGCGTTCGGCGGCGGCGCGCGCGAAAAGCACGGCCCGCGTCGCCTGCGGCTGCGTTTCCCGGGCGGCGAGATCGTGCTCGATGAGCACCGCCCGGAAGTCGCGATCGGCCGGGCCGAGGAGAACGACGTGGTGGTCAAGGGCAATCTCATCTCCCGCCTGCACGCGCGCATCGAGCTCAATCGCAGCAAGTTCCTGCTGGTCGACCAGAGCACCAACGGCACGTTCGTAACCACTCGCGACGGCGACGAGGCGTTCGTCCGCCGCGACAGCATGCAGCTCAAGGGCGAGGGAGTGATCGGATTCGGGCGAGCGCCGGATTCGAGTTCGGCGTCAGTCGTGCGGTATAGCTGTGAAGATTGAAGCGGATATAGCGGATAGCGGATAGCGGATAGTTCAGAAATGGCAGCTATCCGCTTCTCAAAAACTCGCACGAGCCTCTGACTATCCGCTATCCGCTTCTTAAGAAACTCGCCCGAGCCTCTGACTATCCGCTATCCGCTTCTAAGAAACTCGCCCGAGCCTCTGACTAACCGCTATCCGCTATCCGCTATCCGCTTCCAAAAAATCTATTCCTGAAGCCGCTTCGCCGCCTGCCGATGCTCCTCGCGCAGCCGCGCCGGCACGCGCTCGCGGAAATCATCGAGATAGGCGCCGATCGCATCGATCTCCTGGCGCCATACGGCGGTGTCCACGGACAGCAGCGTGTCGAGCGCCGCACCGTCGATATCGAGTCCGGTCAAGTCCAGATCTTCCTTGCGCGGCACGTAACCGATGGGGGTGTCGAGGGCGCCCGCGCGGTCATCGCAACGAGCGACGATCCAGCGCAGCACGCGTAGATTCTCGCCGAAGCCCGGCCACAGGAATTTGCCGTTGCTGTCCTGACGGAACCAGTTGACGTGGAAGATCCTGGGCAGCTTCTTTGCGCGCGTGGGAAAGGACAGCCAGTGGTCCCAATAGTCGCCGAAGTTGTAGCCGCAGAACGGCTTCATGGCCATCGGATCGCGGCGCACCACGCCAGTCTGGCCGGTTGCGGCGGCCGTGGTTTCGGAGGCCATACCGGCGCCCACGAGCACGCCGTGCGCCCAATCGCGCGCTTCATAGACCAGCGGCGCGACTTCGCGGCGGCGCCCGCCGAACAGGATCGCGGAGATCGGCACGCCTTCGGGCGCATCGGCCAGCTCGGAATAGATGGGATTCTGCTTCGCCGACACCGTGAAACGTGAGTTGGGATGAGCGGCGGGCCCTGATCCCTTGGTGTACGGACGACCCTGCCAATCGAGCGCGGGTTCGCCGTCCAAACCTTCCCACCAAGGCTGATTGTCCGCGGTCAGGGCGACGTTCGTGAAAATCGTGTCCCGCTGGAGCATCTCGTAGGCGTTGCGGTTGGTCTTGCGGTTGGTGCCCGGCGCCACGCCGAAGTAGCCGGACTCTGGATTGATGGCGCGCAGCTCCCCATCCTTGCCGGGGTGCAGCCAGCAAATGTCGTCACCGAGCGTCCATATCTTCCAGCCGGGCGCCGAGGCCGGCGGCACGAGCATCGCCAGGTTGGTCTTGCCGCAGGCCGAAGGGAACGCCGCTGCGATGTAGTGCGTGCGGCCTTCGGGGCTCTGGACGCCCATGATCAGCATGTGCTCGGCGAGCCAGCCTTCATCGCGCGCCTGCCAGCTCGCGATGCGCAGCGCATGGCACTTCTTGCCGAGCAGCGCATTGCCGCCGTAGCCCGAGCCGATGCTCTTGATCGAGAGCTCTTCGGGGAAATGCATGATGAAGCGCCGCTCGGGATCCAGATCGCCGATCGAGTGCAGGCCCTTGACGAACTTGTCTTCGCGTTCGATCCGGCGCAGCGCCGCATCGCCCATGCGGGTCATCATGCGCATATTGGCGACCACGTAGGGGCTGTCGGTGATCTCCACGCCGCAGCGCGAGTACGGCGAGTCGAGCGGGCCCATGCAGTACGGGATGATGTACATGGTGCGTCCGCGCATCGAGCCCTCGAACAGCGCATCGAGCTTGTGGTGCGCCTCCGCAGGGTCCATCCAATTGTTGTTGGGGCCTGCGTCTTCGCGGCGGCGGGTGCACACGTAGGTGAGGTGCTCGACGCGGGCGACGTCGGAAGGATTGGAGCGGTGCAGGTAACAATTGGGGTGGGTGGCGGGGTTCAGCTTGATAAGATCGCCGGAGCGCAGCATCACGTCGATGAGGCTGGAGTTTTCGGCGTCCGACCCGCTGCACCAGTGGATGGCGTCTGGCTTGGTCAGTCGCGCGACTTCTGCAACCCAGCTCTCTAACGACGCATTCGACGTGCTCATCTCGACGGTTTCCTCCTCGATCGTGATCCGGTTCGCAACCCCTGCGAGCCGCAGGGACAAACAGGCGCGGGATTATACGCGCGGCGGACTCCAATTGACGGCGCGGGCGTCGGGATGTTCGGACATGGCGGGCGCCCATCCATGAAGGGAACGCGCCCCGCGGGAGAAAGATCGGGGCTCGGTCGCGCCCGAGCCGCCCTATCGCGACGCAAAATGCGGCTCCGCCGGATGCGGCGTTTGGCTGGCGACGTCTTTCTGGCGGTCGCCTTCGGGCTGTGGGCCGCGCAGGCGACCGCGGATCAGCAGGGGCAAGTCGTCCTGCAGCTGCAGGCGGAGGTCCGCGAGACGCTGCGGACGCCGGAAGGGCGCGAGATCGCCAGGTTCGTCCCGGCCAACGTGCTGTCCCAGGGCGAGGTCGTTTACTACACCGTGCGGATTCGCAATCCTACCTCCGTCTACCTGAAAGACGTCGCCGTCGTGCAGCGCATTCCGGCGAACACCACGTACGTCGCCGGGTCGGCGGCTGCGCCGGCCGCAGACATCGAGTTCTCCATCGACGGCGGGCGGACGTTCCATCCACCTTCCCAGCTCCTGGTGAACGTCGAGGGCCGGCCTGTGTCAGCCGACGTGGCGCACTACACGCACATTCGCTGGCGGTTGCGCAATGCGCTGGCGCCCGGGGCGGTCGCCCTTGCGCGGTTCCGCGCCGTTTTCCAATGACGATGCACGATTACTCGGACATATTCGGCGAGCACGGACCGCTCGCGGCGGCCATCGAAGGCTTCACGACCCGTGCAGAGCAGATCGAGATGGCGCGGGCCGTGGCGGATGCGCTGCGTGGATGCGGACGACTGATCGTCGAGGCCGGCACCGGTACGGGCAAAACCTTCGCCTATCTGGTTCCGGCGCTGCTCTCCGGGCGGCGTGTGATCGTCTCCACTGGCACGCGCGCCCTTCAGGATCAGCTGTTTCATCGGGACCTGCCCACCGTCAGCCGTGCGCTCGGCCGTCCCGTGCGCGTCGCCTTGCTCAAGGGCCGGGCGAACTATCTTTGCCTGCATCGGCTGGACCTCGCCGAGCAGCAGGCCTACGCCCGGGGGCTGCGCCGCGACGTCGCCGCCGCGCTCGGCGTAGTGCGCGACTGGGCCCGCATTACGCGCCGCGGCGACATCGCCGAGCTGGCGCAACTCGGCGAGTCCGACCCTGTCTGGCCCTGGGTGACCTCGACGCGCGACAACTGTCTGGGCGTCGATTGCGCGTTCTTCGATCGATGCTGCCTCGTGCAGGCGCGTCGCGATGCTCAGGCTGCGGACGTGGTGGTCGTCAATCATCACCTGCTGATGGCGGACCTCGTGCTGAAGGAGGAAGGCTTCGGCGACCTGCTGCCCGGCGCCGATGCGATCGTGATCGACGAAGCGCATCAGCTTGCGGAGATCGCCGGGAATTTTCTCGGGTTCACCGTATCGAGCCGCCAGCTTCAGACGCTGGCGCGGGATTTCGCGGCGGAGTTGCTGGCGAGCGGAGCGGCTCAGCAGAGCGCTTCACTTGCGCAGACGATCGAGCAGCGCGCGTTCGATGTGCACGGCGCGCTGCGAGGCATGAAAGAACGTTGCGAACAGCACGAGTGGCCCGCCGGGGTGATCGAAACGCTGGAGCGACTGCAGACTGCTTTGGATTTGTGCGCGGCGGCGCTGGCGGAGCCCGCTCGCGAGCATGCGGGGCTCGCGAGCGTGCGCAGGCGCGCCATGGAGTCGTCCGGGCGCATCGCCGCATTGCTCGCGCAGGACGAAGGAGAGCAGGCGAGCGTGCGCTGGGCGCATGCGACGAGCTCTGGCGTAACGTTTCACTATGCACCGATCGATGTCGCCGGCCAGCTCGGCGCGCTGATCGATGCGCACGCGAGAGCGTGGGTGTTTACGTCCGCCACCCTCGCCGTGGCGGGCGACTTCGATCACTTCATGCATCGCATCGGCGTCAAGGACGCGACGACCTTGCAACTCGGCAGTCCGTTCGATTTTGCGAGCCGCACTCTGCTCTATTTGCCCCAAGGTCTCGATGCGCCTTCCTCCAGCCGGCACACCGCGCAAGTGGTGGAGGCCGCATGGCCTGTGCTGATCGCAAGCGGCGGTCGGGCGTTCTTGCTGTTCACCAGCCATCGGGCGCTGCGCGAAGCGGCCGCGCTGCTGCGCGCCAGGCTGGACGCGCAGCCGTGCTTTCCGCTGTTCGTACAGGGCGATGCGCCGCGCGACGTGCTGCTGTCGCGGTTCCGCGAACACGGGGCCGCCGTGCTGCTCGGCGCGAGCAGCTTCTGGGAAGGCGTCGACGTGAAGGGCGCCGCACTGTGCGTCGTAGTTATCGACAAACTACCGTTCGCCGCGCCGGATGATCCGGTTCTCAAGGCGCGCCTCGCGGCGATCGAGCGCCGCGGCGGAAACTCGTTCTTGGAGGAGCAGGTCCCGCAGGCGGCGATCGCGCTGAAGCAGGGCGTCGGGCGTCTGATGCGCGATCAGGAGGACTTCGGGGTCATCATGCTTTGCGATCAGCGTGTGCGCACGCGCGGCTACGGCCGGGTGTTTCTCGACAGCCTGCCGCGCATGCCGCAGACGCAGCGGGTCGAAGACGTGGTTGCGTTCCTGCAAGGCATGCTGTCGGCCGCTGGCGAGGATGTCTCGTGCAGGGGCGCATCGCGTCCTGCACATGATTCCTTGACGCATGAAGACTGGGCGCAAGACTCTGGGCAAGTGAAGACCTTGGGCAAATGAAGACTCTCGGCAAATGAAGACTTTGGGCAAATGAAGATCCTGGCGATCGATACGGCGACCGAGCGCTGCTCCGTGGCGCTGTCAGATGATGGAATCATCGAGGAGAGGGCGACCGATACGCAGCGCGGCCATGCGGAGTTGATCTTGCCGATGATCGCCGCCGTGCTCGAGGCGGGCGGACTCGGCTTGCGCGATCTCGACGCCGTCGCCTACGGCCGTGGGCCCGGCGCGTTCACCGGCGTGCGGATCGCAGTCGGCGTGGTTCAGGGGCTGGCGTACGGCGCCCGGCTGCCAACCGTGGGTGTTTCCGACTTGGCGGCGCTCGCTCAGCAGGCGACGCGGCCGGGAGAGGAGGCGCTGGTGTGCATGGACGCGCGTATGGGGGAGGTCTATTGGGCGCGCTTCGTCATGGACCCGAACGGCGGCTTCGTTCGCCCCTTGAGCGAGGAGCGAGTCGGTCCGCCAGCCTCCGTGAGCGCCGGCGGCGCGTCAGTATTCATCGGAGCGGGGTTCAAGGCGCACCCGCAACTCGCGGCGCTGCGGCCAGCTCGCCTGCACGATGAGATGCTGCCGCGCGCGCGGGAGATTGCGCTGCTCGCGCAGCCCGAGGTGCGCGCAGGGCGCGGCCAGCCCGCCGATCGCGCGACGCCCGTCTACTTGCGCGACAAGGTCGTAGGCAAGTGAGCTGCGCCCCAGGGAAGCTCTGCTTCGCTGATTGCCTACAATGGCGCTTGAACCGTCGGCGGTCGGCGGCCAGTGAGAGCTTCTGACCGGCCCCTTCAGCCGACCGTAATGATGCACTGCTGTAATGTGACGCAGGGTCGACGCTGAGCGCGCCGGGCGCAGGTTCGGCGCGCACCTCGCATTGCAATTGCCTGATCATGACCGGGCGCATGACCGCAAAGCAGATCCTGATAGTGGAAGACGAGCGGCCGATACGCGAGATGATCGCCTTCGGGTTGCGACGCGCCGGATTCGAGGTGCGCGAGGCGGAGGACGCAGCGGCGGCCCGGATCGCGATCGCCGATCGGCGGCCCGATCTGGCGCTGGTCGACTGGATGCTCCCCGATACCAGCGGCCTGGAGCTCACGCGCGCGCTCAAGCGTCACAAGGCTACGCAGGACGTGCCAGTCATCATGTTGACTGCACGCGCCGAGGAGCAGGACAAAGTCGCCGGCCTGGACGGCGGGGCGGACGACTACGTGACCAAGCCGTTCTCGCAGCGAGAGCTCCTGGCGCGCATCAAGGCGGTTCTGCGCCGGACTTCGGGCGTGCGCGACTCGGAGCTGATCGACGCCGAGGGACTGGTGCTCGACGCAGCCGCCCATCGCGTGACCGTTGGCGGGCGCACCGTGTCGCTCGGGCCTACGGAATATCGATTGCTGTCGTTCTTCATGACGCACGCCGAGCGGGTGTACAGTCGCGCGCAGCTACTTGATCGAGTCTGGGGCGGCAACGTTTATGTCGAAGAACGCACGGTGGACGTGCACATCCGTCGTTTGCGCAAGGCGCTCGAGGCGTTCAACTACGATCGGTTCATTCAGACAGTGCGCGGCTCGGGATATCGGTTCTCTACGCGTGCGGAGTGAGTTTTGAACGCGTTCGGCGCATTGTCGCCGGCGCTATGGCGCTCCCTCATCTGGCTGGCGGCGCTGCTGCTGGCGGCGCTGCTGGTCGGATTCATCGTCGGACACGTCGCCGCGGCGCTGGCGATCGTGCTGGGCGTCTACCTTGCACAGCAGCTGTGGCGTCTGATGCGCGTAGAGCATTGGCTTCGGCGCCGCAGCGTCGACTCGCCCCCCGACTTGTCCGGCGCGTGGGGCGAGATCGTTGCAATCGTAAGCCGCATCCACCGTCGTAAGCAGCACCACAAGGCGCAGGTCACGACGCTGCTGCGCGAGTTCCGCCGCCTGACCAGCGCCATGCCCGAAGGCGCCGTGCTGCTCGGTCCGGAGCACGAAATCCTCTGGTTCAATCCGCACGCCGCCGCCTGGCTTGGGTTGCGGCGCAAGCGCGATTTCGGCATGCGTGTGGAGAACCTGGTGCGCCAACCGGCGTTCGTGGAGTATCTGCGCAGCGGTCGGCCCGAGGGCGGCGTGGTGGTGCAGGACGCCGGCGATTCGACGCGCTGGCTCTCGTTCCATCTGGTGCGCGCCGGCGAGCGCCAGTTGCTGATCGTGCGCGACGTGAGCGGTGAGCATCATCTGCAGGAAATGCACAAGGACTTCGTAGCGAACGCCTCGCACGAGTTGCGCTCGCCGCTCACCGTGATCACCGGCTATCTCGATGCGCTCAGCGAAGATCAGAATCTCGACCCGGCGTGGAGCGGCCCGGTGCAGGAGATGCGGCGCCAGGCCGAGCGTATGCGCACCATCATCGACGATCTGCTGGAGCTCTCCAAGCTCGAATCCGTTGAGCGCTCACAGGGAGAGCGGCCGGTGGACGTCGGTGAGATACTTTCGACGCTGCGCAAGGAAGTGCTGTCGATGGAGCAGCGTCCGAGCGTAGTGCGGCTGAACATCGAGAGCGACGCTCTGTTGCTCGGCGTGGAATCGGAGCTGCATTCGATCGCGTCCAATCTGGTTTCGAATGCGGTGAAGTACACGCCGCCGAGCGGCGAAATCGAGCTCACCTGGCGGGTCGACGACGAAGGCGCCTACCTCAGCGTGCGCGACACTGGCGTCGGGATCGCGCCCGAGCACATTCCGCGCCTCACCGAGCGCTTCTATCGCGTCGATCCGGGTCGCGCGCGCAGTCTGGGCGGGTCGGGTCTCGGCCTCGCCATCGTCAAACATGCGCTGCAACGGCACGATGCGGAGCTCAGGATACAGAGCAAAGAAGGAGCGGGGAGCACGTTCACCTGCGTCTTCCCCGTCGAGCGGGTCGTCGCAGGTGAAGCAGGACAATTCCTCAGCCGGCGTCTGCTGTAGTGCGGCGCAGCCGTCGCTCGCGCACGCCCGCTCCCTTGCCCTCGCTACAGCCCCAGGTTATACAGCAGCATCCGCGCGGACGATTTCAGCATGGAAAAATCTGATCTTTCGCATCACATTCTCAGCCGCTACAACGACGACCTCGAGCGAGTCCGCACCAACGTGCTGCAGATGGGAGGCCTCGTCGAGGAGCAGCTCAAGCAG
>JAVEVD010000129.1:0-3601 GCA_034005205.1 Steroidobacteraceae bacterium | reverse complement strand
ACCCTGACGGTTCAAAGGGAGATGTCTGACAGGCCAAGGAATGCTGAAGGCGCTCGAGCGCATGCGCATGGCGTCCGGCTGCTGCAGGAAGTTTCGAAACGGGTCAGATGGCCTCGAAACGTGCGTTCCTGCGGTCCTTCCTGACCCGATCGCCCGGGAAGATCTGCCCGCTCATGGCGATGTACACGCCGGGCGGCACCGTCTGGGCGGCGGCGAACGCCATGCCGAGATTGAAGGAGGCGTCGCTCTCCTGGAAGCGCGCCGGAGCAAGCGCGCCCGTGAACACGATGGTCTTGCCCCGGACGTCGGCCAGGGCTTTGGCGGAGTCGGTCATGGTGTCGGTGCCGTGCGTCACCACGATGCGCCGCTCCTGCAATGCGGCGACCTGCTCTCGCAAGTGCGCGCGCTCCTGATCGGTAATCTCCAGGCTGTCCTTGCGTGTCAGCTCGATGACCCGAAACGGACAGGCTACGCCTCCCAGGTGCAACAGACGTGTAACGGCCGGTTCGCCGACCTGAAACTCACTGAGAGCGTCGAAGTACACCTTGTCGATCGTGCCGCCCATGGTGAGCACGACGATGGCTTCGGGTTGCGTCGGCATGCAGCGATTGTAAAGCCTCAATGACCAAGAGCGCACCGGGCGCCGGGTCAGCGACGGCGCCTTGCGTTACGCCGGACCGCGATCGGCGGCGAAGACACGCGCAAGTGCATGTCCCAACTCCTCCACCGTGTCGGGCTTGAGGATCATTTCGCGCACGCCGAGACGACGCGCCGCCTCGCGGTCCTGCGCGCGCACGTACCCCGAAGTCATGAGCACCGGCGTGTCGGGGCTGACTTCGAGCAACTCCTGCGCAAACTGGAATCCCGACATGCCGGGCATCGACAGGTCCGTCACGACCACGTCGAACGAGCGTGGGTCGCCGCGAAACGCCTGCAGCGCTTCGTGCGGATTGGTGTAGCCGTCGACGCGATAGCCGAGGCGCTCGAGCAGGCGCGACACCAGAAAGACGAGCGATTCCTCGTCGTCGATGTACATGACGCGCTGACCGCGCCCCTGCGCGGGCGCCGGCTGCACGCGCGCTGCGGCCTCGGCCGGCTGCGCCGCCGCGGGGAAGTGCAGCCTGAAGACCGAACCGCGGTTCGGTTCGCTGCTCACGACGATCGCGCCCTGATGCCCGCGCACGATCCCGTGCACCACACTGAGCCCGAGCCCTGTCCCCTGGCCCGCCGGCTTGGTCGTGAAGAACGGATCGAAAATCCGGTCGAGCGTCGCGCGATCCATACCCTGACCGGTGTCGCTCACCGTGATGCACGCGTACTCGCCGGGCCCGAGCTGCTGCGCCGGACCATCCGCACCGCTGAACTCGACCCGCTCGAGCCTGACGCCCACGGTTCCCGGACCCTCCCCGATCGCGTACGCCGAATTGGTCACCAGATTCATGATCACCTGGTGAATCTGGGTCGCATCGGCCAGCACCGCCGGAGCGTCGTGATATTCGGTCTCGATGGCGATCATGGCCGGCAGCGTCGCCCGCAGCAGGCGCACGGCCTCTTCCACCGCGGGGCGCAGATCCATGATCTCGCGGCGGTGCTCGCTCTGCCGGCTGAAAGCCAGAATGCTGTGCACGAGATCGGCGGCGCGCGAGCTCGCACTGTCGATCTCACGGAGGCTGCACAGCAGCGGCGAATCCGGCGGCGAGTCAGCCGACGCCGCCGCCAGCGCGAGGCGCGTATTGCCGGTGATCGCGAGCAATATGTTGTTGAAATCGTGCGCAATGCCGCCGGCCAGTGTGCCGAGCGCCTCGATGCGCTGCGATTGGCGCTGCGCCTCCTCGGCCGCCTTGCGCGCCGTGAGGTCGGTGCAGGCGCCGGTGACAGTGAGGATGCGGCCATCCGCGTCACGCTGCACCCGGCCGCTGATGGCGATCCATTGCGCTGCGGCGTGGCGCCGTGCGTTGCGGAACTCCACGCTGAAGACGTCGCTGTCGCCTTCCACGACGGCGGCGATCGCTTCCAGCACCTGGGGCCAGTCGTCCGGATGGACGCAGCCCTGCAGAGTCTGCGCGCCGCGGTACTCGATCTCGGCGCGCTCGCAGTCGAACATCTGCATGACCCGCTCATCGCGCCAGAGCCGCCCGGTCCGTGCGTCCAGAATCCACGTGCCGATGCCGCTCGCCATGAGCGCAGCCGCAAGCCGCGCCCGCGAGCGGCGCAGTTCCTCCTCGGCGCGTTTTCGCTCGGTGACATCCATCATGATGCCGTACCAGAGCGTGCCGCCGTCCGACTCGCGCGTGGGGGCCGAGCGACCTTCTACCCAGATCTCGCCCTTCACCGGGTTGAGAAGGCGCCACTCGCAGCGCCACGGAGAGAGCTCACGCGCCGACTTCACTCTAGAGGCGCTCAACCGCTCGACGTCGTCGGGATGCACGAATTGCATGGCCGCGTCCGCATCGCGCGCCAGCTCCTCGGCGCTCAGACCGTACAGCTCCCGGATGCCGGCGCTGGCGAACGGATAGCTGACCTCGCCGTTCGGGCGCATGCGATAGGCGTAGATCACTCCGGGCGCGGTTTCGGCGATCTTGCCGAAACGATCGCGCTCCTCGATGAGCGCCTGACGCAGCTCGTATGCGTCGTGCACGTCCACGTTCGAACCCATCCAGCGCACGATGGCGTTGGCGCGATTGCGAACCGGCAGACACGTCGAGTCGAACCAGCGATACGCGCCGTCGGCGCGACGCACGCGAAACTCGGTCTTGAACGTCGTCTTGCGCTCGACGGCGGTGCGCCAGCGCCTGGCCGCATCGGCGCGATCCTCCGGATGCAGATGGTTGAGCCAACCGGCGCCCAGGTGGCGCTGGACAGGCTCGCCGGTATAGGCGACCCACCTAGGACTGACGTACTGGACGGCGCCGTCCGGATCACACGTCCAGAGCATGTGCGGCATGGCGCGCGCGATCTGATGGAAACCGTAGGTCGCATCGCGAACCTGCAACTCGAGGCTCCTGCGGCGCTCGCAATTCGTCAGGAATACGAGCGTGCGGGCGCCCTCGGTCTCTACGGCGCGCGCGCTCACGCGCAGCGCGATGCGCGCGCCGTCGCTGCGTAGACCCGTCAACTCGACTCGCCGTCCGGCGAGCAGGCCAGTCAGATCGAGGGTCTCCCATTCGGGGATCAGCTCGGCGAGCGCGTGACCGCGCAGCTCGCGGCGACGCCGGCGGAAAATGCGCGCAGCGCGGGTATTGGCGTCGGCGATGCGGCCCTGCTCGTCGAGAAACAGCGCAGCCCCCGGCAAGTCCTCGAGCGCGATGACCGCCCACATCGGGCGCCCGCCGCTTGGCGCGCAGCGGCTGGTCGCCGGCTCGGAAAAAGATGCTCTAGATTCGCCGCCGCCGCGGCCAGTGCTGCCCACGTAAACCCCCGGCGCCCCGTAATTCGTGCACGAGCGCCGCGCCCCGCGCGGCGCTTCATCCCCTGGGCGGGCTCTCGCGTCGTAGCGAAGTCATGTTACCCGCCGTCGGGTGGGCCCCATTCCGCATTTTCCGTGGCGGCGGTGCGGCGCCGCCAAGCCGGCGGGCTGCCCTGTGGGTCTTTCGGCGGCGCC